>NZ_BAABAQ010000020.1:0-135982 GCF_039537505.1 Streptosporangium oxazolinicum
TCTACGACCTCATCCGAGACGCCCCCGCCCACGCCGCCAACCTCACCAACCTCATCGCCCAGGAACAGGCGACCCTGGCCGCGATCGCCGCCACCCACAGCGCCCGCACCACCCCCGCCCCCACGCCCTCCCCCCACACCGCCACCCCAGCACGACGCGTCCTGCGCCGCGTCGCGCAATCGGCCAGCGCCATCCTGCCCGCCTGGCTCGCAACCCACCTCCTGCCCGACACCACCGCAGTCGGCACCACCACGGCGGCAGCCGGAAGCGTCAGCGCCGGCGGAGTCGGCGCCGCTGCAGTCACCGGAGGCGGAGCAGCCGCCGCCAGCGGAAGCGGAGTCGCCCTCACCGGGGGAGGACTGTCCCTCGGCTCGATCGGCACCGCCAGCCTCTCCGGCATCGGCCCCACCGCAATCATCGCGAAAGTCGCCACCGCGGCAGGGACGTCCTTCGCCACCACCACGACCGCAGCTGCCGCCGCCGTCGGACTCGTGGCCGGCCCCGTGGTTCCCCCAGTGGCCGAAGCCCTCGAACCGGTGACCCCGTTCACCATCCCGCTCTTCCTCTACGAGCGCCCCACCCCCACCCCGACTCTCAGCGTGGAGCCGACGCCTGCGCCGATGGCCACGCACACGACGCCCCCCACCGCCCCCACCGCAACCCCTCACCACCGGCCTGCGCCCGCCCACACCGCAGCAGCCAACCCGCCACAAGCGCCGGCACCGACCGAGGCCCCGGCCAAGCCCGCCCCTGAACCTGCCCCCTCGGCCGCCGCCCCGCAACCAACCCTGGCGACGTCCGAAGCCCCACCCCCCGAGCCCACCCAGGCCCCCGCCGAACCGCCCGCCGTGGTCTCCGCCGAACCGACACCGGAGCCCTCCCCACCGGTAGATCCCCTCCTGAGCGAACCACCCCTCCCTGAACCAACACCGGAACCGGACTCAACCAGCCCAGCACCGGAACCCACCGGCACCGGCTCTGCCGAACCCACCCCGACACCGACCCCGACGCCTGACCCCCTGGACGGCATCGCCGACATCACCACCAGCCCCGCCAGCCAGGTCACCGGCCTCATCCGCGTCACCCCCGCCTGGACCATCCCCCACGTCCCCGACCGCAGCAGGCCGTACCAGCTCGCCGACTACCTGGCCAACCCACCCGTCCCGTGGATGGGACCGGCGTTGCTGTAACGCGCTACTTCTCCAGTTGCTCGATGATCGGGCCCACCACCGCGTTGAGCTTCTTCACGAGCGCGGCCACCGCGACCCGTGCGGCCTGCTCGGCCCACGGGCCCGGCTCGGCCGGCACCGGAGGCAACCCGCCCGCGTCCAGTGTGAACAGCGCCTGCGACGTGGTCAGAAGGTAGGGGGAGCGCGTCAGCTCCTCCTCACCCGGCCCGCGCAGAGTGCCGCTGTAGGACACCGCGCTCCAGCTCCGCCAGAACCCGCGCTCACCGCGCCACGCCCGCTCATCCCTGGCGAGCGCCGCTGGCCACTCCGTCGCCAAGGTGACCTCCGCGGTGAGCGACCCGTCCCACCCGGAGGCATGCACCCGGGAGCCGAGCACCCGCCCACAAGGCTGGACGTAGCCCGGGGTCATGATCGGCTCATTCGCGATGCTCCACGCGATCCCCGCGAACCTGACCGGATCGGAGGTCCCCCACCCGTCGGCGAACATCTCCTCGTTCCGCCGCAGATAATTGCCGTACCGGCTGATCTTGCCGTTGCTGGCGTGGTCCCCGTCGTGCTCCTCGTCGATCCTGAAAGCGATCACCACAATGTCCTCTCGCTCGAACCATCCGTCCCGCGCGGGCGCGCGGAACCTACCGCGAGGGCTTCGGCCGGCCGAGCGCCTCGATCACCTGATCGCCCGCGGCCCACGACTTGTCCATCAGGGCGAACGTCGTGTCCATGCGCTCCAGCCCGGCCTGGACGATCTGATGCCCCTCAGCGATGCCCGCCTCCGAGACCTGGTCGAAGTCCGCCTTGGCCTGCTCCAGCTTCCGGTGCGCCGCGGCGATCTTCTCGGCATCGCCGTCCTTCTGGGCCCGCGTCAGCTGGCCGCGCATCGAGGAGATCTTCCGGTACGCCTTCCGGCTCGCCTCGGCGAGCTGGGTCACCCGGGCGCTCGCCACGACACCTTCAGCAGTGGTGACAGTGATGTGCTCGGCGATCTCCCGGTGAGCCGCGTCCGCAGCCTCCCGTAAGACGTCGAGCTCACGGTCTCCGGGACGGTACCCGCCAGGGGGTGAGGGGTCTTTCGTCACAGGATGTCCTCCCAGCCAGGCGCATTCGAACACCTGTCCCGACGTATGTATACGGGTACGGTTTTGCGTCCCCTCAGCGTGGCAGACGCGCCGCCGCCGGGGTGGTCAAACGGTCCACCGCCTCACGCCGCTTCGCGTGCGGGCGCCGGTCGTAGCGGGCCGTCGTCGTGGGGGAGGCGTGGCCCACGAGCGCCTGCGCGGTAGCCAGGTCCACCCCCGCGTCCAGCAGCTCTCCGATGAACGTCCGCCGGAAGTCGTGCGGCGTCGGTGTCGCCTTGGCCCCCGTCTCCCGCAGCCGCCGGTTCAACATCTTGCGGATGGCCTGGCCGCTCATGTGCCGCACCCGGCCGCCGTTCATCCAGATATGCCCGCCCCGCCTGAGCGGTGCGAACAGGCCGCCCGGCGCCCGGCCGCGCACCTCCAGCCACGCCGCCATCCGCCGGTTGGCCTCCACCGTCAGATACACGACCCGCTCCTTGTTGCCCTTCCCGCGGATCCGTAGCGAGCGAGCGCCGCCGTCGTAGCCCGCCAGCGTCGCCCCGGCGAGCTCCTCACGCCGCGCCCCCGTGGAAAACAGCGCGCCGAGCAGCGCCCCGTCACGAAACCCCAGCAGGGTCGGGTCGTCATCACACGCGGCAAACAGCGCGCCGATCACCTCCGGCTGCACGTGAGCACCCGCAGGCTCCCGCGCCCCCTTCACGTCCCGCACGTCCGCAGCCCGCTGATACTCCTCCGCCGTCATCAACTCCAGCCGCCACGCCTCCTGCAGCACCCGCCGCAGCGCCGCCAGGTGCTGGTTGGTGTAGGTCAGCGACAGCTCCAACTCGACCAGCCGAGCCCGAATCCGCGAGGTGTGCTCGTACCGCAGCAGATGCCACGGGAAGTCCGCGCCGCTCACCGTCGCGTCGCCCAGCTTGACGCCCTGGATGAGCCGGGCGATCCGATCCAGCGCCGAACCCATCTTCCGCCGGGAATCGCCCACCTTGAGCTGATCGAGGTAGGTGCCGTACGGGTTCCGGATCGGATCCACCCGGACGGTGAGCAGCAGCTCGTCACCGGGCCCCGACAACACCGCAGGCAAGTTCTCACTCACAGCCTGGCCGCCGCCACGCTGATCACGCTGAACCCCTCCACCGCAGGCTGGAAGCACAGGAACCCGACGGCCGCCGCGACGGCTGCCGCCCGGTCCCGCCTGCCTGGAGTCGGTCGCAGTGCCCCGCCGAGCAGGTACAGGTGAAGGCCCGCAGGCCCCTGCACCGCAGCGTCGTCGTCGAGCGGCCCCGCCAGGACCAACCCCACCCGGTCGCTGTACTCGTTCACCGCGCGCACGAAGACGTCCGGCAGCGGCTCCGGCGTGCCGAAGCGCACCATGACCTCCATCAACGGCGTCGGCCGCGACGCCCAAGGCTCCGTCTCCTGCGCCTCCCCGATCAGCTCCCAGAAGCACTCCGAGCACCCCGAGCGCGCATCCCGCTCGTGCGGGCACGCCCAGAACCCCGCCGGACCGCCGGGCGCCCGCCGCGCCGCGATCTCCAGGAGCTCCTCCGCCGTCATGTCCCTGAGGTCACGCGGGAGGACGTCGCGCGGCAGGCTGTTCTGCCAGCCCATCAGATCGCGCGCGGTCACCTCCTCGGCGTCCCGACCGAACACGGCCCGGCACACCACGTCGAGGTCGCTCGCCCGCCGCCGCGGCCGTCGTGCCCTCCTGCGCGCGGCCTCCTCATCCAGGTCCCTCGGGTGCCACTTCCAGCCGCTGTTCATCAGACGCTCTCCCCGTGGTAGGTGACGAGCGGTCCGTCGTCGATCTGCCGACGCCGCTCCAGTTCCTTGGCCCACCCCTCGTCGGAGTTGCGGACTCTCACGGCTTCGGCGAGCGCCGCATCGAGCGCGTCCTGGGCGGCCTGCTCCCGGAGCCGGGTGTACTTCCCCTCCAACTCGGCGAGGCGGGCCAGGCCCTCGGCGTCGGCGACGAACGGAGCGACCTGCGGAGACAGGACGCTGTAGTCCAGCGGAGACTCATACCAGCCGAGCAGCTTGTACGTCTTCCCCTTCGCCCGGCGCCCGACCTCCAGGCGGGCGTTCCTCAGATCCCGCAGGCTCTGCCACGCGGCCTGCTGCTCGCCGGTCAGGGCGTCGTACCAGCGGTCACGCTCAAGCGGCTTCGCCGGGATCGGCGAGGGCAGCAGGACCTTGAGCCGCTGGATCTCCGCGGTCAGGGGAGCCCGCACGGCCGTGGACAGCGCCACGTACAGCGCGTCCATCTCGGCCAGCTCCTCCGCGGTGAGGTAGTGCTCGTGCCCGGCCGGGACGCGCTCCAGCGGCAGGCAGAAGCTCCGCACCGAATGCTCAGCGGCGGCGGCCCACTCCTTGCGGGTGGACCAGGCGTGACGGCTCACCGCTCCACCCCCCATTGCGGAAGGGCGCCGGGCGGGCGGGGCGGCAGCGTGTACCCCTTCGGTAGGCGCCGACGCATCTCGGCGACCAGCTCCCGCAGCGCCGCGTTGATCATCGCGACCTGCTCATCACTGCGGTCGTCGGTCAGGTCGTCCAGCGCCCAGCCCGATTCGATCGTCCCGATGATGACGTCGGCCGCCGCGGCGCGGGCCCGCCGCTTCGCATCCCGCCGGTTCACGGCCGACCCACGAGCGGGATGTACGGGCACCCTGGGAAGCAGTTCTCCGGCAAGTGGCCCTCGAACGGCTGTCCGGCCAGCGCGGCCCTGGCGTCGTAGTGGCCGCCAGCGAAGATGGCGTCCAGCTCGGGGCCGACCCAGAAGTGCCCGCCGCCGTGCCCCTCCTCGGCGGCCCACCCGGACGGGATGGTTTTGCTGCACGGCAAGCCGTTGGGGCTCGGCACGGGGCAGGGCATGGTGCCGTCGCTGATGAGGCTCATGATGGGGATCCTGCCTCGGCGCCGGGCCTTGTGTCCGTGCCGAACTGGGCGCTGGTGATGCCGAGCTTCTCCAGCACGCCGGGCAAGTCCTCAACCTTCACCAGGACGTCCCGAAAGCGCGGCTCCTGGGGCGGGCCGACGATGCCACACCGCTCCAGCAGATCCAGCAGTCTCTCGGCTCTCGCCCACCCGACCCGCGCCTTCCGCTGGATCAGCGATATCGATCCCTTCTGCGCTTCGACCACCGCCCTGGCCGCCGAGATCAGCAGGTGCCGGTCATCGCCGATCTCGGCCAGCAGGTCGTAGGGGATCTCCGCGGCGCGCTTCTCGACCAGGGCCAGCCACTCCTCAGGCAGGTCCTTGGCCGCGCGGGGCGAGTTGATCGAGGGGAAGTAACCGGCAGCGAGCCGCCTCAGGGGCGGCGGAAGGTAGCGGGCAAGCCACCGCAGCTGAGCGCTCTGCCGTTCGAGAACGGCGAACTGTCGGCGCAGCTCGACGAGGAGGTCTTCGTGGCGCTGCCGCTCGTAGGTGAGCGTGCTCTCCACCTCAGCGACCCGGTCGGCGGCTTCCCGCTCGGCCTGGGCGATGCGCGGAGCGGCGATCTCCTGCGCGCGGTCCTCGATGTGGGCGTTGAGGTCGGCGGTGACCATGCGGAGCGAATCCACGAGGTCGTGCGCGAGGGTGTCGGTCATCGATCGGTCACCTCGCCCGGACGGTCCACGGCGTGCCTGCCGCTGATCGTGAACCTCACCTGAAGAAAGGCGTCCGCAGGCGAACGCCCGAGGAGCGTCCGGTGAACCTCAGGGCCGATGACGACCTCGGGCGCCTTCGCGTGCAGCCAGCCGAGCGCCTCGACGGCGGAGATCGCGTCCTCGGCGACCTCGTACAGGGCGCGGCGCGCGGTCGTCGGTCCCGCCTCGACGTCCTCGGCGCTGGGCAAGGCGTAGCCGACGACCTCGGCCGAGCCGCCGAGCGTGGCCGTCCAGGTGACACCCCTCAGGATGCCCTCCAGCGCGCCGAGGAGATCACGCACCTCGGACGGCATTCCCCAGGTGATGGTGTCGAACTGGGTCATCGGGTGAATCCGTCCTTCCCGGGGTTCACGGGGGTGGCCGCCGAGAGCTGCGCGACGTGGACGAGCTCGCGGTTCTCAGGCACCTGCTGCCAGGGCCCACCGAGGTTGGAAAGGATGGGCATCATGCGCGCGTTGGGCCGGTGCAGCCACACGTGCTCGTCGTCCTCGTACTCGTGGACGATCCACACGCCGTCGCGCCCCTGCCAGGTCACGGTTTCACCATCGGCCGGGTAGAACGGGGCGACGGGCAGGGCCAGCCTGACGCGGATGCTCTCGAACCACGCCACGGGGTCGGCCGGCGGCGACACCATCCCGCCGAGCACCCGCTGGTGCGCCTGCTCCACGGTGTAGTCCATGGCGTCCAGGTGGGCGCGGTCCTCCAGGACGATGGCCACGGCCAGCTGCTCGCCCGTTGACCACGCGCCGGACGGGTGTCCCTCGTTGTGCTGCCGCGCCCAGAGGCACCGCCGCAAGACGTCATCGGGAGTCAAGGGATCGGTCCTTCCTTCTCGGCGGTGCAGGTCGTTGAGGGCTTGCGCCCATTGGGGCTGGTCGGTAGTCACTCGTCTTCGTCCTCTCCGTCCTCCAGCTCGTACAGGCCCTGGCCGAGGTCCCTCAGGTGCCCGGCCTCGGCGAGCGTGCGAAGGTCGGCTTTCACCCGCTGGGGGGTCGGCCACCAGTCGAGCCTGGCGTAGAACTCCGCCGCGTGCTTCGCGTCCCAGGTGCCGCCCTCCTCACGGATGGCGGCCAGGAGCTGCCCTCGCTTGCCGAGCACCGGGGCGACCTCGCGGACGACGACGGTTCCGGCGTAGTCGCTGTAGCCGGAGGGGCTGGTTTCCTTCTGGATGTCGCCGCTGACGATTTCGATGATCGCGCGTTCGCCGAAGAAGTCACGGCCCTGGGTGAGCGCGTCGTAGACGACGTCGGAGGCGTCCGTACCGCGAACTTCGACGCGAAGCGTGATAGGCGGGACCGATGTCTGCAGGCGGCGTTGCGCCTCCGCCCTGATCTCCTTCATCGGGGTCCCCGCCTTGTAGGCCGCGATGACCTCGGCGTCGCTCATCTGTCTCTGCGAGGCGGGAGCTTCTGGCTCCTGCGCCCGAACGAGGCGGGGCTTGTCGTTCATTGGGAATCACTCCGGGGAAGGACGAAGACCTCCAACCGGCCCAGGGGGCAGGTGGAGGAGTGCGGGGGATCCATCGGGAACAGCCGGTACTGCTCGGGGCAGCGGCATTCCTCGCTCATGCAGTGGCCTCTTTCTTTTGCCCCTGGGCGTCGAGGTGCTCCTTCGTCTCTGTTCCGGTTTGCGTGGTCACGAGGGCCGGGCAGGTGTGGCCGGTGAGATCCTCCTCGTTCCTCGTGGTCACCTGTCCGGCGTGGCGCGAGTGGTTGTTCACCCGAACCCTAGGAACGCACCCGCACGGGTACCGGGTGATGTAGACGCCATACCTCCCTGACTGGACGAGTTCCTCGGCGCGGTCCGCGACGAGCCGCCGGTGCGCGGGGTCGTGGATCGCGGCGGACGTGATGCCCATGTCGGTTCCGGCGACGATCGAACGTCGCGGAACACCCAGAGCCGCGATGGTGTCCTTGATGTGCTTGGTCGCGGGGTTCACTGTCAGTCCTCCGCTTTCTTGTCGGTGGCGAGGGCTGCGGCCTCGCGCAGCCTGACGGAGAGGATGACGGTGGGGCCGGGGCCGTCGGGCTCCAGGGCATCGAGCACGTCAGCCATGACGACCGCCTCCTGCGGCGACAGGCGAGCGCTCTCGGCGCTCGTGAGGAGCCCCACCGCGACGGCGGGTTTGCCGATCTTCGCTGGCTCGTCCACGCGACTCACGCTGATGAGGACGACGGGGCGCCCGATCGCCACGCTCTCGCTCCGATGGATGCGGAAGTAGTCATCGTGCTCGTGGCCACTGACACACCATGGCGGGCAAGGACTATCACTCATCGTGGTCGCGGCCTTCCTGTGAGGGGTGTTCGCCGCGCTCGACCATGCGGTCGCGGAGCGCGCGGCAGGCGGTGGAGATCGCCTCGTCGTAACGGGTGAGGAGCGCCGCCAGGTCCAGACCCAGGGTTCGCTGGATCACCTCGGTGAGGATGTCTCGCCGGTCGGCGAACAGCGGGTTGGGGTCAGAGGGGAAGCCGTCCGCCTTGATCTGGTCGCGCCAGATGAGCGCGGACGTCTCGACGTAGAGGTTCTCGGCCTCGCCGATCGTGGCGATCGTCTGCTGGCCGCCCGTGGAGGAGGGGATAACGACGGGGGAGCCGTCCGGCATGGTGATCTCGCCGTAGTGGCCCCAGTCGAGGGCGGCGCGCCCCCTGCTGCTGACGTGCCACTCGTCGTAGTTCGCCCCCTGGGCGAAGAGCAACCCCCGGGAGGAGAGCCAGTTGCGGGTGTTGCCCTTCACCCAGCTGACGTCACCGTCGGCGGAGACGGATTCGAGGGCGGCGCGCTGCGCGTCGCTCAGCTTCCGGGGTTTGTCACTCATCGTGGTCGCGGCCTTCCTGTGAGGGCTGGTGGGATCATCCTACGGTAAATAGGTTCTGGGAAGTGCGCTTCCCGTTACCTATTTCCGTGAGATCGAGGAGCCGCCTGCCGGACCCTGCCGGACCCTGCCGGACCCTGCCGGACCCTGCCGGACCCTGCCGGACGCTGACGAACCCCTGCGAACCCTCCCGGAACCTCGCGGACGCCCCAAACTCCGGATGGATCCGGATGACCCGGAGCTGCTCCGGATCGTCCGGGATGGGGTGGGACGGATCCGGATGGATTTCCGGACGGTTATCCGGATGATCTTGAAGCCGCCAAATCGTTGCCAACATTAGAGAACAACGCTAGTATCTGTGGTGTGGGGCGGTGAGCGGCGCCACCCCCAACGGAAGGACCCCCATGCACAACGACAGCCCCCTGCACGCGGAACCCACCACGGTCGTCATCGTGCCGTGCGGCGGCAAGAAGCTCGACGTCCCCGCACCCGCCGGGGAGCTCTACACCGGCTCCTACCACCGCGCCGCGCGCCGCGCCGCCGACGCCCTCACCACGAACGGCGGCCGAGTGCTGATCCTGTCCGCCCTGCACGGCCTCGTCCCCCTCGACCAGATGCTGGCCCCGTACGAGCTGCGCGCCGGACAGCCCGGCACCGTCTCCGCCGAGACGCTCCGCGCGCAGGCCGCCGCCCTCGGCATCGACGCATACGCACACATCACGGTCCTCGGCGGCCGGGCCTACGTCGAGCTCGCCGCCCAGGTGTGGCCGACCCTGACCGCGCCGCTCGCAGGAACACGCGGCATCGGCGAGCAGATGGCCCGCCTCGCCGCCATCTACAAACCCACCCCCGCCGCCCCCTCCGGCATCGACCACCAGGCCGCCCACCAGAAGCTCCAGACCCGCCGCGCCGAGCAGGCCGACCGCGAAACCCGCCGCCGCGCCGCGTACGTCGTCGCCGACACCCTCCGCATAGACCACCACGGCCGCGCCTCCGCCCGCTTCACCTTCCCCCAGAGCACAGGCAAGACCCGCACCGCCGCCCGCGCCGCAGCCGCCCACCGCTTCGCCGCCGCCTACAACATCGCAACCGACCAGCTCGACCCCGCCACCCTGGAAGCCTCCGGCACCCCCGAGCAGGTCGCGCGCTTCGCCTCCGCGCTGCCCCGCCTCATCGAGCTCGCCGAGGGGTACGCCACCCTCGCGGGCCGCACATACGGCCGGTGGGAGCGCCACTCCTCCGCCCAGCCCCACCTCGAAGGAGTGGACGCCACCGAGCGCCGCGCCCTGACCCGCCGGTTCCGCGCCGAGTCGTTCGACGTCGTGGTGTCCGCCCTCCTCAACCCGACCCGCCCGGTGCCGCAGCCCGACGAGGCGGCGCCGATGTGGGAGCAGGCCGACACCGTCGCCGCCGCGATCACCTCGTACGGATGGTTCGACATCACCAGCGAAGCCGACCCCGCCGAAGTCACTCACCTGCTGGAGACGGCCCTGATCGACGCCGCCCCCGCCCCTGGTGCGCCGGTTCCGGTCGCGCTGAACGGTGTGCGCCTGCTCGCTCCCCGGCCCGCTCACCGCACGACGACGCACCGGACCTCCCGCCCCGCGCGACGAACCACCACCCGACCCGCGCCGAAGCCCGACCAACTCCACCTCTTCGCGGCGGCATAACCCACGCCTGCACCTGACCAACCCCGCCCGCCCCACCCCCCCGGGGCGGGCCCCACAGGAAGGACCCCGATGACCTCCCGCCCCCTCCCCGTCGCCATCAAGCTCATCACCGAGCAACGCAACTGGACCTACAACACCCCCGGCGCAGCTCGCCCCACCGCCACCGCCCACCTCGCCGTCTGGGCTCCCACCCACCCCTTCGGCCACCTCGCAGTCGTCGCCGACACCCACACCGGTCTCACCATCACCAACGGAATAGAACACATCTGGAACGCCCTCACCCCCCGCTACAGCACCCACCTCACCCTCATGGAGTACTGGGCACCCGGCACCGGCGCAGACCCGGCCGAGCACCTCGACGAGGCATGGATCCGCAACGGCCAACCCCACTGGCACCGCATCTGGCCCACCCCACCCAGCAACCCCCACCACGCCGAACTCGAACAGTGGATCCACGGCACCACCGGCATCGAAGTCCTCGAAACCGCGCGCCGCCTCACCAACCCCTGACCCCTCTCACCAGACATGATTTCTCTCCGTTTTCGGAGTTATCGGAGGGGATCACGCGTGCGCGCGGGAGGGTTCGCGACATGCTGGTCGCTGCAGGGCACGTGATGACCGTGCCCTGCGGCTGCTCCCCTCTCTTCCCTGTTCGCTGATCAGAAAGGAGCCCTTCGGCGATGTCTGCTTTGCCGGCGCATGTTCACAGTGCCGACCTGTCCGGGCCGAACGACAGGAACGTCCCGGTGTCGTTGTTCGTGGTGTGGGCTGATCGCCCCTACCGGCTGTGTCCCGTCTGCGGGGAGGGTGTGCAGGTGGAGACCGGCTGCCCCGCGGTGATGGACCCGTCCACGGGGGAGGCGGAGAGCCTGGACCAGAAGCACGGGTGCGGGGAGTGGTTGATCACCCGGTGGATCGGAGTGGATTCCCTCGAGGGAATTCCTGAGGCGGCGGAGCAGCTGGCGGCCGAGCACGCGGACGACGTGGCCAAGGGCCGCGCCGAGGCCGAGGCCGAGCTCGGCGACGAGCTGCGCGAGGCGATGGCCCGGCTCGCTGAACCCCTGGACGAAGGGGAGACGATCGCGGACCGGGAGGCGGAGATCACCACCGGCCGCGATGACATGCCGGGCATCTACAAGGAGGACGGGCAGTGGGTGGCGTGGGCGTACGACGTCCGCGACGAAGAAGTCATGATCACCGTGCGGCAGGAGGACCTGTGATGGGTGGCGTGTTGGAGCAGACCCCGGAGATGCGGCCGTACTTCGTGGAGATCCGGGGGGAGGGCTTCTACCTGTACACGCCGGAGCTCGGGCGGCTCGTCGTGGACAGGCCGACCTGGAGTATCCCGGCCGGTGACGCGCCGATGGTGCTCGCCGCCCTGGAGCAGGTGCGGGGGCACCTGGCGGAGGTCGCGGGCGCCGACGACGACGAGGACGCCGACGGCGAGTTCACCGTGACCGCCCGCGGGGACCGGCTCGTCGTGGACGGGCCCGGCGTCCTGTACGCCAACGAGACGGTCGAGGCCGGGGCGAAGACCACGGTGGAGATCGAGTACCGGCACCTGGACGCCCTGTACGACGCGTTGGAACTGGAGCCCGTGTGAACAGCAACGACAGCGCCCGTCTCATCTCTGAGAGCTCGTCTCGTCTGGCCCGGGTGCTGGGTCTCGGCCCCCGCGAGGTCACCGACGAGGTGCGTGCGGTGGAAGCCGCCTTGCAAGAGAAGGAGGGCTTCGACCACGGGGTGGCGTTCGGGGAGTTGCTCCTGATCGCTCTCGGCAACCTGGTGAAGGAACGCGCCTCCGCTGCCCCTGCCGCGCCTGGGGGGGACATGATGTGCCTGGTTCGTGAGCCCGACGCGGATGCCGTGGAACCGCACGGCGGATTGGATTGGCTCGCCTACGTTCGTCGGGAACGCGACGACCAGCTCGTGATGCGAAGTGCCGGCACCACGTGGCAGGTCGCGCTCGGCAACACCCGGGAAGTGCTCGCCGAGCTGAGCGAGCCGTGGACGCTCACCCTGAGCGGCATGGTCAGAGAGATCGCCACCGGCGAGCCCCGGAGTCTCCAAGCGGGGTTCACGACGCTGGCCGGGGTTGAGGCCGCCGCCGCCGCGGTGACGTGGCACGGGGTCCGTGACGCCGCGCGGCAGGAGCTGGACGCTCGCCTGGAGCAGAACCTGGCCGGCGGGGGGCAGTGATGCACCGGTTGGAGCGGGAAGCCGACCGGGCCCGCCGCTGGCGGCAGGGAGCGATCTACGTGCAGCTGTCCGGGGCGTTCACCTCGGTGATGACCTGGTTCAACACGCACGAGGTGCGCCTGGTCTGGGCGGCGCTCGGCGCCCTCGCCGGTGCGGCTGTCTCCTGGTGGGCGGCCCGCCGGTGGGCTGCTCGCACCCGCTGGTACGCCGCCACCCCGGACTGGGCGGAGCGGATCGACGAGGCGCCCACCGTCCGCCTGTTCCCCGCCCTGGATGAGTGGTTCAACGCACAGACCCGCACCTGGGGTGGTGTGGCGCGGATCGTGGCGGTCCCGTTCGTGCTGCTGGTGCTCGTGCTCATCTTCGGCGACACCATCCCCACCATCTACCAGCCGTGACTGTCTGACCTGCGGAAACGGACGCAGACGCAAGCGTCATCATGCTTCTAGGGTTCCTCTCCCCACACCGGAGAGGAACCCTCCTTGTCTTCCCCCGACACCCCCGGCAGCCTGCCGTGCACGTTCTACATCGTGCCGTTCCTACCGGGCGCCCGCCGTACCCTGCGCCGGATCCTGCTGACGGCCAAGGCCCACCGCCTCGACACCGTCGTGGAGCACGACCACGGCCTGCTGTTCCGCATGGTCGTGGTCACCGCGACCGGCCGGGCCGCGGACCTGCGCCGCTTCCAACGACGCGTCGGCCGAGCCCTGAACAAGCGGGAGGCCCAGCAGTCCAGCAGCTTCCTCGCCCGGCTCATCCTGCGGGGTGCCCGGTGAGCGACGGAACCCGGGAAGCCCGTACCGCGGCGCGCTGGTGGGCCGACAAGCTCGCCCAGGGCGCCGCCGGCTCCATGGGTGAGGTGCGCCCCGACGCGCTCCTGCGCTCCACCCGCAAGCTCTTCCCCCCGCCCGGCCCGGAGCAGGTCGAGGCATTCCGGGCGGCGGTGGAGGGCGCGATCCTCGGCTGGTGCCTCGGCGAGAAGTGGGCGGCGGCCGTCGCCCTGCACGTGGCCACCGACTACGGGCCGGACCTGATCCTCGCCGCCGCGCTGGCAAACGCGGGTATCGCTGACCGTAGCCCGGTGGGGCCGCTGCCGATCAAGACCCGCATGTGGGTGCGCCCCGGCCAGGTCCAGGTCTCCTACGGCTACGGAGGGGCGATCACCGCGCTGGAACTCGAGGCCGCGCCGTGAGCGGCCCCACCGCCCCCGCCGGCGGCGGTTCCATGCCGCCGTACGAGCCGGGCCCCGACGCCGAGCTCATCGACCCGACCCCACCTCAGGGCATCACCTTGTCCGTCGCGCCGCCCGGCACCCCGCTCAGTGGCACGACCGCGTGGAAGGACATCGGCTACTTCCTCCCCGACGAGGTCAGCTTCTCCAACTCCTGGGAGGCAGCCCGCCCCCCGGCCGGGCTGCCTGACTTCCGCCTCCTGTCTGAGCTGCCCGACGGCCAGGGCGAGGAGCCGGCCACCGCACCCCGGGTGTGGACCAGCGAGCCCCGCACCATCCACTGCGACTTCAAGGCCTCACCAGGGGCGGACGCCAACCTGCGGGCGTTGATCAGCCCGCCCCGCATCATCCTCACCATCCCCCTGACCGCGTTGAAAAACCGCGAGCACTCCTCCTGGGGCCTCTACCGGTGGTGGCTCGGCCGCTCCCACTCCGACCCGTTCCAGATCACGGGGTTCAACCCGGCCGTGTGGGAGAACCACGTGCGCTCCTCCTGGCGCCTGCACCTGTGGTGGTTCCGCCGCACCCACCCCGCCGCGCGCCGCGTGAAGACCACCTACCACCGGAGACGCCGATGACCAGCCCCGAGCACAACCACACCACCGACCCGGAGCCGATCGACGACCTGATCGCGTCATTCCGGGAGAAGCTCGACGAGCGCGGACGCCTGGCCCGCGAGGTGCTCAAGGACCCTGGCCACCCGCTGGCCCAGCAACTCCTGCCGGACCCCCGCTACCTGTACAAGACCCGGGCTGTCGGGGGGTTCCTCGCAGGCGCGCCGTTCGAGATGCTGCGCGCCCTGGCCGCGACCTACGCTCTCCTCGACCTGCTGGACGCCGCCCGCCGTCGGCGAGACGCCATCTGGGAGGGTGTGGCGGCGCGCGCAAGCGGCTCGACGCAGGAGCAGCCCCCGCTGCCGGACGGCCCGAACTCGGAGCTCATCCCCGGCCTGGAGGCGGCGGTGCGCGTCCTGGCCGCCCAGTACGACGACCCGGAGCCCGCCATCCGGAAGTGGCTGGAGACAGCCGCCGACCAGTGGAAGACCACCGGCACCATCCCGCCGTCGCGCCTTTCCGAACTCGTCGATGAGGTGTGGATCAGCCTCCTGGACCAGGAGATGAGCATGAGCCCGCCGGAGGACCCGATCCGCCACGTCGTCCGGGCGACGGTCGAGTTCAGCGCTGAGTTGTTCAACGGGGAGACCGTCTCCATCACGCGGAACGTGCGGTGACGGCCCCCGCCGTGGGCAGGGGCGAACGAGACAAGGAATCGCTTGCCGTGATCTGCGCCTTCGGGTCGCGCGAAGCCGAGCAGGTGCGCCGCCGCGCCGGCCTGACCCCGGGCAACAGCGTCCTGGTCTTCTCCCAGGAGTCGGCCCAAGGCCTCTGCTCTTCGGAGTTCCGGGTGATCGAGACGCCCCGCTTCCGGCGCCGCCCCGATGCCTTCAGCGTCCGGCTGCTGCTGCAGATGAGCAGTACCCGGCTGGTACGCATCCCTTACGAGGACGTGATGACCGGCCGGTACCGCACCCAGTTGGAAGCCGACCGGGCCGCGGTGTTCGTCCGGGCGCGCCTGGAGGAGGCCGAGCGTCTGGTCGGTACCCGCCGTGGCCGGGTCCACGCGGTCGCCTGCGACGCCTTTCTCCAGGACGGGGGGGTGGAGAACTGCACCTGTGGTGGCGCAGACCGGGCCCGGATCCGGTTCCGTGACGAGGGGGAGCTGCTCGACGAGCTCGTCAAGCACCTGCACCACGTTGGCAAGCCCGGCGAGCTCGGCGAGCTGGTCTGGTATCAGCTCCGCTTCCTGGCCGCCCCGTTCGCCACCCACCCCGAATGGAGCCTGCTGTGGCGCCCCTGAACCCCGGAACGGGTGATCTGACCGTGAGTAACCAAAACCGGGGGTGGTGGGGGTCTCGGCCCGGGAATCCTGGCACCCACACCCCCAATCCAGTGACAGACCGTGACAGCGCGGGGTGGGTGAGCTGATGCCCCTCCCCTTCCACCAAGGCGTCAGCGCGAGCAGCACGTTCATCGTCGTGGACGAAACCGTCCGGTACGGCCCCGCAGGGCTGGACCCGATCGTCGCGGCCTACCGGCAGGTGGTCGAGGACGGTAGGCAAGCGCTCCTCGACCACCTGCTGAAACCAGAGCCGGACCTGCCGAGGATCACGAACACCTCGCGGCCCGTCTACGCCCACCGGGACGAGCTGATCGATGCGGGATGGACCATCCTGGCCGACGAGCCGCGCCTGGTCGCGGCCTGGGATGCGGAGGTCACCGACACCTACCGCATCATCCGCGACCATGTCAGCGCCCTGCGGCTGCTCTACCAGACGGGGCTGGTCGGCGCCCCGGCCGAGGCCCTCGCCCCGACCCTCTCCACCCCGCAAGTCGCCAGGGCCCCGCTCGAAGGAGTGCTCGTCCCATGACGTCCCTGCATGACCTCATCGACAACCTCGAAGCGAATCAGCGCATCGCTGACCTCGGCGCGAAAGCGGCCGCGTTTACCGTCGTCCACGACCACCCCGTCCTTGAGCTGATCCGCGACCGCAGGCGCGCCGCCCAGTACGCCGACCCGGTCCCGTCCGGCGCCGCGGTGCAGCAGACCATCACCCTGGCTGAGGCGCACGCCCTGCGCGAGCACCTGGAGAAGATGCGCGAGCAGCACGAGCAGCGGGAGTGGCAGCGGCCGTGGCTGCGAGTGGAGATGCCCACGATTCCCGAATCGGCCATCGCCCCGGGCAGCCTCCTGGGCGCCGTGTACGGCGTCCAGATCACGATCGAGAACCCGCACCCGGTGATCGCCGAGACCCGGGGCGGGGACGGCCTGGTCGGCCGGAACGCGATCCTCACCCGGCTCCTGCCGGTCAACACCCACCTGCACAAGCACCTCGCGCGTGTCCTCACGCCGTGGTCCGCCGCTGACCGTGCGGCGGTCCGGGCCGCGAAGGAGAGCCTGGCGCGCCTCCTCGGCGAGCCGCACATCCTCGCTGACCTCGGCGCCGAGGACCTCCTCCCCGATGAGGCGCCCGTGGGGAGCGAGAGCTACCCGAAGGGGTGGCGGGTGCTGTGCGCCGCCACGTTCCGCGCGATCCCGTGGGCGACGGAGTACATCGTCACCCGCCCCTCCCCGTCCCTTCCCGCAGGGTGGCTGCCCCCCAGATACGACGGCCAGTGGATCACCCGGCCCGGCCCTCACTCCGTCTACGTCCACCTCATGCGCGGCACGGGCCTGGAGATGGAGTTCGTGGTGGCCACCGCGAACCCGACCGGCCGCGTCGAGATCCGCGACGACGGCGCGACCGCCGAGGTGTACGAGATCACTGCCCCACCCTGGCCCACCCCCGGGTGGATCCCATCCGAAGGAGAACCCCTCTCATGACGTACGACCTCGACTCGTTCGGCCTCGACTCGTTCGACGCGTTCGGCTGGACCCTCTCCCGAGACACCGCAGGAGATGTGTGGGAGACCTGGGCGCTGCACGACCACCCCGTGCTCCAGCGCATCCACGCCAACCGGGCGCGGGGCTACTGGTGCTCGATCCCCGGCATGGAGACCCGGGCCGGGACGGCGCTCCAGCAGACCGTCACCGAGGAAGAGGCGCACGCCCTGCGCGCGCACTTCGCCCGCGTGTGGGAGCTGGCCGAGGTGCAGCACGCGCGCCGCCCGTCCCCAGGGAGCGGGAAGATCACGGCGGGCGGGCACCTCGCCACCCTCTACGGGGTGCGGATCCTCGTTGAGGACCTGGCCCCGCTGGTCGCTGAAGCCCAGGGGCCGGGCGGAGGCGGGTTCCCCGGTGTGCACGCCTTCCTCGGGGGCCTCCTGCCGGCCGGGACCCGCCTCGAAGCGGTGTTCCGGCCCGAGTCCGTCACGTTGGAACTCACCCAGGACTCCGGGGTCTTCAAGATGGTGAAGGAGCAGCTGGCGCGCAAGGTCGGTGAGCCGCACGTCCTGGCGGTCCTGAACCCTCAAGATCTCCACGTGCCGGGCGAGGGCATCGACCTTCACCACCTTCAAGATCTGGGGGCGCGGGTGCGGGTGCTGTTCGCCGGCACGTTCCGCGCGATTCCCGGGGCGACGACGCACATCGTCCTGCGGCCCGCCGCCGCGCTGGAGGGCGCGTCGTGCTGGGTGGCGGCGGACTGGGACGGCCGGCGCATCGAGCGGCGCACGCCCAGCCCCGCCGCGCTGGGGGTGCCGCTCGTGCAGGAGCGGAAGGTGCAGCTGCCGGACCGCCAGGCGGCCGACGCCGTGGGCCGGGCGCCGTCCGAGGCGTACGAGCTGGTGCGGAAGACGGGCGTGGCCACGCCGACCGGCCGCGTCGAGGTCAGCGAGGACGGGACGGTGGCCGAGGTGTACGAGGTCGCCCTGCCGCCCGAACCCGCGCCGGTCACCGGTGAGGGAGCACCCGTCTCATGACCGACCTCACCGACGCCATGGTCGCGTTCTACCGGGCCCGGCTCGACGAGCGGGAGGCCGCGGCCAAGAAGACCAGCGACGACGAATACGCCTGGAACGTCGGCTGTTCCACCTCCTACGACTCCGTTGCCCATGCCGAGCTGCACCCTCCGTCCTGGGCGCTCCTGGACGTCGCCGCCGAACGAGAGCTCCTCACGACCTACGAGGAGGCGCGGGCCTTCTACAGCGCGCGGACGAGCGCGCCGGCCGGGGAGCTGTACGGCCTGCACACCGCGCTCGCTCTGCGCGTCTCCGTCCACGCCAGGCACCCGGAGTACGACAGCAGGTGGAAGCCATGACCTCCCGCCGAGGCGGCTCCGTGACGAGCGTTTTCCAGGACGCGGTGCTGCATCTGGAGTGGAGGGAGCAGCTGATGAAGATCGAGGCGCTCCAGACGCAGCTGCGCGCGCTCACCGCTCCCTCGCACCGCGACGCCCCGGGGGCGGCTTCTGCCGACCCTAAGGAGGTCTGGGAAGCGGTGAGGAAACGGCAGGAGGTGCTGGACCGGCTGGCGAAGCTCGAACAGCTCAAGACGCGGCTGACCGCGCTCCGCCCCGCTCCGGCGCCGCCCCGCGCGCCCCGGGCCTGGAGGAGATGGTTCTGGCCAGTCCTTCCCCCCAGGCATCGGCGGGCCCGCCGACCGGCCGGCGCCGTCCGGTGCGGCCACGACAACACCGCCGAGGTCGAGCTGTTCACAGGTGAGGTCGTCGCGGTGCTGTGCCTGGACTGCGACAAGCAACTCCCCCCGGACTGGGGGAGGCGCGAACCCGCCATCCCCCTCTCCTGGCTCTAACCCCCTCTCTCTTCGAAGGACGTACGTCATGGAATCCGCTGCTGCTTCCCGGTCCCTCGCCCGCGCGGCCGACGCCGCGTCGAAGGCCGTCCCCCCGCAGGGGCTGCCCATGCAGGTGGCCGAAGCCGTCGCCCGCGCGGTCCTGTCCAGCCACGACCAGCTGTTGAGCCACCGGCACCTGTCCCACCGGCACGAGTGGCAGGAGCCCGACTTCCAGGAGTACCTGCGCAGGCGCATGCGGCTCGACCTGTTCACCCATGCCGCAGACGAAGGGGTGGTGCCGGCCGCGCTGCCGGTGGAGAAACTCCGCTACCTGGCGGACGCCTACCCCCTCACGCCGGGCGGCGGCGGCCAGGAGGTGCCAGCGGCGCTCGCCGAGTCCGGGGCCGCGGTGTGGGAGGCCGTCGAGGTGACCTTGACCATGCCCGTCCGCCACCCCCTCCCCGCCGCCCCCGCCCGGGGTGAGGGGGCGGTGCTACCGGCGGGACGCCGCTGTCCATGTCACGGCCTGGTAGCCAACGACACCGGGGCGCACAAGGCGGTGTCCGCCCCGTACGTCATCGATGACGAGGCCGCCGCGCGGCGCCGCCACGGAAGGTGGTGAACGGGGTGAACGAGGTGAGGGTGGGGGTGCCGCGCTACGTGGACTCGCCGGGGTTCCGGCCGATCGGCACCCGCGACGGCGGCACCCTCTACTACGACGGGCCCGCCCAGCTGCACCGCACCGGGCAGCCGCAGGACCCGCAGAACGTCACCGCGGCGCTGATCATCTGGGAGGAGCACGACCCTCACGACTGGGTGCCCTGTACCCTGCGCTGCTCCACCCGGGTGGTGTGCTGCACCACCCGGTACGGGCCGCGGATCGTCATCCGTATCACCCCCGACCGGAAGCGCCGGCCCTTCCGCGAGCGGGATATGCGGTACCCGTTCTTCCCGGACGCCGACGCCGACGGCATCATCCGCATCCCGGCCGCGACCACGGCGCGGCAGGAAGGGGAGTGGACGGTGGTGTTCCCCCAGGGCCCCGCGCCGCACCGGCCCTCGCCGGTGCGGGCCGTCGCCTCCCCCGGGGTCGGCTCGTTCCAGCTCAGCCCGAACGACTGGCAGCAGTGGAGCAACGACCTCACCGTCCACGAACTCCACTGGGAACTCCCCGAAGCCGAGGAGGCTCATTCGCCGTAGCGAGCCGACAACCAGTGCTCGGCGAACGCCGCGGCGCGGTCGTCGGGGTGCTCGTCGTCGCCGAGGAAAAGCGGGTCGTCGAACTCGTAGGGCGGGTCGAACGCGCTGGCCTGGTAGCAGGGTTGGCAGATGTCCCAGCTCCATACCAGGGGCCGGACCTGCCCGCAGTTGTCGCACGGGCCGGGGCCGGGGTCGGCGAAGGCAGCCGAGGTAGCGAAGGGATCCGGGGAGGGCACCCCGCTATGAGGGGGTTGCCCAGCCGAGTCGTTGCCCATCTTGATTCTTTCGCCGGAGGAGGGTGCGCTGGCTGTCAGAACGGCGGGCCGTCCGGGTCGTACTGGCCTCGCTCGGGCCAGATCCGCAGAATGACGTCTTCGTCGTCGGGTTCCGGCCCGCCCAGGTAGGCGATGGCCTCCTGGTCTTCGGGGCGGCGCCCGCAGTCACGCAGGATCGCCCGAGCTGAGGCGATGAGGTGGCGGTCGGCGTCGCATGGCCCGTCGGCTACCAGGCGGCGGGCCGCGGTCAAGAACGCTTCTGACATCCAGCGCAGGATGTGCCGGTCCAGGGCGACCAGGGCGGACGCATCGACCTGCCGCGGCGGCGAGTGCTTCTCCGGGTCGTAGTCCGGCGTACCCCAGTAGGGGTGCCCTCCTACATCGACCGTCGGGGTGGCGTCCGGGCGGTACGACGTCGAGGCGAGGTTGCGGCAGAGGGCGGAGGCGTCCAGCACGTCGAAGATCGGGTTGTCCCGGAACATCGAGTGGCGGAGCCGTTCGTCGATGACGGCGTAGGTGCCGCGGCCGGGCTCGCCCACGGTGAGCCCGGCGGTTTGCAGCTTGGCCAGGGCGGAGGCGGCGGTGCCCATCGCGACTCCGTAGGAGGCCATGAGTTTGGTCTGGGACGGGAGTTGCTGGCCTGCGCGGATGCTGCCGCGGTGGATGGCGATGGCCAGGTCTCCCGCGATCCGTGCGGCGGGGGTCTCGGTATCAGTCACAACCCCAACCTATCTAATCAATCTAGATCGATCGGTAGGATCGCCGAGATGGCTCAGTCCACGTTGCTCCTCGCGCAACCCGGGCACACTTCGACAGCCTGATACGCGTTAGGCCGCCGCAGCCGCCACCCGGCCTTCTCGTACGCCCGCCGGTGAATGAGCCCCTCCCCGTCCGTCTCGGCAACGCCATCGCTCCACGTCGCGCCGCACCCATCGCAGGTGATCGTGCCAATCGGGCGCTCCCCCAGCCCCACAAAGCTCGTTGCCATGGTCCCTCCTCCCCTCGCCCGCGCTCAGGACCGTCCACGGCCCGGCGGCAACTCCCGGCGCGGCGGCGGCAACTCCCGCCGCGGTGCGCTCGGCCCCCGCCGCACCGGCGGGCCCGGCGCCGGCCCCGTCCGCTCGGCGTCCGCCCACTCGGGGCCCTGGCGCGGCCAGTCGCCGACCTGCGCGCCCGGGGGCAGGGACACGTCGAACGAGATCCGGATGCCCACCCCTTCGCGTTTGCCGTAGCTGCTCGCGTCGCCGACCTGCACCACGTCGGGGTAGGCCCGCAGGATCCACAGCATCCGCTCGGCGATCTCCCGGGCGTAGGGCTCGTTGTCGTCCATGAGACGGTTCCACACCATTAGGAATCCACCTCCGCAGAGACCGAGGGGAGGGCGGCCAACAGCGACGGCCGACCCGCCGGAGTCGCGCGCACCGCCTCCCAGTCGATCCCCCGGTCGGAGGCCAGGGCGTGGAGGTCGCCTGTCCGGTACAGCGGCACCTCGGGGACGTCGCGGCGCCGCTGGTACGGGCCTCGCCCCCATCCTTTCGGCTCGATGCGCCCGGCGCGCACCAGGTGGTCGAAGTCGGTACGGCGGATCAACAGTTGCTTCGCGGCCTCGTCCGCGGTGTGCATCTCCCCGTCCACGATCGCCCGCAGCAGCGCGGTCCGGTCCTCGAACGCTTCTAGGGCGCGCCCGCAGTACAGGACGTGGTCCTTGTACTCGGCGGGGTTGCCGTCCTCGTCGAGCGCCTGGGGCAGCAGGCCGCGGCGGTGGAGCTCCACCACGGCGTTCGCTGTCACCGTCACCTCCAGGTCGTCGAAGCGCTCGGTGAGTGCTTCGGCCGCGCGGTGCGCGCCGACGTCGGGTATGGCGCCCGCCCCGGCGACGATGGCCTCCCGGCGGGTCGCGGCGTCCTCGACCACGGCGGCCGGCCACCGGCGGGTCGCCTGATCCGCAGGGGGCAGGAGCCCGGCGGCCACCGCGCGCGCGACCTGCCACTCGGTCAGGTCCAGTCGCCTGGCGAGTTGGAGGGGGCCGTAGCTGGTGAGCTTGCGCGGCGGCGGGCTGGTGGGGGTGTCCGGCATCGGCGCTCTCCTCGTGGTGGGGCCGCCCGGCGGCGGCCGTATCGGGCCGACCGTACGCCCTTCCGCCCGTCCCCGCAACCACCTCGAATAGGCGCTGACCAGGGAGTTTCAAAGTTTCAACCTTGATTTCAAGGTTGAAACCTTGCAGGTGTCCGGATGCGGTCACGCCGAGCGAAGAACCCTGTCGAGGGAGGCCCGCCATACCTTCCCGGGCACGGTCACCTGCTTGGCCAGCTCCACATACCCCTCCCACAGATCGGGGGCGTTCACCTGCGTGATGATCCCGGGGTTGTTGTCGCGCCAGGCCCGCAGCGCCTCGATCGCGTCCTTACTGGTGTGCCAGCACGCGGCGTGCACCCGCTGCGCGAGCTCGGCCGGGATCCGGGTGCGGATCTGGACGGTCCACCCCTTGTCGATGCTGCCCGGCCACCGGCCCGCCTTCGGCGCGGTATCCGGCACCGGCGGCCAGTCGTGGTTCCAGCCGCGGCCGACCAGCTCGGCCCGCACGGCGTAGGCCGCCAACGCGGTGAGGGTGTCCAGCAGCTCTCCGCGCTCGCGCAACCCGGCCAGGTGGGCGCGCAGCTGGGCTTTCAGCCGGCGGCGCTCCGCCGAGGGCATGCTCCAGGTGATCGCCCACCGGTCCTCGGCGAGGACCTGGAGCAACTTGGCCTGCTCGGCGGCCAGCCGCTCCTTGAGCGCCTGCTGGGTGTGCGGGGTGGTCCAGATCGTGATGGGAGTCGTTCCTGCCATGACGCCCATCATGACATCTGACCAGGGACTTTCAAGGTTTCAACCTTGAAAAGAAGGTTTCAACTTTGGATGCGCCGGGTCCGCCGGTGCGGTCGCGGCCGAAACGAAATCCGGCCGGGAGACATCCGCTCACGCCTCCCGGCCGGGACCGATTGCGGCCGACTGTTCTACGCCTTCACCGTCCGGCAGGCGTACGGCCGCGTCTGACCCCACGAGCAGCCCTCTGATAGCGCCTCACCCGCGAGGGCTCTTCAATGGAGAGGGTGGGCTGTCACTCACTCGTACAAGGGCACGTGACTTCCTTCGGGCCCTCATCATCATCTCCCTCCACGATGAAGACTCCGTTGTCGTCGCAATTGCTGCAGTAGGACATTTCTTCTCCTCTGGTAGGTCGTGCATGACGAGGTCCGGCCAGGAGACGAGGGTGAAGCCTCCCGGCCGGACCAGTTACGGCCGACTGTTCTACGCCTTCACCGTCCGGCAGGCGTACGGCCGCGTCTGACCCCGCGAACGGCCCTTCACCGCTCGCGGGAATTTTCAGGCGGGTTCCCAGCCAGCACGGGGATGGAGCCGGCCGCGTGAGGGATTCTGCCGGGGCCGGGAGCCCGCAAGGGGCGGGCGGGCTTCCGGCCCGCTCACCCCTTCGGAGTCAGAGGACCGGGGAAGGTCTGACTCCGAAGGGGTTTCTTCCGGTGGTCATCAGGTGCTGCGGTACGCCACCCAGGACCGGCCCGCCGCGGCGACGCGAGCACGGCCCGCGCGTTCGTCGGGCGGCGCGGACTGAGCCCTGGCCAGCCGAGACAGCGCCCACAGCGCGGCCAACGCGGTCACGGTCTTTTCGGGGGCCTGCCGCCAGACAGGGATCTTGCTCAGCAGCTTCTCGACACGCTCCGGCGGGTGGCCCGCCTGCACGAGCCGGGGGGCGAACATGCACAGGTCGATCCACGCGGCGCCGCAGGCCGCGAGCGACCAGCCGATGATGTGCGCCCGGCCGTCACCGGGGATCCGGAAGGCGTTCCGATTAGGGTCGTAGTGCGCCAGCGTGTCACCGTGCAGCTGATCCAGGCTGAAGCCGCGCAGCGCCTCGTCGAACATCGCCCGGTGGCTGGCCTCGACGATGGCGCCATCGAGGAGAGGGGCGGCCTGGGTCTGAAGGAGGGCGACGTTGTCGGTGATGTCAGGGGCCTCCCCGGAGGCCCCCGGGCACGGTGTGAGCGCTTCGGCCATGTCGCCCAGCGTGTTCAGCACGAGCCCCACGTCCGGCGAGCGAGGCGACAGGTCAACGCGGCGGCCACCGAGGTGCTCATGCACCAAGACGAGCCACCCGCTCTGGTCGCCGCCCCAGTGCAGCCGCGGCGTCGGCAGGCCGTCCGGCAGCACCTGACACGCCCACCGCTCACGCACGTACCGATACGCCGAGGGGTGGGAGGCAGGCACGGCCTTGGCGAAAAACTCCCCGCGCTCGGTTTGCAGATGAGCAGACACCCCCGCGACCAGACCCTGGCCGGACGAGGCATGGAGGACCTGGCCGATCTCCCTCTCCACGGATCTACGTACGTCGAAGGGCAGGCTCTCCCAATGCGAGATCGTGACGCGGTCTTTCACAATCGGTCTCCTTGTGAGGGGCCCCGGTAGCAATGAAGAAATTTCCAGCGAAGTAGCCTCTGACCTGGGGTAACAGTGGCATTTGACGACTTGATGATCTGTGAATGCCGTGGCGTACCCGGTCTGACGGTGAACTTCAGCCCCGGCCCGCGGGCCGCAGGTCCGTGACCTGGACGATGAGCTGGGTGGCCAGCGCCCGCCCCAGCAGGGGGTGCTCATCCAGGCGAACAGGGACCTGGTGGTGGGTCTTCACCACCCGGCCGCCGTCGTCCTGGCCGTACAGGTTGGCCAGCACCCCGGTCGGGGTGTAATCGCCGACCGTGCACACGACCGGCTTCTCTCGGCGCAGGTACGGGCAGGCGGTCAGCGCCTCGTCCACGTGCGCCGCGCAGGTGGGCGGGTGAGCCGTGGGCCAGGGAGAGCGGAGATCACCGGCCACCGCGGCGGGCATGATCCAGCTGACGCGCCCGGTGGCGGGGTCGGTGGCCGACTTCCCGCACACCCGGCACAGCCCCCTCAGCATGCACCGGCGCTGGCGCAGCGTGTGAACCATGTTCCATTGGATCTTCCCGGCCCGCGCGGTGCCGCAGCGGGCCCACAGCGCGCCGAACATCCACTCCTGCGGGAGCGCGTCGCGGTAGGTCAGCCGGGTGGCTCCGTCCGCCCACTCGAAGGCCAGCGGCGGCAGATCCAGGCTCTCCTCGGCGTACGGCGTGATGTAGGGCTTGACGAGCCCCACCGCCACCGTCATGAGCCGCCACCCGGTCGAGCGGCGAGGATCAGGTCCGCGGCCTCTTGTGCCTCCCGCGCCGTGTGCACCGGGCCGCCCCGCAGGGACACCAGGTAGCACCCGGAGCGCTCCCCCATGCTCACCGTGGCGGTCACCGCCCCGTCGCCCCGCACGACCAGTTCGGGCTCGTGCATGTCGGGCAGCCCGTAGGTGATCGGTCGGCCGTTGTCGGACAACTTCAGGGTGATGGTCTGGACGGGGTACGAGCGGAATCCGCGCTCTTCCAGCAGCTGGCGCACGGCGGCCAACGCGCGGCTGGGCTCCTGCGCAGGTAGCGGTATGGCGCCTGATCGGCTCGCTGTGGCAGTGCTCACGGATACCTCCTCTTATGGCAGGGGTTCGCGGTGCGGGCCTGAGGCGGAGGTCAAGCCCGCACCGCCCTGTGCACCCTTCACCCGGCGTGGTTGGGGCGCACGGGTAGTGCAGCGCGGCGACCCAGGAGTGTTCCCTCCGCAGGCCGCCGCGCTGGTCTCATGGCGTCAGCTGTTCATCCGGCAGCCTGCCGAGGGCAGCGGCGATCTGGCCGGCCACGGCATCTATCTCGGTGGCGGGCGCCTTGTGTTTTTCGCGGCCCTGGCCTCGCCTCATCAGCGACCAGTGGTAGGACAAGCCTTCCTCGGTGACCTTGAGGTGGACGATCGCGTCGTTTCCCAGGTGCATCTCGGGATCCCCGCCGTGGTAGGTGACGGCCGGGTAGAGGCCGTACTCGCGCAGGCGGCCACGAAGGCGGTCGAGAGCATTGCTGGCCCGGACGATGCCCAGGGCCTGGTCTGGTGGGCGGTCGCGGCCGTTGCATCGCAGACTGACGCTGGGGGCGGCGGATACCGCGGCATGGCCGAGAAGCTCCTGCTGCCCACCGCTCGGTACAGCGCTGGGCAGCGTGTGGGGCGCCACTCCAGTGAGCGGCGGGGTGATTGAAGTCACATCACGACGGTAGATCGCTTATCTCTGCGCGTCATTGATACTTTCACTGGCGGCCCAGTGAAAGTATCAATTTGAGTGGCGTAACCGCAGGTCAGACTTTAAACCGGGACGCGAAGAGCGATGGCGAGTTTCCTTGTCTTGGGCGGGAGAGAACGGCTGCGGTCCAGGGTGTCAATCATGATCTGCTTGGCATATCGCTGAGCTATCAGCCATTCCGGTGAAATGCGGTATATGTCCTCCAAGACCGCCACCGCTTCGTGGGGATGGCCTGTGGCGCGAAGCGCATCCGCTACGTCCAGTTTATGACGATTCCTTCCAGCGGAGTCACCGTTGAGGAGCCGCGGGGGAATCCGCTCGGCGATTTTCAGCACCGTGTCGTACTTGTTGAGAATCCCCGCGTTTTCCGCGACGACCATGGTTACCGTGACCGGGCCGAACGTCCGGTGAGTGGAGGTATCCGATTCGACCTCGTACCCGATTCGCACCGCTGCGGCCCGCGCGAGCCGGATGGCGTCCTCTGCCTCCCCGGGCCGGTTGTCCCGGATGGCCGCGCTGCTGACACTGATCAGCATCCGCCCCCACATCGCGAGCTCCGCGCTGGAGGCGCGAGAGAACCGCGGCTCGATGTCGTCAGCAGTACGGATGGCCAGCTCCCTGGCCTCGGTGAGCATGCCCTGACGCAGGTACATCCACACCAGGGTCGCGGTCGCCGCCGCAGCGTCCAACCGGTCCTCGGCGGCATCCATGGCCTGGCGGATCGGCGCCTCGGCGCGGTCCCACTGGCGCAGCTGCACGGCCAGCCAGCCCACACCGTTGAACAGGCGGGAGCGAGCCGTACGAGCTTCGGGGCCCAAAGCATCGACGTCCCGGATCAGGAAAGGCAACAGCGTGGCGACCTCCCCGTACCGGTTGGCCGCCAGGAGCGGCTTGAGGCCGTCGATCTGGGATCGCAGATCGGTCAGAGACGGCGGCTCCTCAGGCTGAGGAAGCTTCCCGTGAAGGGCCTCCTCGACCGGCTTCCACAGCTGGGCGTCGATCGGCGGCTCCTCCTTGGGGACCGGGTTGCCTTGCAAGAGGATGCTGGTGTTGGTGCGCAGCGCCCTCGCGAGCTTGTGAAGGGTCCCCGCCCGGGTCTCGCCCGCGCGGTCCTGCTCGATGGCGCTGATGAGGCTCTTGGACACGCCAGCGAGGTCGGCGAGTTCCTGCTGGCTGAGCCCGCGCAGTTTCCGCATGTTCCGAAGCCGTTGGGGCAGACCGGCACGCGTGCTAACTTCTGACATAGCCCTGCTCTCCTAGTCTGACGATTCGACACCTTCAGGCTAAGGGGGCAGGGCTCACTTATGTGAGCGTTGGATTCAAGATCCTGGCACGGTAGATCTTCGTAACCCCCGGCGCGAGAAGCAGCCCCCGCACCCTTGCACCGTTTGACCTCGGCAAACAGCGCTCAAATTGATACTTTCATGGTCGTCCCCGCAAAGTGTCACTGACGGCCTGTATGGGGAAGCGTGCAATGCGTTTGTCAGTAAGTCGCACGCCGGGAACCGGAAGCCGATGCCAGAAGCAAGTGCTTCTGGCATCTCCGTCCCCTCGCTAAGCAACGAATCCATCACCCGGTGTCCGAAGCGGCGGCGCTCCTGATAGATCATCAGGTATGGGATTCCCAGCAGAGGCGAGCCTGGACGCTCTTCCCCGGGTCACCTGGAAGCAGGCCATGAGCAGCGGCCTCGACACCTACAGGCGCCTCGTCAACGCAGGCCTCCAGCCCGTCCGGCCGCCGGTGGCCATCACCGAGTTCGAACGGCGCCAGGTCAAGCTGTTCGCCCGCGCTGACGCGGTCAGCTTGCGCGAGGTCACCGGCCGGGCGATCGACTGGGCTTCTGCCGTCCTCGCCTCCGGCGCGGTGATCCTCGACACCGAGACGACCGGCGTGGACACCAGCAACGACAGGGCCGTGCAGCTCGCCGTCACCGACATGACCGGCCAGCCGCTCCTGGACACCCTCATCGACCCCGGCGTGACGATCCCGGACCTGGCGACTCTCGTCCACGGCATCACCGACGAGCACGTCTCCGGCCACCCCACGTTCGCCGAGGTGCTGCCCGAGCTCGATGACATCCTGGGCGGCCGGGACGTCGTCGTCTACAACGCGGCGTTCGACGGGGCGCTGCTGCGCGCCGAGGTCGCCCGAGTCCACGGCGACGAGTACGCCCAGCAGTGGACGCGGGCCCGCTCGTGGAAGTGCGCCATGCGCGTCTACAGCTGGTTTCAGGCGCAGTGGAGCGTCACCCAAGAGGACTGGAGGCGCCACAAGCTCCCCGGCGCGTCGCACGGCGCCCTGGGCGACTGCCAGGCCACACTGGAGCTGATCCGCTCCATGGCCGCCGCCGGGGACCCGCCGGAAGGGTCTGAGGATCCGGTGACCGACTCGCGCGGCAACCCTCTCGGCTGGCCGTCTCAGGTGGAGTAGGGCCCGGATCTCCGGTTACGACACGCCGCCGGAAGTGTTCCCCTGATTTTCTGATTCAGGTATAGGGTCAGCGACCATGAGTAGCCGTGGAAAACGAGGACGCCCGTCCAAGGGCGGCCACCGGATCCCCGTGCGGTTCCTGCACGACGACGTCTTCACGAGAACGTCAGACGTGGCCGGGGACCTGGGGTTCGACTCCTTCTCGTCCTACGCCGACTTCGTTTTCGCCCTCGTGCACGGCAAGTGGAAGAAGCTCGGCTTCACGAGCGAGGACGCCGCACGACAGTACCTGGCCGACCTCGGCCGCGGGGTCTTCCGCACGCCGCCTGACAGGGCACTCCAGATCCAAACGGGGCTGCTCACCGAAGACGCCGCGGCGTAGCCCCTCGTGGCTGACGCTCGAAGGGAGCTGTACCGAACGCTGTGAACCGCCGCGAGGTCGGCGGACCCTGAAAAACAAGAAGGACCCCCGCGCCGTTCTACCGCCAAGCAGAACGCAGGGGCCCTTCTTCACCTGACATCCGGCCCGGCTCGTCTCGGCTGGAGCGCTTTTGCGTGCCTGGCCGGTGTCGTGACGTCTGGAGCCCACGATAGTGGATGCGACCCAGGCTCGGCCACTCATGTCCGAAAGCGGCGTGTCGCTTTCAGGTGATACTGGCCTTGCCTCACACAATGATCACAACCGCGGACCATCGCCCCTGCCGTACGGCAAAACGCCCGGCCGGAGCCGTCGCGCGGTCTGCTACGAGGATGTGGACCGGCTGCCCGCCGTCCCCAGGACGACGTGGTTTCGGCTGGTGGCACTGGCCTGGTGGCGCGGCACGCTCGCCGATCGCTGCGCTCACCGCATGGCGCGCCATCTGACCCACCACGCGACCAAGAGCGGGCACCTCACCAACCTGCCGAAGGTCATCGGCCTGTACGCGTCCCAGCACCGGGTGGGGCGCCGTACGGCGTGGAAGGACCTGGGCCGCCTGGTCGGGCTCGGCATGCTGCGCAAGACCCTCGGGGCGGCCCCCGGCCAGTCCGCCCAGTACGTCCTGTGCTGGGACCTGGCCCGCCTGCCTGAGGACTTCCCCAAGAGCCTGGGCCGGGCCGTTGAGATGGTCACCGACAGCCCGAAGGCGTTGGCCGAGCGGCGGCCGACCCTGGCGGGGATTCACCGCGCTCTCGCTGACTGTGTCACGGTCCGGTACGGCTCCGCCTCGTGCTCGACGCCCATCCGAAGTCGTGGCTGTGGACTAGTGCACACGTCTCTCTATACGCACGACGGTTCACCCCCTCCCGCGACCGACACCCGTCTACGCGATCCCTCAACCGGTAACCGGCGAAGGTCCCAGGGGGAGAAAACACTCGACGAGAGGATGGAGGAGGCCCGGGAGGTGCTGGAGCGGTGCCGGGCACTGTGGATGATGCAGCGGGCCGGGCGGGTGCCACCGGGGACGGAAGTGCCGTCGAAGGCGGGCATGGCCTCCCTGGAACACCTGGTGGAGCTGCTGCTGCGGCACCTGCCGCCGACCGAGGTCGAGGAGCTGCTCTCAGATCAGGTTCGCTCGGCCCGGAGCATGGTGGGACTGGTGCAGTGGCGCATCGGCCGGCTGCTGCGCGGGATCCGGCGGCGCCGGAAGATGCGGGTGGACGACGCCGGGGTGCGGCACGCGGCGTGGATGGCCGAGCGGGCGGCCCGGTGGGAGGCGCAGTACGCGGGATCGGAGAACCGGCGGCGGGCGATCGCCGAGGCGCGGCGAGTCCAGGAGCAGCACGGGACATCGCAGGCGGTCGCGCGGGCGCGGCAGGCGGACACGGCGGCGGCCGCGGTGCGGTGGGTGACCGAGGAGGACTTCCCAACCGCGGTGCGGGATCTGGAGGACGGCGTGGACGAGGCGGCGCAGGCCCGGGAGGTGAAGCGGCTTCGGGCGGTCGCCCGTGCCCGGCAGGAGCGGCAAGCCAGGGCATTAGCGGGAGTTTCCGGGGGCGGGCCTTCTGCGGGCCCCTAAATCTGTGGATTCCTGCGCGGCGTGCTGCGCCCGTCGTACGGTTGATCAATGTCGTCAACCTCGCCTGCGGGACAGGGCAGTCCTGTGCCGACGATCACCGCTGACCAGGCCATCGCTGCGTTGGCGGCTCTGGGCGTTTCTCAGGCCGATGATGCGGAGAAGCCGAGTACGGCTTTCTTAGTGGGCAGCCTGCTGGCCCTCGTCGAGGGCGCTTTCTGGCAGGACCTGAACCGTTCGGATCTGCTCGACGCGCATGTGGGGTACATGGCGGTCGTGTCCGCGCTGGCCAGTAGCGAGGAGGGGGCGGCCCGGGGTTGGGCGGTGTTGCTCAACGACCGGATCAACCGCACCGCCATCGAAGTGCAAGAAGCCACCGAGGGAAACGGGCGCGCGTTCATCGAGGTGGCCGGGCCCGCGATGCTGGTTGCCGCGAACCTGCTCAACGTGCTCAACCACCACGCTCTCACCCAGGAGCTGATGGCCGAGACGATCGCCACCGCTGATCACAATCTCAAGGTCGCTCGTCGTAACCTCGGCGCTCTCCGGGGGTCGTTGCGCGGCGATGGTTTTGATCTGCCGTCTTGACAGGTCGCTGATCAGGGGATTTTCCTCCGATCGGTAGATCGTCGGCGGGTGATCACCGTACCGTTGACTTATGTCCGCCGAGGTGTCGCCGCCCGCACTGTTTCCGGTGCTCGACCCGACCGACGCCCGTGATGCCGCGCAGCTGCTCACCGAGCGGTACGCGGTCGGCGCCGACCTGGAGGCGTGGCGGAGCCAAGGGGTGACGCTGCCGTTGGAGCGGGCGGTGCTGGCCGTGTTCGCCGATCCCTCCCCCAGCAGGGACGCCCTCATCGCCGTGGTGGCGCTCGTTCCCCGCGGCCAAGCCGCGTGGGGTCTGTACGAGCACCTGGCCATGACGCTGGCGCGGGAGATGAGCCCGCCGGTGCCGTGGGAGCGCCTGGGGCCGTCGAAGCAGGCGGCCAAGCAGAAGTTCGAGCGGCGCGAGCGTGACGCCCCCCGCCCGGATCTGGGGCAGCTCGAACTCGAGCGGGCCCGGCCGCCGGCGGGGCAGCGGGCGTGGCTGGACGAGCACGCCGCAGAGCTGCGGCACGTGGTCAGCCTGTTGCAGGCGCATCGACCCGAGCTGCTGGACATCGACTCGCCGACGGCGTTCGCCGTGCATGACCTGGGCCGGGTGCAGTACCACCTCGGCGACCAGGAGGTCCTGGCCGCGGCGCGCCGGGTGGTCACGGCGATCCAGCACGCCGTGACCACCCGGGCCGCTCTGCCGGTGTGGGATCAGGTGCGGTTGCCCGAGGGCGCGCGCACGGCCGTGGATCGACTGGCGGCGCTGGTGGCCACCGCCCCGTAGTTCTCCTCTCTCTCGAAGGCCCCGCCCTCCCTGGGCGGGGCCTTTTTGGCTGTGCTCCTGACCTGCAGAAACGGAGGCAGACACAAGCGTCGCGATGTGCGTAGCTTCCGCGTTGCCCGCCTCTGCATGGCATGACCCAAATGCCAAGTGGACATCATTACAGAAGTAGCGTTATTCTGTAGTGGTTGACGGGTGGTGAGCGGCATCGCCTGTTGACGTACCGGAAGGAAACCGCTGTGAACAGCACAAACACGTGGAAAGGGGGTGTGAGATGGCCCGCGAGAAGCTGAGCGCCCCCGACGTCGTACCGGCGTACTCCGCGCTCATCGCCCTGGTCGCCGGAGCCCGCGCGGACATGGACGTGGACCAGGTCACCGCCGAGATCGTCAGCTGCCCCTGGAGCAAGACGCTCGTCCTGGAGGCCGCCCGCGCGATCTGGGAGGAGCCCCTCCCCCGACTGAACATCGCCAGCAACGTCGTCCCGGTGGCCTCCCACCGGGTGCCCGTCACCGACGTCCAGAAGGCGGCCTACGCCGACCACGCCCGCAAGCTCATGGCCCGCAGCCGGGGGGACCGGCCGTGACCACCACCTACCGGGCCGGATGCGGCACGTTCCTCGGGCTGCGCCTGCACCAGGCCAGCGGAGAGACCCCCTGCTCCCTGTGCCTGGAGGGCGAGGCCGACCGGCTGCTGGTCGCGAAGCTCGTGAACGAGTCGCTGCCCGTGCGCCCCTCCCCCATCAGCCGAGCGATCACCTCCGAGCAGGCGGCCCTGAACCGCGAGGTGCTCGCCGCCGCCCTCACCCCCGCCCGCCACCTGGACGCGGCATGACCGGCCCCCAGCCCCCTGCGTGGGTCGCCGACGCCTTCCCCCAGCCCGGCCGCCACTGGCCCGACTGCGAGCGCTCCCACCCCGCGTGCGCCTACCAGCTCGGCCTCACCCACGGCCGCGCCCTCACCCCCCACACCGCGAAGGACCCCGCCGTGCCCAACACGCTCGACCCGCTCAGCGTCGGCGCCGCCGCGCTGAACCTCACCGTGCACATCGGCTACGCCGTCGCCGCCCACGTCCAGGACCAGAACCCGGACCTGCCGCTGGTCGTGACCGCCAACCACTTCCAGCTGCTGCGCCCGCCGCCGAACGCCTCCAACGACATGGAGCGGGCCAACCCCTCCCACGGCCGCCACCACTCCCAGCACGGCCTCGCCTGGACGTACTGGATGATCGCCCGCCAGGAAGGCATCACCATCGGCGCCTACGGCGCTCACGCCCCGGGCACCGAGCAGGTCGTCCCGCGACCGTACCCCGCCCCGGTGGCCGAGCCGATCTGCGTGGTTTACGAGTACGGGATCTACACCGACCCCTCCGCGATCGCCTACGCCGACTACGTCGAGCGCGTCCAGGCCGAGCTCCGGCGGCTGCAGGGCGTCGTCATCAACGCCCACCAGGCGTGGCTCGATGCCGAAGACCAGAAGCTGCTGCGCGCGATCGTCACCGACGACGTGGCCGAGCGGGGCGTGCCGACGTGCTGACCGCCCCCGCCGAGAACCTCACCGTCCTCGCCGAGGGCGTCGCCGACGCGTTGCCCTCCCCGCTGCCCGGCGGCATCTACCCCCGGGCGTGGGCGACCTGGGCGGCCGTCACCGCTGGTTCGTTCGCCGTGCTGGAGGTCGCCGCGCTGCTGTCGGAGCCCGGCCCGAAAACGCTGTCGGCCCAGCTTCGCCGCCAGCGCCACATCAGCGGTGCGGCGATCGCCATCGGCGCCGCCTGGCTGGTCCACCACGTCGTGTGGTGCGGCAACGACACCACCCCCTGACGTCCCTCACCCCGCCCACCCGGGCGGGGCCCTTCTCTCACCCGAGGACATTCCGTGAAGGAAACCCCGAGCGGCACCGCCGCTCCCCGCAAGGCCTCCCGCAGCATCACCGTGTTCGCCCTGGCCGCCCTGTCGCTGTCGCTCGTCGCCGCTTGCGCCGACGAGCCCGAGACGCCGCCCGTCACCGCCGACTGCGTCGTCAAACAGCCCGACGGCTCCTACAAGGCCGTGGACGACAAGCTGTGCGACAACCCCGGCGGCGCCCAGAGCGCTGTCGGCTTCTGGCCCGTCTGGATTTACGGCGGCTCCTACGACTCCCGCACTCACCGCGTGACTGGCGGTTCGAAGTTCAGGCCGCTGAACACGAACATCAACGCTCGCTCCGGCCGTGTCATCACCAGCGGTTTCGGCAGCAGTGCCAAGGGCGGAGGCGGTTCCTGATGCTGCGCCTCCAGGGCCGGGCCCGGCCGAACTGGCAGGAGATCGTCGAGTCCCAGGGGCTCGGCTTCCACCGCAACGTCCCCCAGGGGCAGCACGGCCGCCCGTACTGGGACGAGTCCGTCCACTACTCCTTCGCCCTCGCCGAGGTCGAGGACCTCGAAGGAGTGGTGGAGGAGCTCCACCAGATGTGCCTGGCGGTCGTCGAGCACGTCATCACAACGAAGCGGTTCGCTGACTTCGGCATCCCCGAATGGCTGCACGCGCCGATCACCGCGTCATGGAAGCGCCGCGACCCGCACCTGTTCGGCCGGTTCGACCTCTGCTACGAAGGCAAGACGCACCCCAAGCTGCTGGAGTACAACGCCGACACCCCCACCAGCCTGGTGGAGTCCGCGGTCATCCAGTGGGAATGGATGACCGCCGTCCACCCGGACGCCGACCAGTGGAACAGCCTCCACGAGCGGCTCATCGACCGGTGGAAGCAGATCGACCCCGGCCCGCTGCACCTGGCCTACACCGCGACGGAGGAGTCCGGGGAGGACGCCCTCAACGTCGCCTACATGGCCGAGACCGCCACTCAGGCGGGCCTGGCCACCCAGGTCCTCACCATGGAGGAGATCGGGTGGGAGACCGGCCTCCAGGCGTTCGTGGACAGCCAGCACCGCACGCTCGGCGCCCTGTACAAGCTCTACCCGTGGGAGTGGGTCATCGCCGACCAGTTCGCCGGCGGCGCCATCGAGGCGCAGTCCTCCGGCACCCCGTGGGTGGAGCCGCTGTGGAAGATGCTCCTGTCGAACAAGGCGCTGCTCGCGCTGCTGTGGGAGCTCAACCCCGACCACCCGAACCTGCTGCCCGCCTACCTCGACGGGCCCCGGGACCTCATCTCCTACGTGTCCAAGCCGCTGCTGGGCCGCGAGGGCGCGTCCGTGCGGATCGTCACCCCCGCCGGCGTCACCGAGAACGCTGGCGACTACGGGACCGAGGGGTACGTCTTCCAGGAGTTTTGGCCGCTGCCGGAGTTCGACGGGTGGCGGCCGGTGCTGGGGGCGTGGGTCGTTGGCGATCAGGCCGCCGGGCTCGGCATCCGCGAGACCGCCGGGCTGATCACCGACAACACGTCGTCGTTCGTGCCGCACCTCATCGTCGGCTGACACCCCCGCCTGGTGGGTGCGAGCCGGACGCCCCGGCTCGCACCCACCCCATCGAAGGATCCTCGCCATGCTCCCCCAGGGCTTCGCCGCCTGGTTCCGGTTCTGCGCCGCAGCCGCCCTCAAGGTCGTGCTCACCACCGCCGCCGCGGCCCTCGCGATTTGGGTCATCGCCACCATCGGCGACGTCATCACCCGCTGACCCTCGCCCTTTCCCCTTCTCCCTTGAAAGTGAGTGCTCATGACCGCCGAGCTCTACACACACCGCGACGCCGACGGCGACGAACTGCAGATCCAGAGCACGCCCAGCGCGGGCAACACGATGGCGGTGCTTTTGACGGTGGTGACAGGCCACAGCAGCGGCTCCGTCGGAGCCGCCGCCGAGGACGCGCCGACGGTGGCTACGGAGATCCTCCGCGCCGCCGGTTGGAAGCAGCCGATCGTGCTCGAAGGCCTCGACCTGAACCCCGCCGACCGGACAGTGACCGCGTTCGGCGCGCTCCAGCTGCACGGGCAGACCATCGTCTTGAGGACGCTCTGCGACAACTGCGGCACCTTCAGCCCGAAGGAGGCGTCGCCGGCCGGGGCCAGGGACATCGCCGGCCACCTGGCCGTGATGAGCGAGTACGCGATGCGCGAGCCGGACCCGGCGGCGGTGGCCGAGCTCGTGGCGGCCATGGAGGAGATCTCCCGCGGCGTCAGCGGCGACTACGCCGCGACCGTCGGCCAGGAGCGGCTCGCGGTGGAGCTGCTGCGCCGCTTCAACCTGACCGAGCGTGCGCAGTGACCGCCCAGGCGGTGACCCCCAACGCGTACAGCCCGTACGCCACGGCCGACCCGACCCAGCGGCACGTCTTCGCCTCGTTCTTCGGCGCGGACCCGCTGCCGAACGTGCTGGCGTTGGCCGGGTGTGAGGAGTTCGCGGTCGTCCCCAGCGAGCCGCTCACCGACACCGACCCGGATAACCCGCACGCCGGTCTGTGCCTGGACTGCGTGGCCGCCATGCGCGGCAAGCTCCGGCGGGCCGAAGGTAAGGTCACCGACTGCCGGTTCTGCAACATGGGGACCACCCACGACGGCCTGTGTGCTCTGTGCCGGCAAGAGGCCCATGACGAGTGGTGGCCGATCCGCCCGGTCAGCGACACCGTCCCGGCCGGGGCGGTGCCGCAGCGGATCGTCAAGCCCCGCCCCGGCGACGTCCCCGCCGACGTACGGCTGCCCGACGGTGCCCGGATGGTGGACGACTCCACGGTGTTCGCGAACCCGCACACCACCGAGTGGGCGATCGACTCCGAAATCACCGTGGACGAGGACGACGCCCGCTCCTACGTCGTGGACGTCTACCGGGAGTGGCTGACCGCGCCGTACGCCGACACCGAGTGGCCGCATTTGGCCGAGCAGCGCCGCAAGATCCTCGCCCAGCTGCCCGCCCTGAAGGGCCGCTCCTTGGTGTGCTCGTGCGAGGCCGACTCGCCGTGCTGCGCGGACGTCCTGCTGGAGTTGGCCAACCCGCGCCCGCAGCCGAGGCACCGCGACCTGTACTCGACGATCGACATCGGCGAGGAAACCCTCCGCTGGTGCGAGAAGCCCGATTGCGACCGGCTCGTCCGCCAAGGGGTGAAGAACTGCTGTACGGCGTGCGCCGTCGCGGCCGATGGCCGCTACGAGATCCACGCGCACAGCGACGGGTGTGACCAGCGGTGGGAGCAGCGCCGCTCCCACCTGCCTCGCCTCGGCTCCTGAACCCGTCCGGGGCGGCGCGGCGCGCGAGGCCCGCCGCCCCGGGCGCACCAACGTTGAGCACCCCTCGCGCCAGCGAATTGAACTGATCAAACACGCTTCTGGAAGGAACCCGTGGTGGATCCCCTTGACGAGTTCGGCGGCACAGGCGACTGGGTCGTCGAGATGCCGTCCGGCACGAAGGTCCTGAACGCCAACGACCGCGGCCGCCACTGGGGGCCGAGGCACAAGCTGACGAAGCAGTGGCGGGGGGTCGCGCTGGTGATGGCCAGGAAGGAGAAGCTGCCCCGCCTGGAGCGGGCCCGGATCGTCGGCGTGTACTACCCGCCGACCCGGCGTCACCGCGATGAGGCGAACCTCGCGCCGACGCTCAAGGCGATCGTGGACGGCTTCGTGGACCACGGGTTGTTGCCGGATGACAACACCCTCTACCTGGAGGGCCCGTACCCGAAGATCAGCGACGAGCTCCGCCAGGGCGGGCAGATGGTCATGCACATCTACCGGCTGTCGCCCCTGGGCGCCGACGGCGCCGATCCGGCGACGTAGATCGGTATTTCGTCGCCCCCCGCCCGAGCGAAATTACAGAACAAGCGCTACTCTTTTCCATAGCAGGCGTGTGCGCGTCTGCGTGCCCGACGTCGAGCTGGAGGAGGGCACCCCCCGTACCCGTGAGGAAGTCCCATGGCAACCGCAGATGAGCTTGAGCGCCGGCCGCCGGGCATGGCCCGTATCAAGGCCGCCCACCAGATCGTTGTCGATGAGGCACCCAAGGTCAGCGAAGCCAGCGAAAAGCTGCGCGAGGCCGCGTGGGTGCTCCACCACCGACACGAGTGGTCGAAGTCGCGGGCGGCCAGCGGTACCGGCATGGCCCTCACAAGCGTGTTCCCCCCTCCCAAGTTCGTCGAGCCCAGCAAAGAGGACATCCTCAAGAAGCTGCCCGACTGGGACGAGATCATCGCCCGAGCGACCATCGCCCTGGAGGCTAGGAATTACCGGAACGCCAAGGCCGAGGGAGGCAAGGCACGCGACATCCGGCGCCGCGACATCGCCGCTCTCTACCAGGGGCACCTGGACGGGAAGCTGTGGGAGATGGCCGACATCGGCACCGAGGCTGAGCTCGACACCACGGTGGTCAAGGCTGATCTGAAAGCCCTCAAGGTGGCGATCCGTCCCGGGCAGAAGCGCAAGGCGGCCGTCCTGGGCGGGCCGCCCGCCCCGATCGGTGACATCGCCCGCCTGGCGAAGGTCTCCCCGCTGTACCTGCGCCAGCAGGTCGGCTACTGGTCGGCTCCGGAGCGGACCCCAGGTAAGCACGCATTCCCGGGCGACGCCGCCGTTGGAGACGGCCTGTTCGACCCTGACATGGTGCTGGCGTGGTTGAAGAAGCTGCCGACCGTGGCGTCCGCCCCGGCTGGCCTCACCCTGCGGGCCTTCTCCGGCCGGATCGGCGAGAACGAGGAGACCGTCAAGTCGGCGATCGCGAAAGCCGCTGACCGTGGCACTCTGCCGTCGGGCGCCGTCCTGCCCGACGGCAGCGTGAACGAGGCCGTCACGACGAGCTGGTGGCAGCAGCGCAGCGCCGCGAAAGCCGAAGCCGCCTCGCCTGAGCCGGGCGGCCCGGTGCTGGTGCTGATGCAGGATGTCGCGGCCGACCTGGAGGTGCCGGTGCACACCTTCCGCTACCAGGTGCGCAAGGCCACCACCGCGGGGACGCTGCCGCCGGCGGTGCGGCCGGACGGCAAGAAGTTCGACCTGCCGGCCGCCCGCGCCTGGTGGGCGACGCTCGGCGTGTAGCCGGCCCCCGGGCCCCGAAGCCCCCGCCCTGATGATCAGGGTGGGGGCTTCCTGCTGTCCGGCCCTTGATCGGGAGCGGACGCTAACCCCCTCGTGGCGCCAAGGTGCGCGGCGTGGACGGGGAGAACGCGGGGCTGGTGGAGCGCTGGGCGGTGTGCCCGGCGTGTGTTCGGATCCTGCATCTGTGGGTCGCGGACGTCGCTGACGTGCCCCGGGCGGTGGGGTTGCACGAACGCGTCGGGTGCGCGGCGTGAGCACGGCGCTGGCGGTCCCCAGAACGCATGAGCTGCCCCGCGGGAACTCCAAGATCGCCGCCGGGATGCTGTCCACCCTGATGGGGATGGCGGTGCCGGTGCGCCGCCGCACGCTCGGCCGCCTGGAACACGGCGACCTGGTGCAGGTCCTCGCGGTGGCCGGCAAGGAGCTCGGCACCCCGTACGGGATCTGGCTCGGCGACCCCGTCGGCTTCACCGAGCAGGTGCTGGGCGAAGCGTTGTGGAGTAAGCAGCGGCAGATCCTGCACGGCATCACCACGCACAAGACCGTCGCGGTACCGGCCGGGTTCGGCCTGGGCAAGACCCACCTGTCGGCGCGGGCGGTGGCGTACTGGGCGTGCGTGTACCCGGTGGGGACCGCGCTGGCGATCACCACGGCGACCCGTATGCGGCAGGTGCACCGGCAGATGTGGCCGCACATCCGCCACGCCGTCGCGCACGGCGCGCTGCCCGGCTCCTGCGATGCGGTCCAGTGGAAGATCCCCGACTCCAAGGGCGTCGAGGTCGTCGTTGCCTACGGTTTTACGGCGGTTGAGCACGACGAGTCCGGAATGCAGGGCATTCACGAGAACAATCTTCTGCTGATCGTGGACGAGGCCGGCGGTATCGGCCCCGTCATCGGCCGCTCCACCCGCAACCTGATGACCGGCCACAACGCGAGGTTGCTGGCGATCGGCAACCCGCCGACCGACCAGGAGCGCAGCTGGTTTGAGCAGCTGTGCACCGACGGCCACAGCGACAAGTACCCCGAGACGATCACGATCAAGCTGGCCGCGACCGACTCGCCCGCGGTGACCGGCGAGGTCACCGCGGACAAGGTCTGCTCGTGCCCCGGCGGCGACCCCGGGCACCTGGTGTCGATCCACCTGGTCAACCAGGCGTGGATCGACGAGGCGATCCGCGACCACGGGGAGAAGGCGCCGTACGTCATTGCGAAGGTGCACGCGGAGTTCCCGCGCGGGACGAAAGACCAGGTCATCCCTAGCGATTGGGTGGATGCCGCCGCCGACCAGGAGGAGCCCGAGGGGGAGGGCTGGGTGCGGCTGGACGCGCTGGGCCTCGACGACGAGGACGGGGAGTGGCTGGTGGCGCCGGGCCCGCACACGTGGGTGCGGCTGGGGGTGGACGTGGCCGCCGGTGGAGGTGACGAGCTGGTGGTGGCGCGCCTGGTCGGGGACCTGGCCACCATCGAGCACACCTCCAGCGGGGCGGAGAACGGCGACGGCCAGGCGGTTGTCGCGAAGATCTTGACGCAGATCCGCCGCGCGGACCGGCTCCGGCGCCGCCTGGGCAGCCGCCACAAGGTGCGCGTCAAGATCGACGGCATCGGGGTCGGGTGGAACGTCGCCCACCAGCTGGCGCAGCTCGGCCGCGACGGCGTGCACCAGGCGGAGATCGTCATCGTGCTCGTGTCGGAGAACCCCGAACGGGAGGCCGACGCCACAACCATGCGTCCGCGTCTTAAACGAGACGAGATGTGGCTAGCGGGCCGATCCCTGATCCGGCCGGACAGCAACGGTGTCAGCCGGTTGCGGCTGCGCGTGGACAAGAAGACGAAAGCGCAGCTGGGGGCGCCGCGCAAGAAAGAGGACTCGGGAGGCTACACCGTGGTGGAGTCGAAGGAGTCGATGAAGAAGCGTGGCATCGACTCGCCCGACCGGGCCGAGGCGCTGCTGCTGGGAGCGTACGAGATCGGGGTGAAGAAGCCCAAGAAGCGCGGCCGTCTGCTGTCCGGGTGAGGTGGCCGTGCAGATGCACAGTCGTTCAGGGAGGGGTTCCGGTTTACCGAAACACAACAATCGGCGGAAACTTTCTGTTCGGGAGTGCGGAAAATCCGGGCGCCGCCACGTCCGCTATGCCGTTTACGGTGCTGTTAACTGTGGTTACTCTTTGCGGGCGGATCAAGTACTACAAGCTTCAACCGATCCGTTACGCCTGAGAGTGCTCCCCTGCCCCAAAAAGGGAGGTTGACCCCCTTTGCCCATAGAAAATCCCGGATCCGGCGTGCACGACTACGTGGCCGGAGCCAACATCCCGGTCACACACAACCAGGCACGCATCATCTCCACCGTCCGCCGTAGCCTCCTGGTGGAGGAACGGACATGGGTCATCGCTCATGAGGCCTGGTGCCAGTGGTGCAACATGGGGTGGGCTCGGGCCGTCGGGCTCCCCTGCCCCGGCTCGCACGCCGATCACCTCATCGGAGGAACTCCGGGTGAGCGCCTCCAACGCGTACAGATCCCCGGCACCTACCGCAAAGCTCGCATCGGCGGCATGTCCGGGTAACCCCCGCCAGACGTAGCCGTACACAAACTCTCCCGTCCTCCTAGCGTGCCCGGCAACCCATCGCCGGGCAGCTAGGAGCAGCAGGTTGACACCACACGATCCGGTGCGGCGCCGCCGCGACCTGGCCGCGCTCGCCATCATCATCGTCGGGCTGATCGGCCTGCTCGCCGTCGCGTTCATCGCGCACCCCCTGCCCGCCCTGGCCTCGGTGGTTGTGGTCGCCGCGGGCCTGGCGCTCGGCGCCGAGTGGGGCGGTGCCCGATGAGGTTCCTGCCGTCCCTGCGCACCAAGGCCACCGGACCGTCCGAGACGAAGTCGTGGGACCTGACCGGCGCCTCCCTGGGCGGGATGCTCGCCCAGCTGCGCAGTCCCCGCAGCTCCTGGACCATCGAGCGCGCCGTCGCCGAAGGCATGGAACGCGTCATCTGGGTCTTCAAGTCCGTCAACGCCATCGGTGGCCACAGCAGCGACCTCCGTCTTCAGCGGGTCCGTCATCTGCCCGGCGGGGACAAGGAAATCCTGGACGACGACGCGTTGACGTACCTGCTCAACCAGGGCCAAGCCAACGAACTGGAGAAGGGCACGCAGCTCACCAAGCGCCTCTCGGCGCAGGTGTCGCTGTCGCCGCGCGGCGCGTTCGTCGAGCTCACCTTCTCCCGGCGGGGGGAGATCGTCGGCGCGGACCTGCTGCCGCCGGGCCGCACCCGGCCGGTTCCCGGCCGCAATGGAAAGTTGTTGTCTCACTACGAGACGGTCAGCCCCGACGGGCGCATCGTCGCGATCCCCCCGGAAAAGGTCCGCTGGTTCCGCGACCCGCACCCGCTCGACCCGTTCCGGGCGATCAGCCCCATGGAAGCCGCCGGCTTGTCGGTGGATCTGGACTTCCTCGCGCGCCTGTACAACACCACGTTTCTGAGGAACGACGGCCGCCCCGGCGGGGTGATCGGCATCGACGGCGAGGTCGAGGACGCCGAGATACGCCGCATCGAGAACGCCTTCGGCAAGGGCGCCCACGAGGCCGGGAAGATCACCGTCCTGGAAGGCGACCTGTCCTACATCGATCTCGGGGCGAAGCCGCGTGATCTCGCGTACAAGGACCTGTCGAAGATCACGAAGGATGAGATCCTCGCGGCTTTCGGCACGCCGGAGTCGATCATCGGCAACGCCTCGGGGCGGACGTTCGCGAACGCCGAGCAGGAGGCCGACAACTTCTGGCGCATCACGATGCCGCCCCACCTGAAGATCCTCACCTCCGGGTGGGACTACAACCCCACCGACGACGTCGTCTACGAGTTCGACCTGTCGGGGGTGGAGGTCCTCCAGCGCAGCGAAGCGGCCCGCCGCGCCGAAGCGCGCGAGGAGTTCAAAGAGGGGCTGATCACTCACAACGAGTACCGGGCCAGAGCCGGATACCCGGAGTGGAAGATGCCGCACGCGCGGGCGGCCTACATCGGCCAGTCCAGGACGCCGATCCCGACGCAACCGGAGGATGCGGTCGCCCTCGGCCTGGCGCCGGTGGACGGCAGCGGGGTGCCGGCCGCCGGAGGCGACCCCACCGCCGCGGCCACGGCTGCGGGCGCGGGGGGTGCGGTGGCCGGTGAGCAGCCGGAGGTGCCGGCGGGTGAGGAGCTGGCGCAGTCCAGCGGCGCGCAGGCCGCGATCGCCCGTCTCCAGGCGCTCCTGGACGACGAAGCCGGGGCCTCTTCCTCCTCGGTTCCTCCTAACGAGGAGGACATCGAGGAGGAAGAGGCCCCGGCAGAGGAGGACGACAGCGACGAGGAGGAGGACAAGGTGGTGCGGCCGGTTGGGACGCGGGAGCGCAAGAGCGGCCAGGTGCTGCCGATCGTCGCTGCCCGCCAGGAGGCGGAGACCGTGTTCGCCGAGGTGTTGGGGCAGCTGGGGACGCGACTGGTGGGGCGGACCGTGGCCCGGTTGAAGTCGCCCAAGCTGCGCAAGGGCAGCAGGCACTTCACCGCGGAGTACGCGATGGACACCCGGGTCGGCGCCGACCCGCTCAATGTCGGCCGGATCGTGCCTGCGGACGCGTGGCGGGCCGAGGCCGAGCAGGCGATCGGGCCGGCCGTCGATCAGGTCGCCGCTGCGGTGGTGGCGTTGACGGCCACCGGCGATGGGCTGGAGTCCAAGACGGTCATTGGCCGGTCGGTGCCTGAGGTTGGGCAGGTGTCGGCCGAGGTGACCGCGTGGGCGGCATCGGCGTTCGAGGCGCTGGCCGGGCATGCGCGGTCCCTGGTGGCTGGCCTGGACGCCGACGGGGTGGACATGCCGCAGATCATCGCCGCGGTGCGTGGCCTGGATGTGAAGGCGTGGGCGGAGCGGCTCGCGGTGCAGGGTGCCACCGCGGTGGTCAACGGGGCGGCGGGCGCGGTGGCCGAGCAGGCGATGCCGGGCGCGGTCGTGGTGCGTCGCTGGCGGGTCGGCGATGGTCCCGGGGAGCCGCACCAGGGGGTTGAGGGGCAGGTGCAGGCGGACGGGGATCCGTTCGTCGTGGGTGGGGCCGAGGTGCGGTGGCCGGGTGACGTGCTGGGGCCGGTGCAGGAGGGCGCCGGGTGCCGGTGCTGGGTGTCGCACGCCCTCATCCCCGCCTAGACGTCATTAGAGAAGAACGCTAAACTTTGTATTGTCGGATGGTGGAGATGCCGCCCCGGCCGGAAGGAGAAACACGATGGTCAGCCCCAAGAAACTCCGGTGGGGGAACGGCGCCCCCACCGGCCACCAGGCAATCTTCGGGCTCACCGGGTTCGGCCACTACAACGCGTTCGAGATCAGGGCGATCGCGGGCGGCGCCGCCTACGAGCTGACCAACCCGCTGCCCGGCCAGCCCCGCTACCACGATGTGGACCTGGACGGGCTCAAGGCCACCGCGCAGGAGCTCTACGACGCGTTCCTTCAGCAGGCCCGCGTGCTCCTGACCGGCGATGAGGCGATGCGCAGCATCGACAACGTCTCCGAGTTCTGCTTCCCCGACGCGCTTCGCGTCCACGCGTGCATGGTGCCGTGCGACCCCCGCGACGAGCACGACTACCGGCGTGAGCCGATCACCGTGAAGCACGTTGGTGACGGCCAGTGGGCCATCGCCCGCCTGGACGGGCGCCACGCCATCCACTCGCAGTACTGGCAGCTCCCGCCCGCCGACGCCCCCTACCCGCCGGAGTTCCTGTACGAGCGCGACGCCGCCCTTGAACAGGCATGGCTCCTGACCGACCACGACGACAACTGACCAGCCGCCCGGGGGCGGGCGCCGTCTGGAGTGGGCGGACGGCACCCCCACCACTCGCCGAGCACCCGTTCGACCCTGCCACGGCCACGGAGGACGAGGCCAAGCAGTGGGCCGACGCCTTGACCGACGAGTTCGAGTTCGGCAACGACCACCTGTTTGTCGCGGTCACGGCCAACGACGTGGAGACCAGCACCCGCACCTGACCCCCGCACCCCCGGTGTCTCGCCCGAGCGGCGGGCGGGCACCGGCCCCACCGGAAGGAACCTTCATGAACGCTCCGTCCAACGGCCTGAACGGCCGCGACTGGGACCGGCACGACGAGGACGGCACCGGCATCAGCACGCCCTGCGCCGAGGGCCGCCACACCGGCTGCCAGGATCTGCGCTGCGCCTGCCCGAACTGCACCCAGCACGCCGCCGCCCGGCAGGCGCCGAAGTGACCCGCACCGCCCGGCGCGCGCTGCGTGAGCTCCTCGCCACCTACGTGTGCTTGACCTGCGGCGCCGTCAACCACGCCACCACCGTGTACTGCCGCCGCTGCAACGCCTGACCCGCCACCTAAAAAATCTTGGCCGCCGCCCAAACGGAGGCGGACAGTAACCCTCCTCGCCGTGTTCCCTCGCTGCCCGGACAACGCGACGGGCAGCAGGGGGCACGGGTGACGATCACACCGCAGCAGGCATGGACCATCGGCGGGGTCACCTACACCACAGGGCTGGCGGAGAAAGCCCGCCGGGTGACCTTCAACGAAGACCAGCCGCGCGACCGTAAGGGCAGGTGGATCGAGACCGGCGCCGAGGTCAGCATCTGGGGCGGCGGCCGCGGTGTGGTCGAGCGCAACGTCGGCGGCGGCCGACTGGAGATCCGCCGCGAAGATGACTCCCTGGTGCGGGTGCACCGCAACTACCTGACCGTCACCAAGAGCGCCGCCGGAGGCAAGCCCGGCGGGGAACCCGGCGCGAACAAGCCCGCGCCGATGAAGGTCGCCCCGGCCAGCGCGGACGCCGAAGACTTCACCCCCGCCCAAGACGGGCGCGTCGCGGTGGCCGCCCTGACCCCGGGTCAGCCGGTCCTGGTGTACGGCACCGACCAGTTCGGATCGTCCACTTCGGCGGTCGGCTGGGTGAAGTCGGTGGAACCTGAGGACGACGGCGGCCACGGAGTCGTCCTGGACGTCGGCGGCGGCAACACGCGGCGGGTGGAGACCGACCCCGACTCGGTGGCCCGGCCGATCCCCGAGGACGCGCTCGCGCGACTGGTTCAGGCCGAGCAGGACGGCAGCCCGGACGCCAGCGCGATCGCCCTGGAGGTGTTCGCCGCGATCCGCGCAGGCGACGACGAGGAAGCCACCACCAGCGGGGGCGACCGAGGAGCCGGGCCCGCAAGCGCCGAGCCGCAGCCCGCAGCCCCCAAGCCGGACGCGCCCGCCCCGGATGCTGCACCGGCCTCGCCGATCACCGAGATGACGGACCGGCCGCGGCTCCCGAACAGGTGGGGAGGGATGCCGACCGCCGACAGCTTGGTCCACTATCACCCCTCCAGCGAGATTGGGCAGACGGTCAGGCGCCTGGGTGAGGACGCTCAGCTGGACGTGGACGGCGAGTCCCTCGCCAACGTCTTGGAGATGCTGGCGACCGACGCGACGCTCGGGCGTCGGACCTCCCAGGAGGTCCTCGATCGGGTCAAGGGCATTCGGGATCGGCTGCCCGAGGGGTCAGCGGCCCGCCGCGTGCTGGACTTCGGGCTCAGGGATCTGGACGCGCCGGACACCCCGGCGCCCCAGGTGCCGGACGGTGTGCCGGAGCCGTTGCGGCGGCTGGTGGCCGACCTGCACGCGGTGCCCGTGGTCAGGCGAGAGCCGGACAGGGAGATGACGCCCCTGCTCGCCATGGTGGGCAATGCTGCCCAGGGGCGGCTCGCTGGGCGGCGCCTGGCCAGGGAAGTCCTCAAGCTGTTCAACCGGCGCCACGAATCCGGCGAGGGCAAGGAGGAAATCGATCGGGCGGTCCGCCGCGCCGTGCAGGCGCTGGAGGCGCCCCAGAACGGCGACGGAACGGCCCCGGCCCCTCCGGCGAGCGAGCCCGCCGCCCCCGCTGCGCAGCGTGATGAACCTGCCGTGCCAGAGCCCGCCGCTCCGGAGGTTGATGAGCCTTCCCCGACGGGCCCCGCAAGCAGCGGGGAGATGCCCGACGCTGAGGCGGAGCAGATCATCTTGGAGGCGGTGGGGGCCGTCAGTCCTGGTGAGGGCCGGTGGGCGACCATGACCGCCCTGCGTGAGCGGCTTGGTGACCTGCCCCGCGAGCAGCAGGACCGGGTGCTGCGGAACGTCTTGCTGGCCGGGCGGGTGGACCTTACGCCCACTGCGATCCCGGGGAACCTGAGCCCGGAAGACCACGACGCCGCCATCATGGTCGGCCCCACGCCGAACCACCAGGTCCGGCTGACAGGGCAGCCGAAGCCCGACCTGGCCCCGGACACGAACCAGGAACCCGCCGCACCGGTCCCGGCTCCGGAGCCCGCGCGGACGCCGGCTCCGCCCGCACCGGCCCCTGGCACACCCGATCCCGTGCCACCCGCGAGCAGCGGTGAGGTCTCCGACGCTGAGGCGGAGAGGATCATCTTGGAGGCGGTGGGGGCCGTCAGTCCTGGTGAGCGCCGGTGGGCCACCATGGCCGCGCTCCGTGAGCGGCTCGGTGATCTGCCTCGCGAGCAGCAGGACCGGGTGCTGCTGAATGCGATGCTGGCCGGGCGGGTGGACATCGAGCCCGTGGCGATCCCGGGGAACCTGAAGCTCGAAGACCATGACGCCGCCATCATGGTGGGCCCCACGCCGAACCACCAGGTCCGGCTGGTAGACGGGCAGTGGGCTGCGACCCCAGAACCTGCTCCTGCTCCAGAACCCGAGCAGACGCCGACTCCGCCCACAGTGGCGCCGGAGCCCGCCGCATCGCAACGAAGCGGTGAAATCTCTGACGCCGAGGCGGAGAGAATCATCCTGGAGGCAGTGAGGGCCGTTAGTCCTGTTCAGGGCCGGTGGGCTTCCATGACCGCCCTGCGCGAGCGGCTCGGCGACATGCCCCGCGAGCAGCAGGACCGGATCCTGCTGAATGCCATGCTGGCGAGGCGGGTGGACCTTGAGCCCGTCGCGATCATGGGTAACCTGAAGCCCAAAGACCATGACGCCGCGATCATGGTCGGCTCCACGCCGAGCCATCAGGTCCGGCTGTCAGCTGAGGAATGGGCGGCTTCGGCCACGAACCCCGAACCCGCCTCGGCGGGTCCGCAGCGCGGGGAGCGGGTACGGCTCGCCAACGGCGCCGAGGGCGAAGTCACCGAGACCGGCGCTGACGGGGCTCTGGTCGTCCAGCTCGACGGCAACGGTAATAGGCCCGGTAGCCGCGTCAACACCACCGCGGCGTCGGTCACCCCGCTGGGTCAACCCGACGTTGACCGCTCCGCAGAGGCGCCGTCTGCGGCTGAGGAGGAGTTCCCGCAGCCGAACGCGTGGATTACGACGCCTGCGTTCGCTGACCCGGTCCGGGTGGAATCGGTGCAGGACACGTTGACCGGGATGGACGTGAACGTCCGTACGGTCCGCGGTGACGAGCGCACCGTCGCCCTGGCCGATCTCGGCGATTGGAGCGTCACCGAGGATCCGGGCAACACGCTACGCCGCCGCGAGGACTACAACACAGAGAGCGGCGGCCAGCAGGAAGGCCTGTTCTCCGACGTCGGCCCCCGGGGCCCGGACCAGTCAGGCACCACGGACCTGTTCGCCGCGCTGGAAGCCGACGACGAACCTGAGCAGGTCACGCCGGCGCCTGCCCCGGAGCGTGTGCTGCCACCCCCCGCAGGGATGAGCGACCGCGACCGTGACCGGCTGGCCGCGATGGTCGAGGAAGAGGCCGCGAGCTACGCGTGGACGGGTTCGCCGGGCCGGTACATCGCCGAGGTCTACGCCAAGCTCACCGGCCGCGCGAGGTTCGACGGCGACTCCGACCCAGCGGTGCAGCAGTGGGTGGACGACTACATCGCGGCCCACCCTGAGGTCCTGCAACTGTCTTTTGGTGCGCGGCAGGACCGTCGTAGGCGGCGGGAGGCTCGGGAGCAAGCTGATCAGCGGCGGGCGGAGGAGTTGTCGAGCGAGGCGTTCGGCGCCTACCAGGGCGGCGACTATGACCGGGCGCTTGAGCTGATCGACCAGGCCGAGCAGCTGTCCCCGGGCAGCCAGCAGTGGGACAGGATCCGGGAGAAGATCAACGAGGCCCGGCCAGAGCCGGAGCAGGCTCTTTCGGACGCTGACCTGGACGCGCAGGTCGCCCAGGGTCAACGCCGCGTTGACGCTGCCCGCGCCGCCGGAGCCCGTAACCGCGACGACGGAGACAGCGACCTGGCCGAGGCGCTGAACGCGCCGCTGGTCGCCGAGCAGGAAGCCCGCCGCGCGCAAGCCGATCAGGAGGAGCCGCGGGCCGCCGCGCCGGAAGGGCAGGTGTACGCCGACGAGGTCCAGGTGGGCGACACCCTCGCCGAGGCCCAGTGGCGCACCCCGGCCAGCGACGGCCGGTTGCGCCAGGGCAGCACCGCTTACCTCAACCCGGGCGGGCCCGCCCGGCTCGGCGAACCTGACCGTGACTCGCGGCGCGTCACCGACATCGAGCAGACCCCCGGCGGCCGGGTGAAGTTCGTCTTCGACGACGGCACCAGCATCACCCGCCCGCCGGATGAGCTCGTCACCCGCGGCGAGCCGGCCGAGGTCGTCGAGGGCGGCCAGCGCGTGGGTGAGTGGGTGCCCAATAAGGCGATCGGCGCCGGGGACCGGGTGCGGTTCGAATCAGGGTCGCCGACGCTGCCGACCCGGTTGGACCGGGCGGGACTGGGGTTGACCCGCACCGAGCGGCTCACCGTCGAAGGCCGGGTGGTGCGCAGGCAGCCGGGGCAGCCGACCGCCGCCTTGGCCGAGGTGACGCTGATCCGCTCTGACGGCACCCGGGTGGCGGTGGACGCCGAGCACAACTGGCGGATGCCGCGCCGCGTGGTCCGGTTGGACGACTCCGAACCTGCCCCGGCTCCGGAGCAGGTGCCGGCCACCGGGTTGCACGGCGGCGACCGGATCGCCACCCCCGGCGGCCCGGACGTCCAGGTGGATGCGGTCGAGAAGTTCGACGGCACCGACGTGGTGCTGGCGACCGTCCGCGACGACGACGACCGCCGGCAGCTGCGCGCGCTCGGCGGGAACCGGCCGGTGCAGCTCGCCCCCGCCCCCGAAGGAGAGGCGGGCAGCGACGACGTGGAGGTGCGTGACCTCTCCTTCGGTGACTGGGTGCTGCTCGACGACGCCGTGGTGCGGGTGGCCAGCGACCCGACCCATGAGGGGGAGCGGGCCCGCTTCGACATCGCCGATCAGGACGGCCGGATCAGCGAAGTCGAGATCGACCGCCGCCAGGTCGTGGCCCGCCTCACCGCCCCCACCTCTGCCCGCACCCCGCAACGGGTGATGGAGGAGGCGGTGTCGGCGCTGGTGGTGCTCGCCGAGCCCGTCCCGCTGCGCGAGGGCACCCCGGCCGGGAAGGTACGGCTACGTACCGACCAGCGGCGCCGCCTGCTGGAGCTGAACCTCGACGACACCAACGGCGACGCCACCGAAGGCGTGCGGCGGGCCGCCGCGAGGCTGCGCGCCCGCCAGGACCTGTCACCCGACCAGATGCAGGTGCTGGCGAGCCACCTGCGCCGCATGGCCGCCGACCCCGAGCAGCCCGGCGCGACCCGCCGCTCCCTGGCACGCACCGCGTCGTGGATCGACGCCGCGTACGCCCGCCTGGCCGGGTTCCCCGTTCCGCCGCACGACCCCGGCCGCGACGCGCCGGAAAGGGCCCACGCCCGCAACCTCGTCATGGGCGACGTCATCGCCCTGCCCGGCGAGAACGGCGACGTGACGTTCGGCCACGTCACCGCGCTGCGGCCGATCAAGGGGTTCGGCCTGGTCCAGGTGCACGTCCGCGACGGCGACGGCACCGTGACCCAGCGGGTCCTGCCCGATGGGGTGGACCTGTGGGTGATGCCGGACCTTCCCCCGGACCGGCCCACGGCGCCAACCCCTGCGGTGCGTGAGCACATCCGCATGGACACCCTCAACATCGGCGACACCATCACGCACGACGCCGGGTTCACAGAAAGCGTCACCGGCACCGTGACCGCCATCGACCGCGACAACCGGGCGTTCTCCGAAGTCGAGTGGTATTCGGTCACCGTCACCGATCCAGACGGCGCTGAGCACACCGTCAGCATCGGTGACCGCGGCTGGCCGTCGGTGGTCCGCACCCAGCGCGGCAACGCGTCGGCCGGACAGTCGTACGTGGGCACCATGCCCGAGGAGACGCCCACCAGCGTCCCGTGGCAGGAGCTGCGTGTGGGTGACCGCGCCCGCGTGGACGGCGTCAGCGGCACCATCACCAACATCATCGAAACCCGCACCGGGGACTCGGAGCTGGCGATGCTCGACGATTCGGGCACCAGCCGTACCATCCCGCTGTTCGTCGGCGACGCCGACGAACGCGACGTGGTGCGACTGGTGGCGGCCGACGACAACGCCTCGGCTCGCATCCGCGATCGGGTCCGCTACCGGGAGACCGTCACCCAGGAGCGGCGCCTGACCGCGTTCCTCGCCGACGTCGAATACCGGGCCTCCTCCCGCAGCGCCTACGACGTCGCCGACGCCATGAACGGTCTGGGCGCCGACACCAGCCGCGACGCGGCGCTGGCCGCCGCCCTGGCCCGCCTGGAGCGAGTCGAGGCCGGAGACGACAGCGCCGCCGGAGCGCTGGCGTTCCGGCTCGGCGCCCGCGACGACGAGGAGCGGGCCGCGATGAACGACGCCGTCCGCGAAGTCACCGCCGGGCTCGCGCGGCGCGCCACCAGCCGGGTGCGTGACGCCCTGGACGAGGCGGACCTGCTGCCCGGCGAGGGGTGGCCGGACGCGCTGGCCCGTACAGCCGCCGCCTACCGCGACCACCCGCCGGCCGCCAGCATCACCCGCGCCGGCCGCGTCCTGGACGGGGTACGGGCCCGGCTGCGCACCAGCCGTACCACCCCGGCCGAGGCTCCGGAGCAGGCGCCGCTCCCGGAAGGCGCCGACCTGGCGACCCGGCTTGCCTCCTACCGGGCCGCGCTGCCCGAGGACCCCGGCAACTTCGGCCGGGTGGCCGTCACCCGGGCCGTGTTCGACCCGGTGCCACTCGACCAGTTGGAGGCGGGGGTGGTGCCGGAGGTCCGCACGATCACCACGTGGGCCGACGACGTCGCCGCCGACGACGGCCCCGGCGAGCAGGCCATGGAACACCTGGCCGCCGTACGGGCCGCCGGCCGCGATACCGACGTGCGCTACCAGCGGCATCTGGGCGGCCGAGACGTGGCGCTCGGCGCTGAGCTGGACGCCGTGGTCGGCGAGCGGGGCGGGGCGTGGAAGGCCGCCAACACCGCGACCACCCCCGACGCGCGGCGGGCGGCGGTGCAGCGGTGGCAGAACGCCGCCACCCGGGAAGCCGAGTTGCGGCGCCTGCTCGCCGAGGCGCGCCGCGACGCCCTGGCCGCGACCCTGGCCGAGATCCGCCCCATCGGCGGTACCGGCCTGACCTACACCGACCGCACCGGCAAAGCGTTGACCAGCCGCAAGGGGTCGAACACGGCGGCGCTGCGGCACGTCGAGCAGCTGCTGCCCGCCGACTGGTTGGCTGCGGCCCGCCGCAACGGCCCGGTTACCGTCGTGACCGGGCCCGGCCAGCACAACCACCACCGCGGCGGCACGACCATCAGCCTGCCCGCCGACAACAACACCGCGCTGGCACCCGATGGGGCGGTGGCCGTACCGACCTCGCAGCCCGGCGGGGTGCCCAAGACCACGGTCGCCGCGCACGAGCTCGGCCACCACCTGGAGGCCACCATCCCCGGCCTGCGCGAGGCCGTGCGGGCACTGTTGTGGGACCGCACCAGCCACGGCCCCGTCGGCGAGCGGGAACGGCCCGCACCACTCGTCGGTGAGGACCGGGGGCGGCCGTTCGAGATCTACCCGGGTGACTTCCCCGACGCGCGCACCGGCCGCGTCAACGGCGACGGCACCCACGAGGTGTTCGCCAACGTGCTGGAGTCGCTGGCCGGTAACGGCGACTACGCCGACGACGACCTGCGCCAGTGGGGGCTCGGCGTGCTGGCCCTGCTCGGCACCGGTCCGGGCGGCCCGTCCGGCGGCATCCCCGCGCAGGTACGGCAGATCGACCCGCTGCAGGGGGTGAACTACACCTCCCTGAGCGACACCCGGCTGAGGACGCTCACCTCACGCCTCCCCGACCCGGGCGCCCAGCAGAAGCTGAACGCCGAGCTGGAACGGCGCGCGGAGATCGGCGCCCGCGCCGGGCTGGAGCGGCGCCCCGCCGAAGCGCAGCGCACCCCGCAGTCAGAAGCAGAGGCGGACCTCGATGTCACCGCGCTGTCGGATGAGGACCTACTGGACCTGCTGATCTCCGGATGGGAGGACTACGGCCGCGACCCAGAGGCGACCGCCTTGCAAGATCGAGTGATCGCCGAAGCCGACGAGCGAGAACGCGAGCGGGCGCGGCGCGGCGGCGACCTCGGCGACACCTCCGCCTCCGACCTGCTGACGATGGAAACCGACGACCTGGCCAACCTGTTCGCCCGCAACCTCGGCCAGTACGGCGAAGACGCGAGCGTCACCGCGCTGCTCGATCAGATCAGCGCCGAGCTGGAGGGCCGCGACCAGGCCCGCCGCGCCGGGCCGGACCCGTACGCCGGCCAGGATCTGACCGGCTTGTCGGACACGGCCCTGATGGCGTTGAGGAGTCAGCACGCGGCCGTCTACAACGACGACCCGCACTCGGCGAATCTGGTGCGGCGCGTCTTCGCTGAGCTTGACACCCGTGACCGCCAGGCCGGGAGCGAGGACACCCGCACCCCGCAGGAGCGGGAGATCGACGCGCTGATCGCCGGCGGCTGGGACCCGCGGGATGCCTACGCCGAGGTGCACGGTCTGGACGCAGGTGAGATGGACCGCCAGGAGCGCGAGGCGCTGATCGACGCCCAGCGCGAGGCTGGGGAGCGGCGCGAGGCGACGGTGCGGCGCATGTACAAGCAGTGGGTGCATGAGCAGTGGCTGGAGGCCGAGCGGGCAACCCGCGGCTACCTGCTGTCGCGGCTCGGCGTGCGGGCGGGCATCGACCCGCAGAAGCTGTGGGGCGGCAACCCCACCCACGCCGCGGCGTACGCGTCGGAGGAGTTGAAACGGTGGTGGGCCGAGCAGCCGAATGGCGGCAGGATGACCTACGCCGAGTGGCGCGCCCAGTGGCTGGGGGATGCCCGTGACCGGCGGGATGCCCGCGAACGCAGAAACACGTCCGGCAACGGGAAGGACTTCAGCTGATGATGGCCGCGCGGGGGCGCACCCCTACCGATGAGGAGCTGGCGGACGCGCGCCGCTCCGCCCGGCTCGCCGCCACCCAGGGTTTCCCGCCCGGGGTGTGCCCGTACGACCCGCGCGACCCCGGCCAGTCTGTCCTGGCGCGGGTGTGGGCGCAGGCTTACACCACCGCCAAGGACAGCGACGCCGACGACGGGGAGAACAGCCGATGATCGTGCACGGTTACATCGAGGGCGTCTACTACGCCGTCACGGTCGGGGCTCTGCGGCCGGAGGCGGCGGCAACCGTAGGTGTTGTGTCGGGTGCCCGCCACGCGGTGCTGCTGTTGGAGATGCATAACGGGCGCGAGCTCCCTCGCTCGGGCACGATCCTGGACGTCAACGACCCCGACAGCGTGCTGACCGCGTTGCAGGAGCTGACCGAAGGGGTCCGCACGGAGGATCTTCCGCCTTCGTCGTGACGTACGCGAGCGGCCCGGCACCTGCTGGTGCCGGGCCGCTCGGTGGGTTCTACGGCTGCTCGTCTTGCCCGTCTTCTGCGTGGCCGGCCGCGGCCTGGAGGTAGGCCGCGTCGCTCCGCAGGCCCGGCACGGTGGCAGCGGTCTTCCTGCGGGCGCTTTCGAACTCTTCGCCATCGACGTCCTTCAGCGTCTCCGCTGCCTGCTTGGCCACGTCCGCCGCGCGCCCGACTACGTTCCCCAGCCGTGACAGCAGCTCAGCGAAGTTCAGGTCCGGGGCGCCGTCCTTGCCGCCCTGCATCAGGGTCAGCAGGTCGCCCAGCGCGTCGTGGGCGGTGAGGAGCAGGCGCAGCGCCGCGGCGTCCACGTCGGCCGGCTCCGAGGCCGCCTGCGGGGTGGCGGTGCGGGCGGGGGTGATGACGCGGGGGCAACCGCGGGTCTCGTTGAGCAGCTGAGCGAGCATGGGGGTCCTTCCGGTGGTTGGGGTGGCGCCGCTCGCCGCCCCAGCAATTAAAGAATACAGGTTGTTCTCTAATGTTGTCCAGGGTGGTTTTGGCGTATTGGGGCCGCCCGGAAACGGAGGCTGACGCTAACCCCCACCGGCCCTCACTCTGTCGGGCGTGTGGGGGTTTCGGTGCCGGATCGGGTTCGCAATCGGAGTGATCACAGCGCTCATCGTGGGGGTAGCGCTGATGGGCTCCTGCGGACCCGATCCGGTCACCGTTGATCTGGTGTTCGAGCCCCCGCCGCTTCATGCAGCGTCGGAGGGGCAGCCATGACCATTTACCGGGCCGGCAAGGTGCAGGCCAACAAGACCACCGTCAACACGCTCGTCACCGAGGTGCCCGTCACCGACCCGCTCGTGCAGGTCTCAGAGCACCTGTGGGAGTCGGTGCCCGGTGCGGGGATGCCGTTCCCGTACACGCGGCGACGGCTGAAGTTCCGGGCGGGGCAGATCGTCCGCCGGTCCGAGATCGACGAGTGTTTCCCGGCGCCGACGATCGACACCGTCAGCCCGGCCACCGGCGGAACCGGCGGCAACACCCTGGTCACCCTCAAGGGCACCAATTTCCAGCCCGGCCTGGCCGTGACGTTCGGCGGCACGACCGCCACCAGCATCACCGTGATCAGCGAGACCCTCGCCACCTGCCGGACCCCGGCCAAGACGGCGGGCGCCGTCGCGGTCGCCGTCACCAACGACGGCTCGACCGCGACCAAGAACAACGGGTTCACCTACGCGTGACGGGCGTTGTCCGGTGGCGGCGGCTGGGAGTCCAGTTCGCCGCCACCCCCGTTCCTGGCCACGACGTCAAGGCCGACCGGCGCCTGCCGGGCGGGGAGTGGCAGCCGCGCGACTGGCACGGCAAATGGGTGCGTGTCGGCTACCGGGTGCGTGTCGCCGGTGTGGGCCGCATCGGCACCGTCCACCGGGTGGACGGGCCGGGTATCGTCACCGTCACCTGGGACGACGGCGCTCAGACCCAGATCGGCTCCTCGCGGCTACGCGTCGTCGGCAAGCCCGGCGTCGCCGCCCGGCCTCCGAGCCCTGCCCGGTACCCGGTACCGGCCCCCGAGGCAACCCCGGACGGCGCGGACACCTACTTCGCCCGCGACGGCGGCACCTCGGACGCGTGGCTGCGCCGCGAGGACGGCGGCATCGCCGGCTACATCCGCTACAACACCGCCGACCCGAACAGCATCAGCCGGTACGAGATCGGCCGCGGCGGCGACCCCTTGGACGGCAACGCCTGGTGGGAGCAGGTCGAGGCGCTGCGCCTGGCTGAGCGGCAGCCACCGCCGGTCAAACTCCTCCCGCCACCGCGGCGCACTCCGCCGCCCGTCGAAGACCTGCCCGACATCGACGACCTAGTTCCCCAGTTCGACACCAATTTCGAAGACGACGGGGACCAGCACGAGGAAAATGCCCACAGGGTGCTTTCTGACCTTCTGCCGGGGTTGGAGTTCGCCGGGTTCACCCTCGGCGAGCTGACGTGGGTGGACGCGCAGTTCGAACCGGACCCCGATGACCCCGATGGAGAGTTCATGTCGGCGCCGTACTCGCTGGCGTGGTCGGTGCCGATCTTCCGGGGCAGCGAAAAGGTCGGGCTCACCACCCGCATGTTCGGCCGCGACATGGACAGCGGCAACCTGTACGTCGAACACAAGGTTTTGCAGTTCGACAACGCCAGCGACCAGGGCAACGGGTTCGCGCCGGCGTGGAACAGTTGGCTGGAGAAGTGGTATCGGGCCAACGACCTGGAACGCATCCAGGTGAACACTGGGTACGACATCGGCGGCTACGCCTGGGCCCGGTTCGGGTTCGGGTTCGCCGATGAGCGCAGCTTCCTGCACATCATGGACCGGTTGAGTCACCAGATCGAGGAGTACAAGCAGTGGCTCGCCGACACCGAGAACGACCCCGACGTCACCGACGCGGAGTATCACGCCCGGGTCGCCGAGCTGAACGAGGCGCTGCAACTGATCAGGGACGGCGTGTCGGCGCTCATGCGGTGGCGGGCCAGTGACGCGGAGTGGGATGAGGAACTTCTCCCATCGGCGTATCGTTTTTCTCAAGTCGGCCGCCGAAGTGCCGACCAGGACCCGAAAACCGATCCGTGGATCGGAGCGAAGGCGATGTTCGGATCCCAGTGGCGAGGAAGGAAGTGGCTGCGATGAGCAGAGAGCAGTCGGTCGCGTACGGCCAGCTGGCCACGCAGGCGGAGGCTGACGGCACCCTGGACACCGAGGAGTTCCACGCGCGAGCGCGGGAGATCCTCGGCGTGCCCGAGCCGGGCACCGCCCCGGCCCGGGTGCCCTACACGCGGGCGGGCCGCCCCGTCTGACCTGACACATCCCGAAGGGGGCGTTGCGCCGTACGGCGCAACGCCCCCTTCGGCGTCTCCTGAGCGGAGACGGACACTAACCCCTTCCGGCGCTCACGCTGACCAGCCAACCGACGTAAGGGGGCCGGTGTGGCTGGTCAGGCAGTGCTGGAGCTGGAGCGCAAGAACGCGGTGGCGACCGTGCCCACGGGGGTCATCGCCGCCCTGGACGAAGGCGTCGTCGAGGCCATCGTCTCCATCACGAACCACGTCGATAACGTCGGCGATCTCATCCTGCCCGGGGCCTATGAGGAGTCGCTGCGCACCCGCACCCCCAAGGGCCTGTTCTCTCATGACGACAAGGTGTGGGTGGCGCGCACCGAGGAGATCGTCGAGCTCATGCCCGGCGATCCGCGACTGGTCGCGGCGACCTCCGGCGGCAAGCCCTGGCCTGCCGGAGCAGGCGCGCTGTGGGTCAAGGCCCGCTTCAACCTAGACACCGTCGCAGGCCGGGAGGCATTCTCGAACGTCAAGTTCTTCGGCCGTGAGCTGGAGTGGTCGATCGGCTACCGGGTGCCGACCGGGGGGTCCAAGCGCGGCCGTGACGGGGTGCGCCGCATCAAGCAGGTTGACCTGTTCGAATACTCGCTGGTGATGTTCGGGGCCGCGTCCGAGACCCGCACCCTGTCGGTGAAGTCCCACCCGTGGCAGGAGAGCAAGGCCGACCGCTCCGACGCCGGGCCGGGGGTGATGGTCGCGTTGATGCTGCCGCCGGAGCTCGCCGAGCAACTGGCCGTCGCCGACGGGCTGCCCGCCACCGACTTGCACGTCACCCTCGCCTACCTCGGCAAGGGCCTGGACGAGGAGCAGCTGACGCTGGCGGCCGACACGGTCAGCGCCGTCGCCGCAAGCGCGGCGCCGCTGGCCGGGACTATCGGAGGTCTGGGCGCGTTCCCGCCGGGGGATGACGGGGTGCCGGTGTTCGCCACCGTGGACGTGCCCGGCCTGGAGGTCCTGCGTCAGGCCGTCGTGGACGCCCTGAAGGCCGCCGGGTTGCCGGTCGCTTCCGAGCACGGCTTCACCCCGCACACCACCCTCACCTACCTGAAGCCCGGCGAGCCGTTGCCGGCGCCGCTGCCCGCCCGTGAGGTGTCGTTCGCAGAGGTCGTGCTCGCCCAGGACGACCAGCGCACCGCGTTCCCCCTCGGCGCTGCTTCCCCCGGTGTGGGCAGCGAGTGGGACACCCTCTTCAACGAGACGGCCGAGGAGGCGAAGAACTACGGGTTGGACGTCGCCCGTGCGGCTGGCTACCCGATCCCGATGTCGTTCGAGGAGATCCGCGTCGCCATCTGCAGCGCGTTCGACGCCTGGTCGGGCGGCTGGATCGACGGCAAGTACGTGTCAGTGCTGGCGACGTTCTCCGACGTGGCGATCGCGTGCGTGAAACATCCTGACGACACGGAATCGTTCTACCGGGTGCCGTGGTCCTTCACTGAGCAGGGGTGGGTGCGGATCGGGGAGCCGATAGTGGTGACGGTGTCGGTCACCGGTATCCCGGATGGAGCCCCGCTGGCGGCGATGCTGGAGGACGCCGCCGCGGCCGTCAAGCATTCGGGTCTGGAACTGGAGGTTAAGGCCGGGCGGGTGCTGTCGGCGCCGAACGCGAAACGGCTGAGGGCGGCGGTGGCCAGCCTGCTGGCCGTGCTGCGCGGTGCGGGCCTGGGACTGGACGACCTGGAGGAGGAACGCGACCAGTCCCAGGACACCGAGGAGTTGCCGCTGGAGGCGACCATCCACCCGGACTCGACCGCCCCCAGCGCCCTGCCGTCGGAGATGAAGGGGTTGGTGTTGACGCAGGAGGAGCTGGACGCCGCCGCCGACATCGAGGCCTTCCTCCAGGAGTGCGCGGCATGAGGTGGTGGACGAGGCGCTCCCGCCGCGCCGGGCCGTCCCGGGGGCTGCTGGCCGAGCAGTTGGCCGCCACGAGGGAGGCGTTGGCCGATGCCGAGGCCGAGGCCGCGCTGATGCGCGGGGAGCGGGACCGGGCATGGGAGCAGGTCGCCCGGCTCACCGCGCGCCTGGACGCCGCGGACGCCGACGCGCTGCGCGCTGAACGCGACGATCTCGCGTTGGCCAACGCCGTCCTGCGCTCTGGCCTGGCGTCCGGGAGCCGTGAGGAGCTGCTGCGCGAGCGGGAAACCAACGCCCGTCTGACCGCGCGGCTGGCCGCTTTGCAGGACGGCGTGGTCACCCTCTAACGGCGGGTGTAGGCGATGACGTCGCGCAACCCCTTGCCGAGGGTGCGGGGAGGCAGATCCCACTGGGCCTGCTGGCCGGCGGTGTCGGTGTAGACGAGGACGCCGCCGGCCGCGGGCACGTCGAACGTCTCCACGTACACGACGGAGTTCTCAGGCTGGATGTCGGTGTCGGTGACCGTGGGCACGTTGCCCGACCACGGCACGGCCGAGGTGTTGCCCTGGATGCGGTTGACGGTCTGGCCGTCGCCCTTCCAGGAGAAGCCGCCGCCGTCGCCGAGCGACGGCACGTGGTCGGGGGCGGTGGTGGAGGCCACGCGGATCGCGACCGCCAGGAACCACTTGGTGTGCGGTCTCACGTCGCCGGTGCCGCGCCAGTAGAACACCCCCGTCGGGGTGGCCATCAGCAGGGAGCCGTTCGCCCCCTTGACACCTGCGGTGCTGCCCCAGGGCAGCGTCGCGGCGATCGCTGGCGCGGACGCTGCGGAGGGCTGCGTAGTTGGAGCGTTCCCGGAGCCGGTGGCCTCGGCGGCGCATCCGGTGGTCAGCAGGACGGCCAGCAGGGCGGTGGCGGTGCGGCGCATGAACTCCCCTTTGGTGTGGCGGAACGGGCGCGTTGGGCGTCCCCCGACGATCACCGAGCGCACCTCGGGACCCTAGCTGACCTGCGGTTGGAACCGCACGAGAACCCCTGAAGTGATCGGAGGCTGACACAAACCCTCACCGAGGCTTTCCATGCTCCTCAGATCGGACGTCCCGGTGCTGACCGGGCGAGCGACCGCAACGTCAATCGCATCAGCACCCGGGGGGGCACCGTGCCTACGGTCACCGACATCAACAAGCGCATCAACGAGTACACCACCCAGCTTCAGGTGAAGACCGCCCGTCTGAATGACCTGTCGAACTCGATTCCCGACGAGACCGGCAGGGGTCACCTGGTCGTCTCCAAGGAGCAGGGCGACGACTACCGAAAGACCCTCGCCGAGGCCAAGGAGCTCAAGCAGCTCATCGAGGACACGAAGGCTCACCTCGACATCGAGCAGTTCCTGGATGCGCCCGACTCCGTGCCGTACGCGGCCCGAGACGCGGCCATGACCGCGTCCGGCACCCAGTACAAGTCGCTGTCGGAGGCGTTCTTCGCGTCCGAGGCGTGGGGGGAGATGAAGGAAGGCAACTTCCGCCAGCTGGGCGGTGTCGCCGACTTCGAGCAGGGCCTGTTCTCGTTCGAGCGCAAGGACATCTTCAGCCTGTCCGCGGGACAGCACACCACGACCGCGTTCGGCAACGCCGAGAACGTGGGCCTGGCCGAGCGGCAGCGCCGCCCCGGCCGGGTGCGTGACCTGTTCCCCGCTGAATCCACGCAGGCCAACATCCTGTACGGCATCAGGCAGGTCGGTTTCACGAACAACGCCAAGATCGTGCCCGAGCGTGAGCAGCCCAACGGCGGCCCCGCCCTGGGCAACAACAGCGACGTGTTCGGTCTCGCGCCGAAGTCCGACATGCAGTTCGTGCCGTACACCGCGCCGATCGTGGAGATCGCGCACCTGCTGCACGTCCACAAGAACACCCTCGCCGACGAGTCGCGCCTGCGCGGCATCATCGACCGCGACATGGTGGACGGCATCAAGATGAAAGAGGATCTTGAAATCCTCTACGGCACGGGCACCGGCGACACCCTGACGGGCCTGTGGAACCAGTCCGGCGCGCAGGAGTTCACCGGCGCCGCTCCCGACATCGCGATCAAGTCGCTCCAGCTGCGCCGCTCGGCCACGATGGCGATGCTCGCGTTCTACGAGGCTACGGGCGTGGTCCTGCACCCCAACGACTGGGAGCAGATCGAAACCGAACGCGGTTCGGACGGCCAGTACACGATCGCGGTGTCCGTCGCGGTCGGCGGCGAGAAGAAGGTCTGGCGGATGCGGGTGGTGGACACCTCCGCGATCAACCAGGGCACCTTCCTCACCGCCGCGTTCGGCTACGGCGTCAAGCTCTACGACCGGGAGAGCGTCTCGGTGCAGGCGAGCACCGAGACCGGCGACGCGTTCAGCCGCGGCTACGTGGTCCTGAGGGGTTCCGAGCGGATCGGCATGGCCGTGGACCGTCCCGAGAGCCTCATCTTGGGCACCTTCGCCACCCCGTAATACGTGCCCGGGGGAGGAGATATTCGGGGGGGTGTCTCCTCCCCCTGGGCGCCCACGTCACACCGTCAGCGCGACCTGAGGGGCTTCGCCGTGCCGGACCACGACCTCATCTACCGGGCCCGGGTGCTGCACGCCCCGAAGTACGGTGCGACCGCGCACCTCGATCTCGGGTTCGGCGTGCACCACTCCACCCGCATCCACCTGTCGGCGCCGGGCCGTCCCGGCTGGCGGCCAGTGCGTGAGTGGCTGGAAGAGCGCGGCGGGAACACCCTGCTGAGGATCCAGTCGTGCGGTGGCCGCAGCCGGCCACGCGCGGAGGTCCTCGACGGAGAGCCGCCCTACAGCTACTTGCTGCGGGAGGCTGTGGTGGTGGACGGCGACACCCTCCAGGTGGAGGTGATGTTCGGGTTCGGCGTGACCTTCAGTACGAGGGTGCGGCTGGCCGGGCTGAACGTGGAGGAGAAGAACACCCCGCGTGGGGCGGAGGTCGCCGACTGGGTGCGCTCTTGGGTGGAGGCGCAGGGCTTCGGGCTGGTGATGTCCACGGTCAAGGACCGGCGGGAGAAGTACGGGCGCCTCTTGGCGACCTTGCACGGCTCCGACGGTGGGCCGTCGTTGAACGAGGCGCTTTTGGCGGGCGGGATGGCGCGCCCGTATGACGGTGGCCGCCGCTCCTGAAACGGAGCCTGACACTAACCCCCTCGCACCTGCATGGTGCGCGGCATGGATGACACCTCACCGATCACTCTCGACGAGGCCGCCCGCTTGTACACGGAGGAGGGGTGGACGCTGCGGCGTCTGGCTCCCCGGGCCGGGTGCGCCCATCAGACCCTGCACACCCGGCTGAGAAACGCGGGTGTGACCATGCGGACGCTGAACGCCCCGCGGGCTAAGCGGTTGCCGGAAGCCAAGCGCGAGCAGATCCGCCAGGAGCTGCGCCGCCAGCCGATCGCTACCTGGGTGGCGCGCAGCACGGGGGTATGCGCTCCCAGCGTGCGCGCTCTGGCCGCCGAGGACGGCACCGCGCTGGCCGATGGCCGGCTGTGGAGTCCCGTGGACCGGCCTCTGGTCGTGGCGATGCGCGGCGACGGCATGACCATCCACGAGATCGCGCGCAGGACGGGCTGGCACTGGAACACCATCTGGCGGACCCTGGACCGGGCCGGCCTGACGCGGAGGATCGCGCGCCGTGCCACCGCGTAAACCGCTGGATGAGGCGGCCGTCATCCGTGGCTACAAGGCCGGGGCGTCGGTGCGCGCCCTCGCCGCCCAGCACGGCGTGTCCTACACGCTGATCCACCGGCGCCTGGTCGCCGCCGGGGTGAAGACCCGCAGGGTAGGCGGCGTCGCGGGGGTACGCGCTCCCCGGGCCGTGCAGAACGCGATCGTCAGGGACTACGTGGGCGGCGCGCTGATGGCCGACATCGTCGCCACCTACGGCCTGTCGGACGTGACGGTCCGAAAAATCGTGGCCGCCGCGGGCAAGCCGATCCGGCAGCAGGGCGCGCAGCAGACCCTCGACCGGGGCGTCATTCGCCGCCTGGACGGCCAGGGGTGGCCGGCGGTCGCGATCGCCATGCTCATGAAGGCGAGCGCCAGCCACGTACGGCGGATCCTGCACGACCTCTACGACGCCGAGGACGCCGCAGCCGAGCAGGAGCTGGGGCTGGTGGCTTAGGCGAGGTCGAACAGCGGGATGTTCTGCACTTCGAGGCCGATCTCCACGTCGGTGACCTCCTCGCGGCGGCGGGCGGCGGCGATCCACGCCTGCACCTGCTTGCGGGTGAGGATCAGCGCCGCCTCCAGGCCCGCCCCGTGGTTGGCCCGGTCACACACGCAGTCGCACGGGGTGTCCTTGCGCGCGGTGTAGCAGCGGGCGTCACACCGCAGGGTGCGACCGCCCGCCCACGTGATCACCAGGAGCGTCGCCATCAGGACGGGTCGGCCGCCGAGTCCGGGTCGAGCGGCAGCGGCAGCGCGCCGCCCGCTGCGATGAGCCGGTCCCGGCGCTCCTTCCACGCCGCGTCAACCCGGGCCCGGTCCCATCCGCTGATCTGGACCACCCACGGGTAACCGTCGCTCTGGCCTGGCCACCAGTCGATATCGAACGCGTCGGCGTTGCCGTCGTAGTCGCGGACCTCGGAGTAGCCGTCCGGGTCGTAGTAGTTGACGGTGTCGAACATGGGCTCGGGGGCGGCGGGGTCGTAGATGTTCCACAGGGCGCGGATCCACGTACGGGTCTCCACGGGCTCGGTGTCGATCTTCCACTCCTCCACCCCATCAGCCCGCTTGTACTCGTCGGCGTGCTCACGGCTGGCGAACACGCGGCGCACACCGCGAGCGTCATAGTCGCCGCCGAACGCGAGGAACACCGTCCCGGACTGTTCGGGCTGGGCATCGGCCCAGCTACGAAGTTCAGCAAGTTCCTGGACGAGCCTGTGCGTGATGAGGCGCAGCTGCATGGGGTCACGCTTGGCGAGCTCGCCGAGCTCGTTCCAGCCCGGCAAGTCCTGGGCGGTCATGATGATGCCTTCCTGGCAGGTGGGGTGAGGGGGGCGCCGCCGGTGATCTGCTCGCACAGCTTCACCACCTCGGGGTGGAGCTCGGCGCCGGGCGGAGCGACCGCCGCCTTGACCAGCTCGACGACGCGGGCCCGCTCCTCGGCGAGCACGAGCGGGAGGACGCGCGCCAGGCCGTGCCGGACGGCGGTGTAGCCGCTGGCGTTCGCCGGGGCGTCGAACTCGCCGTCGAGGTGGGCACGGACGTGCGCGTCCCGCACGTCGGCCGGTTTCATCGTGAGCCTGCTCTCCTCGATGGCGGCCAGCGCCGCCGCCGTAGCGAGCCTCGCAACGGCGGACGGGCTGACCGGGATGGTGCCGTCGGCGCCTCGGTAGTTGGTCTCGATCGTCTCCTCGATCTTTAGATAGATGGCGTCTTCGAACGGGTCAAGCGGCATGGTCGGTCTCCGTGGTGAGGTACGGGTGGGGGTCAGAAGCTGCCGGGCGCGACCTGGAAGACGGTGAGGCCGAGGGACCTCCACATCTCGACGACCTGGTCGCGGTCGTCGAGGACCAGGCGGACGTCGTAGGTGTCGCGGACGTAGGCGTTGAACAAGGCGGCCTTGACGCGGTTGTCGGCGCGCTGGTCGCCGACAGCGCGCATGAACGGGCCGACGAACGGCACACCGAGGTGCAGCTTCAGCCACCCGACGGTGGCGTCGTAGCAGCCCTTCGTGCGGCCGGACATCACGATGATCGTGTGCCCGCTCGCGTAGCGGTCGCGGACGGTCTCGATGACCGGCCAGTTGGGCAGGTCCTCGATCACGCGTGACTCGTCGTACGGTGAGCGGTCGCCCATGAGGGCGGCGGTGCCGTCCACGTCGAGCACGACCGCCTTGGGCGCGCCCGGGGGCGGCGTGTACGGCCTCAAGGGTAAGAGGGCGGGCTTGGTGGTGGGCAGCGGCAGCGGGGTGGGGCGGCGGCGCAGGTATCGGGTGTGCATGCCCCGGATGACGTCCTCCCCCACGGGGGTGGGGCGCAGGGCGTCGCGCCAGAGGCACTCTTCCAGGGAGACGTGGGTGAGGTCGTGGACGACGTGGTCGGAGCCGCACTGGGCAGCCAGGGCCAGCAGGCGCCGTACGGTGTGCTGGGGCAGGTTCGTGTCGTCACAGAACACGTCGATCCCGGCTTTGAGCAGGGTGGTGATGGCCGCGTCGCGGACCTGGACGATCTGGGGTTCGGTGGCGCCGCGCAGGTGGACGCCGTCGTGCATCATGACGCGCGGGTCGTTGCGGTTGACGCGGGTGCCGCGTAAGAACTCGCCGTTGTGCATCATCGCGCGCAGGTCGTCGCGGTTGATGCGGGCCCGCCCGCCGGGGTCGCCCGCGACCCATTTCTTGGCGAGCGTCGTCTTACCGGAGGCGGGCAGGCCCCGGGTGAAGTGGAGGATGCCGGGCATGGTTCAGGACTCCCAGTGGGTGGTACGGACGGCGGACAGCCACTCCAGGGCGGGGCCCTTGTCGGGCTCGTCGGGCAGCGGCGAGCGGGAGGTGTCGAATACTTTCCTGGCGGCGATCAGCAGGCTCGCGGCTTCGTGGGTGCGGCCGGAGGCGACGCGGTCACCGAAGGCGCGGATCCACTCGGGGTCTTCCACGCGTACCTGAAGGTGGCCGGTCTTGTAGAGCTTGATGCCCTGGCCGACGAGGCGGGCGAGGTGGCGGGCGTGCTTGGCCGAGCGTCTGCGGGTGCGGTGCTCGACGTGGGGGCCGCACCGGCCGGTGAGGCGGCGTAGCTGTTGGTCGGCGAATCCGAGGTAGGCGTCTCGGACGCGCGGCGCGGACAGGAAGCAGGTGCGGATGGTGAGGAGCTGCTCGCCGAGCGGGGTCCGCGCGGTGTAGAGCTCCTCGGGCAACCACAGCAGTTCCGAGACCGAGGGGTTGCCCTTGAGCGCGAGGTGGCAGTACTTGGCGGCCTCGTGGAGCTGCTGGTCGGGGTTGGTGGTCGCGATGGTCTGCTGAGGCTGCTCCAGGCCGACCAGGTCGCGGGTGGGGGCGGCGAACACGCCGAGCGTGTCGATGTCGAAGCCGGGGGTCGCCAGGCCGTAGGCGACAGAGCCGACGGTACCAGCGAGCAACACAGCGGGATTGTTCATGCGACGTCCTCGGAGATGGTCATCCACGGCTTGTCGTGGGCGGGGTAGAAGCGCAGCCAGGCGTAGGCCGTCATGGGCTTGTCCTCGGCGACGGCGAAGACCGCGCCGTAGTGCGGGTGGGCGAGGACCTCGGCGGCCATGGCCTTGCGGTCGTCGCCGTACACGTAGGTGGCGAGGTCGGCGTAGGCGGTCACCTCGTCGGTGAGTGCGGCCACGTTGGCGTTCAGGCCGTCGATGATGTTGCGTACCCAGGCGTGGAACTCGTCGGGGACGTTGTCGAGGATGCGCGGCAGCCAGTCGGGGCCAAGGGCCAGGGCGCGGGCGGCGCGGGCCGGGTCGAGGTGCAGGACAGCCTCCCAGTCCTTGGGGCGGCTGATGAGGCCCTTGCAGGCGTTGACGGCCAGGTACTCCCACAGGGTGCGGGCGCTGGTCCTGGTCAGGACCGCGTGCAGGGCCTTGTAGTCGGCCTGCTTGAGCTTGAGCCTGAGGTCGAGATCGGGCAGGTGCACCACGAACCCTTCGGCGCCGGGGCGGGGCGGTGCGGCGAGCGCCTCGCCGAGCGTCGCGTACTCGAACCTTCCGGCGGTGCGGCCGGGCCAGTCGAACCAGAACGGCGTCTCCATGCAGCCGGTGGCGATCTCCACGGCGCCGAGGAACACCAGATCGTCGAGGTCGCCGTAGTCGCAGACGACCCGCCCCTGCGGATAGATGATCTCGAACAGGTAGGTGAAGCCGGGCTTGACGGTCACCCGGTCGGCGTACCGCTCGCGCCAGACCTTCGTGGCGTGTACGGCCTGCGCGCTGGTGAACGAGCCCCGGGTGGCCACCGCATACTGGCCGTCGCCGGTGGGGTAGAGGATGCCCAGGGACCCGTCGAGCTTGTCGGTGACGACGGCGCGGGCCTCCAGAGGCAGCTTCTTCCCGTCCGCGATGAGCTCGGAGTAGTTGAAGAACTTGGGGAACGGGCGGGCGACGATGTTGCCGTCCTGGTCGATGATCAGGCCCCGGCACTGCCGGGTGACCGGCGTCCAGTGCCATCCGTACTGCGTGAGCTGCGTGTAGTTGAAGATGCTCAACGGCAGGTCCGGGTGGACCTGCTCGCGGACGTAGCCGTCGTGGACGGCGTTGATGAGGTCGTCCACGTCCAGCAGGTCCGACAGGTGCGGCGCGGTGAGGGTGCTCATGAGGAGCCTTTCAGGGGGGAGGGGCGAGGAGCTGGGTGGTGCCGCTCACCGCCCTGCCAACATTAGAATACTAGCGTTTTTCTCTAATGTCGTCTATGGGGTTGCGAGACTGGTCGGCCCAGCGGGCGCTGACAGTAGGGGCGGGCGGGCCTTACTGTCCGGCTTCGTCAGAGCAGGTCGTCACGACGTTGGAGGCCCATATGCCGCCCCGGAAGCGCGCCACCCCCCCTGAACCCGCCCCCGCCGCTGATCCCGTCCTGGAGCCCGTCGAGACGGCCCCGGCCGCCGAGTACGACGCCGCGCCGCTCACCCCGCCCGACCCCGAGCCCGCTCCGGAGTCGGATCCGGAGGTGATGTTCGACGTCGTCAGCGACGCAGCCCCGCTCATTCCGCCGATGCCGCCGGTTCAGGAGGAGGAACTGGTAGAGCCGGTGCCGGTCGCGCCGCCGCCCGCGCAGATCGACCCCGACCCGGCGTTCCTGGATCTGCGCTTCGCCGACGGCACCCCGGCCACCTACGACGAGATGTTCGCCGACCCGGGCCCGCGCTACACCCATGTCGTCGCGCGGCGCCGGATCAGCGAGCTCCACTACCCGCTGGGGGCGACCACGCCCGCGCGCAGGCTGTTCTACGACGAGGGCGCGATCGTGCCGAAAACGGAGGCGGACCGTATCCGCCGGCTCATGCCACCATCGGCCGCCGCCGAGTAACCGGGCGGCACCTGGCGGCGTATCGGAGGGTACGGGCACGACGGTGGGGACCCTGCCCGTACCCTCCGATACGCCGCCAGGGCTATCCACCACCGTAGGAGGGCCCCTGTGCCGGTCGTAGAGCCCGAAGACGTCGCCGACCTCGCCGGGATCCCTCTTCCCCTGGATCAGCCCGCCCGCACCGTCCTGGAGCGGGCGATCGCCAAGGCCCTGGCTGCGGTCACCGCCTACCTCGGGCGCCCGGCCGTGCCGGCGACGTTCACCCAGTCCGGCGCCCGCTCCCTCGATGGCGTCTGGCAGCTCGACTACGGCCCCGTCATCTCCATCACCTCCGCTACCCCTGAGACCGACCCGCTATCGGGGCAGGAGACCGGCGCGTACACGGTCGTCTACACCGCGGGCAAGGACCCGGCGGCCGACCCGGTCTACGCCGCGGCGCTCGCCGAGTACGTCACCGCGCACGCCGCCGCCGCCTCGCCCACGGTGCGCCTGGCGGACGAGGCCGGGGTGGCGCGGCGGGCGAAAAGCCTGTCGGTCTCCGGCGATACGCAGTCGATCACCTACGCCGACGAACCCGCCTCGTCAGCCGACGGCGCGGCTGGCGCACCGCCCACCCTGACCACGCTCAAGCGGTGGAAGCGGCGCGGCGTCCACCAGCAGCCGGGTATCGCCCCGCATCCGCTTCAGGTCCGCCGGGTGGACACATGGTGGTGATGCTGGCCGACACCGCGTTCGGGGTCCGCCCGCACGTTCCCACCACCGACGGGCACGGCACCGTGTCGGTGAGCTCCTGGGCGCCGGCGAAACCCGCCCGGCCGGGACGCCTCGTGTCCGCGCCGGCCGAGGACGGCGAGGCCGACGGGCCCGGCGTGTGGGTGCTGGCGCTGGATCCGGGACTGTGGCCGGTACGGGCCCGGGACCTGGTGGTCGAGCCGGGCACCGGCCGCGAATGGATCGTCACCCTTGCGGTCGAGCGCAAGCACGCCGTAGCCCCGGTCATGAACTGGATCAACGTCACGGCTTACCTGCGGTAGCGCTCATCACGGGGGGGCGATGGCGGAGCGGAAGCCTGCGGCGGCCTCGTACGCGGGGCCGCCGCAGCTGCTCAGCTGATCGCGACGAGCGGGACGTTACCCGTGGAGGTGCCGAACGTGGCCGGGTTGAAACTGCCCGGCAGGCTGGTCGTGGAAGGCTGACGCATCGCCCGCCGACTGGTGATGCCGTTGCCGAGGCCGACGTAAGCCGCGGACGCGTCCGTACCGGACGCCGGTACGGCCATCTGCGCGTTCGTCATGCCACCGGCCAAGAACCCGACGTAGACGAACCTCCCGGCGGACTCGGCCGCGACAGGGGCGGCAACGTCCAGCCCGCGCCAGCCGGCCACCGTGTAGAGCGTGGCATCGGCGGCGGTGGTGGTGATCTGCACCCCGGCGTGGGAGTAGAGCCCCATCTGGTTCGGGGCGTTCCCGCCGAGCTGGGTGCCCGCCGTACGGACCGCGACCCACAGTTTGTTGATCGCGACTCCGGCGGGTACCCATACTTTCGCCAGGTAGAGGGTGTCGTTGGCGATGCCGATCGCCATCATGAACATCAGCGGGTCGCCTGAGGCGGCGGAGAACCCGTACCCCTCTGCCAGCGGGAAAACCGGGCCGCTCGACGCTCCCCCGCCGCCCCCTCCTCCGATGGCGGCGTAGCGGGCATCGCCCTCGGTCTGGGTGAGGTACTGCGGGTGCGGGTCCCCGGCCGCCGTGTGGGCGCTCACCGCCGCGTCGGCCTTGGCCTGGGCGCCGGTGGTCGTCTCCAGCGTCCCAGCGGGCAGGCCGCCACCGGTGAGCGTGCCCACGACGTCCAGGTCCCCGGTGACCTTGAGAGATCCGGCCCCTGCGGCGCCGTCCGTGGTCTTCAGGACTCCCGCGGACTCCCGGGCAAGGCCGGTGTCGGCCTCGCCCGTGGCGGCGTCGCCGTCCTCAGCCCACACGATGTGGCCGTCGGAGGCCAGCGCGAGCGCGGCCTCCTCACCGGACAAGATGACCGACCGGCCTGCGGATGGGGAGTCGATCGGGTGGAGGTGGCGGCTCATCCGGCGGCGCGGGCGAAGATGACGACGCGGTAGCCGTCCTGGGCGAGCGTCACCCCGGCGCTGATGGTCAAGATGTTGTCACTGGTGGCGACCTTCTTGACGTCCACCTCTTCATCGGTGGCGACCTCCCACACCTGCGCGACGATCGCCCTGGTGCCGAGGCCGTGAGTCACGGCCCACGTGGTTCCGGCAGCGGGCGGGCCGACCGCCTCGAAGTCGTTGCTCTGCCCGCCGCCGGTGACGAGCGGGAACTCCGCGAACGTCAGCGCGGTCGTGCCGACCGTGATGACGCCGTCCGTGGTCAGCCACCACGCCGTGTCCGCGTTCGCGCTGCCCTCTTCGACGGTGACCCACAGGCCGGGGGTGACCTCGGTACCGGTGTCGGCGTCGGCCGCCCTGGTCAGCGCGGCCCCGGCGGAGGTGAAGACGTAGATGCCGTTCTCGGCCGCGGCGGTCTGGTGCTTCAGCAGCACCCGGTTGCCGTTTGCGAGGGTGACGCCGTCGATCGTGGACGGCGCCGTGCTTACCGACACGTTCGCCGTGGAGGCGACGCGCACGGAGCCCTTGTAGTCGAGGTTGGAGACGGCGCTGCCGACGAGGGCCTTGACCTGCCCCCAGGACGGGACGCCGGTGTCGGTCGTCGCGTCGCCGATGTTCAGGATCTTGCCCTGGCCGTGGTCGTAGTCTCCGGCGATGTTCTTCTTCGTAGGCATGGTTCCCCCTGGTCAGCTGAGGTGCGCTCGGCCAGCGGTCGCTGGGCCGAAAGTGACGATCACGGTGTGGTTGTTCGGACAGGACACGCCTGCGTCGAGCTCGTTGCCGTCCTCGTCTTCCACCGCGACGCCCGGCCGCCGGCCGAGGGCGTGCACGATGGTCCACACCCTGGCCGCGGTGGTCTGGGTGTGGGTGTGGAAGCCGCCTCCGCCGGGGCCCGGCGGCCCGGGAGGGCCCTGGATGCCCGGTACGGCGATGGTGAGCTCGACGTCGCCGGTCTGCTCGATGACCAGTTGGTGGCCGCCGGGCGGGGTGAGGGTGATGTCGATGCCGCCGACCGGTTCGACGGTGAGCTCGTAGTCGGGCAGGCCGGTCACCGGGTGACCTCCGGATCCACGTACGCCGCGCCCTGGAGCAGCCGCTCCGGTTCCCCGTCGGGGTCTACGAGCTCGAAGTCGTAGACGCCCTGGAGCCACAGCCACAGGGAGGAGACGGCGCCGGGGATGGTCAGAGTGATTTTCCCTGCGGTGCCGTCGATGACGATCGACCCGTTTTCGGTGGTCATCTCGTGCAGCACCGCAGTGTCACGGCCGTGGTTGGGCCGGATCTGGGAACGGGCGGTGAACCCGGTCAGATCGAGCGGCCCGGGGTTCGGCTGGGACTCGGTCGGTTTGCTCCTGAGGGTCATCGGTAGCCGGTACCGCGAACCCTGCGTGATGTGGAGATCGAACTCTGCCGCGCCCATGGCGGACACCATGGGCGCGGCCCGGGGTTTGTGTCAGGCTCCGATCAGGCCCGGCGGCGGGCGACGACCGCAGCCGCGGCGATCGCCATGAAGTGCGTCCCGGAGTCCTGGGAGGAGCCGAACTCCGCTTCGCCGACGCGGTGAAAGACGCATTCCACTCCCCCGTGAACGCGGGTGCCGGTGACGACGGTGGTCGTGGAGCGGGTCGCGGCTGCCAGGGCGCCGGGGATCGTACGGGACTGGCAGTCGCAGTTGATGCGCTGCTCTACGGGCAGCGTCGGATCCCGGGGCGTGCGGGCCAGGTCCACGCCGTCAGTGACTTTCCACCCGCCCACGCGGTTGACCGCCTTACCGGAGGCGTCACGGCCTTTCCGGACGTACTCCATGGAAGGCAGCTGGTAGGAGAGATTCTCGGGGATCGTCTGCCCATCCGCATGAGCGTGGGAGGGGCGGACGTTCTCGCCGCCGTCGGTGACCCACGTCTTGGCGGCGGGGGCGCGGTCTTTCGCTTCTCGGCTGATGGCGTCGGTGAGGTTGCCTACCTCGCGTCGAACGGGTCCGGCGGCGAGGCGCTCAGCGAGGCCTGGAGACAGTCGTACTCGGGTGCGTGCCATGGGCCGGGAGTGTGGAGGTGCGGGCGGCCTAGTGTCCGTGTACGGCGCGTACGGTAGCCGGTGCGACGGACGGGGTGTGGGACCGACACGTTCTTAGATTCTTAGATTCTTACGTTCTTAGAAACCGGGCCGGTGGTGTTCGGCGTGGCGTGGCTGCAGTTCCTGCGCGCTTATGTCCGACCCCGCTACGATCAGCGCCGTACGACCGCCAAGCAGACTCCAGAGGTCTCATATGACAACCACAACCCCACCCTCCACCGCCCCCGACGATCAAGACGCTGTAGCCGAGGTCGAGCGCATCGTCTCCGAGTGGATGCGCCAGGGCATCACCAACGTACGCAATGTGGTCGCGATGATGATGCGCAAGGGGGGCGCGGGCAAGACCACCACGACCCTCCTCATCGCCGACGCTCTCATCCGGTTCGGCCTCAACGTTCTCATCGTGGACGTGGACCCCCAGGGCAACACTTCCCTCGGGCTCGGCCGGAAAGTCCTGCTGCGCGCCGTTGAAGCCATCATCGGCAAAAACACTCAGCAAGTGCCCGATGTTGTCACGGTCGTCGAGGTCATCAACTTCGCTGAACCGGGGGTCGCCGACGAGGCGATCCAGATAGTCGAATGGGGCTACGACCCTGACGCCGCTTTCAACCGCGGTGGCCCCATGTACCCGGGCAAGGTCGGCAAGATCGGGCTCATCTCCGCGTACGAGGCGCTCGAAGACCTTCCACGGAACTGGACGTCGGCCACCGACTACGAGAGGTTGGCATCTGCCCTCCTTCTGCCCGCAGAGCCGGGCGGGATAGCGCCGAACGTCCGCTGGGACGTCGTTCTCCTGGATTCGGCTATCGCCAAGCCCATCGGCATCCAGGTGGCCAAGAGCGCCCACCACGTGCTGTTCGTCACCACGGCGCAGATCTTCGGCACAGACGCCATCCCCAAGACGATGCGCCTGCTCAAGGACGTCCAGGCCAACTACAGGCACGAAGACCTCAACGTGATGGGGCTCTTGTGGAACGAGTACGACGATCGCAAGTCCACGGAGCAGAACCTCTCCGAACAGGCTGCTGACGCTCACTCCCAAGGCGTAGAGCATTGGGAAGCGCCTATATGGCCCTACAAGCTCCCAAACCTGACCGTGGTCAGTAACTCGCACGCGGCGTTCGCGCCGCTCTCAGCGTTTCTTTCTACCTCTGCCGAGCGTAAAACAGCTCGCCGAGTGTGCCAGGTCGCTGAAGCGGTCGCCTTGCGCGTGCTCGACAACATCCAGCACCCGCAGGCCAGTGCACTCCGCCAGGCGTGGCACGAGGCATGGATAGGCAACGAGAGGACAGCAGTGATGCGCGAGGACGTGGCCTGATGGCGCAGAGATCGCCTCGTCTTCAGCCGCAGCCCGTTATCGGATTCGGGCAGCTCGTCCCGCCGGTGACTGAGAAGAAAGCTGAGCCCACGAACGGTCAGGGTTCCGGGCCGGAGGACAACAAGGAGGAGCGCGAGCGCGTTGAGCGGGAGCTCGCCGAGCAGGCGCAGGCCGAGGAGCGCGAGCGCGTCGAGCGGGAAGAGCACAAGCGCCAGGAGCAGGAGAAGCGCGAGCGCGTCGAGCGGGAGCTGGCCGAGGAGGAAAAGGCCGAGCAGCGCGAGCGTGAGGAGCGGGAGCAGGCTGCGCGGGAGCAGGTCGAGCGGGAGCTGGCCGAGCAACAGCGGATCGCGCGAGAGCTCGCCGAGCAGGAGGAGCGGCGCGAGCGCGAAGAAGCGAGGAAGACCAGGCGGGCAGGAAGGTCCCGGGGCCGGGCGCCGGCGGCGGTGCGGCCGACGACGGAGAAGGACTGCAAGGGCGACCCGCGGGTCAAGCACACCCTGGCGGTCCTGGATGACGTCCAGGCGCGCCTGTTCGCGCTCCAGCTCGACGAGACGATGGCCACCGGCCGCGAGAGGCCGATGTGGCCGCACGTGGACGCCGCGCTCGCCGAGCTCCACCCGGACAAGAAGCCCGACCTGTCGGCGTGGGCCGAGCGCGCCGAGGAGCTCCTGGAGCACGACTCGGACCGCTTCACGCCGTTCGGGCCGCTCATGCGGACCTCCACCCGCACCGCCATCCGTACCTTGCGGGTGCGGTTGAAGGCGGCCGGGGTCCGGCCCTCCCAGCATCATGTGGTGACGGCCGCGATTGTGGCTTACCTGGACGCGTGGGACGCCCAGGGCAGGAAGGTGCCCGACGCCTGAGACCTCGGGCAAGCAGAAGGGGCCGGCCACCATGATGGTGGCCGGCCCCTTCGTGTTCCTGGTCTAGTTGGGATCACCGCCCCCCACGGGGGCGTACTCGTACTCGGTCAGGTCGTTCACCGCCTGGCGACTGATGCTGCGGGGAGGGGGGATCACCCCCTCTGTCGTTGAGGTGTAGCCGTGCTCCTCGCGGTACTTGCCGGCGTACCGGCTCAATGTGGCCGGAGAGACGCCGATTTCTTTCGCGAGGGACCGGACGGGCACTTCTCCGGTCGGGCTGATGTTCGCGGCGATGGCGGCGTGGATGTCCTCTCTGGTCGGCTTGCCGTCGCCGTTCTGGTGGGGCTTGCCGGTGTTTCGGCCGTTCGCGCCGTTGGTGTTTCGGCGCTCTATCCGAGGGGTGTTCCGGCCGTTCCGTGCGGGGTGTTCCACCGGGTGTTCCACTGGGGTGTGAAACACCATCCGAGTGGTCCGCACGGGGTGTTTCACCGGCTGTTCCACGACCGTTTCGTGAAACAGGATGCGGGTGTTTCGCACCGGCTGTTCCACGGGGGCGTGGAAGATCATGCGGGTGTTTCGCGCTGGCTGTTCCGCAGGCTGTTCCACGTCGGGGAGTCCCAGGTCAGCGCGTGTTGCACCCGCGAGGGTCGTGAGGAGAACGGAGCCGCTGCGCGAGGCGATGATCTGTTCCAGCAGGGCGCGCCGGTCGGTGTTTCGGGTGAGGTCGAGGTCGCGTTCCGCGGCCCGGTACACCCGTTCCATGCGCCACCGGCGGAAGGTGTTCCACCGGGTGTCCCACCAGGTGTTTCGCCGGGTGTTTCGCTGGGCGGCGCGGGCGTACCGGATCGTCGCGTCGGCGACCTTGGTCAGCCTTATGTGGACCTCGGCGTCTTCGGTCGCGGAGGCCCGCGCGGTGAGCAGGCCGAGCCGCGTGAGGAGGTACTCGGGCGTCCACTTCCACCGGGATTCGGACTGGGGCCGATCGGCCTTGCCGCGCTCGTTTTGGAGGGCGTAGTGCCACAGGATCGCGCCGACGATCGGGGTGATGGCCCGCACGAGGGAAACGCCGGGGTTGCCGGAGGCGAGGGTGCTGGAGGAGGCGATGACGGATGACAATCCGGCGAGCAGCCACGTCATGCGGATGGCCGGGCCCGGGTCCTGGTCGTTGTCGATGGCTTCCTTGGCGCGCAGGGCGAATGCCAGGAGCGGCCCTTCGAGCAGGCCGACACTCAGCCAGGGTAGCCAGGGCACGTCAGGGGCGGCCTGGTGGACAACCTCGAAGACGCCCTCGCCGGAGACGATGAGGGCGGCGCCGGCGCAGATCCGGGTGACGAGGTCGGCCAGGGATCGGCGCGGCTTGTCCACCTGCCGTTTCTTGGGGAACAACATGCGCTTGACCAGCAATAACACCCCGGACAGCAGGACGACAGCGCCCGCGCCGACCGCAGCCCAGTGGTACGGGGTGAGGTCGGGGAGCAGCGTCAACCAGTCCACTTCAGTCACTTTCTGTCACCTTTGAATGTCCAACGGGATGTCCACGAGATGTCCACGGGGGGTGTCCAAGAGGGGCTGTTTGGACACCCCCTCCCCTACGCGCGTGCGCGTGCGCGTGTGGAGTCAGGGGGTGGGAGGGGGCGGGCCAGGGGCAGAGCAGCTATCACGGGATGTGACCGAGGGGGCGGGAGGGGGAGCCACTCCCCCACTGGATCCGTCTTTCTGCCGGGGAGCCTCGGCGGGACTCCCCTGGTCGCTGGAGGGGCTCTGAGGGGGGATCCGCAGGTCGGGGTCGGTGTCGGCGGGGTGTGTGTCGGCTGGGTCTCCCCCGCCGGTTCGCCTGTTGCGGATGTCGGCCTCCCCCGCGCGAACGCCCAAAACCATGTCCCGCTCCCCCGTCACCAGAGTTCGCCATTTGCCGTGGCCGTCCGATTCGATGAGCCCGCGGTCCACCCAGGCATTGCGCCGGTAGGTGGCCCACTGGCGGGCGCGTGGCGCGGCGGCCTGGTTGGAGGCGGAGGTGGTCACCATGGGGGAGGAGAGGTGGAGTTCGGCCATGGTGCGTAGCGACTCGTCGGTGATGCTGGCCAGGGTGAGCTCGACGGCGGGGGCGGCGGGCGTCTGGTCGTCGTCGAGGTGTTCGACGACGACCACGCGGCCGGTCTTGGACGTCGCGGCGGCGGCGCGGGCCGGGGTTTTGGCCGCGTGGAGGCGGGCGCTCTCCAGGCGGGCCCGGGTGGCGTAGACCTGCCCGCGCTGCTTCTCGGTGGCGTACGGCATGAGGTGGTCTTCCATGTCGTCCCACCGGTCGCCGTAGTGCGGGAGGGCGGCGGCGGTGCTGGCCTCCATGACGGGGGTGAGGTGGGCGGTGTCGGCGGCGGCCTGGCCGAGCATGGCGTCGGTCACCTCGGGGGTGTAGAGCAGCTCGGTGTGGTTGCTGCCGGACTGCTGGGTGAGGAACACGCCGGTCGGCAGGAGGGTCGTGTCGTAGCGGTTCCACCGCTTCAACAGGTGCTGGGCGTCGGCGGGGGAGGCGGTGCGTCCGGCGTAGCGGCGGTTGAACAGCGGCAGCAGGGCCGGGTGCAGGGAGTCCTGGGAGAGGTACTGAGCGGCGGCCTCCATGCCGACGCCGAGTGCACGCCCCTTGCCGCCGATGTTCTTGGCCGAGGCGATGGCGTCGGCGTTGGCCGGTGCTTTGCCCAGCAGGGTGGAGACCTCGTCGCCGATGATGAGGATCCCGGGCCGCTTCGTGTTGAGCGACAGCAGCTGGTTGTCGTCGGCGGTGAGCAGGCGCCCGCGCAGGGGGATGGCGGCGGCGCCGTCGGCGAGGATCCGGGCGGCGGCCTCGGGGGTGGTGGCGATCGGCCGGTCTAGGCGCGGCATGAGGTGCGCATACGTCAGGCCGTCGTTCTTGAGGTCGATGCACCAGATGAGGACGTCACCGCAGTAGGCGCGCATGTAGGCGATCAGGCGCAGCAGGTTCGACTTCGCCGAGCCGGACTCGCCGCCGTACAGGCCGCGCGTCATGCCGTGGCCGGGCGCGTACTGGACGACGTAGACGTCGCTGCCCTCGTCGTTGATGCCGACCCACACCGCTTCGTAGATCGAGGTGGGCATCTGGGGTGGGGCGAACTTCACCTTCCGGGCGGCGATCTTCCCCTCTGACCAGACCAGCAGCACCCGCCCGGCGGACGTGCTGGTCGGGTCGGGGATGACCTCGCGGACGCTGTTTTCGGGCCACTGCATCTCGACCTCGATGCCGGTGCGCAGCTTGTCCAGCTTGGCCCGGGTGGTGCCCGAGACTCGCAAGGGAAAATCGACGCGGCCGTTGCCGTGCACGATCGGCCGGGCGGCCAGGGTGATGCTGGCGGCGCTGAGCTGCGCTACGACGCCGGGCAGGGTCGCCGACCAGTTGCGGACCCGCAGGCGCAGGTGGCGCCAGGCCCGCGCGGGCTTGGACAGGCCCCACACCGTGTGGATCACGATGAGCAGCACCGCCCATGTGATCGCGACGGGCTGGCTGATCGGGCCCGCCGTGGCGGCGGCCGTGGCCCACGCCGCCGCGGCGGCGGCGGCGCCGGTCACGGCCAGGCGGTCGTAGGGGAGCGGGTTGGTGCGGCCGAGTTGCTGGTACAGGCCCGCGACGACTCCGGCGCAGGCGGCGCCGAGCGCTAGGACGCTCCACCAGGCCATGCCGGTCAGGCCGAGCAGCAGCAGGTGCATGACGGTGGAGGTGACGTACAGGGCGAGCGCACCCCACCACGTGACGTGCAGGTCGCGGTGGCGGAGCAGCCGCCGGGCGAGGCGGCGCAGCAGCGCGAGCAGGAGTTCAGCGATCTTGCGGGCGATCCACCGCAGCAGCCACCGCAGGGCCCGCGCGAGCAGGCCCGGCGTGGCGGGCTCGCGCGTGGCCAGCGCCGTACCGGCCGGGGGCGGCTCGGCGGCGGGGGGCTGCTTGGGGGACACGCTCGGGGAACTCCTCGTCTCAGGTGCGGGGTGGTCGGGGCGGGGTCAGCCGATGGTCCAGGGCTTGCCGGAGTCGGCGGCGGCGCGGGCGTCGGCGGCGATCTGCTCGGCGACGCGGCGCTCATCGCCGCGCAGCCGCCGGGCGGCCTGGGTGAGGGAGGCGGCGGCCTGTTCGGCTTCCTCACCGCGCAGGGTCCGCGGGCCGGTGCCCTCGCGCATGGCCGCCAGCAGCTGGGCGGCGCCGGTGGAGTTGTTGCCGCCCTTCTTCGTGATCTTCTCGGCGAGCTGGGCGGTGAAGCCGCAGGGTCGGGTACCGGCGTTGTCGCCGAAGCGAATCCCCATGATCTGGGTCCTTCCTGGTCAGGGGGAGTCGGAGGAGGGGGCGGGCGGGAAGGAGCCGAATGCCTGCTCCATCTCGGCGTTCACCTTGCGCGAGCGCTTCACGGTGAAGGTGAGCAGCGCGGCGAGGATCAGGAGCAGGGCGGCGGTGATGAGGACGACGACGCCGGTGGGGGACATGGTGGGGGGCCTCCGGGTTCAGGCGGGGACGGGGGTGAGTTCGGGGGAGGGGGCGGGGCGGCGCAGGGCCAGGCGGTCGATCTGCCAGGCGAACGCGAGCGTGGCGATGGCCAGGGCGCCGCTGGTGTGCGCGATGGCCCACAGCCCCCAGGCCACGACCATGAGGCCGACGACGACGAACGCGCAGACGGCGGTGATCAGGGCCCAGCCGTAGCCGATGGAGTCGAGGGCTTCGGAGATGTCGTCCAGGTCGTAGGCGTCTTCGTAGTCGCGGGCGGGCCGGCCGGAGGCGATGAAGACGACCAGCAGCCCGGCGAGGTAGAGCCACAGGGGGTGAGTGCCGGTGAGGTGCTGCAGGAAGGCGTTCATTGGCAGGTGCCTCCTTCGGGCTGGCCGCTTGTTGCCGTCTTGTCTAACCTGTATAACGTGTATAACCAGACTGAATCATGGAAGGCGAATCTGTGTCAACCTCAACCCTTGCTGGCACACTGGCGGCGGACTGTAGCGATGGCCCGCTGGACAGCGGCGCGATGGAGGTGTGCTCAGTGGCGCAGGGAGCCCAGGTTTTCCGGCAGATCGCCGATGATTTACGCGATCAGATCCGCCGGGGAGGGCTGCAAGCTGGGGCCTCGATGCCGAGCGAAGCCGACGTCGCCGAACGGTTCGGCGTCGCCCGGGGCACCGTACGGCAGGCGTTCACCCTCCTGGAGATGGAGGGCTTGATCGTGGCGCAGCAGGGCACCACCCGGGTGGTACGCGCGTGGGCGCCGGAGCCGGTCAACATCGCGTTGACCAGCGCGGCGGAAGTGGCTGCGCGCCTGTCGGTCACCGTGACGCAGCCGCCGCCGTTGGTCGCCGAGCTGCTCGGCGAGACGGGGGAGATGGTGCGCCGCCGCATGACGGGATCGGCGATCACCGACACCTGGTATCCGGCATGGGTGAGCGAACACGTCCCCGCTCTGGAGTCGCCCAGGCCGTTGGCCGGGCAGGACCAGGCGCTGATCGAGCGGGCCGGTGTGTCGCTCGCCGGCCGCCGCCGCGGGCAGGTGCGCGCGGTGATGGCCGGCCCTGAGGAGCGCGACCTCCTGAGCGCCGCGGTGGGGACACCGCTGCTCGTGCACGTCGTGCTCGCCGAGGGCGAGGATGGGCGGCCGGTGCTCGCCCGCGTCCGCACGATGGCGGCTGACCGGCACTTTCTCTCGCTCGATTTCGGCTGAACACCTGGGGGGAAATTCTCCCCTACGATGATGAACCCGATGAGTGGTCTCCTAAGGTCCCACTCGTCGGAAATGACGGCCTCCCGTGCCCTCGGGAGGCCGTTTCCTTTCGTGGGTCACGCCAAGGGCCCTCGGAGGGCGATAAGGCGTTCTTGTCTTTCTACTTACTACGGATGGACGAAGCCGAGACGGCCTGGTCAGGCGCGTACATCGGCGCGCTCCCGTACGAGGACGGCGGTGTCGGGGTACAGGTCGTACAGGGCTTTCAGCGCGATACCGGCCTGGTCGTCGGTGATGGGCGAGTCGAGCTGACGTTGCACCGTGGCGCGGACGGCGTTGGCGAACTCTGGCGGCCACGTCAGGGTGCGGAGGACCTTGATGATGCCGGTGTTGGCGTCCACCAGGAGGACCGTCACGATGAGGTTCTTGTCTCCGGCCTCGATGGGGCCGCTTTGGTCGCTCGGTGTTACGTCTCGGGCTACCTGGTAAGGGGTGTCGGCCCATCGGAGTATGCCGAACCGGAAGGCCAAGACGGCGATGCCGTCCAGCTCGGTCCATGCCCACTGGGGGACGCCGCGGCGGATCTCGTTGGTCTCCTTGGAGGTGGGGCTGGGGTAGAACAGGGCCAGTTCGCACCCTTCCGGGGTGAGCCGCAGCCGCGTGGTCTCTGGCCACTGCCTGCGGTTCTGGCTGTAGGGCTTGCCGACTTCGTAAGCGTGCATCTGTGATCACTGTCCTTGGGTAGAGGGCCTGGTCTTCAGGGCCTGGTCTTCAGGGTCGGGTTGCCGGGGCCGGGCTGGGTCAGGAGCCAGGCCCGGAACGGTTCGGGCAGGAATTTGCGTCGGCCGGTGTGGGGGTCGGTGACGTGCTCAGGGAGGGGCTCCCCGCGGCCCTCGGCCCGGATGATCTTCTTGTAGAGCGTGCCCGCTGGCTGCTCCAGCCAGCGGGCCAGCTCGGCGACAGTACAGTGCCCGGCCGGGGCGGCGTGAGGTGTTTGGGGGTGGCCGGTCAACGGTGGTGCTCCTCGCGGGCGGTGCGGGCCTCCCCGGGGGGGCCGCACGGTGGTGCGGCCCCCCGGGGAGGGTGGGTTATCGGAGTTTGACCGCACGGTAGGCGGCGCGGGCGCTCTGCTCGTCCCGGTACAGCCAGGAGGTGACGGTGACGTCGGCGTCCTCGCCGCGATACCAGTCGTCCTCGTCCATCTGCCACAGGTGCTCGTCCGGCTGGCCGGGGCGGGTGATGGTGTGACGGTAGAGGGTGGCCCCGCAGCCGCCGTTGTGGCGGTCGTTGCGCCTCTCGTCGATCTGCTCCCGGGTCGTGGTGGCGTCGCGCGCCACCTGGAGCCAGTGCAACTTGTGCGGGCCGAAGATCTCGCGGCCGTTGCGGGCGCCGAGCAGCAGGTCGATCAGGCGCTCGCCGTCGTCGGTGAAGGCATGCGGCCACGCCGGGTCGTCGTGGTAGACGATCTGGGAGGAGTTGCCGGTCTCTTCGGTGTGGGAGGGGCGGGGGTGGGCCCAGTAGGTGAGGGTGACCGCGTTGTCGTCCCACACCTGCCAGTTGCCGGTGCGGGAGACGTGCACGGGGTGCGGGCCGACATCGGCCTGGATGCGCCACTGCCACTGCTTGGGGGAGGTGGCGAGGCGCTCGGTCATCTGCGCGGCGGTCATCGCGGCCAGCGGGTAGGGGGAGCTGCCCCGGTGCCCTGCGGGGGCCAGGACCAGGACGCGGGTGGCGTCGGCGGGGATCTGCGGCGGCGCGGCGGCGAGGATCTCCTCCACGGTGTCGCCGCGACCGGCCGCCTTGCCCGGGGAGATCCCGGCGTCGGCCAGGCGCGCGGCATCGGCAGGGGCGAACTTGCGCTGGCCGTACCAGAACTCATCCCACCAGCCTGCTTGCTCCCACTGGGTGGGGGTGCGGGTCGCGAGGGCGGCGCCGTCCCCGGCCTCGGTGAGGCGGAACAGCCTGCGGGTGCCGCGGATCTGCTGGCCGGTCCATCCGGCGTCCAGGAGCGCGGTGATCTCGGCTTCGGTGGAGCGGAGTTCGGCGGCGAGCGCGGCCGGGGCGTCGTACTCGGCGCGCAGGTCGGCGATCAGCGCGGCCCGCTCTGGGGTGAGGGGGTGGCGCGTGACGATGCCGCCGCCGGAGTTGTTGCTGCTCCAGTCGTCGCCGTCGAGCCCGTTGTGGACCCAGGTCCACACGAGGCCGGTGGCCTGGTTGACGTGGACGGTGGTGGGGTAGTTCCGCCCGGCCACGCTGGAGGGGAGCGGGACCTTCTGCCCGAGCTCGACGCCTTCCAGCTCCTCGCGGCTGGGGTGGTGGCTGTCGGCGATCGTCTTGTACTTGGTGACGCTGAGCAGGTCGCCCGCGCGGCGGGCGAGCTCGGCGCGGCGGGCGCGCTTGGCTTCGGCCGCCAGGACGGGGGCGGCCTCCTCAGGAGTGGCGACGCGCAGAATCGTTTTCCGGTAGGTGTACCACTCGTCGTCGTCGTAGTCCTTCTCCCGGTAGGCGGTGTAGGCGACCGAGACCGCGACGAACGTCACCCGCTGCTCGTCGAGGCGCGCGTAGCCGGGGACGGTCTCGGCGGGCAGCTTCTCGGCGGGCGTGTTCCACAGGGTGGCGCGGAACACCGTACCGGCCGCCCATCCCTCCTCGCGGAACCCGTGGGTGGGCGAGTTGCTGCTGGTGATCCGCCAGGTGGGGGCGCCGGTCGGGTTGAGCGGGTGCGGCGGGCAGGACCCGCGATGCTTGACCGACCAGTTGCCGGGACCGCCGTGCAGCTCCCCGGTACCGGCGGGCACCTCCTGAAGGCAGGAGGTGCAGGGGCCGGGCTTGCCGTTGACCCGCGCGGCCGGAGCCGCGGTGGTCGTCTCGGACGGGGGCGGGCAGACGCCGTCGTGGATGACCTCCCACGGGCCGTGCTCGTAGGGCTTGGACCGCAGGCCTTCCCCTGCGGGGACGTTCTGGCGGCAGCGGCGGCATGGCTGCTCGTAGGTGTTGCGCTGCGGCGGGGGCAGCGGGCAGGCGGGGGAGTGCTGGACCCGGGTGCGTCCCTCGACGCGGGCCAGGACGCCTTGCCCTGCGGGGACGTTCTGGTAGCACAGGTGGCAGTCCTCCTCACGGCCGTTGAGCTGCGGCGGGGGCTCAGTGAGGGTGATGTCGGCCAGAGCGCCGATGCGGGGAGGACCGCCCTTGGTCTTCTTGACCTGGGTGGTGATGCCGTTGAGCATCTGCTGGCCGAGGATGCCCTGCTTGTTGGCCCACTTCTTGACCACGCTCAGCGGCTCGTCGCCGTCGATGACCTTGTAGAGGATGACGGTCGCCTCGTCGCCGACCTTGTCGTAGGCGACGAGCAGCACGCCGGGCTGCAGGGCGTAGGTGCCGGCCCGCTCCAGGAACACGCCGTCGAGGGCGGCGCCCTTGGACCGGTGGGAGGCGGCGGCGTCGGGGGTGACGCCGTACACGGCCTTGATCCAGGACTTGGCGGAGCCCTCAGCGCGGGCGGGGAGCTGGACGGGGCGGGCGCCTGCTGGCCAGAACTGTTGGTGGGAGTGGCCCATGGGGTGGCCTTTCGCTGTGGGGATGTCTCGACGGACCAAGCATGGCACCCCCCACCTCCAATTGTCTAGAAAAGTGGACAATTGGCGGAGAGGAAAAGCCCGGTCGGCGGACTTCTGTGGGCTGTTGTCGAGACATCCCCAGCCCGCCGACCGGGCCCACCTGGATAATCGCACGTCGAAGCCCGGCTACCTGCACGGGCACCCGCATTCCGGCTGCGCGCTGCTCGATCGCGGGGTACTGTGACATCTCGTCCCTGCGCATGCGGGGATGAACCCACTACGATCGGCCCGTGGCATTTCGTTCCCGCGTATGCGGGGATGACCCGCTCAGCGCCTGCCGCGCAGCCGTCAAGATCACTCACCCCGCGCTTGCGGGGATGAACCGAATGAACTTGCTGTTGAACGCTTGTCCCCGCCTAGGCGGGGACAAGGGACCCCGCCGTTCGGTCGAGCGGCGGGGTTTCGCTTTCCCTGGTTTTTGTCAGTGGCTTCGCTCACCATGGGCGTATGTCCTCACGCCTGGCCGTCGCTCGCCCTGCCCCGCCGGTGCTCGACCTCTTGGAGGTCAGCGAGCACACCATGGTCGTGGGAGAGCGGCTGGTCGTCCTGCGCGCGGAGGGGTGGAGCCGGAACTGGCGGGCTGAGTCCAACCCCTACCGGTCTGCGGACGGCTCGTGGCGGATCCGCGCGTTGCCGGAGGCGGCGTGGTACGTCCTGAAGGAGACGGGGTTGATCCCCGGGGAGGTGCGGGTGGAGGACGTGCCCGTGGCGTACGCCCTGGTGGAGATGATCCGGCGGCCGGGAGGGCTGTTCTGATCGGAGGCTGACGCTAACCCGATCAGCCCTGCACGCTCCGGGCCCATGAATGGACTCGTGAGTTTCAAACTGGCTAACCCGCTCGGCCCGAAGTCGGCCGCCGAGGTCGGGCTGGAGCCCAAGGAGTACCCCACCGGCTCGACGGTGGTCCTGCCGTACGGTCAGGCGATGCGCCTGGTGTCGGCCGGGTGGGTCGCCGACGCCGAGCCGCAGAACCTGGAGTCGGTGCGCAAGGCGCTCAAGCCGGTCAAGGCCAAGGCCCCCGCGCCCGCCCCGGCCCCGGCCCCGTAGTGGGGATCGCGGAGGACCTCGCTCGTACCGACCCGCTGCCGCGCATCCTGGACTGGGTTGGGTCGCACCCGGCGGTGCTGGGGGTGTTCGGCGGGGCGCAGGATCGGGTGGGGGCCTACTCCAAGCGGCCGTACCCGCGGTTGCGGATCACGGACGTTCCGGGCGGCACCGATGACATGCTGACCCGGCTGATGGCGGTGCGGGTGCAGGTCGAGGCGCTGGGGGAGGTGGACGGCGGCCCCGGCAAGGAGGAGTTGCGCCGCATCTTCTACACCGCGGTGGGCGCGCTGGGGGAGCTGCCGGCGGCGGAGCCGACGGTGGAGGGGCCGGTGATCGTGCGGATCCGGCCGGCGCAGGCGGGCGGGTATCTGCCCGAGGCCGACGGGCGGCCGCGGTATCTGGGCCAGGTCACCGTGTGGTGCCATCCGGCCTGGTAGCCGAGGGGAAGTGGGGGCTGCGCTCGTGGGGCGCGCAGCCCCCTCATCCGTGTCTCAGTCCAGGAGGCTCATCTGGCCGGCCTTCTTCATGGCGATGTGGGCGAGGGCGCGCTGGGTGCGGGCGAGCTTGTCGCGGCGGCGCTCGCGGCATTTGACGCACTCGCGTTCGTGGGGCCGGGACGGGCGGACGTAGACGTTGTCGTCGTCGGTGAGGTCGTCACCGTAGTCGCACACCACCTTGCGGGCGTTGATGCCCGGCGGCGCTCCGGAGCGGACGGTGTTCTCGCGGCGGGTGACCGCCTCCAGGTGGGCCAGGACGGTGCACCGGCGGTGCGGGCAGGCGGGGCCGGGCTCGCAGTAGTCGGGGTCGTGACATAGATGGTCGGGTTCCAGCCCTGCGGGGATGGGGCCGTGCTCTTGTTCGTACAGCCAGTGGGCGACGAACAGTTTCTTCTTGCCGATCCAGAGGATGGCGTAGCCGCCGTCGCTTTCGGGGCCTCGCCAGCCGGTGCATGAGCCGAGGTCGGGCTTGTGTGCGGGCACGTCGCCGGGGGTGAGGTTGTCCAGGACGCGCTCCATGATGCGGCCCGCGTCCAGGGTCGTTTTCATGTGCTTCTCACCTCCCCGACCAGTCTGACATTAGCCCGCCTGGTCGGAGGCGGACACAAACCCCTTCCGGCCCGGATGCTCTGCGGCTGGGTCCCCAACCCGTGAGCTGCCCTCGCCAACGCGGAGGCGGCGCCTGAAGGTTTGGGGGTTCCCTCGATGGGTGCCGAGAACATCTTTACCGCGCAGATCGCCGCGCTGTACCTGGGGCCGGTGGGCACGACCGCGCCCGACGGGCCCACCGTGGCCCTGGCGCCGGCGTGGAAGAACGTCGGCCTGTTCACCCCGGACTCGCTGGCCTGGTCCGGCGACCCGGAGTTCTCCGAGACCGAGGCCCACCAGTCGCCGAACCCCGTCAAGGTGTGGCAGACCAAGGACGCCAACAACCTCGAAGTCGAGCTGTTGGAGTGGTCCGCCGCCAACTTTATGGCGGTATATGGAGGTGGCACGATCACCTCCGTGACGCCGTCCGGGGGCGGCGCGGCCTACTACAAGTTCACCCCTCCCAGCATCGGGACGCGCACCGAGGTGGCAGCGGTGCTGGAGCTCGGGGACGGCACCCGCAGGATGCGGCGCATCATCCCGCGGTGCATGCAGCGCGAGGGTGTCGCCCACGAGCTGGGCCGCGATGCCTCGGCGACGTTGCCGTTGAACCTGTCGCTGCTCGGCAACGACCTGGGCACGGCCCCGTTCTACGACGTGTTCAATGCCGCGTTCTCCAGTTTCGCGCCGCCTGAGGAGGACTGACCTGCACGGTCGGGCCAGGACGCAAGCCCTGGCCCGGCCGTAGCGTCCCGCCGTCGCATTCCGATCGACGACGAGGGGGCCCGCGATGGCGGCCGAAGAGAATGTGTTCGACAACGATGTGCTCGACCTGGACGTCGCCCGCGCGCGGAGGTCCTCGACGCAGGGCCGGCCGATCCCGCTGCGACTGGGCGGCAAGATCATTTGCAAGCTGCCGGCCGAGCTGCCGGTGGACGTGCTGCTGCCGCTGACCAAGCTGGGCATCGACACCACGGGCATCATCCGGATGGGGCTGGACGCTTGGAAGGCGGGCAATTCTCAGCGGGCCGGCATCGCGGTGCTGGACCTGCTGCTGGACCTGCTGATCGAGCGCCCGAGCCTGCCCCGGGACCTGCTGGCCGCCGTCCACGAGATGGGCCAGACCCTCATGGGGACGAACGGCTACGCGGCGTTTGTCGCCGCCCGCCCGTCCGTCGGCGACATCGTCGCCCTGGTCAGGGGCCTTGGGTCTCGGTATGCGATCCGCCTGGGGGAATCAACGTCGTCCACGGCCGACTCCGGCAGTGGCGAGACCTCGACGCCGACTTCGCCGACCACTACCCAGGACTCGACCTCGACGGAGTCTGGCTCCGCCCCGGAGATCGCGGATTCATCTCCGCCCGCCGACTCCTCGACCTCTGCGAGCGACTCCCACGCGAAGCTCGTGTCAACACCAGTCCCGAGCAGCGAGCCGAGCCCTGGGACGACCTCCGAGAGCTCCTCGCCCAGCTGATCGAGGAGGTCGGAGTGCTGTCCGCCGACTTCCGCCGCAAGAAGCCGCGGGAGGTGCCCAGGCCTGAGCACGTGCGGCGATCTCGGGCGGCGGCGCGGAAACGTCCCCAGGGCGGCGGCAGCGGCATGGACCGGGCGATGGCGCTGATGATGGCCACCACCCGGTCGGTGTCCTGACCGGATCGGAGGCGGACGCAAGCTCGTCCGTGGCGGCACCCTCACCCCCCGGGGTTCACGGGGGGTGGACGGGTGGCCGAGGAAGACAGCGTTTCAGCGGGGCGCCTCGAACTGGAGGTCGTCGCCGAGCTCGACGAGTTCGAGCGCAAGCTTCAGCGTGAGATCGACCGGGCGGTCAAGGACGCGCGGGCGCGGATCCGCGCGCAGCTGGACGCGCGCAAGCTCAACGCCGAGACCGTGGCCGCCGCGCGCGCGGCGGAGCGGTCGGCGACGCTGCGCATGCGCGTGGATCGCGAGACGCTTCGGCGGGACCTGGCCGAGGCGCTCACTGGCGCGGCTTCGGGGTCGGGGGCCGATGTTGAGGTCACGCCGAAGGTAGACGCGGGCCGTCTGCGGGCGGAGGTGCAGGCCGCGGCGCGCGGCAGCAACACCACCGTCGAGGTCAGCGCTGACACCACCCGCGCCCGTGATGAGCTCGGGCGGTTCGTCGGCTCCGGCGGCGGCGGAGGGTCGGACCGCACGATCGGTCTCGACGTCCGGATCAGCAACATCTCGCTGCTGGCGCAGCTGGAGCGGGCGATCAACCGGACCATCGTGGCCGCCGGCATGGCGGTGGTGAAGTACACCGCGCTGGGCGTGGCCGCCGGGGTGGCTGCCGGTGGGGTGCTCGCCCTGGCGGCGGCGTCCACGCAGGCGGTCGGCGTCCTCGGGGTGTTGCCCGCCGTGGCGGGCGCTGCGGCGCAGGGCCTGGCTGGTCTGATGGTGGGCTTGTCCGGCGTCGGCGCCGCCTACACCGCGCTCGGCAACGCCGACAAGGCCTCTGGTGCCAGCGCGCAGGCCGCCGCGGCGGCCCGGGAGGCTGCCGCGGAGCGGATCAAGGCCGCTGAGCAGCGGATCCGTGACGCCCGTCAGGCCGCCCGGGAGGCCGATGAGGGCGTGTGGGAGGCCATGGAGGCCGTCACCGAGGCCGAGGAGCGGGTCGAGGACGCCGTCGAGGCGGTGACGGATGCCCGGCAGCGGGCGGACGCCGTCGCCCAGTCCGTCGCGGACGGGGCCGAGCAGGCGGCGCGCCGGATCGTCTCAGCCGAGCGCAGCCACGCCGACGCGCTGAAGGCTACCCAGCGGGCCCGGGAGGCGCTGAACGACGCGATCAAGGCCGCCCGGGAGCGGCTGGAGGATCTCGCGATCGCCCAGGCCGGCGGGAAGCTGGATGAGGAAGGGGCGAAGCTCGCGATCGAGCGGGCGAAGCTCCGCCTCGAAAAGATCATGAAGGACCCGTTCTCGGGCGCGACCGCCGAGGGCCGGCTGGAGCGGAAGGAAGCTGATCTCGCCTACCGGCAGGCGTTGCAGCGGCTGGAGGAGATCAAGGAGTCCAACGGCGATCTGGCCGAGGAGAAGGCCGAAGCCGACGCTAAGGGTGTTGAAGGGTCTGACCAGGTCAAGGCTGCTCAGGAGGCGCTGGAGGCGGCCAACCAGCGGGTCAAGGACACCGAGCAGGCTATCGCGGACGCTCGGAAGGAAGCGGCCCGGCAGGGGGTGGAGGGGGCTCGGCGGATCAAGGAGGCCAACGACGCCATCGCCGATGCCCAGGAGCGGGTCGAGGACGCGCAGAAGGGGGTCGAGGACGCCCAAAAAAACGTCGCAAAAGCGTACGAAAGGGCACAAAAGGCTGTTGAGGCGATCGCTGAGGCGCAGCGGGAGCTGGCCAAGGCCAAGCGCGACGCCGCCACCGCCGGCCAGGGCGGCGGCGGTGGTGGCGCGGATCCTGTCGCGGAGGCGATGAAGGACCTTTCGCCCGAAATGCAGGATTTCGTCCGGTATCTGCATTCCGATGTGCGGCCGGCCCTGCGGGAGCTGAAGTTCGACGTCCAGGACGCCTTCGCGCCCGGCCTGAAGAAGGGCGTGGAGGAGTCCCTGCCCTTCCTGAAAACCCTGCGGGGCGGGCTGACCGAAACCGGGGAGGTGCTCGGCGACGTCGCCACGGAGCTTGGCGAGCTGCTCGGGTCGAAGGAGTTTCGCTCCGACTTCGCGAAGTTCATGGAGTCCAACAACCGGTCTCTGCGCTCGTTCGGCGGTGCCGGCACCAAGGGGCTGTCAGCCCTGCTGCGGTTCTTGGTGCTCACCGCGCCGTACGCCGAGATGATGGCCGAGAAGCTGGAGGACAGCGCCGAGGCGCTGGACGAATTCCTGGGCAGCGAGGAAGGCCAGAACAAGACGGCGGCGTTCCTGAAGGGCGCGTGGGAGACCGGGGCGAAGCTGTGGCGGATCCTGTCGAACGTCGGCAAGGCTGCAGCCAAGGTTCTCGGGCTCGCGAAGCCGGCCGGAGACACCCTGCTAGAAGACCTCGCGGTCGCCGCCGAGGATCTGAACGAGTGGCTGGACAAGCCGGAAGTCCAGGCGGCGTTCAAGCGGTTCTTCGAGGAGCTGGTGCCGCTGCTGCGGACCGCGGGTGGCCTCTTTGTGGACATCGTGGCCTTCGTCGGCAATCTGGTCGAGGCGGTCGTGCTGGACGGCACGCTGGAGGACTTCCTGGGCTGGTTGCGCGGGGTCGTGCAGTGGTTGGGGGCTCTGGCCGACAGCGGGGCGATCGGGGCGATCGCCGGGTGGGTGCTGATCATCGGCGGTGTGGTGCTGGCGTTCGCGAAGCTGTACCGGATGGTGAGCTCCACCTTGAAGGTGGTGAAGCTGCTGGGCAAGGCGGGTCAGGGCCTGGGGAAACTGGGGTCGCTGTTCGGCGGCGGGAAGGGCGACGGTGAGGGGGGCGGCGGGGGCGGGGACAGTGGGGGCGGTAAGCCCAAGACGAAGATCAGCCCTTCGTCGTGGCTGAGCAAGATCAGTCCGTCGAGCCTGTTCACGAAGGACAAGATCAACTCTTCGTCGTGGCTGAGCAAGGTCAGCCCGTCGAGCGTGTTCACGAAGGACAAGATCAATCCGTCGAGCTGGTTCACCAAGATCAATCCGTCCAGTCTGCTCACCGGCGGGGGCGGGTCTGGAGGCTCGGGCGGTGGTAAGCACCGCAAGCCCAAGGGCAAGGGCGGCGGGCTCGGATCGGCGTTGGACCTCGGGCTGCAGGGCGCCGAGCTGGGGTCGATGCTGGGCGGGATCGGCGCGCTGGCCGGGGCGGGCATCGGCGCCGGGGCGGGCGCGCTGCGCTCCTCGGGCAAGGACCCGCGCACGGACACGGCCACCGCGTTCCTGTTCGACCACCTGGACCGCAGCCTCGCCGGGATCGGCACGATCATCGAAGGGGTCGCGTTCCCCGACAAGATCGGCGAGATGATCAAGGGCGGGGCGCTGCGCGTGCCCGGCGCCATGGCCAATGTGAAAGAGGCGGTCACCAAGGCGTGGAGTGGCCTGTGGAGGGGCCTGGAGAACGGCACCGATGCGGGCGTGGACGGCACCTCGGCCCGGCTGGGTGGCTTCTTGAAGCAGACGAAGGGCAAGTTCGTCGAGCTGTCGTCCGGGGCGCCGAAGAGCGTCCAGTCCATGTGGGCGTCCATCCAGCGCGACATGGCCGCCGGTATCACCCCCAGCCAGGCGCAACTGGACGCGTTCGCCAAGGCGGGCGGCACCCCCTTCCTGAAACTGTCGAAGGACGCGCCCGAGTACCTGAAGACCGGGTGGGCCGCCGTGCAGGTCGGCGTCAACACCTTCACCTCGCAGGCGGCCAACAAGCTGGGGAGCTTCACGAACTCGGCCAGCGGCAAATTCCTGACCCTGTCGAGGGACGCGCCGGGCCACGTGCGCGGCATGTGGGCCGACATCCAGGCCAAGATCGCCGCCGGGGTGCCGGTCCCGCAGAAGGCCATCGACGACTTCGTCGCTCACGGCGGCGGCCGGTTCCTGGACCTGAAGCGCAACGCGCCGCAGGCGGCCCGGGACATGCTCGCTGAGATCAACCGCGACCTGGGCGCCGGGCTGGCCGCGGCGTCGCTGAAGCTGGGCGCCTTCGTCAAGGACGGCGGCGGGAAATTCCTGTCGCTGCGCAAAGACGCTCCGCCGCATATCCGCGGCATGTGGGCCGATATCCAGCGCGATATCGACGCCGGGCGGCCGGTCAGCCAGTCGAAGCTCGACGCGTTCGCCAAGGCCGGGGGGGTGCCGTTCGCCAAGCTGGGCAAGGACGCGCCCGCGTCCATGAAAAAAGCCTGGTCAGACATCACCGCAGGCGTCGATCCCGGGCTGGCCGGCGCGAAGAAGAACGTCGCAACTGCGACGAAGGCGATGGAAACCTCCTTCGGCACCGCCAAGGACGGAATCGGGAAATTCTGGGGCAAAATCCCCGGCGTTTTGCAGGGGCCGATCAAGTGGTTGATCGACAAGGCCTACATGGGCGGCATCAAGGTCGTGTGGGACAAGATCGCTGGTGCGGTCGGGTTGCCGCCGCTGCCCGGGGTGTCGTTCTCCTTCGCCTCGGGCGGCATCGTCCCCGGCGGCGGCGGTCATGGGGTGCTGCCGGGGTACGCGCCGGGCAAGGACAAATACCTTGTCGCGGCCGGGCCCGGCGAGGGGTTCTTGCGGCCCGAGCTCACCTGGGCGCTGGGCTCGCAGTGGGTGGATGACGGTAACCGGGCCGCCCGCACCGGCGGCGTCGGCGGTGCGACGGCGTTCCTGGCGCAGGCCGGGATCCCGGGGTTCGCCTCCGGCGGCGTCGTCGCCGGCAGCAACCCCGGCGGCGGTACGGCGAAGGCGCAGGGCACCGCGGGAGGCAAGAAGGCCAAGGAGCAGACGGCACTGGAGCGGCTGCTGTCGGGCCTGTCGGCCAGCGTCCGCGCCCTGTTTTCGAAGGGCCTCGGCGCGGGCGCCCGCACCATCCTCAACCCGATCAAAACCATGATCGGCTCAGCGATCGGTACCCGCACCCCGGCGCACCGGCTGATGGGGGCGGTGCCGGCCAAGATGATCGACAACGTCATCCGCCTGTTCGACCGCAAGGACAAGGAGATCAGCCGCGACCGCGGGGGGCCGCTGCCTCCAGGGCGGACGCTGGTGCGCAACGGCACCGGCCGCGACGAGTGGGTGCTCACCCCGGGCGCGGTGGACGCCCTCGGCGGGCCGGACGCGGTGGCCGCGCTCAACGACGGCGGCTCGTCGCTGTATCGGGCGTCGCGGCGGGCGAGCCGCGCGGCACCGGCCGCCGCTCTGCGGGGCGGCGGGAGCGGGGGCGCGCCGATGACGGTCAACGTCTACCCCCAACGCGGCCAGGACGAGTTCGTGATCGCCGGCCAGGTCATGCGGCGCGCTGGCGCCCAGGTCCGAAACTACTAGGGGGCGGCATGACGAACCGGATCGCGGCGACGTACAACGGCGGCGGGGTGCCGGAGGGAGAGGGGAACGAGCACGTCATCGAGTTCACCGCTCCCACCCCCGGGGCGCGGCTGATCTTGATGGTGTCCTCCTATAACGGGATTGACGCTCCCCTGGGGTGGCAGGAGGACCACGCGGGCACCGGCTACAACTTCGTGTACGCGTTCTCGCGGGTCGCTGACGGGTCGGAGACGTCGGTCACCTTGTACGGCGACGAAACAACGCACGCCGTGGTCTACGAGCGCGACGACTGCGCGCTGCTGCGGCTCGACGTGTCGGCGGCGTCGCCGAACTCGCCGGTGTCGGTGTCGGGCACCATCCCGGCCGCGCTGGGAGCTGGCCGGGTCTTCTTGGTGTTGAACGCGCCCAACGGGTTCCCGACGGTGACATACAACCAGGGGCAGGTCCAAAACCATTCGGTGGCCGAGACCTTTTCGAACTCCTACTTCGCTTCCGGGCCGCTGCCGTCGCCGGGGGCGCGTACCTGGAGTGCGACGGCGTCCGGGCTCACCGGCTCGCAGTTCAACGCGGTGCTGGTGGTCGCGTACGGGTCAACGGACACCGTGGCTCCGAGTATGCCGCCGGGCCTGCACACCACGGAGATCACCGAGACGGCGGTGTCGATCGCCTGGTCGGCGTCCACCGACAACACCGCCGTCACGGGGTATGGCCTGTACCGCGACGGCGTCAAGCAGGGCGGCGACCAGACCGGGCTGACGTACACCTTCGCCGGGCTGACGGGCGGGCAAACGTACCTGCTGGAGGTGGATGCTCGCGACGCGGCGGGTAACCGGTCGCCGCGCTCGACGATCAGCGTGCTCGCGGTCACCGATGTCACGGCGCCCTCGGAGCCGCCGAACGTGCACGTGGCGGAGGTGACGCACACCACCGCCACCCTGGCGTGGGACACCGCCGCCGACGACATCGCCCTAGCCGGGTACGGCGTCTACCTGGGCGGGGTGAAGCAGGGCGGCGACCAGGTCGGGTTGACGTTCACCTTCACCGGCCTGGGTCGGGGCGCGACCTACACGGTGGGGGTGGACGCGGCCGACACCGTCGGCCACCGCTCGGCGCTGGTCGAGGTCGAGGTGACGACGCTGACGGACACGCTGCCGTCGGCGCCGCCCGCCCTGACGGCCACCGCCGGGACCGAGTCCATCACGCTGGCGTGGGGGGCGGCCAGCGACGACCTGGGCATCGCCCGCTACGAGGTTCTGCTGGACGGCGAGCTGGTGGCGGCGACGACCGCCCTCGGCTACGTCATCGACGGGCTCGACCCGGCCACCTGGTTTGAGGTGGCGGTGCGGGCCGTCGATGACGGCGGAGGCCGCGGCCCCGAAGCGACTGCGGAGGTGACCACCTTGTCGGCCGGGTGGATGCCGATCGCCTCCCCGGTGTACCGGATCGGCTCTTGGGTCGGCAACGCCCGCGACTCCTACGGTGTGGACTGGGTTGTTTCCGACGAGGAGGGGTGGTCCACCTCCCCGGTGGTGGACGCGCTGGGCGAGGACTCCGACAATGCCGATGGCGGGTTCGACGGGCCCGGCGCCTACCGGCAGCGCACCATCACCCTGGAAGGGATTGCGACGGCCTCCTCCCGGGTGGAGATGCTCGCGGCTCAGGAGCGGCTGACGGGGCTGCTTTCCCCGCGTGATGTTGCGGTACTGCGGGTCAGCGAGGCGCACCTGACCCGCCAGGCGCGGGTGCGGCTGGCCGATGAGGTGCCCATCACCGACCAGGGGATGCTGGCGTTCGAGTGGACGCTGGTGGTCTCCGCCTCCGACCCGCGCCGCTACCAGTCGCGCGGCATCTACCAGGAGGTGATGCTGCCCCCCCTGCCCGGGGAAGCGTCGGCGACCATCACCCTGGCCGGTGACTATTTGACCATCCCGGCCAAGCTGCGCCTGTACGGGCCGATTCGGGACTTCACCCTCACCCATGAGGAGTCGGGGCTGGTCATCGCGTCTAAGCCGGGCCAGGTCCTCACTGACGCCCGCTACAGCCTGGAGATCGACCTGGCCACCCGTGTGGTGTGGGCGCACGTGCCGCCGGAGGTATGGCCGGAGCCGCGGCCCGGCCGCGGCGTGCTGCGGCTCCTGCCGTCGGCGTTCATGCTTCGGCCGGGGCCGAACACGATCACCGTGGCCGGCCAGGCGGTCGCCGGCCAGACGGGGCTGGCGCGGATGGTGATCGAGACGGCGGACGCGTGGACGTGAGCAGACCGTAACCCCGCCCGCCCTCCACACTCCCCGCGGGCTTTCCCGGGGGGTAGCGATGACGAACAGAATCGCGGCGACGTACAACAGCACCTCGTCGGTGATCAACCACGTGGTGAACTTCACGGCGCCGGCGCCGGGCGCCCGGCTGATCGTGGTCGTCTCCAGCTACAACACCGTCAACACCCCCGCGGGGGGATACGCCCAGGACTACTCGGCGACCGGCTACAACCACGTCTACGTCTTCTCCAAGATCGCCGCCGGCACCGAGACGTCGGTCACCCTCACCAACGGCGGCACCAGCGACCGCGTTCACGCGGTCGTGTACGAGCGCGACGACTGCCAGGCGCTGCAGTTCGTCAAGTCGGGGACAAGCGCCAACAGCACGTCGATCAGCAGCGGCGCGGTGACGGTGCCCACGCTCGCCACCGGCCGGGTCTTCGGCGTGCTGAACGTGCCCGGCGGGTCGGCGGCCGGGGCGACCTGGACCATGTCGATGACCAAGGACTACTCGCCGACCGGGAGCAACAGCAACTCGGGATTCGCCTCCGGCGCCCTGCCGGCCGCCGGAAGCCGGACGTGGAGCGTCAGCGGGCTGACCTCAACCAGCAACAACTCGGTGCTGGCGATCGTGGGCTACGGGTCGGCGGACGCGACCGCGCCGACCGTGCCCGGCAACCTGCGCACCACCGCGGTGACGGGCACGACCATCGACGTCGCGTGGGACGCCAGCACCGACGCGGTCGGCGTCACCGGGTACGGCATCTACCTCGACAACGTCAAGCAGGGCGCCGACCAGACGGGGTTGAGCCGGGCCTTCAGCGGGCTTACGGTCGGCCAGTCGTACACGATCGAGGTAGACGCCCGTGACGCCGTCGGGAACCGGTCCGCGCGGGCACAGATCATCGTCTCGACGGACGCGACCCCGCCGACGATGCCGGGCAGCCTGCACACCACGGCGATCTCTCACACGTCCATCTCGGTCGCGTGGAACGCCTCCACCGACGACCTGACCGGGGTGGCCGGGTACGGTGTGTGGCTGGGCGGAGTGAAGCAGGGCGCCGACCAGGTGGGGTTGAGCGCGGTGCTGGCCGGCCTCACCCCGGGGCAGACGTACACCATCGAGATCGACGCCCGCGACGGCGCCGGGAACCGGTCCGCGCGGGCGCAGCTGGTCGTGGAGACGACGCCGGACACGGTGGCGCCCACCGTCCCTGGCGGCCTGCACCTGGTGGCGGTGGCGCCGTACGGGCTGGCGGTGGCGTGGGAGGCGTCCACCGACGATGTGGCCGTGGCCGGGTACGGCGTGTGGCTGGGCGGCGTCAAGCAGGGCGCCGACCAGGTGGGGTTGAGCCGGGCCTTCACCGGCCTGGCCGCCGACACCTCCTATCTGGTGGAGGTGGATGCCGCCGACGCCGTTGGGAACCGGTCGGCGAAAGCCTCGCTGGACGTCGCCACCCCCCCGGATTTGCCGCCGGACGCTCCGGCCGGGCTGCACACCGTGGCGGTGACGTACACCTCCATCAGCGTGGCGTGGGCCCCTGCGACCGATGACGTCGGCGTGAGCGGTTACGACGTGGTGTTCGACGAGGAGCTGGTCGCGACCAACCAGGCCGCGACCTCAGCTGTCTTCCCCGGGCTGGGGGAGAACACCGAGCACGTGGTGCGGGTGCTGGCGGTCGATTCGAACGGTCAGCGCGGCGCCGCCGCCGAGCTCGTCGTGACGACGTTGGATGACACGCCGCCGACGGTGCCGACGTTCACCGCGGTGGCGGGGGAGGACTCCATCACGGTGGCGTGGGGCCCCTCGGGCGATGACTTCGCCGTGGTCGGCTACGAGGTCCTGGTGGACGGGGAAGTGGCGCATTCCACGCCGGGCACCGACTACACGGTGGACGGGCCGGTGGTTCGCCGGCACACGGTGACGGGACTGGTGGCGGGCGCCGACTACGACGTGCGGGTGGCGGCGGTGGACGCCGTCGGGCAGCGCTCGGCCGACAACACCATCAGCGTGGCCACCACGGCGTTGCCGTTCCTGCCGATCTCCTCACCGGTGTATCGGGTCGGGTCGTGGGCGGCCAACGTGCGCGACGACTTCGGCGTGGACTGGATCGTGGAAGATGCCGAGGGGTGGACGGGAACGCCGCCGGTGCGGCCGACGTCGGCGAACCTGGGCGGCACCGACGGTGTGCACGCTGGCGCGGGTCTGTACGGGGCGCGCGTCGTCCGGCTGAAGGGGACCGCGGTGGCGCCGTCGCGGATGGCGATGCTCGCGGCCAAGCAGCGCATCCTGGGCGCGGTGCACCCCCGGCGGCGGCTGCTGCTTCAGGTCGCCGACGCTCTCATGATTCGCCAGGCGCGGGTGCGGCTGGTTGATCGGGTGGAGATCACCGATGAGACCGACCGCGGGTTCACCTGGACGGTGGTGCTGCGGGCGAAGGATCCGCGCCGGTACGCGACGGTGGCGACGACGGCCACCGCGGTCATCGACTCCCTGCCGGGGGAGGCGTCCACGACGCTCACCTTGTCGGGCACTTACGCCACCATCCCGGCGCGCATCCGCTTGTTCGGGCCGATCCGGGATTTCACCCTCACCCATGAGGAGTCGGGGACGGTGATGCGGGCCATGCCCGGCACCACGTTGCCCGCCGACCCCGGCTACTCGCTGTCGCTGGATTTGGCGACTCGGCAGGTGTGGGCGCATGTGCCGCCGCAGGTGTGGCCGCAGCCTCGGCCGGGCCGGGGCGCGCTCGCGCACCTGCCGGCCTGGTTTCACCTGTTGCGCGGGGTCAACACGCTCACGCTGGCCGGCCAGCCGGTCGTCGGCCAGAGCGGGAGTCCGCGGATCGTGGTGGAGGCGTTCGACGCCTGGGTCTGATATCGGAGGCGGACGCTAGCCCCGCCCGGTCGTGATGCTGCCGCCCGCTGAACCACGACGGGCGGGGGCATCGCGTGAGCACCATTCGGCAGGAGAGGACCTACTCCGCGAGCGGAGTATCGGGCGGCCATACGATCACCTTCAACTCGGTCCTGCCGAAAAGCCGAATCGTGATCTTCGTGCATTCCTACGCCGGTGTCTCGGGCACGTCGAGCGGTTACGAGGAGCACGAGTGGGCGGCCCATACGCTGGGCATTCGCCTGTTCAGCCGGGTCAGCTACGGCGGTGAGACGACGTTCGGCGTCGGCACCTCCGATCCAACAGACCGCATTTTCATACATATGTTTGAGCTGACGGATTGTCCGCATTACTACGGGTCGGCGAGCGCGAGGACGACCGGGGCGGCGAGCATGTCGGTGGGGGACCTGCCGGACGGCTGTGTCGCGTTGGTGGGTTTGTCGCAGTACGTCACCGACGATGACGCGGCCCTGTCGTGGCCGTCCGGGTTCGTGTCCAACGGTGTGCTGTTTCGCAACTGGTCTGATCCTGGGAGCAGCCTGGTCAAGCAGGTGTACGCCGCAACCGCGGACCGGGCGGTGTCGGGGTCACTGTCGTTCAGCCAGCGGCTGATCAGCCTTAACTCCAAGGAGTACGCGTGGGCTGCGGGCGTGTTCGGGCCGTCGCCGGACGAGACGCCGCCTTCGGTGCCGAGCGAGCTGCGGCTGACCGGGATGACGCCGACGTCGGTAACCGTGGCGTGGGACGCCGCCTCCGACAACGTGGGTGTGGTCGGGTACGGCGTGTACCTCAACGGCGTCTCCGAGGGTGACCAGGGCGGCCGGACCAAGACCTTCACCGGGCTGACGCCGGGCCTGTCGTACAACGTGCAGGTCGATGCCTACGACTCCAAGGGCAACCGGTCGGAGCGGGCCGAGCTGACGGTCACACCGATCAACGACACCACTCCGCCGGACGTGCCGGTGGTGCGGGTCGCCGCGCTGGGGGCCGGCACCATCAGCGTGGCGTGGGACACCCCGGCGGATCAGTCGGTGGTGGTCGGCTACGGCGTCTACCGCAACGGCGCCAAGGTCGGCGCCGACCAGGTCGCGCGGTTGAAGACGTTCACCGGGTTGACGACCGGCGCGGTTTACACGATCGGCGTGGACGCCATCGACCTGCTAGGCAACCGCAGCGCGAAGGGCACGCGGACGTTGCGCGCCCAAGCCGACACGACGCCGCCAACGCTCCCTGGCGGTGTGCATGTGGTCGCCGCGACCAAGACGTCGGTGACGGTGGCGTGGACCGCCAGCAGCGACGACAACGCCGGGGTGGCCGGGTATGGCCTGTATCTGGGGGCGGCCAAGCAGGCTGAGATTCCCTCCACTGTGTACACGTTCACAGGGTTGACGCCCGGCATTCTGTACTCGTTCGGCGTGGACGCGGTGGACGGGCTCGGCAACCGCACCACCAAGGTGATGGTGCAGGCGGCGACACTGCCGGACCTGAGCGGGCAGGCGCCGCCGTACGAGTACGTCATGTACGACTGGTCCAGCCACGTGCCGCTGGACTCGCTGCCGCTGCAGAACGTCAGCTTCGAGATCACGTTGGGCGGGTCGGGCATGCTGACCGCCGACATCCCGCTGTACGACGAGGACTACACGGTGGGCCGGGTGTCGTCGGCGACCAGACCCGAACGAACGATGATCTTGGTTTATCGGGGGGAGCGGCTGGTCTGGGGCGGCCGGCTCATCGACCCGCAGGATTACGACTCCGAGTCCGGCGTGTTGCGCATCACCGCCGAGGAGGTCATCGGCGTTTTCGGGCGCCGGTTCATCGCGTTCACCGGGCCCAGAATGGCTACGTTGGCGCACACCGAGATCGCGTGGCTGCTGGAGCACGCCGCCTCGCCTGCGGACCTGCGGTGGCTGACCTACAGCGGGGTGCCGGGCACGGTGGCGATCGACCGCGAATACCGGGCCGAGGAGTTCGGGCGGATCCTCGACCAGCTCGGCGAGGTCGCGGCCGGGCCCGGCGGGTTCGAGTGGTGGGTGAAGCCCGCGTGGGACAACACCAACGACCGGCCCCGCTTCGAGCTGCGCCGCGTGAACCGCGACGACCCGCCGGACACCGGGCTGACGCTGGAGTACCCCGGCAACGTGCGCAAGTACACGCGCTCCACCAGGCGGGGGCTGGAGACGCAGACGTGGGGCAAGCTGCCGCTTCCCGACGGCGGGGTGATGCTGTCGAAGGTCACCCGGACGGACCTGATGGGCGAGGGGTGGCCGCTGCTGGAGGACGCTCACCAGTTCGACGGCCTCACCTCGCAGGCGGCGTTGAACGCTGAGGCGCAGCGGGCGAGCGCGGCGGCGGCCGGCGCCAAGCAGGTGTTCGAGTGCGTGCTGGCGATCACCCCGGATGTGCGGTGGTGGGAGTGGGAGCTCGGCGGTCACGCTCAGATGCTCATCACCGATCACCTGTATCCGGTGATGCCGGACGGCGGGCCGGGCCTGGACCGGGCGATGAAGATCGTCAGTTTGCGGGTGGAGCCCGACAGCGACGAGGGCGAGCTGGTGACGGTGACGACGGGCGAGCACACCGTGGCCGTGGACTAAGGAGGATGGGATGGCGGGAACGGGTGCGGGAGACCTGCGGGCGGCGGATCTGGTCGGTGTGGTGCAGAACCTGCTGAACCGGGTCAAGGCGTTGGAGTTGGCGGCCGCGGTGCGGGCGGTGACGTTCGTGGCGGATGCCTCCTCGACGTCGTCGGCGTCGTACGTGCGGATGGCGTGGTCGTCTTTTGCCCGGTCGGGGTCGCAACTCGCGGTGAATGTGTCGCTGACGTTGTCGGGCGCGACCAGCGTTGATCTTCAGCTTCGGGCGGACGGGACGCAGATCGGGGTGGCCAACGCCACCGGCTCGGGCACGGTGGTGTTGTCGGGTTTTCTGCCTGCGAGCTGGGATTTCGGGGCGCACAAGACGGTGGAGGTGCAGGCGCGCGTCAACGCCGGGTCGGTGACGGTCGCCGTGGTGGGGGCCTCGCACCGGTGAAAGCAGACACTGAGACGGTCGGCGGGTCATGATGCGCAGCCGTTGACATCGAGGTATCGCGGGGGCGGTCATGGGTGAGGCAGAGCAGGAGCCGACGCGGGGTGAGCTGTCGCGTTCGATGGGCCGCATGGAGAACATGATCACGGAACTTCGGTCGGAGTTTCGTGAGGTGATGGGGGAGTGGCGTACGCACATCGCGTCGGCGGCGCTGCTGTCGCAGCGGGTGGGGCAGATGGAGGCTAGTCACAGCGACCAGGAGACGCGGCTGCGGCTGGTCGAGCGGGACATGGCCGGCCGTAAGGAGGCCGGTGAGAAGTCGCGGCGGATGAACATGTGGATCGCCTCGGCGATCTCTATGTCCGGCGTGGTGATCACGCTGGTGTTCAACCTCGTGAAGTGAGGAAACGGAAGCGGACACTAGGTGCGGCGGGTGCTCATCCTGCGGAGCGGAGATCTTCCGAGCTGCTGGAGGGCAGAGCAATGTCGGACTTCCTGAAGAGTCACCTGCGGACGTATGTTCCGATCTGGGTGGGCGCGCTGGCTGCGTGGCTGGCGGCCAAGGGCATCGACCTGGACGTCAACGCGGCCGTGCTCGTCGTGACCGGCGTCGTGACGTCGGCGTACTACACGCTCGCGCGGGTGCTGGAGCGCTACCCGTCCACGGCGTTCCTGGGCAGGTTCCTGCTGTCGGTGGGTTTCGCTGCGGCGCCGGTCTACGGCGGGGCGGTCGCCGGCGCGGCCGGTTCGGCTGGTTCGGGCGGGTTCGCCTCGGGTGGTCTCCTTCCCGACGGCGGTGTGTCGTACGGCGGCGGGGAGGGCTTCGACTTCTCGTCGGAGCGGCCGAGGGGCTAACCTGACCGCGGAGAACGGCTGAGACTGCCATTGCAGGGTCTTGGGGGTTTTTCCGGTAGGTGCGTCGTCCCTGGTGTGGGTGACGGGCGAGGAGGCCGCTCCTTTCGTCCGTTGCGAAGCTCACGTCTGGGGGCGGCGCACTTTTTTGTGCCGCCCCCGGGGTTACAGGCCGGCGGAGACGGGGTGTCGGCCGGGGGCGGCTGCGGGGTCGTGTGGGTGGCGGGTGCGGGCCAGGTACCAGTCGTCGAGCTCGCGGGCGATTTCGGCGGGGTCGGCGTCGTCGGGGTAGGGGACGGGCGCGGGGTCGCTTTCGGCGATGACGGGCCATACGCCGTGCTGGCCATCGGCCTCGGCGAGGTGGGTGAGGTCGCAGGACTCTTCGAACTCGCGGCGGGCCTGGGCTTCGGTGCGGCGGAGCTTGGCGGCGATGGCCGGCCAGTCGGCTCCTTTCATCAGGGCCACGGTGACTGCGCGGTGCAGCTGTTCGGCGGCTAGGAGCTGGGCGCTGAGGGCGTGGTCGAGGAAGTCGAGGCCCGAGCGGTTTGCGTCGTCGCGGGTGGTGACCATGGACGTGGCGTGTTCGGCGGCGGTGACGCAGATGCTGCTGTAGCCGACGCGGGCGGTTTGGCGGCCGTCGAGCCGCAGGGGTGGTCGGTGTGTGCGGTCGTGTAGCACCGGGTGGACCTCCGAGGGTGGGGAGAGCACGGGGGCATCCAGCTGAAGTTGTGCAGATCCAACCTTAGGGATTGACAGGGTTGTTTCACAGCGGGACGACAGATGTTTCAGGCATCCGGGCGTGATCTTGGGATTTCTCGCAAGTTGCTTATGTCCTCAGACAGGTCTAATCTAACTACAGAATAACCTTTGTTCCGTAGTGTTGAAACGGATGCAGACGGTAGCCGGTCCAAGCGGGTTCCATGCCGCCAGATCGCTCCCTGCCCGTGACACCACGACGGCCACACCGTCGCGGATCGGGTGAGGAGCGGCCTCACCTGACCCGCCCAACCGGAAGGACATTTGCGTGACTATCGACTCCTTGACCCCCCTGGCCCCTGCGGGGCAGCCTCCGCTGATCTTCCAGCGGATGGCTGGCGTGATGGCTGACATCAAGCCGATCGCCATGAACGGTGAGAACAAAGAGGTGGGCTACAAGTTCCGTAGCATCGAGGACGTGATGAACGCCGTCCACGCGGCGCTGGTCAAGCACGAGGTCCTCCCGATCCCGCACAAGGTGGTGGAGCGGAACGTCTACGAACGGGGGCGTGAGACGGGGCGCCCGGCGGGCCGTCAGGCTCAGACCGGTCCCGTGGTCGTGGTGGCGCAGGCGGTCTACCAGTACCGCTTCTACACGGTTGATGGCTCGTTCATCGAAGCTGAGATCCCTGCGGAGGCCACCGACACCGCGGACAAGGCGACGAACAAGACGCTGACGGCCGCCTACAAGTACCTGCTGCTCCAGTCGTTCGCGATCCCGTTCGAGGCGACGATGCCGCGCGGCAGCGGCGGCATGTACGACGGCGACGCCGACCACATCGAGCGGCCGGGCGAGCAGTTCGCCGAGCAGCCCGCCGGGCAGCGTCAGGCCCCGGCGCCTGCTCCGGAGCCGCCGTACAAGCCCAACAACAAGCGCGCGGTTGCGGCGTTCGTCAATCGCATCGGCAAGGGCACGACGGAGCCGGAGCTGGACGAGGCCGAGCGGGACCTGCGCGAGATGTCGGCGAAGAGGCATCTCAGCGAGGGCGACAAGAAGTATGTGTGGAACCTGCTTGAGAAGCGGCGGGGGAACCTGGGGCTGCCGCTGGGCCCGGCGGAGAGCCGGGGGCAGGGCGAGGGTGGCCAGGCGCCCGCCGCCCCGGCTGCGCCGCCCGCTGAGCCTGCGGCGGCGCCTGCCGAGCAGGAGGAGCCGTCGGCCGAGCCGGACGCCGGGCCCGCCCCGGGCGAGCCGAGCGCGCCGCAGGGCGAAGGGTTCGTGCCGGACGACGCCGATGCCGTCGAGCTGTTCGGCCAGGAGATCGCCGGGGTGAGCGGTGAGGCCGCCGTCGCCCAGCTCGACAGCATCGAGACCACCCTCCACCAGCTCAAGAAAGACCAGGAGCTGACGGCTGGGGACCACGCGCACCTGATGGAGACGCTCCGGCTCAGCCGGGTGTCGCTGGGCCTGCCCGAGGGGTCGTCCTGGCAGCCGCCGGTTCTGGCGGGGGCGGGGGTGGCCGAATGAGCGCCGCCCTGGGCCGCACAGACGGCTCCCGGGTGTTCCTCGCGGGCCGCGTGCTGGAAGCGATCGCCGGGAAGCTGATCGCCCGGGGGCAGGCCGCGCTGAACGCCACCGGCGAGCACGACGTGCCGGTGCTGCCGGTCGGGGACCGCCAGAGCGGCTACCTCGGCCGTCACCGGATGGGCCGGGTCCTGATGGCTGACGGGAAGGTCACCGTGTCGTTGGAGGCCGATCACCCGGCGGCGGTGGCGTGGGCGCTGGGCCGCGACCACTACCGGGCCCACGTGATCACCTACCAGGCGCTCGCGCCGTCGCTGGTGGAGCAGCTCAAGGCCCACGCCAAGACCACCGGGGAGCCGGTGGACAAGAACGGCGAGATCGTGCCCGGCCTGACGATCCGCACCGGGCAGCCGACGCCGACCAAGGAGCTCGACGCCGAGTTCATGGAGCAGCTGCTCGCGGACGAGCAGATCGACGCCCTCGTGGAGGCGCTGCTGTCCGGCCGGGCGACCCTGCCCGGCCTGCCCGCCCCGATCCTCGAAGGGAGCTCGTCGTGACCGGGGAGTCGCTGGAGGAGCTCGCGGAGATGGCCGCGAGAGGGTCGTGGGCCGAGCAGGGGGTGTGCGGGCAGGTCGATCCGGACCTGTTCTTCCCCGAGCCGACCGAGCGCGCCCAGGCCCGGGAGCAGTCCCAGCAGGCGCGGAAGGTCTGCCGCCGCTGCCCGGTGCGCCGCAAGTGCCTGCGCACCGCCCTGAACCGCCGGGAGCGGTTCGGGGTGTGGGGCGGCGCCACGGAGCAGGGGCGGCGCAAGCTGGAGTTCGTCGAGGACCTGGGGCGTGTGGCATGAGCCGCCGCAACCGCCGGATGCGGCCGGGCACGATCCGCCACGCCCGCAAGCCCCGGTGGTCGAAGAAGTCGCGGTGCCCGGAGACGGGCAAGGTCCGCTACACCTCGAAGGGGGAGGCGGCCTACTGGCGGTCGCGGCTGCACCTCGGGGACCGCAAGCAGGTCTACGTGTGCGAGCACTGCGGGTTCCGGCACCTGGGCCGCCCGTTCTGGCGGGGCACCCGCCGCCACTCGTGGGGGCAGTGTCCGGTGGATCCGTCTCCGGCGTATCGGTCGGAGGCGGCGGCTGCTGCTCAGGTGATCCGGATCGGCGGGGCGATGGTCGCGCCGTGCCGTGGTCACTGGCACGTCACCCCCCTCCCCGTCGTGTGACACAGATCACACTGTTTGGGGCGAACGGAGACAGACGTTAGCCCTCGGCCCCTGGTGGTCTGCGCGGGCTCAACTCCGGGAGCGGCACCCGCCGCTCCCGGAGGAGGGCAGACCCGCCCGTCCACCGAGGGGACCTCCACATGATCGACACCTCCCCTGCCCCCGCCGGTCCCGGCGACCACACAGCCGGTTTGACCTGCGGAAACACCGCGAATGGAATGGCCGAACAGGTGATCAATCCACTAGACTCGGCTATAGAACACAATATCGAAAGCGACAACGGCGACCCCCGAGAGGATCGCCGTCGCGGGCAGGAACAGGACGCAGCAACGTCCCCCTGCCTGCCTCACTCATCTACTGCAACGCAACATGAGGAGGCCACCGTGAGCGTATCTGACGCTGCCCGTGGTTCTGGAGTAACCCGGCGTCCTTTTGTCTCGGTGATCCCGTCGGGGGTCCCCGCTGGGTTGTCGGCCCGCTCGTACGGCGTCTACTGCTACATGGTCGCGTCCGGCGCCGACTGGTTCACCGTGTCGTCCCTCATGGAGGTGTTCAGCGACCGGCGCGACGGGCTCAACACCACCATGAGTGAGCTGATCCGGGCCGGGCTGATTGCCTCCGTTGAGCGGCGCGAGAAGAACCTGGTCCGTCGTGGCTACCGGGTGGTGTCATGACGGTTGGGATGCGGCACCGCCGCCGCGCTGGCACCTACATGCCGCGCACGACCATCCGCGACACCGACCTGTCGTACCTGGCGCTGGGCCTGCTCACCTACTTGCTGGACCGCCCCAGGAACTGGCAGGTTCGCGGCGATGCGCTGGCGGCCGAGCGCGACGACCCCGAGGGCCGTGTGATGAAGGCGCTCGCGCGCCTTCGCGAGAAGGGCTACTACCGGCTGGAGCGGCGCCGTCTGCTGTCGGGCAAGTTCGCCATGGGTACCGCTGTGTCCGAGGACCCGGTGGAGGAGTGGATCGCCGACAACGCCGAGTTCGGCGGGAAGCCCGTTGACCTCGTGCAGCAGCCGGATGGCAGCTTCCTCGTGCTCCACAAGGACGGCTCGATGACGTCGGACGGGTTCGAGGATCTGGAGGACTTCGGCGACGAGCTGGAGGAATACGACGAGGACGAGGGCGATCCGGACGCCTATTCCCGGTTGTGGGATAACCCGGAGCCCGAGGATGCGGTTCCGGTTCAGCCGGAACCGCAAAAGCCGGACCCCGGTCAGCCGGACCCCGGTTCCCGCGGGCCCTTTAGAAGTACTGAGAAGAAGAACCGAGAAGAAAGTTCAGGTTCCTTCGCTAGCGCTCAGAAACCTGCGGGGAGCGCGCAGCAGCCGAGCCTTCTGGGTGACGACATCCCGCCCGCTCCAGCGGCCGAGACGCCGAAGAAGCGCCGCAACACCACCAAGGAGCGCACTCCCGAGGAGCAGGCACGTTTCGACCAGGCCGACGAGATCGCCCGTGGGTGGTGGGCGCGCTGCGACGTGCTCGGCATCCCGAACATCAAGCGCAGCAACAGCGGCGTCACAGGCTTCGTTGGGTTCCGCGCGATGATCGAGCGCACCCTCGCCGCTGACTGCGACGTCAACGAGATCAAGTGGGCGCTCGAAGACCTCCGCGACCCGTTCCCTAGCACCCCCCGGCTGACAAACGCCATTGGCAGGCGACGCGGCGCTGTCCCCCAGCAGAGCGGCTACGGCAAGCCCAACACCCGCGTCCACATCGACAACGTCCCCCAGGCCGAGCGCGACTTCGCCGCCGCCGCCTTCGGCGACACCCCCAAGAACGGAGTGTCCTGGTGAACCAGTCCCTCCGGCGGCCCAACCGCCCCGGTATCCCGGTCTCCCAGATCGAGACCACGCAGGTCGGCAACAACATGGCCCGCGTCGAAGCTGTCACCGGCCGCCCGCCCACGAGCCTCGCCCCCGTCCTGCGCGGCAAGGCCCAGCTCGACCCCGCCGAGATCGCCCGCATCGAAGCCCTCTACGCCGAAAGCGACCGCGCCTCCCACGAAAGCGCGCTCACCCGCCGCGAAGAAGGCCGCGCCCGCCTCTGGCACCGCCGAGTCCCGCAGAAGTACCGCACCGCCACCTACGACCAGTTCAAACCCCAGCAGGACCCGACCGGCATGCACCTGGCCACCCGCACCAAGACGACCAACGCCGTCACGGCGTGGCTCGACGGCCCCCACCAGGGCCTCCTGCTCAAGGGCCCCTCCCGGCACGGCAAGTCCTACGCCGCCTACGCCATCGGCCACGCCGCCCGCGCCCGCGGCCTGTACGTCTCCGCCTGGTCCATGCCCATCCTCAACAAGGCACTGCGCGGCGACCTCGGCGAGAAGGAAGGCACCGCCGCCTGGACCGACGTCCTCGACTCCGATCTCCTCTACCTCGACGACATCGGCCGCGAAAACGTCACCAGGTGGACGACGGAGCAGCTCCACATCATCGCCGAGCACCGGCTCACCACCGGCGACGACGACGGCGACGGCGGCACCCGCACCTGGCCGCGCCGCACGATCACCTCGACCAACCTCGGCTACAGCGACCTCATCGAGCTCTACGGCGACCCCCTCGTCGAGCGGCTCCTCGAAGACGCGATGGTCGCCGTCATCGAAGGCCAGAAGCTGTCGGCCTTCGCCACCGACCCCTTCTAACCCCCATGGCCACCGACCACGAGAAGTACCGGGCCGCGCTGCGTGATCAGCAGCGCGCCCGGCACCCGGGGGTGCCGGTCCCGTACCGGATCACGGCCGCGCTCGACAGCCGAGACATGGACGGCCCCGAAGTAGACCGCGCCCTGGGCGGCGAAGAACCCATGGTCGATGACTGGGAAGCGGGCAAGACCGTCCCCACCCCTGAGCAGATCGAGGCCCTCGCTCGCCTCACCGCCTACCCCGTCGAGTTCTTCTACCTGCCCGCCCCACCGCCCATGATCGCGAACCTGTGCCGCCGCAGCGGCCCCCGCAAAGACCGCTGCCAGAAGGTCAACCTCGGCGGCCCACCCGCACCGGCCGCCCCCGTCATCCCCATGACCGGCCGCAGCCACGTCTGGGCATGCCGCGTCCCGACCTGTCCCACCCGCGGCAAACCCCACCCGGCCGCCACCGCCCAAGCAGCCGCCGCCGGGTGGCGCCGCCACTACCTCACCGAGCACTACCAGGCACCCACCCCGAACCTGACCACCCCCCGACAACCCCCTACGGAGCTCTCATGACCACCCCCGCCCCCGCCACGCCGATCACCGGCTGGCGCACCATTGACTTCTCGCCCGCCACCGGCTGGCTGCTCGTCTACCTCAGCAACGACGCCCCCGGCGGGTACTTCACCGTCCCAATGGTGGGCTGGCTCATCCAGGAGGAATGCGACCTCGACCCGGTCACCGACGCCCCGATTCTCCGCAAGGTCGCCCGGACCCGCGTCGTCGCCGGCGTCGCGTTCGACGGCGTCGTCGAGGAGGCCGACGCCGCGGAGAACTTCTGGCAGGCCCTCCCCATCAGCGCACCCGCCCCCACCGCCGAGGCGGCCAGGCAGGAAAGCGCCGAGCGGCGCCGACGCCTCGGCCCCGACCGGACCGGAAGGACCTCCTGATGCGCCGCACCTACCTCCTGCACGGCATCGGCTGGCTCCTGGCCACCGTCGCCATCGCCGTCCCGGTCATCTTCAACCTGTCCTGGTGGTCCATCCCGATCGTCATCTGCGCCTGGCTCGGCATCATGTCCCTGGCCCAGGCCGTCCTCAGCGACTACTGATGACCCCCCTCGCCCCCGCCGCTTCGAGCCCGTGCCCGGCCTGCGGCGGCACCTTCCCCGGCGACGCCCCCGATGACTCCACCGTCTGCCGGTGCGGCATCTGGGCCGCCGCCCCCTGCCCCCTGAACGCTGGAGAGCCCATGGCCCCCACCGCCGCGATGACCCGCCGCGACGCCCAGATCTGCCGCCTCTACGCCGACCCCACCATCCTCATCGCCGACATCGCCGCCCGCTTCAACCTCTCCGCCCCCCGCATCAGCCAGATCGCCCGCAAGAACAACCTGCCTCTGCGCTGCCCCACGAACGCGCCCAAGCGCGCCAACGGCGCCGAGATCCGCGAGGACTTCCTGGACGGGATGGACAAGTCGGCGATCGCCGCCAAGCACGGCGTGGTCCTCGACACCGTCACCTACCACCTGCGCGCCGCCGGCCTCATTCCCCCGCCCGTTCCCCGCGCCGTGGCGCGCGCTGCCAGCACGGCCCGCACCACCGTCGCGGCGTAAACGCCGCGTTGACCCGCGATCGGGCGCGGACACTACCCGTCCGCGCCCCGCAGGGTGCCCCCCATGGACACCACCACCAGCACCCTGCCCGCGCCCACCTCCCACGAGGCCGACGACATGGCGTTCGGCCAGCTCGCCCGTCTCGTGGAACTCCGCCAGGACCCCACCCGCTACTCCATGACCATCGACGGCGAAGAATTCCCCTACCACACGGCGGCCGACGACACGATCGTGTCCGTCCCGTACCAGGGGCTGCCCTTCCTGACGTTCACGCTCCTCGCCGAGCACGTCCAGATCGACAACCGGCTGCACACCCTCAGGCGCCCGGTCTCCGAACCCTGGGACATCCCCGACGCCACCGCCTCGCGGCCTCTGCGGGCGGGGAAGGCCTCCGGGTGGGCGGCACGCATGCGCGCCAAGCAGGCCGACACCATGATCGACGGGTACGCCTTCGCCGGCATCGTCCAGCTCCGCGGCTACGCCTTCAACTGGCAGATGACGATCGACGGCGAGGTCTTCCCCTACCGGCTGGCCCGGACGGCGTACATCCCCGTCACCACTGGTGAGATCCCCAAGGTCGAGATCACCCTCCCGGCCGAACGCATCACCATGGACCTGGCCGAGCGGCGCCCGGCCGCCGACTCCGGCTGACGCCTGGCCGCCGGTCGGCCAGGCGAGCTACCCTGACGGTATGACCACCGCCGAGCAGACCCTCCGCCGCACCCCCGAGCAGGCCGCCGCCGGCCGCGCCGCCCTCATGGCCCTGCTCGGCCAGCCGCCCGCGGCCGAGGATCTCGACCTCGTCGCCCGCCGGGACATCGCCCTGGCCGCCCAGCTCGCCCCGCGCGCCGCCGCCCACGCGGAATGATCGGCCTCGTCTTCGACGTCTCTGCGCTGCGCCTGTGGGGCGAGCAGGCCAGTCGATACCTGGAGGCCCTCGTATGGGCCCGCGCCACCCACACCGGCCACCTGGCCCCCCTGATCATCCCCACCCCCGCCCTGGTCGCCGCGCTCGCCGGAATCCGGCCGCCCGCCCGCGCCGTCCTGGACGTCCTGCTCGGCCTCGACATCCACATCGCCGAACCGCTCACCCCGGCGATCGCCCCGGCCATCGCCGACCTCATGCGCGCCGCCCGCACTTCTGCCCCCGAGGCGGTCACCGCGGCCGCCGTCGTCCACGCCGCGAAATCCCGCAACCTGCCGGTCTGCACCACCAACCCCTACCCGCTGCAGGCCCTGTGGCCCGACATCGTGATCGATCTAATCCCCTGACCAGGCAAAACGGGGGCAGACACTAACCTGTCGATCCCTGCAACCTTCCGGTGACGCCAGATCACCGGGAGGTTTTTTCATGCCCCGCCCCAGCAGTCCGCGCCCCATCCAATGGCGGTGGTGGTGCCGCATCACCGGATGCCCCGTCGCCGGCCGCCGCTTCGCCGCGCCCTCCCGCGCCGCGGCCCTGGCCGACTTCGCCGGCCACTACCGCGACGGCCACACCGCGCCCGCGACGGCCGCGTCGTGAAGGGCGGCCAGGAGTTCGCGCTCTACATCACCGTGGTGACCGTCGCGCTGAGCATCGCCCTGGCCCTGCTGTGCCAGGAGCGGCGCCGCGCCGCGGTGCTGCGCCGCGAGCTGGCGCGCACCCGGGCCCGGCTGGAGACGCTGACGGGCATCCTCGCGCCGATCCCCGAGCAGCTGCTCGCCGGGAAACGACCACGCCTGTCCCCCCAGGACCTGGCCACGATCGCCGTCCTGGTCGAGCACGACGGCCCCGAGGGCGAGCAGCTCCTGGCGCTGGAAGCGGCCTTCCATCCCAACCCCAATAGACAACATTAGAGAATAACGCTAAAGTCTGTGGTGTCGGCAAGGCGGTGAGCGGCACCGCCCCAACCACCACCGGAAGGACCCCCACCTTGATGAACACGACCTACCTCGTCCCCGAACTGGCCGCCGCCGGATTCCCCCAGGGCAGCAACAGCGACCCCGACCGCTGGTGGGCGCGCATCACCGTGGCCGACCTCGTCGAGGTGGACGTGGACCAGGAGACCGACCGCGCCACCGTCGCCCGCCTCATGAACAACCCCGCCCCCGACGACGAGATCACCCCCACCGAGTGGACCGCCGACTTCGACGAGACCGTCCCCGCCGGTCTCGTCGCCGGGTTCGCGCTCCTCGCCCGCCACTTCCCCGAGGGCACCGACGCCCAGGAGTTCCTGGCCACCCTCACCGCCGCGTTCGCCCCCGCCGACGCCGAGATCGTCACCCCCGAGGTGATCGCCGAGCAGATCGAGGACCTCACCGGCCAGCTCAACACCGCCCTGCGCCACGAGGACGGCATCGACGACCCCGCCGCCGTCCTGCGCCACCTCACCGCCTCCGCCCAGCGGGAGATCACCACCCTCCACCTCCTGGAGGACAACGCCGACAACACCGACGGCAAGCACGCCGTCGTAACCGCCTCTCACGTCTCGCACGCGGGCACCTGCATGTCGGCGTTCGCCGAGATCCTGGAGGCCGCCGCCGTCTCCGCCCAGGCCGCCCAGGACGAGACCGCCGCCCAGGCCACCACGTCCTCCCAGCGGCACGGCCTCGGCACCCCCCTGGGCGACCTCCTGCCCGACGGACGGCACGCCACCCGGCCCGCCAACGGCGTCTTCAAGGCCATCATCGCCGCCCCCGGCTCCGCCCGCACCGGCCAGCCCGCCGCCTGACCCACCCTGGCGCCCGCCCGGCCCCACCAGCCGGGCGGGCGCTTCTCAACCCCATCCCCCCGAGGACACAGAACATGTCGATCACCCACCTCAACGGCCAGAACCGGACCATGCCCGCCGACCAGGCCCGCGCCCTGTTCCTGCTCGCCGACGGCCACACCGTCCAGGTCGCCGCCACCGAGACCGGCCTGAAGGTCCTCACCGTCGTCCAGGCCGCCCGCCGCCAGGGCTGGACCGTCCACCCCAGCACCGGCATGGCCTTCGACCCGGCCAGCGACAACAAACTGCCGGTCCTGTCCGACGACCTCGCCGCCATCGCCCGCGCCTGGACCCCGCCCAAGCCCGCGCCCGCACCGGCCGCCGAGGGCTCCGTGGACGAGCTCCTCGCCGACGCCGCCGCCTGCGACGACCGCCACGTCCAGACCGCGCTGAGCCGCGCCCGCGACGCGATCGACAGGCTCCGCGGAACCTACGCCGGAGTGGCCGAGCGCCGCGCCGAGGAGGAGAGGCAGGCCGCCGCCCGCGAATCCGCACTCGCCGACGTCGCCGACCTCGAAGCGCAGCTCGCCGCCGCCCGCCAGCGCGTGAAGGACACCAAAGCCACCACGTCGAAGAGCCGCACCTCCTCCAACGTCCCCACCGACGCCGAGGTCCGCGCCTGGGCCCAGGAAAACGGCGTCGAATGCAGCCGCATCGGCCGCGTCAGCCGCACCGTCCGCGCCCAGTACGAGGCCGCACACCGGCCGGTCGCCGTATGACCACCACCACCTGGACCCGCCGCGGCGCCTGCCGCACCGCCGACCCTGAGCTGTTCTTCCCCATCTCCCACACCGGCCCGCGCGGGCAGGCCGACACCGAGGAAGCCAAGAAGGTCTGCCGCGCCTGCACCGTCCTGCGCAACTGCCGCGCCGACGTCCTCGACAACCCGCCCGAGTACGGCGTGTTCGCCGCCACCACCCCCGACGAGCGCCGCACCCTCCGCGCCCGCCGCCTCAACCCCAACTAACCCCCCCGAGGAAGACCCCCATGACCGCGATCAACGACCGCTACGTCCTCGTCCAGGGCGACACCCACATGTACTACCTGCCCGAGACGGGCACCAGCCGCCACGCGCGCAGCAAGCGCAAGGTCTACGCCCCCGGGGACATCCCCATGACCGAACTGAACAAGCCCGGCTGGTGGGCCAGCACCGGCCCCGCCCCCGAGATCACCATCCACATCCCGCAGTGGGACCGCACCACCAGCTACACGCTGCGCGACCCGGCCACCGCGTCGGAGAAGTTCCCCCCCACCCTCACCCCCGAGGAGTTCGAGACCGCGGCCGCCGGAAGCCTCGACACCGAGACCATCCACTACAACCTGTACAAGCCCGTCACCGAGCCCGTCGCCGACGTCATCACCACCATCTCCACCACCGGCTGGCCCGTCCTGACAGACGCCGTCCCCGACGTCTTCGGAGAGCGCCCCTGGCACGCCTCCCTGCCCTCCGTCCTCACCCAGCGGCCCGAATACCTGCACCTGTTCCCCGGCTACCTCGACGGCCTCCGCGACCACCTCAAGAACGTCATCAAGGCCCTGCCCGGAGTCCAGTACTGCTACGTCAAGGACAACCACCTCGACGTCACCATCCAGGTGCCGCTCGACCTGCCCCGCACCCAGTGGGTCACCCCGCCCAACCAGTACGGGCCCTCCCGCCGCAAGCCCAAGCCCGTCGAGCGGCCGGTGCTCGTCACCCGCCACCTGCGCCTGCCCGTCCCCGACCGCGTCCCCGGCCCCAACCAGGAAGCCGCGATCCACGCCTGGGACCGGGCCGTCGCCCACTGGGTCGCCGTCGTCACCGACGCCAAGGCCGCTGCATGCCACCACTGCGACGGCACCGGCCACGTCCCCCTCGGCTCCACCGAGTACACCCCCACCAAGCCCTGACCCTCACCCGCCCCCGGGGCGGCGCCACCAGCGCCGCCCCTCTCCCCACCAGAGAGGAGACACCGTGGCTTCGTTCGCCGATGCCCGCACCGCTCGTATCCGCCACGTCCCCGGCCTCAACGGAGGCTGCGAAGTCTGCCTCAACACCATCGAGCCCGGCCAGAAATACGTCCGCTTCTCCGCCACCCCGCACAGCGACGAGTGGGACGGCGACACCTGGGCTCACATCAAGGCCCACGCCCCGGCCGGACGCTGCATCCAGAAGGAGGGGACGAGCCGTGGCTGAGCCCCCCTACTCTCATCTCCTCGGGCTCCCCGAGGAGTGGGTTCTGGACGCCACCGAAGCCTGGCACGAGGCCCCGCGCAACCACTTGGGTCACATCGCGCTCGACGAGCTGATGGCCTTCATCCTCGCGCGAGTCGCCCCGACCATCCAGGCCGACGCCGCCGCCCGCCAGCGCGCCGACAGCGCCGCCCAGGTCCGGCAGATCTTCGAGGACGGCCCCCACGGGCTCGCTAACTTCCGGGCCTTCATCAAGCGCCACGACCGCCTCATCACAGGCGACAGCGTCGTTGCCGTGGGCCTGGCGCTCGCCGACGAGCTCGAAACCCCCGCCAAACCCTGACCCCCACCCGACCCGCCCCCCTCGGAAGGCCACGCCGTGCCCATCGACAAAGCCCCTTACGACGCCCGCGGAAACCTCCAGCACTACCCCGGGCCGTCCTACAGCGCGCAACTCGGATCGGTGCCGACCGACTGGCGGCCCAACACCCCGTTCACCGCCACCCTCACCTTCCGCGGCTCCCAGCGAGGCCGCTCCGCCGCCTACTTCCTGTGGGAGGACGCCAACGGCCGCACCTACCCCATGTTCCTCGCCGACCTCGGCGACCTGATCCTCTCCACCACCCTCGACAAGGGCGTCATCACCGGCGAATGGATCGTCGGGAAGCGCGGCAAGAACTACGGCCTCAAACACCACAAGCCCGCCCCACCGTCCAAGCCCCGCCAGCGCAAGACCCGCTCCGCCGGCGGACCCGCCGAGCCCGCCCCGACCGGAAGCGAGGAGCCGTGACTCCCGGCCAGGCCACCCTCTGGGACCTCCCCCAGCCCCCCACCCGGCCCCTTCCCCGCCCCGACGAGCGCCTCCCGCACGCCAAGCCCGCCCCCCGCCGAAACCACGTCCTCAACATCCCCCGCGCCCGCCTCACCGAAGAAGCCAAGGCCCAGGACTGCGAACCCACCTGCATGGTCTGCGGCAAACCCGAAGGCCGCGGCCTGTGCTCGCCGCGGTGCCGCGTCCTGTGCGCCAACAGCGCCCAGCCCGGCCGCACCGAGGTCTGCATCATCACCACCCGCGTCACCGCCCGCCTCGCCGTCGGCGTCCACGGCGCCGAACCCGGCCGGAAACTCGCCGTCGTGGACGAATGCCCGCACTGCGAACGCGTCCACTGGCACACCCCCCAGTACGGCACCCACTACCGAGTACCGCCCTGCCGCCAGCCCTACCTCCTCACCCTGCCCCGCCCCCGCATCGGCCCCGGAGGCGTACTCCTCACCCCCGGAACGGACACCCGATGACCACCGACAGCCTCGGCGACCGGATGAAGCGCTACGAAGCCACCACCCGGGCCGTCCTCCCGCCCCGCACGTACACGATCCTCAGGGTGGACGGACGCGCGTTCCACACCTTCCTGCGCCACGCCGAACGCCCGTTCGACGACCGCGTCATGGACTGCATGGACGAGGTCGGCAAAGCCCTTTGCGCCGAGATCTCCGGCAGCGTCCTCGCCTACACCCAGTCCGACGAGTGCTCTGTCCTGATCACCGACTTCACCAGCCACGGCACACAGCCGTGGTTCGGCGGCGTCGTCCAGAAGATGACCAGCATCGCCGCGTCCCTCGCCACGGTTGCGTTCAACGAGGCGTACGCCACCCCGTACGGCGGGCGGCGGGCCCTGTTCGACGCTCGCGTGTTCACCCTCTCCAGCCCCGTCGAGGTCGCCAACTACTTCCTGTGGCGGCAACGCGACTGCGTCCGCAACAGCATCACCATGGCCGCCCAGGCGGTTTTCTCCCACCGCGACCTGCACCGCAAGTCCACCGACGACATGCAGAACATGCTGTGGGCCGAGGGCATCAACTGGAACAACTACCCCGACGGTGCGAAACGCGGACGGGTCTGCACCCGCCGCGCCGCCGAGCAGGCCACCATCAGTTCCATCCGCTCCTGGTGGGAGACGCAGGCCGCCCCGCACTTCACCGCCGAGCCGGACAGTTGGCTGGCCTCGACCATCCCCACCCTGCCGACCCTCACCCCCGGGGACCACCCGCAAAAGTGAGGAGCCAACCTCCCGCAAAACTGACGACCCAGAAAGATCACCAATGACCACGCCTACCAACGCGACCGACACCTTCGACCTCCCCGAGGAGCTCGCGGAAGCGCCCGTGCAGTTCTGGACCTGTTTGAACCGCGACCACAAGACCGTCACCTGGCAAGGCGACATCGCATCCTGCGGCGAGTGCGGGCTCACCTCCGACATGACGCGCAGACGCGACAAGCTGGTCGCCGAACGGGTGCGCGCCGACGAGCGCACCCACATCGCCGCCATGGTCCGCCACTACTTCGCCGCGTCGGACGACCCGCTGTGCGAGGACGTACGGATCTTGTGCGGGCGCATCGAACGGGGAGAGCACTCGGCCGCCCCCGCCCCCGGAGAGCAGGAAACCATGGCGCCCGAGCAGGCCGCCATCGCCCGGGACCTTCCGCAAAAATGAGGAGCCGAACCGTGGACACCTACGAGCACCAGCGCACATGGAAGGTGAGGGAAAACGTGTACCTCACCGTGGGATGGAACGTCCCCCGGCCGCTGCGCCGCCTGGTCGCTCTCTTCGAACAGCGCAAGAGGTAACCACCTCGGGCGCCTGCTCGAACTCCCAGCCAACTCCCAACATCTCCCAGGGCTGGGAGGAACTCCCAACTGCTGCCAGCAACTCCCAAAATGGCAGCAACGCCCTCACCCTGACCGTGAAGCCCCGCGCCCCCCACCGAGCGCGGGGCTTCACGCGTACCTGCACAAACGAACCCAGACACTAACCCATCCCCGCCGCGATGCTCCCGCGTCATGACCACGATCCCCACCGCGGCCCCCATCCCCCGCGACCTCGGCACCCCGATCTACGACCGCCTCGAAGCCGAATACAGCCGGCGCCGCCACCCCGCCGCCCGCCCGCCGGCCGCCCCGGCGACCGCGCATTTCGAGATCACCCCTGACGGCCACGCGACCCAGCTCGCCCCCCTGGTGTCCGGTCTGGTCGCCCAGCTGGCCGTCGCCGACGACGAGCAGACCCGGGCCTTTCGCGAACCCCGCGAGCTGACCCCAGCCGACCTCGCTGACGCCTTCGGCGTCCCCCTCTCCGTCCTCGGCCTCACCCCCGAGGAACCGGCCACCGCCGAGTTCCCTGCCCTCACCCCCAACCCCTGGTTCACCCGCGACACAGACAAGGCCACCACATGAGCACCAGCACCGACACCAGCAACCGCGAAGCCCTCGCCTTCCTCTCCGGATGCGGCGCCTTCCTCCTCCACATCTTCGGCAGCGCCCTCCTCATCGGGGGCCTGGCCGTCGCCGTCCTCGCAGACGGAGTCCTCGCCGGCATCCTGTGGACCCTCATCACCCTCCTGGTCATCGCAGGCGGCCTCACCGCGGCCAACCGCACGTACAAGAAACTCCGCCGCGACCGCACCCCCGAACCAGTCATCCGGCCCACCGTCACCAAGACGGACCTCAACTAGCTGTGGAGCGCCCCATGAGCGACGAAGAGCCCAAGGTAGGCAGACCCATCAAGCTCACCCCCGAGCTCCAGGAAGACCTGTTCCTCGCCCTCAAGGGCGGCCACAGCATCGCCTCGGCCGCCGAGCTCGTCGGCATCGCCGAGTCCACCGTCCACCACTGGCGTAACCTCGGCCTGGCCGACAACGCCCCGGACCTGTACGCGGACTTCGCCGCCGGGGTTATCCGGGCCCGAGCGAAGGCCCGCGACATCCTGGTCGCCGCGGCGTTCGCCGACGCGGTCGGCGGCGTCGAGATCAAGCGCACGATCCGCCCCGACGGGTCGGAGGAAGTGCAGACCACGCCGCCGAACGGCCGCGTCGCCCTGGAGCTGCTGTCACGGATGCACCCGGTGGACTGGGTGCAGCGCAAGGCCATCGAGGTGTCCAACCCCAAGGGCGAAAGCTTCCAGGTCTCGCACAATGTGGACCTGAGCGGCCTGGCCGAGCGGGTCGTCGAGGCCGCCCGCGCGGCCGAAGCGGAACTCGAAGCCGAGCACGCCGCCGGAGGTGACTCCCTGTGAGCGCCAAGGAGAACAGCGGGACACCGCCCCGGGAACCCTGGCACCCCGCCCCCTTCTACGTCACCGACAGCACCGGCTCCGTGGGCGTGGCCGGAGTACGCAGGCACCGCCAGGAGCGCCGACGGGTACGGCGGGAGGTCCAGCAGGCGCGAGACGCCCGGGTGCTGCGCCGCGCCGCCGAGCGGATCTTGCGCGCACGCGTCGAGTGCCCATCCCACCCCGAGCGCCCGGCGGGCTGCTCGACGTCGTCGTGCCTGGCGTGCCGGGACAACGCGGTGTTGACCCACGCGGCCCGCCTCGCCGCCGGCGACCATCCCGAAGGGCCGGCCACGGCCGCGCCCGTGCCCGCCGGCGGGCCGAAGCCGTCACCCGACCGGGCGGCCCCGGCGGCGCTCACCCAGGAGGCGCTCACCCGGGCCCTGGAGAGATTGCGGGCCGCGCCCTACCAGTCCCGCTACGCCGACTGGGAGTTCTACGACCTGAACCGCGCGGCCAGAGCGCTCGCGGCACCCGCAGGGAGCGCTGTCACCGAGCAGCGGAAGCGGGAGGTGGGCGAGCAGCTGGACGCCGAGGCCCGCGAGCTGTGGTGGAGGCGGATGCTGTTCGGCAACAGCCTCAGCGACGTGTCGCCGACGCAGGAGCCGGCCGCACCCGACACCGGTCCCGCAGAGGAGCCCGCCGAGCGGAGCCTCACCGAGGTGATCGAGCAGGAGCTGGAGCGGGAGCTGAAGCTGGAGTGGAACCGGCAGGTGTACGGCAACCCCGAGGGGGACCTGTCGCTCGCCAACTTCACCGGCCTGTTTTCCCTGGCAGCCGAGAAACCGCCGCTGCGCGGCTGCCTGGCCGCCGCAGTGGGTCAAGACGGGCGCAACCGGGCGGATCCGCGCGAGGCTGAGACGTGGATGTCGCGTGCCCCCTTCGAGCCGTCCTCACCGGCCGGGGGGTGGCCGGGGCCGCTGGAGAGGAGCCGGCCGGGCTGGGAGACGAAAGAGACCCCTGCCCCCGACGACGAGGACGAGCTGGACGAGGACGGCGGCGGTTCGGAGCCCGCCCACGACCACGCCGCGCGCTTGCCGGGCGGCTGGTCGCAGGTGCGCAACGACACCGGCCGCGCTGAGCGTGTTTTCCTGGCCGCCGACGTGAGCCGCGAGAACGACGACGTCGAGCTGTTCGTGTACGACGGCCGTGACTACACCACTTGGCGGCGATGGCAGCAGGGCCTGAGCCCCGCCGCCATCGCCAGGGAAGAATTCGCGAAGTGGACGTTCGACCTTTCCCGGGATCGCTTCTGGTAGCCGCCACGGTCTCGAGAACCTGGCGTCTCAGGAACACATGAAACGGCCCGCCCCGGAGAGTCTGGGGCGGGCCGTAGGTGGTTGGGTCAGCGGTAGACGGGGCTCACGCTCTCGGGGGGAACGCCTGCGATGTCGGCGAGACCCTGGGCGGGCGCACCCTCCGCCATGGCGAGGATCTGCGGCCACGCCGCCCGTTCCATCGTCGGCGTGTCCTTCCAGCCGTGCCCCGCTCGGAACGTCACCGAGCAGCCCCGCCCCCACATCGAGCGGGCCGCATCGAGCAGCGTCACCGTGAGCTGGAGATCCTCCCGGAACCACTCCTCATCGTTGATGAACGCTTCGACGAGGAACACCGGCAGCCCATCGGGCAGGATGAGCTGGCGGCGCTGGTAGATCGTGCACGCCCGCACCCAGTCGCCGAGACCGGCCTCCATCCGCTCGTCCAAGCCGTCGTTCCAGCGCAGCCACCGCGCCAGCGGATGGGTTTCGGCGAGGTCAGCCTGGGAGTAGGTGCCGGGCTCGGAGTAGCCGTGCAGCTGGTGGTGTTTGTTGTTGACCAGCCAGATCGGCCAGGAATCCTCTTCATCACCGTACGGGGCGAGCGTTCCGGCGAGCAACTGGTACGGGTCGGTGCGGCCCTCGAACGTGTGCCCGCCCGCCGACAGCAGGAGGTGAAGACGGCCGTCGGGCAGGCGCCGCGCCCAGGCCGAGCCGGTCGTGATGGTCACGTACCCGGCCGGGGCCCACACGGGCGGCTGCTCGTCCAGGACGTGAGCGGGCAGGCGAAAGCGGGCGGTCGCGTTGTAGCGGTTCCGGTGTTTGCCGTTGCGGAGGGCGCGAAGCAGGTTGCGGCGCAGGCTGCGTTTCATGCGGGGAAGGTTCCTTCCAAAGGGGGGCCGAGCCGCCCGGCGGGGTCCGGGCGGTTCGGCGGCTCGGGAGCGGCAACAGGTGCGGTCGCCGCCCGCCGTGGGAACGGCGGGGGCAGGGGTGGGCGGGCCGTACGGGGCTGTACAGCCCGCCCGAAGGGCTTTCGCGCGGGGAGGAGCCTCACCAGATACCGGGACTGCTCAATACCCCCCGAACGAGAGCAGGAGGCAAGCCCGGGGGCCGCGTGGTGCGGCCCCCGGGGCAGGCGGTCAGTTCACGGACAGCGGCGCCCGCAGCATCCCCAGCCGCAGTCGGAGCACCGCCTCCTGGTCGCTGGTCAGGCCGATGCTGTTGCCCTCGGCGTCGTGGCCGCACAGCAGGGCGGCGCCGTGGTAGTTCTGCCAGATGAACCCGCAGTCGCGGGCGAGTTCCGTGGCGACCGGGTTGACCTCCTTGCCGTCCAGGCCCTCGCCGTCGAGCCACATGTCGAGGTCGTCGCGCAGGGCGACCACTTCCACGGTGCGGCAGCCGATCTCCTTGTACATGACGGCCAGGTTGACCTCGGCGCCGTCGGCGATGGCGACCGTCTCGAACTGGCCGTTCTCGCGGATGAGGAGCGCGTTGCCCATGGGTGGTTCCTTCCGGTAGGCCGGGGGGCGGTGCCGCTCACCGCCCTGCCCAACACCTAAATCTTAGCGTTGTTCTCTAATGTCAGCAAGTCGGTGAGCGGCAAAACGGTAGGTCAGTGCCCGGTATTCGCGCACACCCAGCCGGTGCCCTCGATGAACTCCACGGCCGGGCCGTCGCAGGTCCGGCACGTCGCGATGTGCTGGCAGTCCGCCCCGAGGCAGATCCGCGCGCCGCAGCACAGCGTCTTGTCGTAGTCGTCCACGGGCGGCTCGTGGCGCCCGCAGTCCTCGCAGTGCCCGGGGGTGTCGAACTCCGTCAGCAGCGGCGTCGGGATGAGCGGCACGACGTAGGAAACCGGGGGAGCGACAGGCGGGTAAGGGGGGGAGATGGGGGCGAGGGGCGGCACGGAGGGCTCCAGTTCGGCGCGTACGGGGGTAGGGGGCCTCGCCCCGCCGCAGGGTGCGGCGGGGCGAGGTGGGAGGGGATGCTGGCCTGTCAGCCGCGCTTGCGTCCGGTCCCGTTGTGACGGGATCCGCGCTTGCGCAGCGTGAACATCAGCCACAGACCACCGCCGACCAGGGCGCCGCACAGCACGAACCCGACGATCAGCCGCCACACCGCGTCGGCCATCTGCCCGGCGACCGCGACCAGCTGGAGCGCGACCGGCTCACCGGCAGGCGGGGCGGACGACGCGGCGGGGAACACCACTTCCTGGGCGGGCTCCTGGCCGGTGGCCGTGTCCATGACGGGCATGGGGGCGGGCGCCCCCGTGAGCACCACGACCGGCGCGGGAGCGGGCGCCGGGGCGGCGCCGACCTGCGGGGCGGGCGCGGTGACCGTGGCCCGCACGGTGCGCGTCACGGCGGGCTTCGGCGTCGGGGTCGGCGTCTTGACCTTCGGCGTCACCGTGACCGTGACCGTCGGCTTCGGCGTGGCCGTCGGGGTCGCCGACGTGCTCGCCGAGGCGGTCGGCGACGGGGTCACCGTCACCGTCTCCCTGGGGGTCGGCGTGGCCGGAGCGGCGGCGGTGATCTCCACCACGCTCAGCTGCACATCCCCGGCCAGCGCCAGCCGGTAGGTGCCCGCCGCCTCCGGGGTGAACGAGGCGCCCAGCGACAGCGCACCCGTGCACAGCGGCGCCTCGCGGGTCACCAGGGTGGACGCCTGCCCGCCTGGCGTGGTGAGGGTGATGGCCGCCTGGCACACCTCGGAGGCGGTGGCCGCGACCTTCACCGAGTCACCGACCTTCACGGTCTGGCCGGAGGTGGGGGCGGTGATGTCGCCGGTGCCCGGCGCGGCCAGCGCGGGGGCGGGCGCCCAGAGCGCCACCACGATGGCGGCGATGGCTGCCAGGACAGCCAGGGGAGTGAAGCGCATTGCGCGTCCTTCCGGTAGATCCGGGCGGCGGGGCCGCTCCCCGCCACCCGGACAACCAAAAGCTTAGCGTTGTTCTGTAATGACGTCCACTGAAGTTGGCGGCGAATCTGATTGGACTTCATTACAGAACAACGCTAAAGTTAGACGTGTTGGTGGCGCGGTGAGCGGCACCGCCCCCGAACCGGAAGGACCCCATGACCGGCACCGTTCGCACCCCGGACCTGCACGTCGAGCACATGTCCAACCTCGCCCGGCAGCTGAACATCACCTCCGACACTCCTGCCCGTTTCGCGGTGGGCATGGCCAAGCACCACGCGGAGACCGCCGTCAAGATCGCCACCAAGTACGAGGGTGACCCCGGCGCGTTCGCCGAGCTCAACACGCAGATCCACCTCGCCCTCGCCTACATGTCCCGCCACGTGGACGGGCGCGGCTTCGAGTGCGTCGCCGACATGTTCGTGACCCTGCGGACCATCGCCCAGACCTACCTGCGCGGCCTCAGCCACACCCAGCGAGTCCTCCTCGCGGCCGGACGCGGCTTCCGCCACGCCCAGATGACCGAGGAGAACACCCGTGCCGGAGGTGACCCCGCCCTCATTACCTGGCTGAACCCCGTGTACTGCCCGACCAGCGAGGCGCTGACCCGCATCCAGCGCGCCGCCGACCGCCGATACGAGACCCGCTACCCGGACCTGGCGGGAGCCAGCGCCGACGACGCCGACCGCCGCCACGAACTCGCCACCCCCACCACCTACCGGTTCACCCTCGAATTCCGCTACGGCCTCCTCGACTGACCTCGCCCTCGCCTGGCCGCCCCGGCGCCTCCGGGGCGGCCCCGGCCGCCAGACCACCAGGCGCCGGCTACCAGAGCACCGCCCGCCGGGGGCGGTCGTTGCCCCCATGCGGGAGCGGCGACCGCCCCCGATCTTTTGCCGCCAACGCCGTTTGCATCATTACAGAACTACGCTAAAGTTGGAGGTGTTGGAAGGGGCGGTGAGCGGCACCGCCCCGATGCCGGAAGGAACCCCATGATCACCAGAGCCATCTCCTCCATCCCCGACCCTCAGGCCCTGTCCGAGCACCTGCACCTGGCCATCGCCACCGGCGAACTCACCCCCGCCGGAGCGGTCGCGTTCATCTCCCACCTCGCCCCCACCCTGACCCCCTTCGAGGCCCGCTGCATCTTCCGGCGCGGCGATCACCACCAGATGGCTTGCTCCTACGACCTGGTCACCTTCAAGCCCCGTTACGGCCCCCGCCTGCGAGTCTGGGAGCGCGTCGAGGGTTCGGAGAAGGGCATCCCGGTCATCCCCGAGATCGCCGAGAAGTACAGCCCCGACATCACCTGGTTCACCGACCTGTGATCCACCCGTGCCGCCCTGCCACACAGCGGGGCGGCACCCCGCCCGATCGACCTCCAAGGCGCGGACCGTACGAGCGGCGTACGGCCCTGGCCACCACCACCGGAAGGAACCACCGGAAGGAACCACCTCCCTTGCTCACCGTCCACACCTCCCCTCGCCAGGGCATCATCGTGCTCGGCACCACCCGCGCCGATCGCCGCGCTCTCGGCAACCGCAAGAACGGCGGCGCCGGGCTGCGCTGGTCCGATCACATCGAGCACGGCGACGAGGTCGGCGCCTGGTTCGTGCCGCACTCGCAGGGCAAGCACAACTCCCGCAACCGGGCCCGCGCCCAGGAGATCGCCACCCACCTGCGCGGTCTCGGCTACCAGGTGGCTGAGGAGACCAGCGACGAAACCCGAGATGTCGCCGAGGCCGAGGCCGACCGCGCTGAGCGCGCCGACGACCGCGCCGACCGCTTCGCCCAGTACGGGCGCAACGCCGCCAACCGCGCCACCAGCCGCCGCCGCGCCTCCGACGCCGCCGTCGAGGGCATCCCCGCCGGGCAGCCCGTCATGTCCCGCCACCACCGCAACGCGCTCGACCGCAGCCACACGAACATGCGGGCCGCGATCGACGAAGACCGCCGCTCCGCCTACTGGGGAAGCCGGGCCAAAGCCGCCGCCCGCCTCCAGGAACACCGCCTCGACCCCGGCACCACCCAGCGGCGCATCAAGAAGCTCACCGCCGACCACAGACGCACCCAGCGCGCCCTGGACGGTGTGAACCACCACGGCCACCCCACCACCAACGGGCCCGCGACCGGCGAGCACCGCGAGCGCCTGCTGTTCGAGCTCGGCGAGCTCGCCAACCACCTCGCCTATTGGGAGGACCTCATCACCCAGGCCCAGGCCGACGGCGTGAAGATCTGGGGGCCCGCCGACTTCACCAAGGGTGATTTCGCCCTGCGTGACGGCCACTGGGTCGAGGTGATCCGCGTCAACCTCAAGTCCCTCACCATGCCCGCCCTCGTGGCGACCGCTGGCCGCCTCTACACCCGCAAGGAGGACTCGCCGTACTCGTGGACCGACCCGTTGCCCTACGACAAGGTGCAGGGCCGTCTCAGCGCGGCTGAGGCCGCCGAGAAGTACCCGCCCACCACCGCCCCGTAACCCCCTGGTGCCCGCCCGAGCGGCGGGCGGGCACCACCACCGGAAGGAACCCCCTCGTGACCCTCGACGCTCCCACCCGCCGCCCGGCCGACCCCTGCGACACATGCAGCGCGCCCCCCGGCCAGAAGTGCGCGCACAACTGCCCGCGCCGCCCGTACGACCCGGCCACCAACCCCACCAACGACGAACGCGCCGAGTACGCCGACGCCGCTCTCACCGCCTACGCCGCCAACCACTACCACGCCCCCGACGACGACCTCACCCTCACCGGCAACCTCGACCAGGCCGCCCGCGACCTCATCGGCAACCTGTTCCACCGTCTCGACCGCGCCGGACTCCACCCCGGCCACCTCCTGCACGCCGCGTACACCCGCTACGCCCACGAGCAGCACCACGGCGAGCCCGGCTACACCAAGTCCACCGCCTACACCCTCGGCTGCGACCCCGCCCAGGGGTGCGGCGCCGACCCCGCCCAGGGGTGCGGCGCCGACCCCGGCCAGGCGTGCGCGTGGAACTGCCCCACCTGGCGGCAACCGCCTGCTGAACAGCCCGCTGAGGAACCTCAGCCCGAGACCCCGCCCGCTCCCGACCTGCCCGCCTGGACCGTCGTCGGCCTGCTCGACCTGGACTACGCCCCGCCCCCGCTGTACGTCGCCGCCGTCCTGCCCGGCAACACCCCCATCCACGACAGCCGTACGAAAAGCGGCCCCGGCGGGCACCTCCAGCGCTGGGCCGCCACCGTGCGGGCCGCGACCGCCGACGAAGCGGCCACGCTCGCCGAGCGCCAGGCCCTCGCCTCTCCTCCCGACGACGAGCACGACGACGACGTCTGACCCCGACGCCCCGTGAACACCCGGCTGGCCCTGCCCGAGCGGCGGGCAGGGCCAGCCACCACCGGAAGGAATACCCCGTGAACAGCCCCCTCACCGACCAGCCCGCCCCCACCGACGGCGGCGCCGACGACTCCGGCGGCCTGACCAACACCGACCGCGCCGACCGCGCAGCCTCCCCCCTCCAGGCATTCGCCGACGCCAGCTACAACGCGCGAGGAGACCGCGACCTCACCGACCCGACCGCCGCCGAGCAGAGCGCCCGCGACTACATCACCGACCTGTGCCACTTCCTTGACCGCCACGCCATCGCCCCCACCACCGCCCTGTACAGCGGCTACGACATGTACCTCCAGGAGCTGGACGAGGACGACGCAGGCGACTCCCCGGCCGCCGCCCACGTCCGCCCCTGCCCCGTCTGCTCCGCCGACGCCGCCAAGCCCTGCGCGTGGGGCTGCCCCTCCTGGTCTCCCCCCGCCCCCTGGCGCCGAGCCGCAACCAACCCCTACGACACGCCGCCCGAGCAGGCCGCGCCGGGGTACGCCGTCGTGGCCGCCCCCACCCTCCACCGCACCACCATTCAACTCCCGGCCGCGCCGCCCGCCGAGCAGCCCCCGGCCGACGACGAGCCCGACCCCGAGCCCGTCATGGTGGACCTGGCCGAGATCGTCGATGGCCAGGGCGCCCTCGAAACCTGCGGTTGCGGCGAGTGGATCACCTGCTACGACGGCGAGTGGTTCCACATCTTCAACCCGGCCCTGGTCGGCGCCGACGACCACGACGCCGCCCCCTGACTCCTGCATCACCCCACGAAGGAAGGGGCGTCCGCCACACCGGCGGGCGCCCCTTCCCCGTACCTGCGCAAACGAGAGCAGACACTAACCTCCGTCACCGTCCACTCTTCCTCCCCGAGACGCCAGGACACCCCGTCCTGGCCGCCAACCGGGAGGGCAGACGCGTGGACACCATCCAAGCTCGGCACTACCACCGAGGCCGAGTCACCGGCGCCCCCCGCGTCATCGTCATCCACACCATGGAATCCCCCGAGGCGGGCACCACCGCCGAGGACGTAGCCCGCTACTTCCAGCGCCTGCCCGCCGACCGGCCCGCCTCCGCCCACATCAACGTGGACAACAACTCAGCGGTCCGCTGCGTCGCCGACGCCGACACCGCGTTCGGCGCCCCCGGCTGCAACGCCGACGGCCTGCACCTGGAGATGGCTGGCCGCGCCGGACAGAGCACCTCCCAGTGGGCCGACGCCTACAGCATCGCGATGCTCCACAACGCCGCCCGCGTCGTCGCCGCCTGGTGCGCCAAGTACGACATCCCGGCCCGGCGCCTCACCCGCGCCCAGCTGCGCGCCGGCGAACGCGGCATCGTCGGCCACGCCGACGTCTCCGCCGTCTACCGCCGCTCCGACCACTGGGACCCTGGCAACAACTTCCCGTGGGACTGGTTCATCAACCTCATCCGCCAGTACCTCAAGGGCGAAACCCCCACCCCCGCCAAGCCCACCCCAGCCAAGCCGAACAAGCCCGTCGCCAAGCCCTGGCCGGGCCACCTGATGCGCTACAACCCCGCCATCCCCCTCACCCGCCGCGACGACGTCCGCGCCTGGCAGCAGCGCCTCAAGGACCTCGGCTACACCGTCACCGTGGACGGCCTGTTCGGCAAGATGACCGCCGCCGCCACCAAGGTCTTCCAGCGTGAGAAGAAGCTCACCGTGGACGGCATCGTCGGCCCCGCCACGTGGGGAGCCGCCTGGTGACCGGCTGGCTCATCCTCATCTACCTCGTCGGCCTGGTCATCACCGCCCGCAAAGCCACCTTGGCCGAACTCAACGCGGGCATTTTCGCCCCGATTGAGGCCCGCGCCTTCGGCTTCGCCATCGGTCTGTGCTGGCCCTTCATGCTCCTCGCCCTGCTCATCACCGGCGGCCTACCCAAGACCGACGTCCAGCTGCGCGCTGACCTCGCCGCCCGCGACCGGCGAATCGCCGAACTTCAAGCCGCACTCCGCGCCCGCCCCTGACCCCTGCACCACCCACCGAACGGAGAACCCCGTCATGTCCCCCACCCCCGCCCGCAAGGTACGCCTCACTCCCCGAACCATCCGGGAGGCCGTGGTCCTTACCGCTAACAGCGTCCTGGCCTTCTACGCGCTTGTCTGGACGCTCGACAGCGTTCTGCCGAATACCTACTCCACCCTGATGCTCGCCCTCGCCGTGACCATCGCCTGGAGCGGGTTCACCGTCTACGTCGTCCGCGGCATCATTGACGACGCCCACACGGCCCGCGCCGCCCAGAAGCAGCCTGAGGACAGGGCCGAGCGGCTCACCGTCGCCTACGACCGCATCGCCCGCCTCCCCATCCACTCCACGACGCTCGGCGTGTTGACCAACCACGCCATGCACACTCTCGACGACCAGGCGAGCGGCGATGACATCGCGCTCGCCATCTCCGACCTCATCATCGAGCGCAACATCCCATGCTTCGCCGCGATCCCCGACTACGAAAGCAACCGCGAGCGCGTCCCCGACGACTGCGACGCCTACGACGACTCCGCCGACCTGGCCAAGCTGATCATTCCCTACGGCGGGAGCGTCGCCTTCCGGCTCCACGAAAGCAACTGCGTCCGCCCCTTCGCCTTCGGCGACGAGATCACCATCGGCTGCCCCGACGGCAGCCGCGCGACCGCCAAGGTCATCGGCTGGGGGAGCCGCCCCGCCGCGCGACGCAACCGCCCCGCGGAGCTCGTCGGCCCCATGGTGGCCATCACCTCCGTCACCATCCCCGCCGAGCAGGCCGGCGCCTCCCAGTGACCGGCGGCCACGCGCGCCTCGTCCTCGAACAGCTGCGGCCGGCCTACAGCCACCAGCTCATCCAGGAGGCGTTCGCCGCCTTCGGCGCGGACGACCCCATGGACGACGTGCTGATCGCCGCGGCCACACGGCACCAGGAGGAGTTCGCCAAGGCCCACCGCATCTTCGGCGGTCTGCCGTCTCGCACCCTCAATCGCCTGATCGCGGAGGCGTACCCGATCATCCCCGGAGGCGCCGACCGCGAGGAGAGCATCTGCTTCATCGCCGACCGCGCCATCGAACAAGGCGTCGCCCCCGCCGAGAAAGAACCCACCTGATGACCACCCAGAACACCCCGATGGCCGTCCTCGCCGCTCACCTCGACGAGGACGAGGAGATGGCCCGCGCCGCAGCCGACGAGGCCGGCGAAGCCGAATGGTCAACCGGCGGGCACTTCAGCAACGCCGTCCTCACCGAGCAGGCCGGGACAGCCGTGGCCGTCGGCCCGTGGGCTGACGGCTTCCTCGCGGACGACCTGCGCGACCACATCGCCCGCCACGACCCCGCCCGCGCCCTCCGCATGGTCGAGGCTGTGCGCAAGCTCCTCGACGCCCACGTCGGCTACTACGGCGACGGAGACGACGAGAACCTGCCCATCCCGACGATCTCGATCCTCGCGAGGATCTGGGACGACAGCGAGGCATCCCCCCGCGTGGTCGGCGCGGTGACCAGATGACCGGCCAGAACCCGATGGCCGTCTTCGTCGCGGCCCGCCTCGACGAAGACGAGTGGGTGGCCCGCGAGTCGCGGCGCACCGGCCCGGCCCCGGGCGACCACGAGCTGTACGTCCTGGACGACGACCACCGCCACAACCAGATCGTCATCAGCGGCCCGCGGGCCCTGGCCGAGGTCGAGGCCAAGCGGCGCACCCTGGCCCGCCACCCCGGCGCGACCGCGAGCAGCGAATGCCCCGGCTGCGCCGCACACCTGGATGGCACCTGGGTAACCCCGGCCGGCGCGACCTGCCCGCAACTCGCCGACCTCGCCGCCCCGTACGCCGACCACCCCGGCTACGCCACCCTCACCACCGGACAGACTGGAGACCCCCGATGATCGGCCGCCACGGACATGTCACCGCCCGCCGAGACCGGCAGCGCGCCCGCTGCGGCACCGCCCGCTCCTGCCGCATCTGCCAGCTGGAGCAGGACGACCGCGACCACACCGCCGCCGAGCGAATCACCCTCGCCTTCCACAACCACTACGAAGATTTCGCCCCCACCTACGGCTTCCGCCCCCGGGAGGAACCCGGAGTGCCCTGGGACGAGGTCCCCGACGCCACCAAGAAGCTGCTGACCGAAACCATCCGCCGGCTCCTGGCCCACGACATCATCCGCGCCGGAGCCGGCTTCAACGCCTCGCACGCCTTGCCGCCCTACGCCCCTTCGGTTCACCAGACCATCCGCGACGCTTACCGGGTCATCGACAGCGCCGCGATCCGCGACCGCGCCAGCTTCCTCGTCCGGCAGGCCCGTCACAAGCTCAGCGTCGGAATGGACTTCGACGACGTCGTTATCGCCGCCGCCAACCTCGTCTACAAGGTCACCGCCTCCCGCTACGACTTCCCCGCCGACGAGGCGCCCGCTCGCGTCCGCGACGCCCTGGAGGTCCTCGGCACCCTCTCCGAGAAGGAAGGCGCCAAGTACGTGGCGCAGGCGATGCGCGAGCTGTCCGACCCCAACGCCGACCCCTACGGAGCAGGCGACGACGACGGGGTGCTGCTGGGGGACGCGATCCTCGCCGCCGCCGACCGCCGCCGCCGCAACCTCGCCGCCGACGACATCGTGGCCCGCCTGCCGCCGGCGACCGCTGAGGCGCTCCACGCGGAGCTCGACGCCGAGGAGAAGTCCGCCGCCGCCAACACCTCGCCGGACACGTACTCCCGAGCCCACACGACACGCGACCCCGAAACGAAGCAGATCGAGATCGCCCACCGCGCCCTGGCCGAGGGCGCACCGCTGTTCGACCAGCCGCCCGCCTACCTGATCTGCCGCCCCCCCATCGTGCCTGAAGGCTGTGATGCCTACCTCGACCTGGGCGCCACGGGCACCTACGCCGGGGCCGTCCTGCCCGAAGACCACTGCGCCCGCTACCTGAACCCCGGCGAGACCATCACCGTCGGCGACCAGACCGGGCGGCGCAGCGCCGCCACCGTCACCTACCGGGTGACCAAGCCCGCCGACGACGAGTCGGGCCGCCTGGTCCACGCCGGCGCGCTCGTCCAGCTGCAGGGCCTCACCACCGACCCGTCGCTACGGCCGGCGCCGCTGACGGTGAGTACGTGCAAGCACTGCTCCGAACCCGTCACCTACTGCACCGACTCTGCCCAGCGCGCCGTCGAGGAGCCGCGGTGGTGGCACACCGGCTACGTGGTGTCGTGCAGCACCCGGCCGAAGGGCCACCGCAAGGGCGGGTGGCCGGTGGCCACTCCCAGCCCTGCCGACGTCCACGCCCACGAACGGGCCGTCGAAGCCTACGAACACCGCGTCGCAGAGGCCCGCGAGACCCTGGAACGCATGCCGTCCCAGACCCGCGCCGCCGAGAAACTCGCCGAAGCAGGCGCCACCCTCACCAAGACCCCCGGCCAGTACTACAGCGAGGAGGGGGCCTACCTGCTGGCCGCCGAGAACGTCATCGCGATGCAGACGGCGCTCGACATGCGGCCCCTCGACGTGATCCGCGCCGAACGCGAGCAGCGGGCGGCGACACTCACCTCCGAAAGCTGAGTGCCGCCGCCCACTGCTGAACCTTCTACACGCCCATGGCGGTGAACACCGCCCACGCCACACCCGCCCCGGCCGCCGCACCCGCGACGGCCTGGGCGAGCGTGTGGTGAGAAATCCGCACCCTCGCCCACCCGATCACCGCCACCAGCACCGCACCCACCGCGAGCGTCACCACGGCCGGCAGCACGTACGCCAGCACCACCACGACCCCGGCCGCCGTGCTCGTATGAAACGAGATCTTCCACAACAAGGTGATCGGGCCCAGCACCGCCAGCCAGCCGAGCATCACCACCACCATCGCCGTCAGCTCCACCGGCTCCCCGTCAGCCAGAACCAACACCAGTAGCGTCACCAGCACGGCCGCCAGCGCCGCCAGCATCGGCTTGAAACGGCTCCTGCGCTCCACGATGTGCCGCGAGTCCAACCGGCCCCGCCACACGCCGACCGCGATCACCGCAGCCGGTACCCCGCCGCACACCGCCGAGACTCCCGCACCCCACGCCGCACCCGCCCAGCCGGCCGCCAGCGCGCCGACCACCGGCGGCAGGCTCAGCATCAGGTTCTGCGGCGCGAACACCTCCGTCACCGCCCACGCGAACCCGTTCAGGCCGGTACGCGGACCGGCCCCAACCGCTTCCACGCCCGCCACAACCTGATCAGCCACTGCGCCTCCTGAACATCGTTTCCACCTTCAACCGGCGCCCCGGGCACCAGCCCGCCGCCCGGGGCGCCGGTCTGCCTCACCGTGAGAGCCTCCCGCAGCTGAAGCGCCGCGGCTCCCGCATCCACCCGGCCGCTCTCGTACGTACCTTCCGGCAGGTACGCGGCCAGCTGACGCAGCACGTCGTGGCATTCGACCACCCGCCGGTGCAGCCGCAGCCGCCACGGCCCGCCGACCTCCAGCACCACGCCCGGCTCCAGCCCCGCCAGCAGCCGCCACAGGCCGCCCAGCCGGGTGTACAGCCACCAGGCGTACGCCGCAGTGACCCCGCGGTGCAGCGCCTGCCACGCCATCCCGGCGATCAGCAGCAGAACGCTCGGGATCAGCAGGAACGTCTGGTCGAAGCCCAGATCGTAGACGGTCAGCCCGGCCAGGCCCGCCAGCGCGTACACCGGCGACAGGGCGCACCACACCGCGCCGGCCCCGAACAGGACGAGCTGGACGCGCAGCACGCCGCTCGTCTGCGCCGCGGCTGAGGCACACGTCGCGGCCAGGGCGAGCACGACGAACGCCACATACAGGTACCACAGCAGGAAATGCGCCCACCCCGCCCAGACCTCCCCGCTGTTCAGCGTGAACCGGCTCTGGTCGGCGAAGAACACATTCGTCTCACCCCACCGGTCCGCGCCGGCGAAGTAGGTGATGATCAGGCAGATGATGACCGTGATCGTCGCGATGATGTGCACCCGCCCGCGGCGACCGGCCACCCCGGACATGTACAGGGCGACGCCGACCGCGCCGATCATCGCCGTGCAGCGCTTCAGCAGCGACGACAGCGTCACCTCGCCAGCGTCCACCAGGGCGGCGACCTCGGGGCGGGCCAGGGTGAACCCGACCGCGATCCCTGTGAACATCAGCAACAACCCCTGGTCTTGCCGGGTGGCGCGCTGACGCAGCCGCACCGCGACGGCGGCCCACAGCGCCGCCGTTATCAGCCAGCCCGTCACCGCAGACCGTCCATGGCCTGGCGGATCCGCCCGATCCGGCCGCCTTCAGGCTCAGCGGCCTGGTCTCCGGCGATAGCGAGTGTCGCGTACAACTCAGCGTGCCTTTCCTCTTCGACTTCGTACTGGGATCGCGCCATGTACCGGGCCACCATCTCCGGATCCAGATCCGGAAACAGGCCGGTGAGCGTGGACTGCATGTCCTGGCTGAGGGCCGACTGCGTCTCGGCGCCCAGGCCGTGCCCGAAGGTCTCCGCCGGCGACGACATCAGCAGGTGCCCGACCTCGTGGCCGATGATCTGCCACCGGTGCACACCGGTCGTGCCGCGGGGGACGTGGATGTGGTCGGTTCTCCCGTCGAACCGCCACAGGCCGCACACCGTGAGCGGCAGATTGTCCTCGTGCAACACGATCGGGTGGCCGCGGACCTCTTCCACCCGGGCGAGGTAGACGCCGACGTCGAACGGGCGAGGCGCGCGGACCGCGTCCAGCGCGGCACGGACAGGGGCAGGGACGGTGAACCGGCGGGGCATGACGAGACCTTTCCGGACGTGTGTCCGAAGATTACAAAAGTTTGTGATCTCTCATGCCTGATTGGGTCTTTCGCCGTGTTCCCGTTCGATCACATGCGCGATCCGGCGGCGCGCGGAGTCGTCCAGGCCCGCCGCCCGCAAGGCGATCTGCTGGATCTGCTGGTCCTTCATGGCCGTGAGCAGGGCGAGTTGAGATTCCACCCGCTCGCGGATCTCCTCGTCGCCGATCAGGTACTCCACCGGCACGCCAAAAAGCCGCGCGATGCCGGTCACCTCGTTCAACAGCGCCCACCGCCGCTCACCGGAGACGAGCTCGGCCAGGGCCTGCTCGGTGATCGGTGTCCCGGCCGCGGCGATCGCCGCCGAGGCCTCGCCCGGGGAGTACGGCTGCCCGGTCTCCAGGTTCTTCAGGGTGGCGAACAGGTGCCTGAGGCGCTCGGGGATCTGCCCGGCGCGGACGGCGTCCGCGAGCAGGACGAGCTGGGCCTCCAGACGCGCGACATACGCCATCTGGGCCTCGTCGGCGCCAGCGCGCAGGTACTGGACGGGCACACCGAAGAACTGGGCGATTCCCAGAGCCTTCTCCAGCGACACCGTGGTGCGCGATCCAGTGCTGATCAGCGACAGGTAGGCGGCGGTGATCGGCTCCCCGGCGGCGGTGATCGCCGCGGAGACCTCCCGGATGCTGAACGGCTTCCCGTCGGCGGGGTTGAGGACGTGCTGGAACAGGAAAGTGAGCCGAGCAGACAGCGACATGCCAGCTCACCCCTATGTTAACTCTGGTTGACAGGACAGACATTAGCGGAACCAGAGCGCCTCATCAAGGCCGTTAACCGTGGTTGACATTAAGGACTTTAGCCGTAAACATACACGGACAACGGGGCCTTAACTGTGGTTAACGCCCCTCTCTGCTGACACACCGCTGAGGGGCACAGGGTGAACGACAGCACCACCAAAGCACCGACACCGGACATCACCTTCGTCCTGGAGCAGTACCTCCAAGACATCTACCAACCCGGAGACGACAACGACAAGTTCGCCCGCCTGGACGCCATCGCCTCCGGCCTCGCCCTCAACGACCAGCGAGGCCGGATCCTCCACGCCGCCCTCGCGATCGAGACCGTACGCCTCAACCAAGACGAGCACGTCACACCGAAGGCGGTCATCGCCCGCCTGCCGTTCGCCACCCCCCTGCAACGGGGCAAAACCTTCGTCTACGACCTCATCCGAGACGCCCCCGCCCACGCCGCCAACCTCACCAACCTCATCGCCCAGGAACAGGCGACCCTGGCCGCGATCGCCGCCACCCACAGCGCCCGCACCACCCCCCCCCCCCCCCCCCCCCCCC
>NZ_BAABAQ010000021.1:0-92535 GCF_039537505.1 Streptosporangium oxazolinicum
ATTGCTGCTGAGACTGAGTCCAGGAGTAGGGGACTCAGGCCCAATATCCGTAGCCGACGATGCTGCTGGTCCGGTGGACCCGCTGCACCCGGCCGCTTGAGTTGCCCTCGATCGAAGTGATCGAGCCATCGCTGTGGACCTTCTCGACGATGCCGGCGTGGTCGATCCCGCTGCGGCTCTTGCCGCTGCTCCAGTCGAAGAAGACGATCGCCCCCGGCCGGGGCGCAATGCCCCAACGGCCCTTGCCGGCGTACCAGGCGGCCCAGGTGGGCGTGTAGGCGTCGGTGCCAACCTTGGCCCGTACACCGGCCCGCTCCGCGACCCAGGCCACGTAGATGGCGCACCAGGGCGCGGTGAGAAAGTAGCTCCCCTTGCCCAGACTGGAGGCGTACCACTGCGTGTACTTGTTGGGCACCCCGGAGGTGCCCATCTCCCCAGCGGCGATGCGGAGGAAGGTACTGACGCTGCTCGTCGCCGTAGTCGGCCTCGGCGTTGGCTTGGGCGTCGGCTTCGTGGACGGCTTAGAAGTAGGCGTCGCCGTCTTCGGGCCAGGGGACGCCTTCGAGGTCGGCGTAGCTGGAGTACTTCTCGAAGCAGAAGTAGTTGCTGATGCACGATTCGACGTCGCACTCGGCCGAGGGGGCGTCCCAGCGCGCACAGCCGAGCGCGACGGCGTCGGAGTCGAACTGGGCGTCGGCGAGGCCGACGTAGTCGAAGTCGAGCGGGCCGCGAGCGACGAGGGCGTCGAAGGAATCTGAATCAAGAGGCTGGCAAGGAGCGGTACAAGAACCGCAGCTGCTGCTTGGGCAGTTGCCCGAGGGGTAATTTCCATTGCTCATCGGTGACGCGCCCTCCCCCGCGCGGCCTCCTCACTGGATTTCAAGTTGTGGCAGGCGGGGCAGATGCAGGCGAGATTCGACAGTTCCCAGGAGCCACCGTCAGCGACGGCTTTGACGTGGTCGACGATCTGCCCAGGGCCGCCGCAGACGTAGCAGCGGTCGTGGTCTCGGTGCCTCGCGCGGCGCATCAAGGTCGCGGCGTTACTCGGCCGCGTGAGGTTTCGGGGACTCGTCTGTGCCCAGGGCACGTAGTGCCCGTCGCACCGCCCCTTGGTGATGGCTGGCCTACGACAGCCATCCTCCAGGCACTTCTTGGGAGCCCTGGGCATGGCGAATCACCCCCAGGAGTCGGAGACGCGATGGGGGAAGGAAGAAGTATCCCTAGGGGGCCTGTAGGCCCCTCGATCCCCTCAGAGGATCGGCCTGTAGGCCGATCCGAAGGAGTGGTAGTTGTCGACTAGAGCCGCTTCAAGGCGGCTCGTAGGACTAACCAGTAGGTAGGAGTCTTGAGGACTCCTCAACCGGTAGGGGCGGAGCGGAACCCCAACCCCCTACCCCCTTCCCCACAGGTATCGGGCGGACTTTCCTGGAAGGGGCCGGAACGAGTCGAGGGGGGAGAGATCTACTTCCCCTCCCCGTTCACCTATCTATCGGGCGGACTCTCAGGCCCGGTCCGCGCGCTTGCAGGGCGTCGAGGGTCAGCACAATGTCAGCACCGGTACTGACAACAACCCGGAACAACCGACATCAACCCGAAAAGCCAAAAGGCTGCCAAAGTCCCTGAGCTGGGACTTTGGCAGAAATTTGACCAGGTCAAACCTGATGTGCTAACTGAGAGGTCGGTAGATGAACGACATCTACGTCACGCTGACCGGTAACGTCGCGGCCCCGCCGCGCCAGCACACCTTCCCCGACGGCTCTCGGGTGACCTCACTCAAGATCGCCTCGACCAGCCGTTACTTCGATCGGGAGAACCAGCAGTGGCGCAACGGCGAGACGACCTACTTCGGCGTTCGCTGCTTTCGCGGGCTCGCCGAGAACGTCGCACAGTCGGTCCAGTTGGGCCAGCCGGTCGTGGTCCAGGGGCGGTTGCGGATCCGCGAGTTCACCCATGAGGGGGAGCGCCGGTTCATGCCCGAGGTGGAGGCCAACTCGCTCGGTCACGACCTGCGCTGGGGGCTCGGGAGGTTCACCAAGCCGCAGCGCAGCGGGCCGGTCGCGGCTTTCGGCAGCGCGGAGCGGATCGAGCTTGACCGTGAGACCTCCGACTGGGCCATGAGCGGTGGCGCTCCCGTCACGGCCGGGGCGTTCGGTGCCCTGTCCCCGCTGAAGACCGGGTTCGACGACGAGATGCCCGCTCCAGGCGAGGCGGGGATCACGCCGGGTGATGCGGTGGGGACCGCGTCGAGTGGTACGGAGGCTCGGGGCGAGGCGGTTTCCGCTTCCGCGGACACCCTCGATCGCCCGGACACCACCGATCCCGAAAACGCCACCGCCCCTGGAGGCACCATCGATCCCGGGGACACCACCGATCCCTGGGACGCCGCCGAGGCCGCGCCGTGTGTGGCGGATCACGAGCTCGCCGGGGAGGACCACGAGTCCACTGTGGCGGATCACGAGTCCGCCGGGGGAGATCACGGTTCTGCCGGGGCGGAAGCGGCAGAGAGGGAGGTCGTGGCCGGGAGGGGGAGAGCGGCGAGAAGCGCGACGACGAGGCGGCGGGACGCGAGGGGGACGAGAGGCGTGGGCGCGGGGGAGGAGAAGACGGCAGGGAGCGGGCCGGGTGCGATGAAGGTCCACCCGAGGGCGAGCGATGAGGTGCCCTGGCCGACCCGGGAGCCCGTGGCGGCCTGAGCCGTTTCCCGCTGGGAGTCTGGGAGGTCCGGGCCGCGGGCCTCCCAGCCTGCCGGGGGCTCAAGGCCGGACCGAGAGCAGGCGATGGAGAGCAGGCGACGGAGAGCAGGCACCGTGAGCCGCCGGAGCGCGGCCAGGTGACCGCGAGCCGGAGGAAGGCGTGCCGGAGTCTGGAGGAGGGCGCGTCAGAGGAACCGGCACGGCAAAGGAAAACGAGACGGAGAAATGGGGAAGTCTGGACAGAGGGATGAGGGTGGGGAAACCGGGGGTGGAGGTGGGGGTCGAGGGGGTTCGCGTGGGCGGGGTGTCTGAGGAGGCGGGGGGTGGGAGGTTCGCGTGGGCAGGGCGTCTGACGGGCAGGGGCCTCGCACGGAGAGGGAGCCTGGGTGCGGGCGGAGTGAGGGGGCATCGGCCGGACGCGGTCGGTGTCTCGCCGCGATGACGCGGTGACGCCGAGATAACCGGCCGATGGTCTTGCCCGTGTCAGATGCCGAGACACCTGTTAGGTCCAGGTCACGCCCCGCAGCATGGCTTGCTCCTTTCCCACCACGGCCCGCTCGCGAGCGAGCGGTTTCCAAGTCGTGGGTCAACCGGTGGGCTGACTCACTCCGCCAAAGGTAGCGGTTACCATCGCGCGTCGCACACTCCGCAACTATTGTGTTACACATCGTTAGTCGGAGAGGGGGACGACATGGCGGCTCCCAGTCACACGTCGGTCAAACCGCGCGACGGCATAACACCCTTGGTCGATCGGTGGCCCCTGCTGGGGCAGCGTCGCCCGCTGGTCGGCTACCTCTGCGGGATAGTAGCGCTGGATCTTGCCGCGATCGTTTTCTTCTCGATCACCGGTGTTTTCCGCTGGTCCGATGTGCTGACGTTCACCGCGTTGATGATGTGCGGAGCCGTGTGCATCGAGGCGACCCGGAGACTCGGCATGCCCGCGGGCGTCTACCGCGACCTGCTTTCCGCCTGGTGGTTGCCCGCCGCGCTGCTCCTCCCGCCGCTCTACGCGCTCCTGGCGCCCATCCCGCTCCAGTTCCTGCTGCAGAAGCGGGTGCGCGCGACGGTGGTCTACCGGCGGGTCGTCAGCTCGGCGGCGATCGGCCTGGCCGGATGCGCGGCCTCCCTGCTCTTCCACGCCGCGGTCGGCGACCTGGGCGCGCTGACCAGGGGGGAAGGAGTGCCGATCCTCGTGGCCATCGGCTGCGCGGTCCTGTTCACAGTGATCAACACCGCGCTGATCGCCGTCGCCGCGCACACCGCCGACCCCGAGAGCCGCTGGCGGGAGGTCCTGTGGAACCGGGAGAACCTGCTCCTCGACGTCGTCGAGCTCTGCCTCGGCGTCCTCGTCTCCATCACCTGCGGGCTCAACCTCGCCCTGCTGGTCCTGGCGCTGCCTCCGGTGGTGCTGCTCCAGCGCAGCCTGCTCCACGCCCAGCTCCAGGCGGCGGCCCGCACCGACCTCAAGACCGGCCTGCTGAACGCCGCGGCCTGGCAGCGGGAGGCCGACACCGAGATCGTCAGGGCGCGTCGCACCGGGGAGACGCTCGCGTTGCTGATCGTCGACATCGACCATTTCAAGAGGGTCAACGACACCTACGGCCACCTGATCGGCGATCAGGTCCTGGTCGGGGTAGCCGACACCATCCGCAGCCAGCTGCGCGACTACGACGTGGTGGGCCGGTTCGGCGGCGAGGAGTTCGTCGTCCTGCTGCCCAGGGCCGACGTGACCGAGGCGCGCAGGGTCGCGGAACGGCTGCGCTCACGGGTGGGGCGGATGGCGGTCCCCGCCGACGACAACATGATCACCGTGACCATCTCGGTCGGTGTCGCGATCATGAGTGTGCACGGGGACGACCTGATCGAGCTGCTCGCGGCGGCCGACCTCGCTCTTTACCGGGCCAAGGAGCTCGGCCGCGACCAGATCTGCCTTCCGGCCACCGTCGTGCCCCCGGCCCGCAGGCCCGGCTCCGAGTCCGCCCCCAGCTGACCTCCCGAGCCCTGTCCCGGGCCGCCCTCGGTGGGAAGCTCCGGCCCTTGTCCCGGCCCGTCCCCAGCTGGACTCCCGGGCCGCCCTCAACTGGATTCCCGAGTCTTGTTCCGGGCCGTCCCCGGCTGGACTCCCGGCCCCTATCCCGGGCCGCCCCTAGCTGAACTCCCCAGGCCCTAAACTAAAGGCATGCCGGAGTACATCTACACACTGCAGCGCGTGCGCAAGGCGCACGGCGACAAGGTCGTCCTCGACGACGTGACGTTGTCGTTCCTGCCGGGCGCCAAGATCGGTGTCCTGGGCCCCAACGGCACCGGAAAGTCGACGCTGCTGAAGATGATGGCGGGCCTGGAGCAGCCGTCCAACGGCGACGCCCGGCTCATGCCCGGCTTCACCGTCGGCATGCTTCAGCAGGAGCCCCCCCTCAACGAATCCAAGACCGTCCTCGGCAACGTCGAAGAGGGTGTCGCCGAGACCAAGGCGATGCTCGACCGCTTCAACGAGATCGCCGAGCTGATGGCCACCGACTACAGCGACGAGCTGCTCGACGAGATGGGCAAGCTTCAGGACGCCCTCGACCACCGCAACGGCTGGGATCTCGACAGCCAGCTGGAGCAGGCGATGGACGCCCTCCGCTGTCCCCCGCCGGACGCCGAGGTCACCCAGCTCTCCGGTGGCGAGCGCCGCCGGGTCGCTCTCTGCAAGCTGCTCCTGGAGCAGCCCGACCTGCTGCTGCTCGACGAGCCCACCAACCACCTCGACGCCGAGAGTGTCCAGTGGCTCGAGTCGCACCTGGAGAAATACCCGGGCACCGTCCTGGCCGTCACCCACGACCGCTACTTCCTGGACAACGTGGCCAACTGGATCCTGGAGCTCGACCGGGGCCGCTGCCACCCGTACGAGGGCAACTACTCCACCTACCTGGAGGCCAAGGCGGCGCGGCTCAAGCTTGAGGGCCAGAAGGACGCCAAGCGTAAGAAGCGCCTGGAAGAGGAGCTGGAGTGGGTCCGCTCCAACGCCAGGGCCCGCCAGACCAAGAGCCGGGCGCGTCTCCAGCGCTACGAGGAGATGGCCGCCGAGGCCGACAAGCACCGCAAGCTCGACTTCGAGGAGATCCAGATCCCGCCGGGCCCGCGCCTGGGGACCACGGTCATCCGGGCCGAGAAGCTCACCAAGGGCTTCGAGGAGCGGGTCCTGATGGAGAGCCTCTCCTTCGACCTCCCGCGTAACGGCATCGTCGGCATCATCGGCCCGAACGGTGTGGGAAAGACCACCCTGTTCAGGATGATCACCGGTAGCGAGACGCCCGACAGCGGTGAGATCGTCATCGGCGACACCGTCAAGATCTCCTACGCCGACCAGAGCAGGGGCGGGATCGACCCGGCCAAGAACGTCTGGGAGGTCGTCTCCGACGGGCTCGACTACATCAAGGTCGGCCAGGTCGAGATGCCGTCCCGCGCCTACATCGCCGCGTTCGGGTTCAAGGGCCCGGACCAGCAGAAGAAGTCCGGCATCCTGTCCGGCGGAGAGCGCAACCGGCTCAACCTGGCGCTCACCCTCAAGCAGGGCGGCAACGTGCTGCTGCTCGACGAGCCCACCAACGACCTCGACACCGAGACGCTCTCCAGCCTGGAGAACGCGTTGCTGGAGTTCCCCGGCTGCGCGGTCATCACCTCGCACGACCGGTGGTTCCTCGACCGCATCGCCACCCACATCCTCGCGTGGGAAGAGGGCTCCAACTGGTTCTGGTTCGAGGGCAACTACGCCGACTACGAGAAGAACAAGATCGAGCGCCTGGGTGCCGACGCGGCCCGGCCGCATCGCGTCACCTACCGCAAGCTCACCCGCGACTGATCCCGGTCCCGGAGACCGGTCCGGTCTCCGGTCCCGGCCACCGCGCCCGGCGGGGCCCGCCCGCGACGGGCGCGGTTCCGGCCGGGGGGTGACCGACGAGCCCCCGACGCCCCGCCGTACGACGGGGGCCGGGGGCTCGCTACGGTTCTGGGTGTGGTTGGACAGAGCATCGTGGACGGCGTCGGCCGTGGCCACCGGCATGTGTTCCCCCGGGCCGTCAGGTTCGCCGACATCGACTCGCTGGGACACGTCAACAACGTGCGGTTTCTCGACTACCTGGAGGACGCGCGGCTGGCGCTGTTCCATGTCGACCCCCACCGCGAGGGCGGCGAGCCGTTCAAGGGGCTCGTGGTCGCCAGGCACGAGGTCGACTACCTGCGTCCCCTCACCCTCCGCCTCGACCCGGTCCGGGTGGAGTCATGGGTGACGGAGATCCGGCCGGTGCGGTTCACCCTCGCGTACGAGATCCGCGACGACGAGGAGATCTTCGTCAAGGCCCGTTCGACGCTCGTCGCCTACGACGTGGCGAAGGCCTCCCCCCGGCGGTTGAACCAGGACGAGCTCGCCTACCTGGGCAGGTTCGTCACGGACTGAGTCCGTGCGGTGCGCGCCGCCCGTCCGTGGAGCGCCGCCGCCCCTCACCGTGAAGCTCCCGGAGTCTGCCCTCCCCGCGAGTGCACCCGCCGCCCGTCCGGTGCGCGCCGCCCGCCGGTGGTGGACGGCGCGTACCGGGAGCCTTCAGGCTTCGGGGGTGTGCAGCCAGGCCGCGGTGTCCGGCAGGAGCAGGTGGCCGTCCACCGGGGCACTGCCGATCAGGACGCGGTCGTGCGGCGGCAGCTGGACCGGCTCGGAACCGCAGTTGATGACGCAGGTCAGGGCACCCCGGCTGAAGACGAGGGCGTCCTCGGGGGCGTCCAGCCAGGTGATCTCGTCCGGCAGCGTGCCGCGCAGCTCGCGGCGGACGCGCAGGGCGTCCTGGTAGAAGCTCAGCGTCGAGCCGGGGTCGTTCGACTGGCGCTCGGCGGAGAGCACGACCCACTCGACCGGCTGGGGCAGCCAGGGCCGACTTCCGTCGGGAGAGAAGCCGTAGGGCTCGGCCACGCCGGACCAGGGGATGGGGACCCGGCAGCCGTCGCGGCCGGGCAGCTCCCCCTTGGAACGGGCGAAGATGGGGTCCTGGCGGGCCTCCGGGGGAAGATCCTTCACCTCGGGGAGGCCGAGTTCCTCCCCCTGGTAGAGATATGCCGAACCCGGTAGGGCGAGCATGGCGAGCAGGGCCGCGCGGGCGCGGGCGAGGCCCGTCGTGGAGTTGGCCAGGCCGTCGCCGTACCGGGTCACGTGGCGGATCACGTCGTGGTTGGAAAGGACCCAGGTGGGGGCGGTGACGGCGGCCAGCGTGTCATCGATGACCTTCTTGAACGCGGGCCCTGACCAGGGCGCCTCCAGCCAGGCGAAGTTGAAGCTCTGGTGCAGCTCGTCGGGGCGGACGTACAGCGCGAGGTCCTCGGCGGAGTCGGTCCAGACCTCGCCGATCGCCATCCGCTCGCCCTCGTAGGAGTCGATCACCTTGCGCCAGTCGCGGTAGACCTCGTGCACCTCCGGCCGTCCCCAGATCGGCGACTCGGCCTTGAACGCCTGCCCCTCCGGCGGGGTGTCCGGCAGCCCCTCGGCCTTGTACAGGCCCATCGCCACGTCGATCCTGAACCCGTCCACCCCCCGGTCCAGCCAGAACCGCAGCACGTCGAGGAACTCCGAGTGCACCTCGGGGTTGCGCCAGTTGAAGTCGGGCTGCTCCGGGGCGAAGAGGTGGAGATACCACTGCCCGTCGGGCGTTCTGCTCCAGGCCGGGCCGCTGAAGGTCGACTGCCAGTTGTTGGGCGGCAGCTCCCCGCCGTCGCGGAAGACGTAGCGGTCGCGTCCCTCGCCCCGCAGCGCGGCCTGGAACCACTCGTGGGCCGACGAGCTGTGGTTCGGGACGATGTCGACGATCACCCGCAGCCCGAGCCGGTGCGCCTCGGAGACGAGCTCGTCGAAGTCGGCGAGTGTGCCGAAGAGCGGGTCGACGTCGCGGTAGTCGGCCACGTCGTAGCCGCCGTCGGCCATGGGGGAGCGGTAGAAGGGGGTCAGCCAGATTGCGTCCACGCCGAGTTCGGCGAGGTACGGCAGGCGCTGCCTGATGCCGGGCAGGTCGCCGACGCCGTCTCCGGAGGCGTCGGCGAAGCTGCGAACGTAGATCTCGTAGACGACGGCGTCACGCCACCAGGGGGTTTCCATGTGCATGGATTGCCCCCGCTCGGCGGTGTTTATGCGTCGCGCCCCCCGGCCGTACCGTGGTTTATACCTCGGGGGCGTTGACCATGCTGTGCGCGGCGTACACGAGGTAGTCCCAGAGGCGTTTCTCCAGGTCGTCGGGGAGCGCCAGGGAGATCACCGCGTCGTGCATGTGCCGGAGCCAGGCGTCGCGCTCGGCCGAGCGGATGACGAACGGGTTGTGCCGCATCCGCAGCCGGGGATGGCCCCGCTGCGCGCTGTAGGTGCTGGGGCCGCCCCAGTATTGGATGAGGAACATGCGGAGCCGTTCCTCGGCGCCTTCGAGGTCGTCCTCGGGGTACAGCGGCATGAGGATCGGGTCGGTCACCACCCCCTGGTAGAAGCGGTGCACCAGACGCCTGAAGGCCTCCTCGCCGCCGACGGCGTCGTAGAAGGACTGGGATTCCTCGGGGGTAACGGACACGTGCTCCAGCCTAATTGACGTCAGGCGGCGATCGTGATGTCGGCCCGGTCGAGGGCGGACTTGATCCGCAGGCGCAGCTCGCGGGCGACCTCCGCCTGCCGGGAGGGGATGGTCTTGGCGCTGACCCGGAAGATGACGGCGGTGTCGGAGATCTGCTCGATGCCCCAGACCTGCGGCTCCTCGACGATGATGGAGTCGCGGAAGGCGGGCTCGTTCCACATCTCGTCGGCGACCTCCTTGAGGAGGTCGCGGACCACGGGGATCTCCGAGGCGTACGCCACCGGTACGTCGACCGTGGCGCGCGACCAGCCCTGGGACTCGTTGCCGACCCGGGTGATCGTGCCGTTGCGGACGTACCAGACCCGGCCGTCGGCGTCGCGCAGGCGGGTGATGCGCAGGGTGACCGCCTCCACGGTGCCGATCGCGGCACCCGCGTCGATCACGTCACCCACGCCGTACTGGTCCTCCAGGAGCATGAACATCCCGGCGATGAAGTCCTTGACGAGCTCCTGGGCGCCGAAGCCGATCGCCACGCCCAGGATGCCGACGCTGGTCAGCAGGGGGGCGATGGGGACGGAGAGGCGTTCGAGGACGGTCAGCACGGCGGTGCCCAGGATGATGATCGAGGCGATGTGCCTGAGCACCGAGCCGATGGTCTCGGCCCGCTGCCTGCGCCGTTCGGCCACGATCGCGTCGAGGCCCTCGGGGGTGACCGTCTCCCTGCCGCGCAGCCGCCCCGCCAGGGACGCGCGCTCGGAGGAGGCCCGGCGCACCACCCGGCCGATCAGCCGATGCGCCACGTTGCGCAGGATCAGCGCGATGACCACGACCAGTGTGATGGCGATCAGGCCCGCGATCGCGGGGGCCACCCAGTCGACGGCCGCGGGCACGAGCATCTTCACGAAGTCGCAGATTACCCCACCGCCGTTCCCGCACCCCTGTATTAAGCCCGCACTCGCGTCGAGAAGGTTCTCGACGACGACTCCCGGATCGGAGGACGGGGTGACGCTGGGGGTGGGGACGGGCGTGGGGGAAAGCAAGGACACGGAGTGGATCCCTCTCGGATCGGATCGACAGGCGGGCTGGGCGAGTCATGCGACCTACCCATATTGCCGATCGAACCGGCCTCCGTCACATCACGCCGGGGAAGACGGGGACATCCTGGTCCAGGGCCGCGGGGGCGGACCCGGATGCCCCGGTGACGGGGTGGCCCGGAACGGGGCACGCACCCGGAAGCGTGTCCCGTTCCGTTCCCGAGAGGGATCCATCCGGTCACCGCCCGGACGAGAGACCGGACGGCAGCCTGTGCTTCACAACGGTTCGCGGGCTTCGGCTCGCGAGAGCCTCCGCGTTTCCGCCGATGGGAGCCCGCGGGCGCGGGTCCGGCGATTCGGAGCCGGCGGGGTGCCCAGCGTCCGAGGACGCTCCGCACCGGTCACCCCACCGGCTCCGCCGAGCCGCGGCAGACGCGGCACACCGGGCGAAGGCCCGTTGTGCCGCTCACCTCACTCTCCTACCGCGGCGAGTACGCGTGCGACCTTGGTCGCGGCACCGGCGGGATCCTCCACCGTGTGCATCCGTTCACCCCAGGACCACCAGTAGTACCAATCCCGATGGCTGGGGGCGGCCTGTGCCCGGCAGGTGACGTTCTCCGCCAGGCTGGTCGCCTTCGGATTGATCACGCGCACGAACGCACGGCCCGAGTGGGTCCGCACCACACGGGCGTGCAGCCCGCGGCAGTCAAGCTCCGTCACCAGTCGCTCAAGGTGCCGGAAATCGTCTTCACCCACCTCGTCCCTCCTCGTGGTCTCGGCTCGTCGGCGCCGAATCGTGTTCGTCCGATCACGCTTCCGGTGCCGCTCGCCAAAGATGACTCACGGTGGCCCCATGGGTCAATTCGGGGAAAACCCAGTTCAGGGTGGGCGATGTGCCAAGTGGGTTGAAAGAAACAGTCCTTCGGAGGACGATTCTTAGCCAGCGGCTTTATTAGTGTGTTCCGGATGAGTCAAACGTGGTCCATCATTCTCGGTAGGCGCAGTGCGACCGAAAGATCACACTGCGTCAAGGGAGATTGAGGACCGGTCGGGACAAGTGTGCCAGCCAGCCCGGCCGGCCACGAGAGAGGGGCCGGTATGTCCGGCAGGCAGCACAGGGAGACAGAGTTAGCGCGGCAGGTCCGGGCCCGTGGCCTGGCAGCCGGGAAGTCCTCGGCGCAGATAGCCAGGGAAATCTACGAAAAGTGTAGTTCGCAATTCGGGACCACCCGGATTAAAGGTCACCGCCTCGCGCACGGCGTCGCTCTCGCGGACGTCATCGAACAGATACGGGCGCTGTTCGAACGCGACGGCAAGTCGGCCCCCGGCATCGGTGAGACGCTCCTGTCCGCGTACGAGAGCGGGCTGAAGCGGCCCGGTCCCGAATACCTGCACTACCTGTGCTCCACCTACCGGGTCGAGCCCGTCTCCCTCGGGTACGACGGCCCGTGCATCTGCGGCCACGGCCACAAGATGCCCGGTGTCGTCCGAGGTGATCTCCAGGATGGAAAACCCGACACTTCCTCTGGTCCGCGTGAGCTGCTGATCCAGCCGATCGGCGTCGACCCTTCCGCGGACGGGGGTGAGGAGGACGAGAACGTGCTACGGAGGACACTTTTACAGCTCCTGGCCGGCAGCGGCGGCATCGCGCTGGACGGGCAGGTGCTCGGATCGGTGGAGAGCTTGCGCAAGAGGATGGACGACACGCTGGTTTCGGCCACCGTCTCGCCCGCCATGCTCGATCAGTGGGAGGAATCCACCATCGGCTTCGGCCGCCAGTACATGAACACCCCCCCGCTCAGGCTGTTGTGCGACGTGATGCTCGAATTCGGCGCGGTGCGCAAGGCCATGGAGCATCACCAGCCGGTCGACCTGCAAGAACGGTTGTGCCGCATGGCGGCGCAGCTCGCCGGTCTGAGCGGCATGATCATGGTCAATCTCGGTGACCACCGGCTCGCGCGGTCCTTCTTCAGGACCGGCAGGACCGCGGCGGACGAGACCGGCGACCGGGCGCTGAGGGCGTGGGTCATCGCCAGGGAGGCCCTGGTCCCCCTTTACTACGGTGACCCGCGCGAAGCTCTCAACCTCGCCAAGAAGAGCCGTGACCTGGCCGGGCAGACGCCCTGCGCGGCCCAGGCGATGGCCCCGGTGGTCGAGGCCCGCGCGCTGGCGATGATGTCGGGTTCCGGCAAGAAGGACGTGGTCGACCAGGCGAAGCGGGCGCTGTCGAGGGCGAGGGCCGCCTTCTCCCAGATGACCGCCGCGGACCAGGACGACTCGACCTTCGGCTACACCGAGCGCCAGCTCTACTTCCACCAGGGAGACGCGCTGGTCAAGCTCGGGCAGGCGATGGAGGCCGATTTCATCCTGGAACAGGCGCTCACCAAGTACGGTCCGACCGACTGGCTCGACCCGACCTTCATCAGGTTCGACCGGGCCCAGTGCAAGATCCTTGAGGGTGACGTGGACGAGGCGCTGGAGATCGCCCAGCGTACGGTCCTGGGCCTTGACGAGGCGTGCCGGCCCGACATCCTCATGCAGCGCGCCCACGAGGTGGGCAAGCAGGTCGAGGTGAAGGCTCCCGACCATCCCAAGCTCAAGACCTACATGGAGTCGCTGCGCAACCGTGGCGCGTCGACGGAGAATCCAGTGGCCGACAGGAGTGGCAGTTGAAGCCGAGGCTTCGGCGTTATCGCTGGTCCGACCTTGAGACCGTCTGGGCGCTCCACCAGATTTGTCTCGCCCAGGTCGGTCTCGCGCCCGGGGACGGCGTCTACTACGAGGACGACTTCCCGAAGATCCACGAGATCTACCTCGCCGACCGGGGCGAGTTCCTCGTGGGTGAGATGTCCGACGGACGTGTCGTCACGATGGGCGGTCTCCGCCGCGTCGACGACCAGACCGCCGAGATGTGCCGCATGCGGGTCCATCCGGAGTTCCAGCGTCGCGGATTCGGTGCCCAGATGGTGCTCGCACTGGAGGCGCGGGCGATAGAACTCGGTTATGTACGCCTTCGTGGTGACACGACCATGAATCAGCTCGCGGCGATGGAGCTCTATCGCACGTTCGGCTGGCGCGAGATCCGCCGGGAAGAACGAGGGGGGTGTGTGGTGATTTACGGAGAAAAAGACCTAATAGCCGCTATGTCCTCCTTAACCAAATGATCTCTATTTCGCACTATTTCACTACTTAGTGTTGCCTGTTTCGGAGATATCCGAATAATTGTTTTTCGTACCTACCGCTATTCCCTGGTGAGTGCGATGAAAAAGATCATTGTCCACAAGATCGGCGTGTCAAGACTCGGCGGCGTCGCCGGCGCCATCCACAAGGGATGAGATTCCTCGCCGCTGGAAGAATCCTCCTCTGACGGTCGCGGCCCTCGATCCGCGAGATCGAGGGCCGCGCGGACTATCCGTCTCCGCGTGTTCATCCCTGTTCGCGCCCGTTTTATGCGGAGCGGCCGGTTCATCCCAGCCGCGTGACGCGGGAGACGACCTCCGGCAGGTCCGGGGGCTCCAGGAAGCCGGGAAGACCGGCCATCTCCGCCGGTGAGAACCAGCCGGAGCCGAGGTGGGTGATGTCCTCCTCCGCGGTGAACGACCCGGCGCCCACCTCGGGCGTGCCCTCGAACCTGGCCAGATAGAACCGCTCGGTCTTGGCGTAGTGGACGCCGATCCAGTGGAACTCCCGGCGTACCGGCACCCATCGGTCCAGCACCGCCTCGCCCGGCAGGCCCGTCTCCTCCGTGAGTTCGCGCCGCGCGGCGTCGAGGGGGGTCTCACCCGGATCGATCCCGCCGCCCGGCGGTTCCCACAGGGTCTGGCCGCCGACGGGGTCGCGCCAGTGCATGAGAAGCACCCGGCCCGATCCGTCCACACAGATCACCCGGGCCGCGGGCCGGTCGTTCGGCTGAGGGTCGCCCATAGGGCAGGGAGGGTAGCAGCGCCGTCCCCCCCGGCCGTCCCCCGGCCGTCCCCCGGCCGTTCCACCCACCGGGTCCGCGCCCCCGTGGCGTCTCCGGTGGGTTCCGGTGGCCTGGTGGTCCTGTGGTGGGTTCCGGTGGCCCCGGGGGCCTTCGTGGCTTCTGGTCCGCCACGTGCCGGACGGCCGGGTACGGCGCTGGGATTCGCTGTACTCTGCCCAGGTCAGGTGGAAGCACCGGGCGATCCGACCTCTCAAGCTCAAGGGTGAAGGCATGAGTTCCAGGGCCGAGTTTGTGTTGACGCTGTCCTGCCCGGACCGTCCGGGCGTGGTGGCCGCGGTCTCCGGCCTCCTGGCCGGGCGGGGATGCAACATCACCGAGAGCCAGCAGTTCGGTGACGTCGTGGCCGGGCGGTTCTTCATGCGGGTGCAGTTCGCCTCTCCGCTGCCCGACGGGGAGCTGCGCGAGGCCTTCGCCGCGCTCGCCCCCGAGCTCGGCATGGATTTCAAGCTGCGCGATATCTCCGTCAAGCCGCGCGTGCTGGTGATGGTCAGCAGGTTCGGCCACTGCCTGAACGACCTCCTCTACCGGATGCGCTCCGGCCTGCTCGACATCGAGATCGTCGCGGTCGTCTCCAACCACCCGGACCTGCGACCGCTGACCCAGTCGTACGGCATCGACTACCACCACCTGCCGATCACCCCCGAGACCAAGCCCAGGCAGGAGGCGGAGATCCTGACCCTGGTCGACCACTACCGGGCCGACCTGGTGGTGCTCGCCCGCTACATGCAGGTGCTGTCGGAGGATCTCTGCGTCAAGCTCGCGGGTAATGTGATCAACATTCACCACTCGTTCCTGCCGTCGTTCAAGGGCGCCAAGCCCTACCACCAGGCGCACTCTCGCGGCGTGAAGCTGATCGGCGCGACCGCGCACTACGTGACCGCCGACCTCGACGAGGGCCCGATCATCGAGCAGGAGGTCGCCCGGGTCAACCACACCCACTCCGCGGACGACCTCGCCGCCATCGGCCGCGACGTCGAGTGCCAGGCCCTGGCGCGCGCCGTCCGCTGGCATACCGAGCAGCGCGTCCTGCTCGACGGTCACAAGACGATCGTCTTCCCCCGCTGACGCGGCGACCGGTCGCCGCAGCCCGCGACCGGTCACCGTGATGCGCGACCGGTCACCGCAGCCCGCGACCGGTCACCGCGACCTGCGACCGGTCACCGCGGTCCGCGGCCGGTCACTGTGGCCCATAGCCGGTCACCGCTGCTCGCGCTCGGTCACCGTGGTCCGTGACCGGTCACCGTGGTCTGCGGCCGGATTTCCCGGGGCTGATGCCGGTGACGTCCTCGGGGTGGGAGACGCCGTAGGGGCGTCCCGCCTCGTCGGTGCCGACCTTCTCGCGACCCGCGTCCTTCTTCCGGGAGGCGATCTTCTCGGCGCCACGGTTCTCGCTGGTGCCGACGCCGAGAGGGGACCGGGCCTCGGTGTCGGTGGCGGGGACGCCCTTGCGCTCCGCACTGGACACCACGCGAGGCGGCCCCTTGTCGTCCGGAGGGGGGCCGAAGGCCAGGTTGCCCGACCGCACGACCTCCTCGCTGGCGTGGCCGACGTCGCGGGAGTAGCCGTGCTCCCCCTGCTTGTCCTTGCCGCTCCGACCCTTTTCTCCGGATTTGCGTTTTTCGCTCATGTCCAGCACCTCTGGATTCGCTCGGTGGTCAGCAGATTCTCGGTAGTGGGTCGCCGACCAGCAGGTCGACGATGCGGGTACCGCCGAAGGAGGTCCTGAGCAGGACCAACCCCGGCGGGTCGTCGTTGATCCGCCCGATGATCGCCGCGTCGGAGCCGAGCGGATGGGAACGGAGGGCGGCCAGGGCCGCCTCGGCGGAGTCCCCGGCCACCACCGCGACCATCCGGCCCTCGCAGGCGACGTAGAGCGGGTCGATCCCCAGCAGCTCGCACGCCCCCCGTACGGCGGGACGGACCGGCACCGCGTCCTCGTCGAGGACGACGGCCACCCGCGAGGCCTCCGCTATCTCGTTGACGATCGTCGCCACCCCGCCCCGGGTCGCGTCGCGCAGACAGCGCACCGCGCCGCCGTCGCCGCCCTCACCGCCACCGCAGGCGTCCAGCAGCACGTCGACGAGGGCATTGAGCGGAGCGGTGTCGGAACACAGGTCGGCCTCGATGTCGAGTTCTCCCCGGGCGAGCATGACGGTGATCCCGTGCTCGCCGATCGGCCCGGACACGATGACCGCGTCTCCCGGCCGCGCGGAGGCGGCGCTCAGCCGGACGGGCCGGTCGAGCGTCCCGACGCCGGAGGTGGTGATGTAGCAGCCGTCCGCCTTGCCCCTCTCCACGACCTTGGTGTCGCCGGTGACGATCCACACGCCCGCCCGTCGTGCCGCCTCGGCCATCGAGGCGGTGACGCGCCGCAGGTCGGCGACGGGGAAGCCCTCTTCCAGGATGAACCCGGCCGACAGGTAACGGGGGCGGGCCCCGCACATGGCCAGGTCGTTGACGGTGCCGTTGACCGCCAGGTCGCCGATGTCGCCGCCCGGGAAGAACAGCGGCGTGACCACGAACGCGTCGGTGGTGAAGGCGAGCCCGTCGGCGACCGCGCCGTCCTCCAGGGTCTCCAGCATCGGGTTGCGGAACGACTCCAGGAACACCGCTTCGATCAGGGTGTGCGTGGCCCTGCCGCCCGCGCCGTGCGCCAGGGTGATGCGGTCCTCCCGCACCCGCGCCCCGCGTCGCCGCACCCGCTCGATCCGGTCCAGCACCTGCCGCTCCCGGCCGCGCGCCTCTTCGTCCGGTCCGTGGCCGCGCGTCTCTTCCAGGTCCGATACGTGTTCGTGGCGGCGTACCGCCTCTTCCAGGTCCGATATGTGTTCAAAGCCGGGTACCTGTCGTTCCCCGCCGCGCGATCGTGGCGGATCCATCTCCCGCACGCCGTGCTCCTCGGCCCGTCCGGTGCCGCCCGTTCCGCCGTTCACCTCCGGGTCGCCTCCTTGACGCGCTCGCGCGAGAACCGGCCGAAGTTGTAGTAGGCCGCGCAGGCGCCCTCGGACGACACCATGCACGTGCCGATCGGCGTCTCCGGGGTGCACGCGGTGCCGAACACCTTGCACTCCCAGGGCTTGAGCACTCCCTTGAGCACCTCGCCGCACTGGCACGCCTTCGGATCGGCCACCCGTCCGCCCGGAATCCGGAAGATCCGTTCGGCGTCGAAGGCGGCGTACCGTTCCGTGACCCTGAGCGCCGACTGCGAGATGAAGCCCAGCCCGCGCCATTCGAAGTACGGCCGCAGCTCCATCACCTGGCCGATGACGCGCAGGGCCTTGAGGTTGCCGTCCCACGGGACGACCCGGGAGTACTGGTTCTCCACCTCGGAGCGGCCCTCGGACAGCTGCAGGAGGACGCGGTAGACCGTGTGCAGCACGTCCAGCGGCTCGAAACCGGCCACCACCATGGGCTTGCCGTAGTCGCGCGCGACGAACCCGTACGGCCGGCAGCCGATCACCGTGGAGACGTGGCCCGGCCCGATGAACCCGTCCAGGCGCAGGTCGGGAGAGTCCAGGATCGCCTTGATGGCGGGGATGATCGTCACGTGGTTGCAGAAGATCGAGAAGTTCTCGATCCCCTCGGCCTCGGCCCGCAGGACCGTCATCGCCGTCGAGGGCGCGGTGGTCTCGAACCCGATGGCCATGAAGACCACCCGCCTGCCGGGGTTCTGCCGGGCGATCTTCAGGGCGTCCAGCGGGGAGTAGACCATCCGGATGTCGGCCCCCCGTGCCTTGGCGTCCAGGAACGAGCCGTTCCCGCCGGGCACCCGCATCATGTCGCCGAACGACGTCATGATCACGTCCGGCTGCTCGGCGATGTGGATGGCGTCGTCCACCCGTCCCATGGGGATGACGCAGACCGGGCAACCGGGACCGTGCACCAGGGTGACGGCCTCGGGCAGGTAGTCCTCCAGGCCGTGCTTGTAGATCGTGTGGGTGTGCCCGCCGCACACCTCCATGAACTTGTACTCGCGGCCGGGCTCGCACAGCGCGGCGATCCGCGCGGCGAGCGTCCGGGCCTTCTCGGCGTCGCGGTACTCGTCGACGAAACGCATCAGCCCTCACCCCTCTTCGATCATGGATTCTCGGAGGGCCGCGATCTCGTCCTCGTACGCCTGGCCGATGCTTTCGAGGAAGTCGAGCGCGGCCCTGGCCTCCACCTCGTCGATCTTCGACAGCGCGAACCCGACGTGGATGAGGATCCAGTCGCCGGGCACGACGTGTTCGTCCTCGATCAGGCCGATGTTGATCGCGCGTTTGACGCCGCAGACGTCGACCATGGCCAGATCAGGACGGTCCGACAGGATTTCCACGATCTCGCCGGGAATTCCCAGGCACATGAGAGGCCTCCGCCAGCTGGATGGATTCGAGGACGAGGTCGTCGCCGCCCTCGGTGTCGAGATCGGTGTCGCCGCACCCCGCGCAGACGGCGAAGGGGTCGGTGGAGGTGGACGTGCTCCCGCAGGAGCGGCAGGTCACCCGCACTGGGACGATGACCAGCTCCACATGGGCGCCCTCGGCCACGGACCCGTCGGCGATCGAGGAGAACGCCTGGTTGATCGCCGGTTCCGTGACGCGGAGCAGGGCGCCCGCGTGGACTCGCGCCCGCCGCACCCGTCTGCCGTCCGCGCGCTTCTCCACCGCGGTGAGGATCGCCTCGGCGATCCCGAATTCATGCATTGGTTGATCCTTTTCATGGTGTTCAGGAGTTCTGGCGTGCCGTGACCGGACGTGGTCCGCCCGGGTGGCCCGCACGGATGTACGGAGCCGCCGGGCGGTCCGCCGAGCCGCGTGTCCTCGGTTCCCCGGGGCGCGCGGGCCCGCTACATGTTCCGCATCCTCAGGTAGCGCTTGATGTCGGGGAGCGACCGGTAGACCAGCATGGCCACCCCCATCAGCACCGCCCCGGCCAGCAGGCGTTTCAGCATGTCCGTTCCTCCTCGTGGCCCGCGCTGGCGAGTGCCATCGCGATCTGTTGCCCCGCGAGCTCGACGACCAGGTCGGCCGCCCTGCCGACGGCGTCCGCGACCGGCGCGCTGAGCTCCATGCCCGGCGAGGTGTCGGCGGGCTGGCAGCCGACGAGCAGGATGTGACCGGCCTCGCCGCCGAGCACGCCCACCAGCGAGAGCACGGTCTCCGGCGTCATCGAGTGCGCGTCGGCGAAGGATCCCGGCACGTCGCCCGCCGACGGTTCGAGGACGTACAGGGTGCCGGGCGGGCCGTCGCGGGAGACCGCGTCGACCAGGATCGTGGTGTCGTACCCGCCGCCGGTCAGCTCGTACGCCAGGTGGACGCCCCGGATGCCGAAGTCCCTGACCTCGACCTCGCCGGGCAGGTCGGCGCGGGCCAGGTGCCTGGCCACCGCGACACCGAAGCCGTCGTCGCCGAGAAAGACGTTCCCCACCCCGGCCACCAGGATCCTCACGCGCCCACCTCCCCGTCGGCGGCGGGATCGCCCGCCGGTGAGCCGTCCGTGAGCGGTTCGACCTCGTCGGGGGCGAAGTAGAGGAAGCGGCCGTGCGATCGGTGCAGGTCGGCGCCCGGGTCCTCGTCGAGGGTGACGGCCAGGTGCCGGGTGCCGTCGAGGTCGAGGAGCACGGCCTCGACGTGGGCGGTCCTGCCCGCGAGGAACATGTCGTGGGCGTCGGCGCGCCGCCTGCCGGGAACCAGCCGGACCCTGCTGCCCCTGGAGACGGCCACCCCGGCGATCGTCACGCTGTCGGTCTCCGGGGAGACCGTGGCGTCATCGGCCGGATCCCACCAGGGGGTGGGCGGCCGCTCCCGGCTCGGGGAATCTCCCGTCTCCGGGGACGCGGGAGGCAGCCGGTCGGTGCGGTCGGTGTGACAGGTGTGGTCGGTGGCCGCCTCCACCGAGCGGATCGCGCCGTGGAGCCGTTCCAGCAGCTCGGGCGGCATGCTGCCGACCATGTCGATGAGCTCGGCCACCCGGGGGTCGGTCTCCCGCGCCTCGCGCGTCTCCTCGTCGGTGAGGGTGAGCGTGCGCAGGTGGAGCATCTCGTCGATCTCCGTGGAGTCGAACAGGGCCCCGGGACTCTCCGGCGCGATGTCCGGGTGGTCGTAGAGGATGATCGGCGAGGAGAGCACCACGTCCCGGTGGCCGGGTTCGCCCACGAGTACCGGCCAGGTGTGCTCGTTGCGGCAGGTCTCCACGGCGGGCCGTGCCCATTCCGGCGGGTCGAGCAGGGAGACGAAGGCCCCGGCGTTCACCGCGATGAGCAGGTGCGCCGAGACCAGCGAGTGTCGCAGCGCCTGCTCGCGCGGCGCGCCCAGCGGCTTCCAGGGGTCGGTGTTCTCCACCCGGGCGCGCAGTTTGACCAGCTCGTACGGTCCGGGCACCCGCTCGGCGGAGACCCTGAGCGCGGCGTGCAGCGGCAGGTGCTCGGAGACGAGGCGCCCTATCACCTCTCCGGACGGCGCCACGATCGGCTCGACCACCCGGTCTCCGGGGATCCGTACCTCGATCACCCGCTCGGGGGCGTCGAGCAGACCGGCGACGGGGAGTGTCACCTCCGCCTCCCGCTCGGTCGCCTCGTCGAAGGCGAGGTAGGTCCGATGGCCGTTCCGCAACTGCTGGACCGGCCAGTAGCCGTCGTCCTCGGCGCGCTCGACGCCGCGCGTCCTGACGTGCAGGAAACGCAGGTTCAGGTGCGCCACGGCGTACACGGCCCCTTCGAGGAGGCATTCGGTCACGCTGGCCGGATGCTCGGCGGTCGCGGTGAACCCCGGCGGGACGAGCACCCCGAACTGCCAGCGCACCTGGTTCTTGGTCGCCGAGGCGCGGTAGGGGTAGAGGAGGTAGCCCTCGTACAGCACCGCGTCCGCCACCCGCCGCGCGATGTCCATCGGCACGCTCATGGCCGCGTCTCCTTGAGCAGTAGTTCCAGGGTCTCGTCCCAGGTCGCCAGGGCGTGCCCGGACTTGAACCTGCTGAGTTCCCGCAGCGTGTCGCGGCGCAGCCGCAACCACCCCGAACCGGGGAAGTAGCGGTCCATCAGCTCCCGCCACACCGCCACCGGCAGCCGGCACCGGGCCTCGCGGTGCCACGGCACCTGGCTCACCGAGAAGCCGTCCCGCGCCCTGGCGAACACCGTGCCGCCGAAGAGCATGATCATCGGAATCTCGCCGTCGTCCAGAGCGGCGAAGTACCGGCCGGCCGCCACCTCCAGGTCGTAGCCGCACGGCACCGGTACGTCGATCTCCGTGCTCCCGGTGAACGCCGGGACCATGACGGAGACGTCGGCGAACCGCAGGGGTTTCAGCGTGTCGCCCCATCGCGCCGGGTCCCCGAACAGGTCGCCGAGCAGCTCCGCCTCGCCGTCGCCGTAGCGCCGCAGGTGGGGCTCCACCCGGATCTGGCAGCGCAGCGCGATGGTGTGCACCCCGCCGGGGGAGGGGTCGGTGACGCGCAGCCGGAAGACCAGCGTCGGGAAGGCTGCGTACGCCTCCGCCCGCACCCCCACGCAGTCGAACGCGAGCTCATCCACGGTCGTCACCACCTTGAATGGGCGCCGTGTGTCCGCGCGGGTCGGTGAACGCGGGCTCATCCACGGTCGTCACCACCTTGGGCGGGCGGCACGGTACGCCCGCGCTCGCGCAGGTCGGCGAAGAAACCCTCGATGGCCTCCCGCGCCTCCTGACCGCCGTCGAAGCCCTTCCAGTGCAGCCGCACCAGGCCGACCAGCTCGTAGCAGGCGTCGATCGGCACCAGGTGGCAGGTGAAGCCGCCGTCGGGACGGCGGTCCACCAGGAGCGCCTCCACGTCGGGCCGGACGTCGGCCATCGCCGGGTTGGCCGCCAGGACGCGCTCCCACGTCTCCAGCGGCAGCAGCGACTCGGTGGCCCCCGCCGGGCTCGGGTAGAACGCCACGGTCCGGTCCATCGCGGAGTTGCGGAAGAAGAAGGCCGTACGGACCGGGATCTGCATCTCGTCCCAGTCGGCCGCGTCCAGCGGGAAGTCCGGGGCGTGAAGGTAGCGTCGCGGGACGGCCCGGTAGCGTGCCCGGCCGTCCGTGTCGCGGGTGAACAGCAGGTAGCAGGCCCGGCAGGCGCACAGCAGTCCCCGGCTCTCGACGTTCACGACGTGGCCGTGGTCCTCACCCGCGGGGACCGCGCACAGCTCGCACAGCGTCACCTGTGTCACCGGTGTCGATGGCGTCACCGGCGACCCGGCGGGCCGGTCCGTCCGGGGCGGCTCGCGGAACCTGCGCAGCCCGGTGGCCGTCACGGCGCCACCTCCGAAACCGGGACCGGTTCCGACTCGGAGACCGGTCCAGGTCTCGACACCGACACCGGTCCAGGTCCCGGTTCCGAAACCAGGTCCGAAACCGGTTCCGGCACCGGGCACGGGCCGGGCGCGCGGCGCTGGATCTGCAGCAGCTCCGGCCGCCCACCCGTCACCCCCTCGACCTCCACCCCGGCCACCTCGGGCGCCGCCTGGGCGATGGCCCGCTCGATGGCGTCGGTCACGGTGATCCGCGAGGACGGGCAGCCGTTGCAGGTGCCCTCCAGGCGGAGCCGCACGATCCCGTCCTCGCCCACGCCGAGCAACTCCACGCCGCCCTCGTGCGACCCCAGGTGGGGGCGTACGGTGTCCAGCGCGTCGCGGACGCGTTCGGCCGTGCTCAGCGGGTGCAGGTCGTGCAGCACCAGCAGCCCGGACACGAGCGGGTCGCCGGTCATGCGGCCCAGCACCTCGGCGGCCTCGGCCTCGACGACGATCTCGACGACGCGTTCCAGACCGGCGCCGTACAGCTCGACGAGGGCCCGTACGAGGTCCTCGGCCTTGGCGCGCGTCACGGCGTCGCCCAGCGCGCCGAGATCGGCGATCAGCGCCTCGACGCGATCGCCGGTCGCCCGGACGTCATGGGCTCGCGGCATCTGCCCGGCCCCCCTCTCCGGTGCCGGGACCGGTGCCGGGACCGGTGCCGGGAAACGGCCGGCTCACGGGGTGCCGAAGGCGTGGGGGGTGTGCACCCTGCGAAGCTCGTCGCCGCCACCGAGGTACATGTGCACCCCGCACGGCAGGCACGGATCGAAGCTCCGCACGGTGCGCATGATGTCGATGCCCTTGAAGTCCTCGGGCGGGTTCTCCTCGAAGATCGGCGTGTTCTGCACCGCGTCCTCGTACGGCCCCGGCGTGCCGTGCACGTCGCGGACGCTGGCGTTCCAGGGAGTCGGCGGGTACGGGTGGTAGTTGGCGATCTTCCCGTTCCTGATCACCATGTGGTGGGAGAGCACGCCCCGCACGGCCTCGGTGAATCCGCAGCTGATCGCCTCGTCGGGAACCGTGAACGGCTCCCAGGTCTGGGTCCGGCCCGCCCGTACCTCGGCCAGGCCCTGCTCCACGAAGTAGAGCGCGCAGGCCGCCGCGTAGGCCTGGAAGTAGGTGCGGGCCCGGTTGCGCTCCAGGGCGTTGGACAGCGGCTGCCCCTTGAACTCGGGGATCGTCCACTCGAACGTCTTCTCCGGCCGCAGCGCCGTCTTCGGCAGGTTGATCTGCACGCTGTGGCCGGTCGACCTGACGTAGCCGATGTCGACCCTGCCGGACAGCGCCGTCGACCAGAGCCTGGCGATGGGCCCGCCGCCGGTGTCGAGCGCGAGCGCGTTCTCCCCGTCGAACCAGCGGGGCGACATGACCCAGCTGTACTTGTCGCTGAAGTCGCGTTTCTGTGGGTGCGGGATGGTGTGCTGGTTCCACGGATGCCGGATGTCGACCGGGTTGCCCAGCGGGTCGCGGGTGACGAACGGCTGCTGGTCCTGCCAGTCGTCGTAGTAGGAGCTGCCCAGCAGGATCCGGATGCCGAGGTTGATGTCGACCAGGTCGCTGGTGACCAGCTTGCCGTCGACGATCACCCCCGGCGTGACGTACATCTCGCGACCCCAGTGGCTCATGTTCTGGTAGGTGAAGTCGCAGTGCTCGGGGTTCTGGAAGCTTCCCCAGCAGCCGAGCAGCACCCGCCTGCGGCCGACCTCCTCGTAGCCGGGCAGCGCCTGGTAGAAGAAGTCGAACAGGTCGTCGTGCATGGGCACGACCCGCTTCATGAACTCGACGTAGCGCATCAGCCGGGTCAGGTAGTCGGTGAACAGCTGCACCGTCGCGACCGTGCCCACCCCGCCCGGGTAGAGCGTCGAGGGGTGGACGTGCCTGCCCTCCATAAGGCAGAACATCTCGCGGGTGAGGCGGCTCATTACCAGCGCCTCGCGGTAGAACTCGCCCTCCAGCGGGTTCAGCGAGCGCATGATGTCGGCGATGGTCTTGTAGCCGTGGTCGCCCGCGTGCGGCGCCTCGGTGCGCTCGGCCATCGCCAGCACCCCGGGGTTGGTCTCGCGGACCATCTTCTCGCAGTAGTCGACCCCCACCAGGTTCTCCTGGTAGAGGTTGTGGTCGAACATGTACTCGGCGGCCTCACCGAGGTTGAGGATCCACTCGCCCAGGGCCGGAGGCCGCACCCCGTACGCCATGTTCTGCGCGTAGACCGAACAGGTCGCGTGGTTGTCGCCGCAGATCCCGCAGATGCGGCTGGTGATGAAGTGGGCGTCGCGCGGGTCCTTGCCCTTCATGAAGATGCTGTAGCCGCGGAAGATCGACGAGGTGCTGTGACACTCGGCGACCCGCCGGTTCTTGAAATCGATCTTGCAGTAGATGCCGAGACTCCCGACGATCCTGGTGATGGGGTCCCAGGCCATCTCCACGAGGTCGGGGTTCTGCTCCGAGGTGGTCATGTCAGCTCCAGGGCGCCTTGTAGCCGGTCAGCAGCTCGCGCCCCTTGTGGCGCCATTTCGGTTCCTTGTCGACGGTCCGCAGGGTGATGCCGCGCAGCGCGCGGACGACGGTCCCGTACGCGCCGCTCACCGTCGAGGAGACGTGGGCGCCGGGTGGCTCGTCCATGAAGGGCATGAACTTGTCGGGGAAGCCCGGCATCGTGCAGGCGATGCAGATGCCCCCGACGTTCGGGCAGCCGCCGATCCCGTTCATCCAGCCGCGCTTGGGGACGTTGCACCGGACGACCGGCCCCCAGCAGCCGATCTTGACCAGGCACTTCGGGGAGCCGTACTCGGTGGTGAACTGGCCCTGCTCGTAGTAGCCCGCCCGGTCACACCCCTCGTGGACGGTCTGGGTGAACAGCCACGTCGGGCGCAGCGACTCGTCCAGCGGGATCATCGGCGCCTGCCCGGCGACCTGGTAGAGCAGGTAGAGGAGCGTCTCGGAGAGGTTGTCCGGCTGCACCGGGCAGCCCGGCACGTTGACGATCGGCAGCCCCGCCTTGGACGTCCAGTCCCAGCCCAGGTAGTCGGCGACGCCCATGGCCCCGGTCGGGTTTCCCGCCATGGCGTGGATGCCGCCGTACGCCGAGCAGGTGCCCGCGCACACGATCGCGGTCGCCTTGGGCGCGAGCAGGTCCAGCCACTCGCTGGTCGTCATGGGCTGGCCGGTCTCGGGGTTGTTGCCGAACCCGCACCAGTAGCCCTCCTGCTTGAGCGCCTCGTTCGGGATCGAGCCCTCGACGACCAGTACGAACGGGTCCAGCTCGCCGCGCTTGGCCTTGAAGAACCACTCGATGAAGACGTCGGCGCCCTGCATCGGCCCGGACTCGAAGTCGATCAGTGGCCAGTGCACGGCCACTTTGGGAAGCCCGGGAAGCCCGCCGAGCACGATGTCCTCGATACTCGGCTGGGTCGCCGCGGTGAGCGCGACGGAGTCACCGTCGCAGCTCAGTCCGGCGTTGATCCACAGTATGTGGACGACGGGTTCTTCCCGCTCCTGAGGTCTGTCGCTCACTGTGTCCGTCGGCGCTGCCATGACGCCTCCCCTCCTCGTGGATGTCTGTGGAACGTGAAGGGGGACGAAACGCGCGGATGACGGGTTCTCCTCACCCGGGGCTGGGCGCCCGAGGGGTCGGCGGCGATCCGAGCGCGTGCCAGGTGAGTTCCCTGAGCACGTGGTAGAGGGTGGTCTGAGCCTCCTGGATCCGGTGCACCGAGGAGGAGGGGACGACGAACAGGTGGTCCAGGACACCCCGTTCGGACAGTTCGGCCAGCCTGCCGCCCCCGCTCCCGGCCAGTCCGACGGTGAGCATGCCCCGGTGGGCCGCCTCCTCGAACGCCCGGACGACGTTGGCCGACCCGCCGCTCGTAGACAGGCCGACGGCGATGTCCCCCGGACGGCCCAGCGCCGCGAGCTGCCTGGCGAAGACCACCTCGAAGCCGACGTCGTTGGAGAGCGCGGTGACCACGGCGACATCGCCGGTCAGGCAGAGGGCGGGCAGGGCCGGGCCGAGGCGGGGGTGCAGGAAGGCGGTGGCGACCTCCTGGGCGTCGGTGCTGCTCCCGCCGTTGCCGAAGCTGAACAGCCGCCCGCCCGCGACGAACCGCGCGGCCATCTCCTCGGCGCACGCCGCCAGCTCCGCCGCCGACTCCTCGGCCAGCCGCCCGCGCAGCCGTACGATCTCGCCGGTCTTCTCCACGGCCGACCGTACGGCCTCCGCTTCCAGCTCCGCCGTTCCGAAGCCGGGCCGGTCGGGCCGGTCGGTGTGCGCATCGTGCTCGGTGCGGTCGTACAGGAAGGGGTACAGGCCGCGTATGCCCTCCGCGGGCGTTTCGTCAAGCGCGCTCATCGCCGTCCTTCCCCCTGCGGTTCCCGTGCCCGACCACGGCGATGGCCTCCCTGGCGTGGACGAGGACGATGTCGCCCACCGCCGGGTCGACCAGTGCCACGCTCACCTCTTCGAGGACCCCGCCCGCGTCGACGATCGCGAGCTCTCCCTCCAGCAGCCTGACCACGCTCATCGGCAGCGCCTGGTCGGAGCAGGTGACGCAGACACCGTCGGTGCAGTCCTCGGGCCCGTTCATCGCTCCGCCCCCCGCGCGGGCGGGCCGAGCCGGTCGAGGAACACGTGGACCAGCTCCCACAGCAGGTGGTAGGCGGTGACGTGGACCTCCTTGACCACGGCGGGGTCGTCGGACGCGGCGACCAGGACGTGGTCGGCCGGAAGGCGGCCGGTCAGGGGGTGCGCGGTGACGGTGTGCGCGGTCGTGCCGTGCGCGGTCGTGCCGTGCGTGGTCGTGTTGTGCGTGGTCGTACTGTGTGTGGTCAAGGTGTGCTCGGTCGTGGTGTGCTCGGTCGTGGTGTGCCCGGCCGGGAGAGGGCCGGTCCCCTCACCGCCCCCGGCTCCGTGGTCCCCGGCGCCGGTCAGGGCGATGGTCAGCAGCCCCAGTTCCCCGGCGGTCTCCAGCCCCCGCAGGACGCTCGGGCACCGGATGTCCCGGGAGATCCCCAGGGCCGTGTCCGCGGCGTCCGCCCAGTGGCGCACCCGATGGGCGAGGACCTCGTCGCCGTCCTCGTCGTTCACCCCGCCGGCCGTCGTGGCGTCGGTGCTCAGCGCCACCGCCGGGAGCGCCCTCTTGCCCACGATGACCGGGTGCATGAACTCGACCGCGACGTGCGCGGCGTCCGCGCCCGCGTCGCCGAACACGATCAGCTTGCCGCCGAGGTGGAACCTGGCGGCCATGGCCCGAGCGGCACTCGCGACACGTCCCACGTCACCCGCCAGGGCACGCCCGGCGTGGTCCCGGCGCGCGAAGGCCGCGACGACCGCCGCCTCCGTGACCGGTATGACGGCCGGTGGTGAGAGAGGCGCTGTTTGCGTACTCGGTGTGCCAGGCATGTCGACGCTCCGTATTTTTCACGGTAGTCGCCACATTACGATTGGCCGTTTCAGGCTCGACACCCCCGGCTCGACAACCAACGGCAAAGCTCTGATCATTGACGTAACCTTCCCGTCCAGATCATGCGAGCCCCCGAGGCATCCCCGCCGGGCGCGGGAAGGATGGCGGGATGGGCACGGGACGGGGACCGGCGCGGATCCGGGTCAGGATCAGGGTCGAGGGGATCGTGCAGGGGGTGGGATTCCGCCCCCACGTCCACTCCCTGGCCCGGCGGCTGAGGCTGTCCGGGTGGGTGGGCAACGACGACCGGGGCGTGTTCATCGAGGCCGAGGGGGAGCCCGGCGACGTCGCGTGCTTCCGGGAGGGCCTGCGGGACCAGGCCCCGCCGCTGGCGGCGATCCACCGCGTGACGACCACCGCGATACCGGTACGCGGGGACCGGGGGTTCCGCATCGCGGCCAGCCAAGGGGGAAACCACCGCGTCACCCTTGTCTCACCCGATGTCGCGACATGTGATGACTGTCTGGCCGAACTGTTCGACCCCGCCGACCGGCGTCACCGCCACCCCTTCGTCAACTGCACCAACTGCGGGCCGAGGTTCACCATCATCCGGGACGTCCCCTACGACCGGCCCGCCACCACGATGGGCGGGTTCGCCATGTGCGGGGAGTGCGAGAGGGAGTACCTCGACCCGTCGGACCGCAGGTTCCACGCCCAGCCGATCTGCTGCCCGGCCTGCGGCCCGGTCCTCCGCCTGCTGGACGGCGGCCTCCACGACGATGATCCGCCCCCTCGGGGCCCCGGTGACAGCCTGGACGGCGGCGGTCCTCGTAGCGATGGCGCGCACGCACGCGGTCCGGGCGATGGCGCCGATCCGATCGGGGCGGCGGTGGAGGTGCTGCGAGCGGGCGGCGTCCTGGCCGTCAAGGGACTCGGCGGGTATCACCTGGCGGTCGACGCCACCGACGAGGAGGCCACCCGGGTCCTGCGCTCCCGCAAGCACCGCGAGGAGCGGCCGTTCGCGGTCATGGTCCCCGACCTGCGTGCCGCGCGGGCGCTGTGCGAGCTGGACGCCGAGGCCGAGCGGCTGCTCACCGGCCCCCAGCGCCCGATCGTGCTGCTGCCCCGCCGCCCCGGCGCCGAGGTGGCCGGAGCCGTCGCGCCGGGCGACCGCCGCCTCGGCCTGATGCTGCCGTACACGCCGGTCCACCACCTGCTCGCCGCCGAACTCGCCCGCCCGTGCGTGCTCACCAGCGGGAACCTCTCCGACGAGCCCATCGCCTACCGCGACGGCGACGCGCTCGCCCGGCTCGCCGGGGTCGCGGACGCCTTCCTCACCCACGACCGGCCGATCCACGTCCGCGCCGACGACTCCGTGCTCCTCGCCGCGCGGGGCGGGGCGTTGCCGCTGCGCAGATCACGCGGGTACGCCCCGGAGCCCCTGCGGCTCTCACCGCCCGCCAGGAGGGCCGTGCTCGCCTGCGGCGCCGAGCTGAAGAGCACGTTCTGCCTCGCGAGGCAGGGGCACGCCTTCGTCTCCCACCACATCGGCGACCTGGAGAACTACGAGACGCTGCGCTCCTTCACCGAGGGGATCGAGCATCTCCGGCGCCTGCTCGGGATCACCCCGGGGCTCGTCGCCCACGACCTCCACCCCGAATACCTGTCCACCAAGTACGCCCTCGGCCTGGAGACGCCGGGATCGGTGGACCTGACCGGTGTCCAGCACCACCACGCGCACATCGCCTCCTGCCTCGCCGACAACCGGGAGAGCGGCCCGGTCATCGGGGTGGCCTTCGACGGCCTCGGTTACGGCACCGACGGCACCATCTGGGGCGGCGAGTTCCTGGTGGCCGACCTGGTGGGTTTCACCCGTGCCGGGCGCCTGGCGCCGGTGCCGATGCCCGGCGGCACCGCGGCGATCAGGCAGCCTTGGCGGATGGCGGCGGCGCACCTGCACGCGGCGTACGGGGACGGGCTCCCGGAGGACCTGCCGGTCAGGGCCCGCCACGGGCACCGCTGGGACGAGGTGGTCGCGGTGGCCAGGGCCGGGACGAACTCCCCGCTCACCTCCAGCGCCGGACGCCTGTTCGACGCGGTGGCGGCGATCCTTGGGCTCCGCGACACCGCCGGATACGAGGGGCAGGCCGCGATCGCCCTGGAGCAGTGCGCCGACCCGACGGAGCAGGGCGCCTACCAGGCACGGATCGCCGACGAGGGGCCGCTCGTGACGATCAGGGCCGCGGACCTCGTCCGCGCGGTCGTCGAGGACACGCGTGCCGGGGCGGTCCCGGCGCGCGTCGCGGCCCGCTTCCACAACGGGCTCGCCGTCGCCGCCGCCCGGGTGTGCGCGCGGCTGCGCGACGACACCGGCCTCGGCACGGTCGCCCTGTCGGGAGGGGTCTTCCAGAACCGGCTGCTGCTGGACGGCCTCACCACCGCCCTCCGGCTCCGCGGCCTGCGGGTCCTCACCCACCGCGCCGTCCCCCCGAACGACGGCGGCGTCAGCTTCGGCCAGGCCGCCGTGGCCGCGGCCCGCGACACCCTCGGCCTCCCCTAAGCAGGCACGTCCGGCCTCCCCTAGTGCGACGTTCCTCAAAGCAGGTCGAGAACGGGCTATCAAGAACCCAAGGTCGCTGGGGTGATCCTTCCCGTCTACAACCTCCTGGGCCGGTGGGGATCTGCACTTCCAGTGAGGAACGCAGCACTAGGCAGGCGCGTCGCCGTACCGGATCCACCGCACCCCGGCAGCCGCGCCGGGGCCCCGGGGCCGCTCAGCGTGAGCGGCGCGCCGCCCCCGGCGGGCCGACAGCCCGGCCGCCGCGCCCGTCGAGGAGGCGCCTCCGGACTCCCGGACGCGCCCCTTTCGACCGAAGGCTCTGTGAGCTCACGCCCTCAGGAGGTCAGCCCGGTGTGGTGGGCGAGGAAGGTGAGCTGGTCGGCGGCGAGCTCGACGGTCTTGCTCACCGCGCGGGCCCCGTGACCGGCCTCCGCCTCGTTGCGGAGCAGGATCGGCCGCTCCGAGGCCTGGGCGTGCTGCAGGGCGGCGCACATCTTCCAGGCGTGCAGCGGGTGGACCCGGGTGTCGGACTGGAAGACGGTGAACAGCGTCGCCGGGTAGGACACCCCCTCCCGCACGTGGTGGTACGGGGAGTAGGAGTGCAGCCAGGCGAACTCGTCGGGCTTCTCGGCGGAGCCGTACTCGACGTTCCACGTCGCGCCCAGGCCGAACAGCTCGTAGCGGATCATGTCGAGCAGCGGTGCCGAGCAGACCACCGCGGCGTACAGGTCGGGGCGCTGGGTCAGGCCCGCGCCGACCAGCAGGCCGCCGTTCGAACCGCCGGAGATGGCCAGCCGCGAGGACGTGGTCACCCCGGTGGCGATCAGGTGCTCGGCCGCGGCGTGCAGGTCGTCGAACACGTTCTGCTTGAGGGAGAGCATCCCGGCCCGGTGCCACTCCTCGCCCTGCTCACCGCCGCCGCGCAGCTGGGCGATGGCGTACGTGCCGCCCGCCTCGACCCAGCTCAGGATGGACGCCGAGTAGCCGGGGGTCATCGAGATGCCGAAGCCGCCGTAGCCGTACAGGATGGTGGGGCGCGGGCCCTCGGCGCCGGGCGGGGAGATCACCAGCATGTGGACCTCGCTGCCGTCTGCCGAGAGGTAGGTCACCTGCTCGGTCTTGACGGCGGGGACCTCGACGGCGCCGGGGGAGGCCGCCCAGAGCGTCGTCTCGCCGGTGCGGGCGTCGTAGCGCTGGATGCTCGGCGGCACGGTGTTGTCGGTGTAGCCGAACCAGGCTTCGTGGCCGCCCTCGGGGCGCTCGCTGATGCCGCCGATGGTGCCCAGCCCCGGGGTCGGCACCTCGCCGACACGCTCGCCGGTGACCAGGTCGTGGACCGAGATCTCGCTGATCGCGTGACGGGTCCAGGCGACGAGCATGACCGGCCGGTCGAGATCGTCGAGGATCGCGAAGTCGGTCAGCACGGCCTCGGGGTCCTGCGGGATCAGGTCGCGCCACTTCTCGAACCACGGCTCGGACGGGTCGGTCACGCAGACGCGGGCGCGCGGGGCGTCCCGGTCGGTGAAGACGTACAGGCGGCCGTCGCGGCCGAAGTGCAGGGCGCTCTGGGCGTCGACGCCCTCCTGGACGACGACCAGGTCGGGCGAGGAGGGGGAGGACGCCTGGAGGTCGGCGACCCACAGGTCGTTGCGCGGGGCCGTACCCCTGGAGGCGGAGATCTGCAGCCAGCGGCCGTCGAGGGAGACCGCCACGCCGTAGTAATTGGTCTTCTCCAGGCCCTCGCCGAAGATCAGGACGTCCTCGGCGGTGGAGGTGCCGACCCTGTGCAGGTAGACACGGCGGTGGAACTGCTCCTCACCCTCGGGCACCTCGGTGGCGGGCAGCCTGCGCACGTAGTAGAAGGCCTCGCCGCCCGGCAGCCACGCCACGGGGGAGTAGCGGCAGCGGTCGATCGGCCCCTCGATCCGGTCACCGTACGCGACGTCCATGAGGTAGAGGCTCGACTCCTCGTCACCGCCCACCGAGACCTGGTAGGCGAGCAGGCGGCCCTCCTTGTCGGGCTGCCAGGAGTCGAGGGTGGTCAGCCCGGTCGGGTCGAGCGTCATCGGGTCGAGCAGCGCCCGCTCGGCGCCGCCGGGGTCCACGGTGTAGAGGACGGCGTGCTCCTGCCCGGGGGTGCGCCGCATGAAGAAACGCCGCTCCCCGCGCCACGTCGGCGCGCCGATCGACCCCGATCCGAGCAACTCCGCGATCCTGGCCTTGAAGCCCTCACGGCCGGGAAGGGCGTCCAGCTCGCTCTCCAGCAGTCTCTCCTGCCCCACCAGCCAATCCTTCGTCGCCGGATCGTCCGGGTCCTCAAGCCATCGATAGGGGTCGGGAACAGGCACACCGTGGAGCTCGTCGACGAGCTCAAGGCGGCTGGCTGGAGGGTAAGGCTGTCGCGTCATGGCTCGAACACTACGACCTCGGGGCCGCGGGACGGCGGCATTGCGCGGGGGGCGTATCTGATCTACGGCAGGAGGAGTTAAGAACTGGTAATGCGGGCATAAAACGTATCAGGTGTCTCTCCAGTCATTTATGGGTGGCGAGAACCAGGTTGCAGCAGCCAAACTTGGTGAAGGACGGTGCCGTGGTGAGCATCCGCTGGGCCGTCCGGCGGAGGTCCTCGTGACGGAAGCGCCCGGGCCCCAGGAGGGGCCGCCAGCCGGGGCACGCAGTGGCGTGCCCCCTCAATCGACGCGTCGCACGGCGGGAGAGGCCCGCTGATGCGCCAAGTCCTGCTCTTGAACGCCACCTACGAACCCCTGACCACACTCTCCCTGCACCGAGCCGTCGTGCTCGTCCTCAGGGAGAAGGCGGACGTCGTGCACCGCGACGGGCGGGGCGCCGTGTTCCGCTCGGCGAGCCGCACGCTCGACGTTCCCTCGGTGATCAGGCTTCGGAGATATGTCCGGATCCCATACCGGTCGCGGATCCCGCTGACCCGGACCGCGCTGATGCGCCGGGACGACTACCGGTGCGCCTACTGCGGCCAGCGGGCCGAGACCATCGACCACGTCATCCCGCGCTCCCGAGGCGGCCCCCACACGTGGGAGAACTGCGTCGCGTCGTGCACGACGTGCAACCACCGCAAGGCCGACCGCATGCTGGAGGAGCTGGGGTGGACGCTCGACGTCGCCCCGGTGGTGCCACGCGGCGTCCACTGGAGGTTGATCGGCGCGCACATCGTCGGCGATCCCCAGTGGGCGCCCTACCTCGCGGAGAGCGCGGCCTGAGGGCCGGTGTCCGGATGACGGGGCCGACGCGGCCACCCCGCGGAACGCGGCCGCGGCGGCCTCGTCGGCTCCGGCCGCCCTGTCACGCCCGCGTGCCGGGCGCCACCCGCCGGCACGGAGGATCCACGATCGGCACAATCACCCCATGACATGGATCTTCACCTCCGATGCCGAGGCGTACACGGGCGTGGCGGAGCCGTGGCTGTTGCGCGATCCGGTGCGCAACACCGTCCCGCTCACGGTCCTGCGTGCGATACGCGGCGGCCTGTGGGGCGACGACGTGCTGCTGGGGCGGCTGGAGCGCGACGGCCGGGTCGTGGCGGCGGCCATCCAGACGCCTCCCCACGCCCTCCTGCTCCCCGAGATCCCCGCCGACACCGTGCCGGAGCTCGCCACCCGCCTGATCGAGACGGAGCGGGCGATCTCCGGCGTGAACGGGCCGCTCCCGCTGGCCGAGACGTTCGCCGCATCCTGGTGGCGGCCCGAGGCCGGGCGCCGCGCCGAGCGCCTCTACCGGCTCGACGCGCTCGCCTCCCCGGCGCCCCCGGTGGACGGGGCCTCTCGTGTCGCCGTCGCCACCGATCTCGACCTCCTGGTCCGGTGGGGGGAGGAGTTCCAGGCCGAGGCCGAGGGGGTCGCCCACGTCGACCTGACCGCGCTGGTGGCCAGCCGGATCGCCAGACGGGAACTGGTCGTGTGGGAGGCGGGCGGGCGATCCGTAGCGTTCGCCGGGGCCTCCGCGTCCCTCGGCGGGATGTCCCGGATCGGCCCGGTCTACACGCCCCCGGAGTTTCGCGGGAAGGGTTACGGCAGCGCGATCTCGCACGCGGTGAGTGCCAAGGTGAGGGCCGAGGGCGCCGCCGAGGTGCTGCTCTTCACCGATCTGTCCAACGCCACGGCCAACTCGATCTACCAGGCGATCGGCTACCGGCCGGTGAGCGACTACGCCTCGATCACCTTCGCGTGAGAGATCCGGGCGACCTGGGTAACCTTGGGGTCATGCCCCGATACGACTTCCGCTGCCGCGCCTGCGGGTCCACCTTCGAGATCTCCCGCCCGATGGCCCGCTCCGGCGATCCGGCGCTCTGCCCCGACGGCCACGACGACACCGTCAAACTGCTTTCCACGGTCGCCGTGACCGGCGGCTCCTCCGCCGCCGCGCCCCAGCCCTCCGGCGGTGGCGGTGGCGGGTGTTGCGGGGGCGGCTGCTGCGGCTAGGCCCGCGCATCCGGGTCTGTCACCCGGATCGGCTCGCGCCGCCGGGTGACAGATCCAACGAATCCGACCGGCTGTCCGGCTAGGCGGCGCGCTTGCCCTGGAAGGGCAGGAACGCCTCGGCCCGGTGCGGGCGGGCCGGCACGAAGGTGGGCTCGGTGGCGATGATCCGGTCGAACCTGAAGGCCCGGATCGCGCCGCGCATGCGGCACATTCCGACGAGATACCAGTATTCGCGGTGGACCATGCAGGTCACCGGGTCGACGTCGCGGACGGTGACCCGCCCGGAGACGTCCTGGTAGTGGAGGCGGATGACGAGGTTTGAGGTGATGGCGTTGGCGATCGTCCGGGCTCGGTCGGCGATAGGGGCGGACATCGGCTCGGTGAGGGTCGCCAGGGTGGTGGCGACGACGTCGTCGTCGAGCTCCATCTGCTCGAAGGCGTGGCGCAGACCGCTGCGGGCGGCGTTGGCCTGCGGACCCGACCCCAGATGCGCCATCGACAGGGCGAGTGCGGCGATCTCGGCGGCCGTGAGCGGGGCGGTGAGCTTCATGACATCAGCCATACCCTGATAATACGGCCGAGTACCGACATTTTTTCGAACTTCCTGTCGGGTAAGACATCTCTACCCGACAGGAAGCCCAGGTCAGCGGGACAGCTGCGACAGGTCGCGCGAGGCGCCGGTGGAGGCCGAGGTGGTGAGCGCGGCGTACGCCTGGAGCGCGGCGCTCACCTGGCGCTGGCGGTCGCGCGGCCGGTAGCCGCCCAGGTCGGCCAGGAGCTTCTCACGACGGGCGGCCAGCTCCTCCTCGGAGACCTTCAGCTCGATCGAACGGCCGGGGATGTCGATCGCGACGAGGTCGCCGTCCTCGACGAGGGCGATGGTGCCGCCCTCGGCCGCCTCGGGGGAGGCGTGGCCGATGGACAGCCCGCTCGTGCCGCCGGAGAAGCGGCCGTCGGTGACCAGCGCGCAGTCCTTGCCCAGCCCCTTGCCCTTGAGGAACGAGGTGGGGTAAAGCATCTCCTGCATGCCGGGCCCGCCCTTCGGCCCCTCGTAGCGGATCACCACGACGTCGCCGGCCTTGACCCTGTTGTTGAGGATGCCCTCGACCGCGTCGTCCTGCGACTCGAAGACCACGGCCGGGCCCTCGAACCTCCAGATCGACTCGTCGACCCCAGCGGTCTTGACGATGCAGCCCTCGGTGGCGACGTTGCCGTACAGGACGGCGAGGCCGCCGTCGCGGGTGTAGGCGTGCTCGGCGTCGCGGACGCAGCCCTCGGACCGGTCGAGGTCCAGCTCCTCCCAGCGGGCGCCCTGGGAGAAGGGCTTCACGGTACGGACGTTGCCGGGGGCCGCGTGCCACAGCTCCAGCGCCTCGGGCAGCACCTGCGGCGACCGGGGGTCCCAGCCGTCGAGGTAGTCGCCCAGGGTGCCGCCGTTGACGGTGTACGCGTCGCGGTGGATCAGGCCCGCCCGGTCGAGCTCGCCCAGGATCGCCGGGATGCCGCCCGCGCGGTGGACGTCCTCGACGTGGTACTTCGCCGTGGCGGGGGCGACCTTGCACAGGCAGGGCACCCGCAGCGAGATCTCGTTGATCTCCTTCAGCCCGAAGTCGACCCGGGCCTCGCGGGCCGCGGCCAGGATGTGCAGGATCGTGTTGGTCGAGCCGCCCATCGCCACGTCCAGCGCCATGGCGTTCTCGAACGCGTCCTTGGTCGCGATGGCACGCGGCAGGACCGTCTCGTCGTCCTGCTCGTAGTAGCGGCGGGTGATCTCCACCAGCTGGCGCCCGGCGTCCTCGAACAGCTTCCTGCGCGCCTTGTGGGTGGCGAGGATCGTGCCGTTGCCGGGGAGCGCGAGGCCGATGGCCTCGGCCAGGCAGTTCATCGAGTTGGCGGTGAACATCCCGCTGCACGAACCGCAGGTCGGGCAGGCGTTCTCCTCCATCTCCAGCAGCTCGGCGTCGGAGACGGCGTCGTTGGCGGCGGCGATCATCGGGTCGATCAGGTCGAGCTTGCCGTTGGGGGTCTTGCCCGCCTCCATCGGCCCGCCGGAGACGAAGACCGTGGGGATGTTGAGCCTGAAGGCGGCGAGCAGCATGCCCGGGGTGATCTTGTCGCAGTTGGAGACGCAGATCAGGGCGTCGGCGCAGTGCGCGTTGACCATGTACTCGACCGCGTCCGCGATCAGCTCCCGGCTGGGCAGCGAGTAGAGCATGCCGCCGTGGCCCATCGCGATGCCGTCGTCGACCGCGATCGTGTTGAACTCGCGCGGGATCGCGCCCGCCTCGCGGATCGCGCCGGCGACGACGTCGCCGACCTCACGGAGGTGGACGTGCCCGGGAACGAACTGGGTGAAGCTGTTGGCCACGGCGATGATCGGTTTCCCGAAGTCCTCACCGGCCACACCCGTCGCCCGGAGCAGGGCCCGGGCCCCGGCCATGTTCCTGCCGTGAGTGACCGTACGCGACCTGAGGGCGGGCATGAGGCTTCTCCCATCATCGAAACCGTGTCTACAAATGGTACGGCTACCGCCCGGTGCGTGAGACGCCTGTCCATGCCGCGAGACATCCGGCTCGTGACCACACGTTCCGTGAACAGCGCACGGGCACGATCGGCGTACCGGACGAGGTGACGCGGCGGTGACGAGGCGGGGGGCGGCGAGGCGCCGCGCAGGTCACGCGCAGGTCGTCGGGACGGTTCCGGGACGCCGACGGGGCACGGGGTGGGCACCGGGGCGGCGGCCGGCGGGCCCGATACGGGCCCAGGGTGTTCTCCGACACTACCAAGGTCTCCGCGCCCGGCGAACCCGGGGCGAGCGGCACCCGGGGCGGCTCCCCGGCCACCCGCCTCGGTCACCCGACGCGTCGCCCGCGACGGGCGCCCGCGCGGAAGGGGAGAGCGGGAAGGGGGAGACGGGAGTCGCCGGGCCGGGGCGCCGGAGCGGGGCTGACTCCCGTCGGTCCCGGCGGGAGAGAAGCGGTCGTGCGAGAACGGGCCTGCGGGACGTCCGGAATCAGTTCTCCGGGTAGCGGGCGGGCAGCACCTGCTCGGCGGCCTCGAAGATCCTGTCGATCTCGGCGTCGGTGAGTGAGCGTTCCCGCTTGGTGATCCATTTACGGACACGACTGCCGTCGAATACGTCGACCTCGCGGACGTTGAGGACCTTCCAGGGGATGGCCGGGCCGTAGATCGCCAGGGACGGCACGATCGTGACCTCGCGGCCCAGCTCGGCGCCGATCAGCTCTCCGGCCTGGGAGGCCTCCCAGCGGGCCTCGTCGAGGCGGGGCTTCTGGCTGAACGGGCCGTGGAAGAGCTTGCGGTGCGACTGGACGCGGACCGGCAGGCGCTTGTCCCACTTCTCGGAGTCGACCGCGTAGACGCCGGTGGGGCCCACGACCAGATGGTCGATCTGGGCCTCGCTGCCGGGGATCGCACGGGCGTGCAGGGTGCGGTAACCCCCGCGCTCCAGCCGCTTCAGCTGCATCTCCGTGCGCCGCTCCGCGACCGAGGCGCGCCGCCAGGCGGGCACCGAGGAGTTGGAGCGGGCGCGCAGCACCGTGTCGACGATCGCGGCCACCACGGCGGCGGTGAAGCCCAGCGGCCAGCTGGCCAGCAGGATGCCCGCGAGCACGCCGACGCCGACCGCGATGAGGGCGCGCCGGCGCAGATGGCGGTACTTCGGGTGGTCGAGCAGGCCGCGCAGCGAGGCGCGCTCGACGGGTGCGTACGTAGACGCTGGCGCGGCGGGTCGAGACGTCGGCCGGTCCTCGGCCTGTCGGTCACTGACCCAAATCGGTGACGTAGTGTTACCGTCTTCTGGTACCTGACCGGAATCCACGTAACTCACGGTAGCTGACGTCCTTGGGGGTGCCTAGTATTGCGTATCTCATACTTTTGTGACCGCCGTCACCCGCTTGGCGCTGCTATGAACCGGGTAGCCTAGGGCTTTTCGTTCTGGACGACCGGGTGTTCTGCGCCTGCCGCGCGGGGCGTGACCCACGTTCACGATCTTAACGCCATGGAGCGGCCGGCCGGCGGTGAACCTCCCGCCGCACCGGAGCGCCGAGGGTCTGCCGATCGGCGTGATGCCGACCCGGGGGTTCGGCGGCGAGGGTCCCCTGATCTCCGCGTCGTCGCGGATCGAGGCCGCCAGAAGGGGGTTTCCGGGGCGAGCGCGGGCCCGCCGCCCGGTAGCCCTCGACGGGTGGTCGGCGCCGGGTTACTTTTGAGGTGTGGACAGTGCGATCGAGGTCTTCGGCTTTCTCGTCGGAGTCTCCGGCGGTCTGTTCGTGCTCATCGTCCTGCTCGTGACGATGCCCGGCAGGATGCGCGACCACGCCGCGAGGAGCACCTCGGCGGGCGCGGTCTGGCTGGGTGGCCCGTTGGGCAGCGAGCGGGGGATCACCGACTCGGTCCTGGTGCTCACCGAGCGGCGTCCGGCCCGGCCCCCGGCGCCGGAGGTCGACTGGGTCTCGCTCGCGGAGACCTCCGAGCCCGGACGGCACACCGGCGGGGCGTCGGCGGCCTGGTGACCTCGGTCGATGAGTCGCGAGACCATCGCCGAACCGGTGAAGGCGAGGTGACGGAGATGCTCACCCTGACCTCGACACAGGGGGACGATGTCCGCGAGGCCCTGCGGACGGCGGAACGGCGTACCGGCCTGCGCTTCGCCGCCTACCTCGGTCCGGCGATCGGGCCGCGCCGCCACTTCTCCGAGCGGCTGCACGCCGCGCTGGGGGCCGACGCCGACAGGGCCGTGCTCGTCTTCGTGGACCAGCGGGGCAAAGCCCTGGAGATCGTCACGGGCTCCCTGGCCGGGAAGTGGCTGCCCGACGCCGAGTGCCGCGTGGCCGCGACGTCGATGGCCGCGATGTTCGGCCTGGGTGACCTGGTGGGCGGGCTGGTCACCGGGGTCCTGCTGCTCGCGGACCAGGCGTCGCGCCGCCGATGATCCTGCCCGGCCCCGCCGGACAGAATGATCGCGCAGGCGGTCCTTCCGGGCGGGACGAGGGTGGTTTTCCCGGATAATCGGCTCGTGCTGAGGATCAGGTGGGACGCGCTGCGGGGTCGCTCCCGCAGGAGGTTCACGGCGGAACGGGAGCCCGGCAGGATCCTCGACTACGTCCAGGCGACGCTCGCGGACGCCCGCCGGAGGGTCCGCGGGGAGGACGAGACGGCGGCCATCCTGCTGTTCACGACGGGGGCCGCCGCCGGCGTCGTCGTCGTCGGCCTGCTGAACGGCCACTGGAGGCCCGGCGAGCTGTCCAGCAAGGTCGAGTGGCTCTGGTGGACGAGCATGTTCTTCTGGCTGATGGGGATCCTCGTGCTCGCCGGAGCCCTCTGGCGCCGTACCGCCGGGCTCGCGGCCAGGGCCCTGGAGCGGCGCCGCTTCTACCCCGGCGGGTTCGCCGGGGACCCGACGCCGGGACCGGACCCCCGGCTGGGGTACGAGGTGGGATCGAGCGCGGGGGTCGACCTGCTCGTCCTGGAGATCAGGAGGCTCAACGCCCTCGGGGACGCCAAGCGGCGCTTCGTCCGCCGGGGTGTCCTGCTCATGACGGTCTCCGTCGCCTGCTGCGCGCTGTCGGTGTTCGTCGACGGCCGGCTCTGAGTCTCCGGGCCCGCCCGGTCAGGGCTGGAGAAGCTTCACCAGGTACGTGCTGATGTCCGCCAGCAGCGTCGAGGGCTTTACCGGGGCGCCCGCGACGGCGGAGAACAGGGCCGGCAACCCCGGCAGTGGGAAGCCGTCGTCGTCGGACGCCTCGCCGCCCACGCCGTTCTTGGCCAGGACGGATCGGCTGCGCTCCCAGGCCTCGGTGACCTCCTCGGGGGAGGGCACGCCGAACCCGTGGCCCACCGGGGCCGCGTGGCGCAACCGCACCAGCGGGGTCTCCGAGAAGGCCAGGGCCACCCGGGAACGCAGCGCGAGGTCGTCGCGGCGGTCCGGCTTTACCCAGTCCATCGCGGTGCAGGGGTTGCGGCACTCGGCCACGCAGGTGGCCAGCGCCCCGGCCACCTGGCTGTGCTGGCGGTCGAAGTAGGCGCGCCACCCCTCGGCGGGCTCCCCGGCCACCCGCAGGGTCCGGTTCACGGCCGACTGCTCGGCCCTCGTGTGGTCGCAGTCGCGGTCGCCGATCACCCCGAACCTGCTGCCCGGCGCGGTGAGCCCCTCCGGCCAGCGCGCCGGGTCCCCGGCGTTGCCGAGCACCGGTTCGAAGGCGAGCAGCGGGAGATACTCGCTGGCGATGTGCACGGCGGCGACCATGGGGCTCAGCTCGCGGCGGTGCCACCTGACCGCGATGACCTCCAGCAGCAGCCCGTACGCGGGCCGCAGTGACTCCAGCGCGCCGCGCGGCTGCTCGCGGGGCGTCTGCGGCATCGTGCAGGCCCGCGCCCGCCGCCGCAGGTCACTCGGCACGGCCCGCGCTTCGGCGGCGAAGTCCTCCGCGTCGAGCGAGAGCAGCCGCTGGCCGAACTCGCACGCCGCCTCGATGTTGGCCGCGTCCGCCACGACGCCCGAGGCGAGGGCGCCGACATCGCCGAAGGCGTATCTCCGGGCCAGGGAGACGAGCAGGTCACGCGCCGATTCCACGTGATTTACCCTCTCATGACCCATGAACGACGGGACCGGTGTCCACGCACAGCGAGACGCGGGACGCTTCCCACGCTTGACGACTATTTCTATCAGTGTTTACCGGAAACCACTTAAAGCGTCGCCTCGGGGAGACCGGGAGACACGCCCCTCGCTGTGACGGCGAGGGGCGTCCGCGTGCCGGGTCTCCGAGCCTCTTGAGAGGCCCGGAGACCCGGCACGTTCGCGTGAGGCGGGGTCAGCCCGCCGAGGCGTCCTTGGCCTGGGCGCGCAGGGCGCGGCCGATGCCGTCGGCGCCTTCGAGCAGCAGGCGCTTGAGGGCCTGCGGCGGCTGGGTGGACGAGATGAGGTCCTGGGTCCTGGCGACCGTCCCGGGGGAGATGTTCAGCGCCGGGTAGCAGCCGTTCGCGAAGTTCTGGGCGCTGTCGGAGGTCCAGGACTTCCAGATCCTGCCGATCTCCTCGAAGTACCTCTCCCCGTACGGCTCCAGCAGGTCCGGGTGGCGCGGGTCCATGAAACCGACGAGCGTCGAGCGGAGCAGCGCGCCGCTCAGCTTGCCCTCGACGATCGCGGCCCAGGCGTTCGCCTTGCCCTGGGCCGTCGGGATCCCGGCGCGGCAGAGCGCGGCGGAGCGCTCGCCCGTCGCGGTGGCGTCGCGCAGCAGCTCCTGGGCGACGTCCTCCTCGCCGAGCAGGCCGCCGGAGACCAGGGCGCCGGTCAGCGTCCAGCGCAGGTCGGTGTCGACGACGAGGCCGTCGAGCACCGTCTCGCCGTCCAGCAGCCCCTTCAGGAACGCCAGGTCCTCGGTGGAGGCGGCCACGGCCGACAGCGCGTTCAGGTAGGCGAGCTGGTGGTCGGAGCCGGGCTCGGCCGAGGTGACCAGGCGGCGCAGCGCGGCGGCGAGCCGGGCCAGGCCCTCGGGGCGCCAGGCGGGGTCGGCGTACTGCTGGACGGCCAGGCGGGCCTGGCGGAGCACGGTCTGGGCGACCGTGATGTCCGTGACCGACTCGATGTTGGAGATGACCAGGGTGAGGTAGTCGCGGGTGGACATCTCGGCGTCGCGGGTCATGTCCCAGGCGGCCGACCAGCACAGCGCGCGGGGCAGGGACTCGGTGAACCTGCCGATGCCGCCCTCCGTCACGGTCCGCAGCGACCGCTCGTCGAGCCTGACCTTGGCGTACGTCAGGTCGTCGTCGTTGATCAGGATCAGGTCCGGCTGGACCTCGCCGACCAGCTCGGCCACGGCCGTGCGCGCGCCGACGACGTCCAGCTCGACCCGCTTGACGCGGACCAGCTCGCCGTCCCGCACGGAGTACAGGCCGATGGCGACGCGGTGCGAGCGCAGCGTCGGGTAGTCGGCCGGGGCCTCCTGGAGCACGTCGAACTCCAGGAAACGGCCCTCGGGGTCGACGGTGAACGACGGGCGCAGCGTGTTGACCCAGGAGGTCTCCAGCCACTCCTTCGACCAGGAGGACAGGTCGCGCCCCGAGGTGCGCTCCAGCGCGCCGAGCAGGTCCGCGAGCGTGGTGTTGCCCCAGGCGTGCTCGTTGAAGTAGGCGCGGACCCCGGCCAGGAAGTTGTCCAGCCCCACGTAGGCGACGAGCTGCTTGAGGACCGAGGCGCCCTTGGCGTACGTGATCCCGTCGAAGTTGACCTCGACCGCGTGCATGTCGACGATGTCGGCGGCGATCGGGTGGGTCGAGGGCAGCTGGTCCTGGCGGTAGGCCCAGGCCTTCTCGACGTTGGCGAAGGTCGTCCAGGCGCCCTGGCCCCAGCGGGTGGCCTCGGCCTGGCAGAGCACCGAGGCGTAGGTGGCGAACGACTCGTTCAGCCACAGGTCGTCCCACCAGCGCATGGTGACCAGGTCACCGAACCACATGTGCGCCATCTCGTGCAGGATCGTCTCGGCGCGGCGCTCGATCACCGCGTCCGTGACGCGCGAGCGGAAGACGTAGTCCTCCAGGAAGGTCACGCAGCCCGCGTTCTCCATCGCCCCGGCGTTGAACTCGGGGACGAAGAGCTGGTCGTACTTCCCGAACGGGTAGCGGACGCCGAAGACGCGGTGGAAGAAGTCGAAGCCCTGCCTGGTCACCTCGAAGAGGTTGTCCGCGTCGAGGTGCTCGGCGAGCGAGGCCCGGCAGTACAGCCCCAGCGGGATGCCGTCGTGCTCGGAGGTCACCTTGTGGTACGGCCCGGCGCACAGCGCGGTGATGTAGGTCGACATCACCGGGGAGGGCGGGAAGTGCCAGCGCCTGGCCGCCTGCTGCGCGCCGTGCTTGCCGTGGTGCTCGGCCAGCTCCTCGGAGGTGTCGGGCGCCGCGTTGGAGATGACCTCCCAGTGGGACGGCGCGAGCACGGTCAGCTCGAAGGTGGCCTTGAGGTCGGGCTGGTCGAAGCACGCGTACATCCGGTGCGCGTCGGCCGTCTCGAACTGGCTGTGCAGGTAGACGCTCTTGTCGACCGGATCGACGAAGCGGTGCAGGCCCTCGCCGGTGCGGCTGTAGGAACAGTCGGCGTCCACGCGCAGCTCGTTGGTCTCGGCCAGGCCCGGCAGCGGCAGCCGCCCGGTCTCCGGGTCGTAGCCGCTCACGTCCAGCTCGACGCCGTTCAGGACGGCCTTGCGCACCTTCGCGCCGGCCAGGTCGACGAACGTCCCCGCACCCGGCCGGGTGCTGGTGAAGCGGACCGTGGTGACGCTCTCGAAGCGCTCCTCACCCTCGGTCAGGTCGAGCTCCACCGTATAGGACCGCACGCTGAGCAGCCGTGCGCGCTCGCGCGCCTCGTCACGGGTCAGATTGCCTGCCACTACCGCTCCCTCTTCACAACTTCCCCCGCTCCATTGCTAAGGGGTGACTGAATCCTGCCACGTAAGGCCGCACAGCGCCGCTTCGCCTCAGCCTGCGGACCGATACCCAGATTTGAGAATAAAGAGGCATGTCAAGGTATTAATCCACCTGTGGAATAGGGAACTCCGCCGTCCGGGTTGTCGCTACCGAAGCAGCCTCACGACCAGGAAGCGGAACGAAGATGACTGAGCGAACCCCCGTTGATCTCTGGTTCGATCCCTTCTGCCCATTCGCGTGGATGACCTCTCGCTGGTTGCTGGAGGTGGAGAAGGTGCGGCCGATCGAGCCACGCTGGCACATCATGAGCCTCAACGTGCTGAACGAGGACAAGGACGTCCCCGAGAGCTACCGCGAGATGATCGCCAAGGCCATCGGACCGGTCCGGGTGGTCACCGCCGTGCAGGAGAAGTACGACTCCGAGACGGTGGGCCGCCTCTACACCGAGCTGGGCACCCGTTTCCACAACCGGGGCAGGGTCAAGGAGCTCGACAGGCTCCGCGAGACCGTCGAGGAGGCGCTGGAGGCCGCGGGGCTCGACCGCGCGTTCGCCGACGCGATGGACTCGACGGAGTTCGACGAGGCCCTGCGCGCCTCGCACAACGACGGCATCGACCGGGTCGGCCAGGAGGTCGGCACCCCGGTGATCTCCGTCGAGGGCGTCGCCTTCTTCGGCCCGGTCATCTCGCCGGCCCCCAAGGGTGAGGAGGCGGGCAAACTCTGGGACGGCGTGCGCCTGGTGGCGGGCACCGACGGCTTCTTCGAGCTCAAGCGCTCCAGGACCCGGCCGCCGATCTTCGACTGAGCCGTTCCTCGCCGGTCTCCGCCCGCCGGTGCCGCCCGTCGCGCGCGACCGCGCCGGACGGCCCGGCCCCGCCGCGTCCACCCGTAGTGCTCCCGTACAAAGATCATCTCTGTACGGGAGCCACGCCCCGCTCGCCCTCGCGTAACAGCGGCACGCACGCCAGGATGAGAGCATGCGTCACCTTTATCTGGACGGAGCCTGGCGGGCGTCCGCGTCGGGCGAGAGCGTCGACGTGGTCAATCCCGCGACCGAGGAGCTGATCGACAGGGTTCCCGCCGGGGCGCCCGCCGACGTCGAGGCCGCCGTGGCCGCCGCCCGCGAGGCCTTCCCCTCCTGGTCGGCGACGGCCCCCGCCGAGCGGGGCAGGATCCTCGCCGCGGCCGCCGACCTGATACGAGAGCGCTCCGACCAGATCGCCAGGATCATCGCCACGGACATGGGCGCCCCGTACGGCATGGCGATGAGGGTGCAGACGCTGATGCCGGCCGGGGTGCTGGCCTCCTACGCCCAGCTGGCCGGCACCTACGACTTCGAGGGCGGGCAGGTCGGCAACTCCCGCGTCTTCAGGGAGCCGGTCGGGGTGGTCGCCGCCATCACCCCCTGGAACTACCCGCTCCACCAGGTCGTCTGCAAGGTGGGCGCCGCGCTCGCCGCGGGCTGCACGGTCGTGCTGAAGCCCAGCGAGGTGGCGCCGCTCGCGGCCTTCGCGCTCGCCGGGATCTTCGACGAGGTCAGGCTGCCCGCCGGGGTCCTCAACCTGGTCAGCGGCTACGGGCCGGTGGTGGGCGAGGCCCTGGCCGCCCATCCCGACGTGGACATGGTGTCGTTCACCGGCTCCACCGGGGCCGGGCGCCGGGTCGCCGCGCTCGCGGCCGAGACGATCAAACGGGTGGCCCTGGAACTCGGCGGCAAGTCCGCCAGCCTGATCCTGCCGGACGCCGACCTGAAGGCGGCGGTCAAGGCGACGGTGGCCAACGCCTTCGTCAACTCCGGCCAGACCTGTTCGGCATGGACCCGCATGATCGTCCACCGCGACCGGTACGACGAGGCCGTCCGCCTCGCCGTCGAGGCCGCCGGGGGATACACCGTCGGCGACCCCTTCGACGAGGCGACCAGGCTCGGTCCCCTCGTGTCCGCGGCCCAGCGCGATCGGGTCGTCCGCTACATCAACCGGGGCCAGGAGGAGGGCGCCCGGCTGGTCGCCGGAGGCGCCGACCGGCCCCTGGAACGCGGCTTCTACGTCGAGCCCACGGTGTTCGCCGGGGTGGAGCCGGGGATGGTGATCGAGCAGGAGGAGATCTTCGGCCCGGTCCTCACGATCATCCCCTACCTCCGGGGTGAGGACGAGGCGGTCGACATCGCCAACGGCACGCCGTACGGCCTGGCGGGCGCGGTGTGGGCGGGCGACGAGCAGCGGGCCGTCGCGGTCGCCCGGCGGCTGCGCACCGGCCAGGTGGCGGTCAACGGCGGCCGGTTCAACCCGCGGGCGCCCTTCGGCGGCTACAAGCAGTCGGGCCTCGGCCGCGAGCTGGGCGAGTTCGGGCTGGAGGAGTATCTGGAGATCAAAGCCGTCCAGTTCTGACGGCCGCCCGGCGGCCACGGGGGTCAGGGCGCCTGGAGCAGGACCTTCCTCGCGGCGTCCCTGGCCAGCCTGTCCACGTAGAGCCTGCCGTCGAGGTGGTCGGTCTCGTGCTGGAAGCAGCGGGCCAGCGTGCCGCGGGCCCTGACCCGGATCGGCCGCCCCAGCCGGTCCAGGCCGCTCACGGTGACCCCCGCGGCCCGGGGCGTCCTGGCGTAGATCGGGTTGCCGGTCCCTCGGTCGGGGACGGACAGGCAGCCCTCCTCGTCGAGGACCTCGGCGTCGTCGTCCACGGTCAGCTCCGGGTTGATCACATGGCCCTTGCGGTTGCTGCAGTCGTAGACGAAGATCCGCTTCGACACGCCGATCTGCGGACCGGCCAGGCCGACGCCCCGCGCGGCGTACATCACGGTGAACATCTCGTCGATCATGCGCCGCAGGTCGCGGTCGAAGTCGGTGATCGGCTCGGCGGGTGTGCGCAGGACAGGGTCACCGACCACTCGGATGTCACGCATGTGGGGGCTCTCTCTTGTAAGGGTTCCATGAGTACTTCGGCTGTTACTCTAGCCGGGGGCCGGGTGGAGCCGCCCGCGCACACCTGCGAAACTGGGCGGGTGCGCGTCTACATCGGTGCCGACCATGCCGGCTATGAGCTCAAGAACCACGTCGTCTCCTGGCTGAAGGAGCACGGCCACGAGGTCGAGGACTGCGGTCCCTTCGTCTACGACGCGGAGGACGACTACCCGCCGTTCGTGCTGCGCGCGGCCGAGGGCGTCGTGGGCGACCCGGGCAGCCTGGGCGTCGTCATCGGCGGCTCGGGCAACGGCGAGCAGATCGCCGCCAACAAGGTGCGCGGCGTCCGCGCCGCCCTGGCCTGGAGCGAGGAGACCGCCAGGCTCGCCCGCGAGCACAACAACGCCAACGTCGTCAGCATCGGCTCGCGGATGCACGAGACGGAGGAGGCGATCCGGTTCGTCGAGACCTTCCTCGGCACCTCCTACTCCGGGGCCGAGCGGCACAACCGCAGGATCGCGCAGCTCACCTCGTACGAGACCATCGGCCAGCTCCCGCCGCTGCCGTAGTCGTCACCGGTCGCGCTCCCCGCGCGCCGGTTCGCCGCGGCGCGTCCCGTTGCGCGCGGGCTCCTTGCGGGGCGTCTCGTCGCGCAGGGGGCGGCGGTCCGCGGCCTCCTGCTGCTCCCGCGACGGGCGTGAGACGTCTCGCGCCCGCATCGCGGTGATCGCGGTGATCTGCAAGCTCTGCAGTGCCATGCCCGCCACCATAACCCGCTCCGGCGGCTCCCGTCCGGCCCCGGCCCTCCTCGGGTGACCGGCTCCGGCCGCCAGGGGAGAGCGGGGGACCGGGGCGGTCGCCGCGCCCGGAGGAGCCGTCAGAAGACCAGGCCGGCCCAGGGGGCGGGGCCCCAGGACATGGCCGCGGACAGCTCCCGCAGGGCCCCCGCGCGCGACTCCCGCACCACGCCCGCCGCCAGCAGTGCCGCCAGCGGCCGCCCGCCCAGGTAGGCGGCGCCCAGCACGGAGACGGGCAGGGCCAGGTCGGCGGGGTCGTCCGAGGGCACGCAGCGGGCACCGGAGGCGTCGGCCGTCAGCCGCCAGCGGCGCGCGTTCCACGGGCACACGGTGTCCTCGACCTCGATCACCACGTCCACCGGCGCGCTGTAGCGGCGGGCGACGAGGGCCCGGTCGACGTCCACGACGCGGATCCACAGGTCGTCCAGCCAGAGCGCGTGGAGCTGGCGCGGCTCGGCGAGCAGGTGGATCAGCGGGTCGTCCGAGGGCCGGCTCTGGGCGAAGACGTGCGAGACCAGGTCGCGGTCCAGGACGTGCCGCCAGAGCAGCGCGTAGGCGGCGGGGTCGAGGCCGAACAGCTCCTTGAGCCGCAGCTCGCCGGTGGGAAGGTCGTGGTCGTCGAAGGCGGCCCTGATCCGGAAGAGCGCGTAGCCGCGCGGGCCGCCGTCGTCCTCGGCGACAACGGCGCGCAGCGGACCGGCGCCGTCCTGGTCGGACTCCCGGTCGGTCAGCACCCCGTCCCAGCGCGCGGGCGGGCGGGCGTACAGTCCCGGACGCTCCTCGAACGCCGACTCGTAGATCTTCTCGAAGACGGACCTGGCGTCCGCGGGCCTGACGACGCGCAGCCGCAGGGCGGGATCGACCGGGGCGTGCCGGGTGAAGGCCGCGCTCGCGGTGGGGATCCGGAAGACCAGGCAGTCGGCGGCCCTGCCGTAGCCGTAGCGCCCGTAGATCGCGGCCTCGGCCGCGTAGAGCGCGGCGACGGCCTCGCCCCGCTCGTGGAGGTCGGACAGCTGGCGTGTCATCAGCGAGGAGAGGATGCCCCGGCGGCGGTGCGAGGGCAGCACGCCGACCGCGGTGACGCCGCCGACCGGAATCGGGCCGCCCGGCACGTTCATGCTGAAGCTGTACGTCGCGGCGGTGCCCACGAGCAGGTCGCCGTCGAACACGCCGAGCGAGCGGTCGAACTCGACGTTGCGCCTGAAGATCTCCTGCCGATGCTCCGGGACGGCGGTGCCGAACGCCTCTTCGTCCAGGGTGTTCCAGGCGGGCCATTCGGTTTCGCTGATCGGACGCAGGCTGAGAGTCATCCTCCAAACGGTAGTAGGGGACAAACGGTTCCGGCCATCTAATATCCCTGCTTAATGATCAAGGCGTTGGTCAAGTGGGCTGCCCAAAGGGGGGATAGCCAGATACAGTCGAGCGCATCATGAGTTCTCGTCCGGTGCCGCTGCTTCCTCCGGCGCTCCGTGCGTTCCTGGTCCGCGTTCCCCTGCTCGTTCCCATCGTGCGCTTCCTGCGGCGCGGCCCCCTGGCGCGCGACCGGAACCTGCTCGTCACCCTCATCCTGCTCACCCTGCTGATCGGCGGGCTGGCCGCGAGGGTCTCCATGGAGTGGTTCTCCCCGGCGCTCATGATCCCGATCACCCTCGTGGCGGGGCTCCAGCTCAGGCTGAACAGTCTCGTCAAGCTGCTGTGCGCGGTGGCGGTCTCCCTGACCTACGTGGCCGTGGTGCGGGGGGTGGGATACATCGGTCCCGGTCTGCTGGTCACCTTCGGCTTCACCGCGGTGCTGGCCGCGCTGATGGCCCGCACCCGGGGCAAACTCGGTGTGCAGGGCCTGCGCGGCGACGCGATGCTGCTGGAGCTGCGCGACCGTCTCAAGAGCCAGAGCGACCTGCCCCCGCTGTCCAAGGGGTGGGGCTCCAAGGTCGTTCTCAAACAGGCCGGAGGCTCCTCGTTCGGCGGCGACTTCCTGGTCTCCATGCGCGAGGGCGACACGATGGAGCTCGCCCTGGTCGACGTGTCCGGCAAGGGTGTCGACGCGGGCACCAGGGCGCTGCTGCTGTCGGGCACCTTCGGCGGGCTGCTCGGCTCGGTCACCGACTTCCTGCCCGCCTGCAACACCTACCTGCACCGCCAGCGCGAGGCCGAGGGCTTCGTCACGGCGGTCCACCTCCGGCTCAACCTCGCGACGGGCGAGTACGTCATCACCTCGGCCGGTCACCCCCCGGTGGTCAAGTTCGAGTCGGGCACCGGGACGTGGCGGGTCTCCACGGCCAAGGGCGTCGTCCTCGGCGTCGTGCCCGACCTGCACTGCGAGGCCGACCAGGGGATGCTGCGCAAGGGCGACGCGCTCATGCTCTACACCGACGGCCTGATCGAGCAGCCGGGGCGCGACATCGACGCCGGCCTCGACCGCCTGCTGGGAGAGGCCGAGCGCCTGATGCCCTCGGGGTTCCGCGACGGCGCCCGCAACCTGGTCGCCTCCATGTCGTCGGGCCACAACGACGACTGCGCCCTCATCCTCATCTGGCGCCCCTGAACGGCCGGGCTCCCCTCGGCGGTCGGAGTCACCCGTGAACGGCCAGGTTTCCTTCGGCGGTCATAGCCCCCGGTGAACGGCCCGGCTTCTCCGGCGGTCAGAGCCACCCGGAGTCGCCGGCGATGCGTACGGCGTCGAGACGGTTGCGCGCCTGGGTCTTGCACATGATCCGCGACAGGTGGTTTCGGACCGTTCCCACGGAGAGGAACAGCCGGTCGGCGATCTCGCCGGACCTCGCCCCCTGCGCGACCAGCCGGAGCACGTCGAGCTCCCGGCGGGTCAGCGGGTTCTCCGCCGCCCTCAGCGCCGCCACCGCGAGCTCGGAGTCGACCGCGCGGCGGCCGGCCGCCACCTGGCGGACGCCGTCGGCCAGCTGTTCGGGGCCGACCTCCAGGCTCATGAACCCGAGCGCGTGGACGGCGAAGGCCCGGCGGACCTGACCCGGGCTGGGGTCGCGCGACAGCAGGAGGACCCGGCAGCCGGGAGCCTCCTCGTGCAGCCGGAGCGCGGTGGTGAAACCGCAGGCGTCCGGCAGGCCCAGACCGATGACCGCCGTCTCCGGCGTGTGCCGCAGGACGGCGGGAAGCACGTCCTCTCCGGTGGAGACGTCGGCCACCACCTCCATGTCGTTCTCGTTCTCCAGCGTCGCCACCAGCCCGCGCCGGACCAGCGGAAGATGCTCGGCAACCAGGATCCCGATCAAAACGCTCCTCTCTCGCCTCACCTTCACCAAAGGGTGTTCGTGCGATCGCTGAATGTCAACGGAGTGTTTTCAATCGGCGAAGGGCGGGTGAACGACCCGATCGGGAGCGCGGCCGGGAACACCGCTTTTCGCGGCGGTGTGGGGGCCGGATACTTGGGCTAACCTCTTATGGGGCATTGTCGGTGAAACCGCGATGGGGGTATGAACCTGTGGACTGGCTCTTCGTGGTCGGGATCGTCGTCTTCCTCGTGGGGCTGATGGTGTCGATCGGATTGCACGAGATCGGCCACCTGGTGCCGGCCAAGCTGTTCGGCGTCAAGGTCACCCAGTACATGGTCGGTTTCGGCCCGACGATGTGGTCGCGGCACAGGGGCGACACCGAGTACGGCATCAAGTGGCTTCCCCTCGGCGGCTACATCCGCATGATCGGCATGCTGCCGCCCCGGCCCACCGACGCCCCCGGCAAGGTGCGCTCGGTCTCCACCGGCCCCTGGCAGGGCCTGATCGAGAACGCCCGCGACGTGGCCCTGGAGGACGTACGGTCGGGCGACGAGAACCGGGTGTTCTACAACAAGCCCTGGTGGCAGAAGGTCATCATCATGTCCGGCGGTCCGGCGATGAACTTCGTGCTGGCGTTCATCCTGTTCGGCATCGTGCTCATGGGGTTCGGCGTCCCCACCCAGAAGACCGAGATCGCCTCGATCCCGCAGTGCGTGAAGACCGCCGCCGAGTATGCCAAGGACCCCAAGTGCACCGCGGCCGACAAGCCCAGCCCGGCGAGCGCGGCGGGGCTGAGGCCGGGGGACGTCATCGTCTCCGTGGCGGGCAGGCCCGCCGCGAGCTGGGACGCCGCGACGCGAGCCATCCGCGACCACGGCGCCGGTCCGATCGCGCTGGGCATCAGGCGGGCCGGTCAGGAGCTGACCGTCAACGCCAGTCTCATCGCCCAGGACCGCGAGTCGCTGGACGAGCCCGGCAAGATCGAAAAGGGTGTCGGATACCTCGGGGTGAGCCCGAAGATCGTCATCGAGCAGCAGAGCCTCGGCGCCGTGGCCGCGCACATGGGGGACCTCACCTCGGCCACCGCCGCCTCGCTGCTCAGGTTCCCCGAGAAGATGGTGGGCGTCTGGCACGCCGCCTTCTCCGGTGACGAGCGCGACAGGAACGGCCCGATCGGTGTCATCGGCGTGAGCCGCATCGGCGGCGAGATCGCCGCCGCCTCGATCCCGCTGGAAAACAAGATCGTCGTCTTCATCAACCTGCTGGCGGGCTTCAACCTGGCGATCGGCCTGTTCAACCTGATCCCGCTGCTTCCCCTGGACGGCGGCCACATCGCGGGCGGCCTGTGGGAGGGCGTCAAGCGCGGCTTCGCCCGCGTCGCCCGCCGCCCCGCGCCCGGCCACGTCGACATCGCCAAGGCGCTTCCCCTCACCTACGCGATCGCCTTCCTGATGATCATCATGGCGGGCCTGCTGATGTACGCCGACCTGGTCAACCCGGTCCGCCTGTCCGGCTGACCGTCTCCCGTACGCACCGGTCCCTCCGCCGCCGGCCCGGGGAGGGGCCGGGACACGCGGCGCACCCGCCCGCAGCGGCTAGGGTGGCGCCGTGAACGAGGGGACACCCGGAGCGGTGATCGACGTGGCCCTGTTCCGGCTGCGCCGGATCTGGTCGCGGCCACTGCGCGCGCGCAGGGCCACCGAGCCACGGCGGCCGGTGCACATGTCGAACGTGATGGTCGTGCACGCCGTGCACAAGCTGAGCCTGGACGTGCCCGAGGTGACCGTAGGCGCCGTCGCCGAGCAGCTGGGCGTCGATCCGTCCACCGCCAGCAGGCTGGTCAACGACGCGGTCTGCGCGGGGTTCGTGGAGCGCGAGGAGTCGGCCGTGGATGCCAGGCGGGCCCGGCTCGTGCTGAGCGAGCGGGGCCGCCGCGTGCTGGAGGTGGTGGTCCGTCACCGGCGCGCCTACCTGGACGGCCTGATGGCCGACTGGGACGAGCCGGACCGCGAGGTCTTCGCCCGGCTTCTCGGCCGGTTCGCCGAGGCCGCCATCGCCCGTCCGGCGAACCTGGCCAACCTCGACCGGGTGATCGCCGAGACCCTCTCGGAGACCCCTGCCCCGAGCTGACCGGGTCGTCCTCTTGGCCGGCCCGGTTTCCACGGGGGCATCCGTCCCGGCCGGGCGGCGCTACTCCCCGGTGACCCCGTCGATCCGCTGGCGGATGATGTCGGCGTGGCCGTTGTGCCGGGCGTACTCCTCGATCATGTGGACGAGGATCCAGCGCAGCGAGACGTCATGGTCGCGGCGCTGCGTCTTGCCGATGGTGTCCAGGGAGAGCCCGGCGGACAGCTCGCGCGCGTGCGCGACCTCGCCCCGCCAGCGGGCGAACGCCTGCTCGGCCGTGCTCGTCTCCAGGGTGTCGAAGTCGCCGTCGGGATCGTCGTCGGAGTAGTAGAACGGGGCGACGCCCTCGCCGTCGAGGATGTTGCGGAACCAGTTGCGCTCCACCTCGGCCATGTGACGGACCAGGCCGAGCAGGGAGAGCGTGGACGGCTCGGCGGAACGGACGCGGAGCTGCTCGTCCGAGAGCCCGGCGCACTTCACGGCGAGGGTCTCCCGGTGCCAGTCCAGCCAGGAGTGCAGCATGGTGCTCTCGTCGGCGATGAAGGCGGGGTCAACACGGGTGTCGGTCATGAGGTCCCATCCTGTCGCCACGGGGTGACTCTGTCACATCCTTTCCCGGTGACCGGGGGAGGGGCGTCCCGCGGGCGGTGAACCGGAGCGTGCGTACACATCGGTATATGTCGGTACTGACGGGTGTTTAGTAGTCACGTTATACAACAAGTGAGACTCGACCCTCCACCTGCCCTCAACAATCCCACCGGGGGCATATAGGCGAGTCCAAGAGCAAAATCGGCAATTCACCCCGCTGTGCCCTCGATCAGCCCGTCGTGACACCCGGGACCGGACTAAGGAGGTGTCAATATTCGCCCGGGTCGTTCAGTGGATTGGTGATGAAAATCTGGCACGCGATCAAAGGTTCGTCATCGGAGCATTCAGGTCGAGTGCGGCTTTTCCACCTTCGATCCAGGTTATTTCCACGATCGGTAATGGTTTCCCATCGACCCGGAGCCGGTCCTCTCCCATGCCGGTTCGCCGCCATTCCGGGATTCGCCGGTGCCCGATTTACTGTGGAGGGGTTTCGGCGTTCGTCGTGACGGCCTCCCGCGGCCGGTCACGTCGAAGAGTGATCGAGCTGGATGGATCCGGAAAGAAGGCGTTCCCAGGTGCGCGCGAATTCAGAGAAAATACTTGTCGTCGGGGCCGGGGTAAGCGGGTTGACCAGTGCGCTGTGCCTGGCCAGGGAGGGGTTCCGCGTCACCGTCGTCGCGGAGAGATTCGCCCCCGACATCGTCTCGGTCGTCGCGGGCGCGCTGTGGGAGTGGCCACCCGCGGTGTGCGGCTACCACCACGACCAGATCTCGCTCGCCCGCTCCAAGGAGTGGTGCGTCACCTCGTACGAGATGTTCGAGAAGCTGGCTCGGGCCAAGGTCCCCGGGGTGGCGATGCGAAGATCCAACTTCTATTTCAAGCACCCCGTCGAGGAGAGCCCGCACGATCTCCACAAGATGCAGGAACTCGCGGGGAAGGTGCGCGGCTTCGTCCGCGACCGGTCGCTCGCCGAACGCAACGGCGTCAGCCCCGACTACGGCGTGGTCGACGCGTACTCGCACATGGCGCCCATGATCGACACCGACCAGTACATGGCGTGGCTGATGCGGCAGGTCAAGATCCACGGCGTGCGGGTCGAGCGGTACCGGGTCGAGGGACTGCTGGCCGAGCGGCGGGAGGAACTGCTCGACCGCTTCGACGCCGAGCTGATCGTCTGCTGCGCGGGTCTCGGCACCGCCGGGCTGCGCGGCATCGGCATGTACCCGCTGCGCGGCGCGCTGGTACGCGTCCGCAACGACGGGCTCCGCGGACGCCGGATCCGCGAGGCCCACTGCGTCTCCCACGAAGAGGAGAACAAGGACGAGCAGGACATCGTCTTCATCGTGCCGCGCAATCCGGGACTCCTCGTTCTCGGGGGCCTGGCGGAAAAGGACGAGTGGGACACCGGAATCAATCTGGAGAACCACGCCCCCGTGCGGGAGATGTACGAGCGATGCCTCGCCTTCATGCCCGCGCTGCGACACGCCAGGCTGGATCCCGACGAGCCGGTACGGGTGGGGCTGCGGCCGTTCAGGAATGAGAACGTCTGCCTTGAGTGGGACGACGAGGAACAGGTCGTCTACAACTTCGCGCACGGCGGAGCCGGATTCAGTTTCTCCTGGGGGTGCGCCCAGGAGGCCGTCGGTCTGGTGCGCGCGGCGATAGAGGATCGCACGTACTCGTATTCCTTCTAACGGATTTCGCCCGAGAGCGGATAGGCGTCAAAAAATGCGGAGAACCATCAAGTGTTTCCTGGTCGCGAACTCGGCCCTCGTGCTCACCGCGTGCCTGCCATTCGGTGTCGTGAACACCGGTGTCATGTCGTCGCGGCCCTCCGGGATGCCCGTTCCTCATGAGCGCTCTCCGGTACCCCGTGCCGAGCACACCCCGCTGTCACGGTTCCCCCTCCTGCGCCCCGGCGACAGGAGCGCCCAGGTGCAGGAGGTCCACCGGCGCCTCGACCGGCTGGGATTCGGGCCGGGAGAGGTCGGCGACGAGTACCATCCCGCGCTGCGTGCGGCCGTGTGGGCCTTCCAGAAGGCGAACGGGCTGCCTCCCACCGACCAGATCGACCCGCCGACCTGGCGGGCGCTCTCCCGCCCGGCGCGCCTGAGGCCGCTGGTGTCGTACGGGGAGCCCACCAGGGTGGAGATCGACCTGCGCCGCCAGCTGCTCACGGCGTGGCGGGACGACAGGCCCGTGCTCGTCTCCCACATCTCAACCGGTAACGGTGAGCACTACTGCAAGAAGGGCAACTGCGGGGTCGCCATCACCCCCACCGGCGACTTCCGCGCCTGGTTCCGGACGCCCGGATGGACCAGCGGGCCACTGGGCGACCAGTTCTACACCATCTATTTCAACGAGGGCATCGGCTTCCACGGCTCGGAGCGGGTCCCGCGGCACCCCGCGTCCCACGGGTGCATCCGGGTGCCGCTGCACAACGCCAAGGCGCTCTACGACATGACCCCGACGGGCACCCCGGTCTACGTCCGCCGCCCGGAGGCTCCCACCCCTCCCGAACGCGCCAAGCGCTCCGACTCGCCCGGGGCCCCTGAGTTTTCCGCGTCTTCCGGACAGGAGCCCGGTTCTCGTCGATGAGCGGCCGTTCGCGGAACGGACCGCCTCTGCCGCACCGGTGGTTCAGCGGCCGGTGAGGTGGTTCTTGGGCATGAGCGGGGGCGTGCCGCGAGGAGGAGGACGACACCCAGGAAGGACATCGGCCAGGCTCCGCCGCTCAGGACGAAAAGGCTCACGCGACCCGGCCCGCGTTTGTGATGACCGCGTTGATCAGAGGAAGTCATACGTCACGACAGATCTCCGGCGCGGTGATCAGCCTGCGGCATCGGATCGTGAGGAACTGGCGGGTGGACGCCGACGTCATCGCCGAGACCGAGGTGACCTACCGGCGGCTCGATGGGGAGGACGCGAGCGTCGTGGCCGTGTCGATCTGGCGCCCGCGACGACGGCCTGATCACGGGCTACCGCGTATTCGTCGACCTCGCCCCCGTCTACACGGTCCTGGAAGTGCACTGAAAATCTTGGTTTGAGTGGACATCGGCGGCTTACGCGGTGGCGGCACACTCCTCAACGGCAGGAGGTCGTACCGAGCCCCCTCGAAGAGGACATTTGTCCTGGGATGATCGGGATCGATGGATCTGCTGGAGGAACCCGCCCGCTGACAGCGTAAAGGGCATGAGACGGAAAGCGACGAGTGCCACGGCGGCGGCGACGGTACTGGTGTCGGCGTGTGCGGGCGTGCCCGCGGAGCGGGCGGCGGAGAAGACCGGCGAGAGCGTGGTCCGGACGGACGCGGGAGCGGTGCGGGGAACGGTGACCGGCGAGCACCGGATCTTCCAGGGGATCCCCTACGCGGCTCCGCCGGTGGGTGAGCTGCGCTGGAACTCCCCGGCGCCGGTGAAATCCTGGACCGGGATCAGGGAGGCCACCAAGCCGGGCAGCGTGTGCCCGCAGGTGGGAAGTGACTACGCGAAGGTGACCGGCTCCGATGAGGACTGCCTCTTCCTCAACGTGACGGTGCCGCGCACGCCCGGAAGGAACCGGCCGGTGATGGTGTGGATCCACGGCGACGGCGCCCTGGGCTCCGGCGACCTCAGCGATGTGCGCCGGATCGCCACCCGAGGGGATGTGGTGGTCGTCACGATCAACTACCGGCTCGGGGTGTTCGGAGGCTTCGGCTATCCGGGGCTGGCGGGATCGGGCACGTACGGCCTGCAGGACCAGCAGGCGGCCCTGCGCTGGGTTCGCCGCAACGCCGCCGCGTTCGGCGGGGACCCGGCGAACGTGACGGCGTTCGGCCTCTCGTGGGGCGCGCTGAGCATCAGCGGGCATCTGACCTCGCCCGGCGGCGAAGGTCTGTTCGACCGGGCCGTCATGCAGAGCGGTGAGGGCATGATGGACATGCTCGCCGGCAGCATGGGCGAGGGCGTCCCGGCCTACCCGTTCTACGCTTGGCGCACGGTGGCGGAGGTCGAGAAGATGGGGACGTACGTGGCCCCTCGGCTCGGCTGCGAGGATCTCCGCTGCCTGCGGGCACTCCCGGTGGAGAAGATCCTCGAAGTGCCGCAGATCATGAACATGTTCCAGACCTACGCCTACGGAAGCGAGACACTGCCCAGATCGCCGGCAGTGGAGTTGCGGGCAGGTCGTTTCCACCCGGTTCCGGCGATCTCCGGGGCGACTCGCGACGAGCACCGGATCTTCGTCGGGCTGTTCCACGACGCGGTGGGCAAACCGGTGACCACCGAGCAGTACGGCAGGCTGCTGAAGACCGCGTTCGGCAGGGACGCGGCGAGGGTGCGCGCGCGGTATCCGGTCGCCCGGTACGGCTCGCCGGGACTGGCGTGGGCCGCCGTGGTCACAGACCGCATGTGGGCCAGAGCCACCTTCGAGCAGAACAGGCTGCTCAGCGGGAAGGCGCCGACGTACGCCTACCAGTTCGCCGACCGCCGGGCCCCGATGTTCCTGCCGTTGAAGACGGACTTTTCCTGGGGCGCCTACCACGCGGGCGACATGCCGTACCTGTTCACCGAGAAGGCGGTCACGCTCACCCCGGCCCAGCGGAGGCTGTCGGACCAGATGATCGCCTACTGGACCAACTTCGCCCGGACCGGCGACCCCAACGGAAAGGGGCTGCCCCGCTGGGAACGCTTCGACCGTGCCGCCGCCGTCCCGCACACCCAGTCCCTGGCGCCGGACGCGATCAAACCGGTCGACTACGCCGCCGACCACAATCTCGGCTTCTGGCCGGCACCGGGCGCCGGAGCCGCGCCAGGCCAGTGAGGATGCCAGGCGAGAGCAGACACCTCTAGATCCCCGAGGCCGGCGCCCGTCCGCGGAAGCCCCTTGGCCGGCATGGACCCCGCCGAACTTCCGACTGCAAGAAATAAACTAATTAACGCAGAATTCATATCTAAACAGGTAAAAAAGGGATAAATAGGGTCGCGGTCGAAGGGGTAGATCGTTAAGGTGTGGGGCATGGCTGGAACGGGGGATCTTGGCCGTGTCTATCTGTCTGTCTGTTCGGGGCCGGGGGCGGAGCGGCCCTCGACCGCCCACGTACGAAGAACTCGCCGACCGGGAACACCGTGATCTTCATCGGTGACGAAGGCGGCCGGTGGCGGCACCACTCCCGCCATCGCGAGCCGACCGGCTGAACGGCTTTCCCGATCCCCCACCTCCAGGTCCATCCGGGCTGAGGCGCCACCCGGATGTCCCCGTACGGCATCGCGTGAGCCGTGCGGAGCCTTCCCGTCCGTGCGGCCCGTCCAGAGACGCCGACGGACGTCCATCTAGGAAAGGACCTCTCCTTTGTCGCGATCCATGCGGCTTTTACGTGCCCTGGTGACGGCCACCGTCGCCACGGCCGTCGTCTTCTCCTCCAACGCCGCCCACGCGGGCGGCCCGGCGAACACCCTCGCGGCGGCCGAACCCACCCCGTCGCCCAAGATCCCGGCAGCGGTCCGCAACAGCGTGGCCGACGGTGGTGTCGCCACCTTCTGGGTGCGTCTCGCCAGGCGAGCGGATCTCGGCACCGTGGCGGGGAAGCAGACCCGCGCGGGGCGGGCCACGGAGGTGATCCGCGTCCGTAAGGAGGCGGCCGAATCCTCCCAGAGGCAGGTCATCGCCACCCTGCGCGCCGCCCAGGCCGACTTCACGTCGTTCTGGATCTCCAACACGGTCAAGGTGACCGGCGACGGCGCGCTGCTGAAGCGGCTCGCCGCGTTGCCCGAGGTGGCGAAGATCGAGGCGGACGTCCCCATCGTCATTCCGGAACCCATCGTGGCCCCACGGGCGCAGGCCACGGTGGCCGGTATCGAATGGAACATCGGCAAGATCGGCGCCGACCGCGTGTGGAGCGAGTTCTCCGACCGAGGCCAGGGCATCGTGGTCGCCAACATCGACACCGGCGTCCAGTGGGACCACCCCGCACTGACCGGTCAGTACCGGGGCAACTCCGGCGGCGGCGTGAACCACAACTACGCCTGGTTCAACCCGGTGGGAGGGTGCCCCACGGCGGCGCCGTGCGACACCGACGGGCACGGCACGCACACGATGGGGACGATGGCCGGAGACGACGGCGGTACGAACAAGATCGGCGTCGCTCCCGGGGTGAAGTGGATCGCGGCCAAGGGCTGCGAGGGGACGAACTGCTCGGCGGCCGCCCTGCTGGCGGCCGGTCAGTGGATGCTGGCCCCCACCGACCTCGCCGGGCAGAACCCCCGGCCCGACCTGGCCCCCGACGTGGTGAACAACTCCTGGGGCAGCCTGGGATATTCGGAGTGGTACGCCGACGTCCTGGCGTCCTGGGTGCAGGCGGGCATCTTCCCGGCCTTCGCCATCGGCAACGACGGACCGGCCTGTGGGACGGCGGGCTACCCCGGCGGGCTCGTCCATGCCTACAGCTCGGCGGCCTTCGACGTGAACGACGTGATCGCGCCGTTCTCCAGCAGGGGTGACGGCGCCTCCTACATCAAGCCGGACATCGCCGCCCCCGGAGTGAACGTGCGTTCCTCGGTGCCCGGTGGCTACGCGAGCCACAGCGGAACCTCCATGGCCTCCCCGCACACGGCGGCGACGGTGGCCCTGATCTGGGCGGCGGTGCCGTCGTTGCGCGGCAACGTCGACGCGACCCGGGAAATCCTGAACGTCACCGCCGTACCGAAGTCCGACACCTCCTGCGCCTCCGCCGGGACGGCGAACGAGGTCTGGGGTCGCGGCAAGCTGGACGCCTACGCCGCCGTGGCGCGGGCCAGGTCGGGCGTCATCGCGCCGGGAACCGAACTGCCGGTGGTGATGGGCTACAACAGGACCCTGCCCGGCACCGACGGTCACTGGGGCTTCTCCTCGGTCGACGACGACCCGGCCACCTACTGGGAGGTCCCGGCGTTCGTGAACTCGGTGTCGATCAACTACGCCTTCGACGGCGGCCGCCGCACGACGGACAAGGTGGTGGTGCAGCTCCCGGCCGGCGAGCCGGCCCGGACGCTGACGATGTCGGTCCAGGCTGCCTACGAGGGCACGGTGGACAACGTCACGGTGAGCCCGGCGCAGACCTACAGCTTCAACCCGGCCACCGGCAACAAGGTCACGATCACCTTCCCGCCGGTCCACGGGTGCTGCCTGTCGCTGAGTTTCCCGAACGGCCCCTGGTCGCCGACCATCAAGATCGCCGAGGTGCAGGCGTTCTCGGCGGCCGGTAAGAACGCGGCCCTCGGCCGGCCGGTCCAGGGCAGCGCGCAGCCGGGGTACGGCACGGCGAACACGGTGGACGGCAACACCGCCACCTACTGGGAGAGCGTCAACAACGCCTTCCCGCAGTCCCTGACCGTGGACCTCGGCGCGACCTGCCGGATCTACCAGGTGGAGATGACACTGCCGCCGTCGTGGGGTGCGCGCACCCAGACACTGTCCATCGAGGGCAGCACGGACGGCGTCACCTACCGGCCGATCGCCGGATCGCGGGCGTACGCCTTCACCCCGGCCTCGGGGAACGCCGTGGCGGTGGGCTTCAACATGGCCGCCGTACGGTACGTCCGGCTGGTGTTCACCGCCAACACCGCCTGGCCCGCCGGCCAGCTCTCGGAGCTACGGGTTCTCGCCTCCTGACCCCGTACTCCCGCCGGGCGCCCTCCACGACGTGGGGGGCGCCCGGACGCGTTCGTGGCCTTCTCCGGCCGGCTCTTCCCTCGGGAAGAGCCGGCCGGAGAACTCTTCGGCGACGACGTCGGCCTGAGGTTCCGCGCCACGTACGTCATGCGCGCAACCGGATGAATGTTCCCGGGTGGCGAAGGACGAGGCCCCCCGAGCCGCCGATGCTGCGACCGAGGATCCACAGACGCGCGTGGAGCCGAGGGGACCGGTTCTCAGGGAGTTCTCAGGCGCTGTTTGTGGCATTTTCAACTGAAATTTATGAGTATGGGACGATGGAGCGCGCGCCGCAGGAGGCCGACGCGGCCGAGGCTCGGGGAGTCGCGGCCGGGCGGGCCCGGTGGTTCGCCGTCGGGGGCGGCGCGCTCGTCGTCGTGGCGCTGATCGCGTACTGGCTGGGAGGCGGCGGCGGGAACGGCGAGGAGGCCGCGCTCGGGCCGAGCCCGACGCCGACGCCGAGCGTGACGCTCACGGTGCCCGACGTCTTCGAGAGGGTCGGGCCGTCGGTGGTGGTGATCCAGGCCGGGAAGTCACTCGGAACCGGGGTGATCGCGGCCGAGGACGGGACGATCCTGACGGCGCACCACGTCGTCGAAGACACCTCGGACAAAGGCACCTCGAAAGACACCTCGGACGAGGGCGCCGAGGACGTCACCGTGACGTTCGCCGACGGCACCAGGACGAAGGCCGTCGTCGCGTCGTCGAATCCCAAGCTCGACGTCGCGACCCTCAGGCCCGCGAAGCTGCCGGAGATCGTCGTCCCGGCGACACTCGGCGGCGCCGCGACCGTGGGCGCGCCCGTCGTGGCGATCGGCAATCCGCTGGGCCTGACCTACAGCGTCTCCACCGGCGTCGTGTCGGGCCTGAACCGGACCGCCAAGGACGGCGACCTGAACGGGCTCATCCAGTTCGACGCCTCCGCGAACCCGGGCAGCTCCGGCGGTCCCCTCCTGGACGCTCGCGGCCTCGTCATCGGGATCGTCGTCTCGATCGCCGACCCGGGAGGCGACGAGGCGTTCGCCGGCATCGCGTTCGCGGTGCCGATCGGCGCGGCCCTGGGCGGCGGAGAAGGCGACGGGCCACCGGGTGACGGACCCCAGATCTGACCGAAGCGTCACGAGAAGGAAGACCATATGACCTCGACCACGTCCTCGGAGTCGGCCCACCCGCTCGAACACGTGCTGTTCGAGGTCAAACGCACGATCGTCGGGCAGGACGTCCTGCTGGAGCGCATGGCCGTCGCGTTGATCGCCGACGGCCACCTGCTCGTCGAGGGCGTGCCGGGCCTGGCCAAGACGCTCGCGGTGAGGTCGCTGGCCGCCACGATCACCGGGAGCTTCCAGCGCGTCCAGTTCACCCCCGACCTGGTGCCGGCCGACCTCGTGGGCACGCGGGTCTACCACCAGCACTCCGGGGAGTTCAAAACCGAGCTCGGCCCGGTGTTCGCGAACCTGCTGCTGGCCGACGAGATCAACCGCGCCCCCGCCAAGGTGCAGAGCGCCCTGCTGGAGGTGATGCAGGAACACCAGGTGACGATCGGCCGCGAGACGTTCCGGGTGCCCGAGCCGTTCCTGGTCATGGCGACGGAGAACCCGATCGAGTCGGAGGGCACCTACCCGCTGCCCGAGGCGCAGGTCGACCGTTTCATGATGAAGGTGGTCGTCGACTACCCGACGCGGGCCGAGGAACAGGCGATCGTCGGACGAGCGCTGCGTCCGCCCGAGCCGCCTCGGCCGATGGTGACGGCCGAGGACCTGATCGCGATGCGGGAGCGCGCCCAGCAGGTGTACGTCGACCCGGCGATCGTCGACTACGCGGTACGGCTGGTCTCCGTGACGCGTTCCCCCGCGACGGCCGGACTCGGCGAGCTGGAACGGTACGTCACCTACGGGGCGAGCCCGCGGGCGTCCATCGCGCTCGTCACCGGCGCCCGCGCGCTGGCGTTCCTGCGCGGCCGCAGCTACGTCCTGCCGCACGACCTGTCCGAACTCGCGCTCGACGTGCTGCGCCACCGCCTCGTGCTGTCCTACGAGGCCCTCGCGGACGACGTCGACGCCGACACGATCATCAGCGGGGTGCTCGGGGCCGTCCGGGCGCCCGACGTCGTCCTGCAGAACCGCTGAGCCGCCATGTCAACCGCCCCCGAAAGGCTCCTGCTCCGCCTGGAGTGGAAGGTCGTCCGCAGGCTCGACGGCCGGCTCCAGGGCGCCCACCGCACCGCGCACCGAGGCTCCGGGATCGACTTCACCGGGTTGCGCGCCTACGGCGACGGCGACGACGCCCGGCACATCGACTGGAACGTGACCGCACGGCTGGACGCGCCGCACCTGCGGGTGTTCACCGAGGACCGCGAGCTGACGGTGTGGCTCGTCCTCGACCGGTCGGCGTCGATGGCGGCCGGCCGGCCGGGACGCGGCAAGCACGACGTACTCGCCGAGCTCGCGCTCGTCCTCGCCCGGCTGTTCGGCCGGGGCGGCAACCGCGTCGGCGCCCTGCTGTTCGACACCGGGACGCCGCGCGTCGTGCCGCCCGGCACCTCCCGGCGGCACGCGCTGCGGATCGGCGCCGAGCTGGAACGCACCTCCAGGGCGCGCGGCACCACCACCACCGACCTGGCGGAGATGCTCGACGCGGCCGGACGGCTCGCGCGCCGCCGCGCGCTCGTCGTCGTGCTGTCGGACTTCATCGGCGACGGCGACTGGGAGCGCTCGCTGCAGCGCCTGGCCCGGCGGCACGAGGTGGTCGCCCTGCGGATCGTGGACACGGCCGACGACGTGCTGCCCGAAGCCGGGCTGATCGTGGTCGAGGACGCCGAGACCGGCGAGCAGCTCGTCGTCGACTCCGCCGACCCGCTGCTGCGGGTCCGCCTCCGCGCCGCCGTCGACGCCCGCGACGCCAGGATCGAGACGGGCACGCGCCGGGCCGGGGTGCCCGTCCACCGCGTCGACACCGACCGCGATCTGGCCGAGGCGCTCGTCGAGGTCGTCGCCCGGACCGGGAACCGGTCATGACCGAGCCCGCCGAGGTCGCCGACGGACACCCGAGGCCGGCGAAGGAGGTCTCGTGACCCTGTCCTCCTCGCCGCTGCTGGTCGTCGGACTGCTCGTCACGGCGGCGCTCGCCTGGGCGGCCGTCGTCTCGGCACGCCGCCGGACGGCCGCCCTCACCGCGGCCGGGGTCGCCGTGCCGGGCGGCCACCGGGCGTATCTCGGGATCGGCCTGACGATCGCCGGTGTCGGGGTACTCGCGATCGCCGCCGCCGGACCGGCGGCCATGGTGCCGGTCCCGCGGACCGCGGGCACCGTCATCCTCGCCATCGACGTCTCCAACAGCATGGGGGCCGACGACGTCGCGCCCACCCGGCTGGCGGCCGCGCAGCGGGCGGCCCGCGCGTTCGTGGCGGCGCAGCCCGGCAGCGTCGACATCGGCGTCGTCGCGTTCGAACGGGGGGCGCTCACCACCGCCCGGCCCGACGCCGACCACTCCGTCGCGCTCAAGGCCATCGACCGGTTGAAGATCGCCGGTGGCACCTCGCTGGGGACGGCCATCACGGCCTCCCTGTCGGCGATCACCGGCAAGCGGGTGGCCGTCGGCCGCGACGGCACCGCGCCCGACATCGGCTACTGGCCGTCCGCGACGATCGTGATGTTCTCCGACGGCCAGAACCAGGGCGCGGACGTCGAACAGGCCGCCACCGTGGCCCAGGGGGCGGGCGTCCACATCCACACCGTCGGGGTCGGCACCACGGCCGGGGCGACGGTGAAGGTCAACGGCTACCGTCTGCAGACCTCGCTCGAGGAGGACACCCTCACCGCGATCGCGCGGACCACCGGCGGCACCTACCACCCCGCCTCCGACACCGCGCGGCTCGACGGGATCGCCGACACGATCGACCTGCGGCTCACCGTCTCCGACGAGCCGCTGCCCCTCGCCGGCGGGCTGATCGGGCTCGCCCTCGCGCTGCTCACCGCGGGCGCGGCGCTCACCGTGCTCCGGACTGGACGGGTGATCTGAATGGTGTTCTCCTGGCCGTGGGCACTGCTGTCCATCCTGGTCATCCCGTTGATCCTCGCCATCCGCGAATGGGCGCGGCGCCGCCGCCGGCGGGCCGCCGTGCGCGTCACCTCGATCGCGCTCGTACGCGGAGCCCTGCCCGGCCGTACGCGCTGGACGCGGAAGATCCCCGCTGCGCTGTTCGTGGCCGGGCTCGCGTTGCTCGCGGTCGGGGCCGCGCGACCGCAGGCGTCGGTCCCGGTGCCCCAGACGTCGGTGACGATCCTGCTCGCGCTCGACACCTCCGGTTCCATGTGCTCCACGGACGTCGACCCCAACCGCATCACCGCCGCGAGGAAGGCCGCCGCCGAGTTCATCGAGTCACAGCGGGGCGGGCCGCGTATCGGCCTGGTCACCTTCGCGGGCACCGCGGGCCTGCTCGTCCCGCCCACCGACGACACCGACGCGCTCATCGAGGCGCTGGACGGCCTCACCGTGTCCCGCGGCACCGCGATCGGGCAGGCCATGCTCACCTCGATCGACGCGATCGCGGAGGTCGATCCGTCGGTCGCCTCCACCGGGGCGAACCCCGGCGGCGGCGAGTCGGGTCACGCCGGTGCCGCGATCGTCGTGCTCACCGACGGCGCCAACACCCAGGGCGTCGACCCGATGCTCGCCGCCCAGGAGGCGGCCCTGCGCCGCGTCCGCGTCTTCACCATCGGCTTCGGCACCACGAACCCGGCCCCGATGGTCTGCGACAACTCACAGTTCGACGGCCGAGGATTCGGCGGCTGGGGCGGCGGCGGCTCCGGCGGACGAGGCGGATTCGACAGGGGCCGCAATATCCGCACCATCGACGAGCCCGCGCTCAAGCAGATAGCCCGGACCACCGGCGGCTCCTACCACCGCGCCGAGAACGCCGGCCAGCTCCAGAGCGCCCTCGACACCCTTCCGGGCAGCTTCACCGTCATCCACCAACGGGTCGACACGGCCGCCGCCTTCGCCACCGCCGGCGCCCTCCTCATCGCCGCGGCCCTGTCCCTCTCCCTCTGGTGGAACCGCCCCCGGCCCCCGTCCCGCTGACCTCCCCGTCGTCTCGGCGGTCCGGGCCGACCCGTGGCCGTCCGCGTCCGCCGAGGACCTGGACCACACGACCGGATAGCTTGGCATCGACGTCACGGTCTTCTCGTACGACGCGTACCTGGAGGTGGGCATCGTCGTGACCGGGGAGATGGTGCCGGATGTATGGGACTTCACCGACTAAACGCGGGACGCCCTCGCGGAGCTCTGGTACTCAGGGGTCGAGGAAGGTGACGACCCTTCCAAGCGCGTAGTGGCGGTCGATGTCCCCGTTCTCCTCGCTGAGGTAGGTGCCGCCGGACTGGTTGACGACCTGCCGGGCCCGCCAGGACAGGTCCATGTCCGGGTTCACCGCCGTCATCAGCGCCTCGGCGGCGGCCCCCTTCACCATCCATCGGCCGTAGTCGGTGTCGTGGCCCGGCGAGGGGTACCGCTCCCGGGCGCTGTCGGGCGAGGCCTGAAACGCCTCCGACGCCCGTCGCGCGAACTCCGCCCGGAAGACGCCCAGCCGCCCGGCCAGCTCGGCGGAGCACGCGCCGGTCGCGATCAGGCCCAGCGCCTCCTCGACCAGGGGGCCGTCGATGCCCGCCGTGGCCACGGCCATACCGGCCGCGATGCCGATGATTGCCGGCCCCCTCTCGGGCGTGGGGTCGGCGATGACGCGGGCGATGCGGGGATCGACAGCCGCGACGGCCCGCATGCGCCCGTCCACCTGGAGGGCCGGGCGCGCGCCGACGGTCACCGGGTGCAACCAGTGGAGGGCGTGTGGCCGGGCCGTCCAGTCGTCGTCGATAACGACTCCGGACAGGTGCTCCGCCACGGCGAACGCGGTGGCCTTCCAGTCGGCGCGCCAGTCGGCCTCACTCACCGGCAGGCCGTCGAGCCACTCCCGGCCACGAGCGCCGTCGAGATCCAGGGCGTCAAACGACGCGACGACCTCGCCGTCACGGACGTAGCTGACGAAGGTGGCCATGTTGACGGTCCACGCCACCCGGAACACCTCACCCTTGGCCGCGACCTGGCCCAGCAACGTCTCGTTCAGCCCGTGGAACGCGAACGGCTCGACGATCACGGCCCACTCCCCGTGGCGGGCCACCAGGGCCACGCCGGTGGCGTCGTCGGGCAGGTCCTCCGGAGCGATGCCGAACAGGCCGTCGAGGGTCTCCGGTTCCGCCACGAGGGGGTGTCCGCCGAACGCCCGGACCGCCTGGTCGAGATCGCCGGTCCTGATCCACGTGAAGCAGGCGGTCTCGATCTCGATCATGTGAACGCTCCAGGAAGTAGCAGGGGGAGGGTGGTGAACGATCCGCCCTCACCCCGGTCATCTTTCGGGCGGAGGGAATGGGGCCGACGATGTTGGCTCCCAATGATGTCCATCCAGAACGAGAAATTGTCACGGATACGGTGACGCTGGTACAACACGCTCGTCCGCGACCGGGAAGAACAGTTGTCCGAGCCCTTTATGGGGCGGGTTCTCCTGGTGGTCTCGACCGGACGCCTGGTGCGGGGAGCGAACGACGACCATACGTCCGGCTCTCGTGGCGGCGACCGGAGAGCCCTTGACCGCGGCTGGGACCCCTCACAGGCAGGCAGCGCCTTCACCCTCAACCTCACCGAGGATGATCTAAGCGACGCAATGAACGGTCATCCACCCTCTCACAGAATCCCCTTTAGACCCGTTTGGCCGATTTAAAAGACGCCCACTTTAGACCGTGAATCATTTGGTAATCGGTCGTTGGATAAGACGTGGATACATTCCTTCAGCGACTGGTCCCTGACGAGTTGTGGGAGCTGTTTCAACGCGTGGTTCCGTCGGCGCCCACCCGGCCGCAAGGCGGTGGACGGCGGCGCGCAGACGACCGGATGATCCTGGCCGCGATTGTGTACGTGGCCACCACCGGGTGCGCATGGCGGCAGCTCCCGCCAGTTTTCAGCGCCTCCTGGCGGACGGTGAACCGTCGCTTCGCCGAGTGGAGCGCCGCCCGGGTGTGGGCCGAGCTGTATCGGATCATTTTGGACGAGCTGGGCGCACGCGGAGAACTGGACTGGTCGCGATGCGTGATTGACTCGGTCAGTGTACGTGCCATGAAAAGGGGGAACTGACAGGTCCGAATCCTGTCGATCGCGGCAAGGCCGGGTCGACCACTTCGCGTCCCTCGTCGCCATCGCCGCAGCACTCATTTGCTACCGCCGCATGACCAAATGAGTCACGGTCTTAAGAGAGCGGTGCTCCTATGGTCCGGTGTACTGGGTGAGCTGCGGGGACGCTAAGCATCAAGAGAGCCACGACTTGATCATCTCGTATATGTCCCATACCTGGAGGTGCCGGGGAGGGCGGCCCTAGCTCTGTGCTGCACGTGCAGCAGCCACTCGAAACGGCATATTTTCTTTACATGAGCGCCTAGTACGCATGGTCTGAACACTTTCCCGCAAGGCGTCCGGTAACCGATGGGTCTGATCTCTCGGCGATCAGTCCACTCGGCGATCTGTATCCCCCGGCTACCGAGTCAGAGATCCGCCATCTTGAACAGAGGCTAGGCGTGGAGCTGCCGCCGAGCTACCGGCAGTTTCTCCTGTTCGCGGGCGGTTGGGGCAGCGACGATGACTGCTGCCTGCTGCGTGTCAAGGAAGTCGGCTGGCTCCGTGATGTCGATCCCTCGAGGGCCGAGAGCTGGTCAACGCCCAAGAGAGAGAACTCATGGAGCGTGCCCGATGAGCTCTACTTCGTCTATGGACAGGAGCAGGACCCCATCCACATGAGAGGAGAGTATGTACCCGACACCCTTCTGGCCGGTTATTGGGCCGATGGAGTGGCTCTCCTCAACCCCCACGTCAGAACCCCTGAAGACGAGTGGGAGACCTGGTATCTCGCACCTTGGCTACCCGGCGCCAACCGCTACAGGTCCTTCTGGGACCTCGCAGCGCACGAGCTAAGAACCAGCTGACGACGACCGTTCACCGGTGGCCGGGTCCCAGAGCGTGATCGTCCGGCTGCTGGAGTATGGCCGGCACCAACACCTCTCACCCGGGAGACGCGTCATCACCATCATCACGCACGACAATCCGATCGGCCGTGACCTCAGCAACCACATGATCCACGCGGATCTCTCCGAACGCGTGGACGGCTGGCGCGAACAGCTGTGGACCCGTCGGCTGACCTCGGACAGGTTCGAGATCACATGCCTGCCGTTCTTCACCCGCGGCATCTGCCACCGCGACGTCGTGACCGTCGACGATCAGTATCTGGTGGCGGCCGTGGTCGAAAAGTCGGGCCACCGCACTTTGCGGGTCGCCCTGGTCCGGCAGCACCCTTACCGTGACCGGTTCCACGAGCTCCTTCATCGCGAAGTGACGGCTTCCGGTCTGGCTCATGAGTGGCTGCAGGGCACCTACCTCTCCGTCGACCTCCCCCCAGGTGCTGACCCGGATCCCCTGGTAAAGGTCCTCACCGACCCGGAAGAGACAGGTGCGCTCTTCTGGGAGATCGACTCCTGAGATCGCGAATCATTCTGTTAAGAGTTCTCAGGCGTCGGTCATATCCGACAGTGGTCGCCGGGCGGGTATGACCGAGTAATTGCCCTGTTGTGCGCGCCGGGCCAGGATCGCTGGCATGAACGTCTTCTGTGAGTACTACCGGGCTGCGGATCGTGCGGCGGCGGTCATCCAACCGGACCGTTCCCGTGTGATCGACGATCCTGAGTACGGAGTCGCCGGGTTCGACGCCGTGGAGACCAAATGGGTCGACCCTCAGGTGATCCTGGGCCAGCTCGTGGCGTTCATCGGCGATGTCGACTTCTTCCTCGGCCTGGTCGATACGGTGCCCCTGTACCCCTCGTATCCCGATCCGGCCCCGCAGACCGACGAGGAGTGGGACGCCCTGCCCGAGGACTCCCCCTACCTGGGTGGGGCGGTCATCGACGAGTTGCCGGTGAACGCGCGTGACATCCTCGCCGGCGCGGACGACTCATCCCTGCCCGCGGTGGCGGAACGCTGGGCGAAGATCGAGGAGTTCTCTCCCCACTCCTCGGACGACGGGGAATACCTGCTGTCCCTCGTCAAGGATCTTGTCGGGCTGGCCCGCCGTGCGAAGGAGCACGACCAACTGCTCTACTGCTGGATGTTCGTCTGACCGAGGTGGTCACCGAAAGAGTCCGGTGGAGAATCCGTGGCGTCGTAGGTGCTCAATCGCGTCGAACTGGGGGTCCGCATCCACTGTGTGCGGACGCGGATCCGGGCTTCACCCTGCGGACCTACACGCACCGCATGCGCAGGGCGATCGACGGCGCCTGGGGCGGTGCTGCAAATCCTGAGAGGGGCGCCCGGCGGAGAAAGTACAGATCAGCCCCTCGTGGCGCTAGTACATCGAGATGTGCGGATGGTCGAAGTGGTTGGCCGTGACGCCGCCGCGGTTGGACATGAATCTCCAGCCGGAGCCGTGGTTGATGCGCTGGCGCCAGATCACGTACTTCACGCCGAGTTTGGCCTTGTTCTTGATGGCCCAGGCGGAGATCTCGTCGCCCAGCGCGACGTTGGCGGCCGAGGGCATCGTGCCGCCGGTGCTCATCATGAAGTCGCAGGCGCGGCCCAGGGGGTGCTCGCCGCCGTCGTTGGCGGACCGGTAGCAGCCGACCGCGTACGGGAGGCTGAAGCGCCTCATGACGGCGTCGCGCATGATCCGGGTGCGGTCGGTGATGTTGTCGGCGCCGGTGGGGAGCTGTGGGGCCCAGCTGCCGTCGGCGCGGCGGCCGGAACCGGTGGGGGCGAGCCGGTCGAGCTTGTCCTTCATGTCGCGGATCACGTCTTCGGCCTCCTCGCGCTGCGCCTGTACCTCCTTGGCCTCCTCACCGATCTCGTCGGTGAGCCTGGCGGCCGTCTCGGACGCCTTCTTCCTGCGTTCGAGGCTGCTGGCGAAGCCCTCCAGGTGGGCGCTCTGCTGGGCGGTGAGCTGCTCCATCACCGCGGCGGCGCCCATGTCGTCGGAGAACATCAGCGCGGGCAGCCCTCCGCCGCTGCTCTGGTAGCGGAGCTGGACGATGGAGTCGACCTGCCGTTTGGCCTCGACGTAGACCTGTTCGGCCTTCTCCAGGTTCTGCTTGGCGACGCTCTCGGCCTTCTGCGCCTTCTTGAGGGACTCGCGCTTGGCCGCGTAGGTCTCGATCAGCTTGTCGACCTTCTTGCCGAGCCTGGCCAGGTCGGCGCGGAGCTTGGCCTCGGTGGGCTTGGGTTCCGCGCTTCCCGCCGTGGGGGCACCGAGGGTGAACGCGGCGATCGAGCTCAGGCAGAGGACCAGAGCCGCATGCCGACGGAACGTGGGGGACGGGGCCGCCACGAACTCTCCTCTCCTTCCGCCTACCGGGTTAGCTGACGGGTTCGGGCTGGAGGAAGCCCTTCCACCGAAGTGGTTTCACCCCAGGTGCGGTGGTTCCCCGGCTCTCGGGCAAGGTGCCCGGGATTAGGCAAATCAGCATTTACAGCCGATGTGGGAAGGATAGTAGTGGTAAACAGCAGGTCATGCGACCTCAAGACGAGACCAAGCGGTAATCAGTTCGTGACAACAGAGCGCAGGAGATGTGCTGTGTCCTCGGGTGACACGTCGTTCACGAAGGCGCCCATCGCCGACTCCGACCCGGCGAGGTATTTCAGCCTGTCCGGCGCGCGGCGGACGCTGAACAGCTCCAGACGCGCGTACGACAGATCGCGGCCGGTGGAGACCGGCGCCTGGTGCCAGGCGGCGACGTAGGGCATGGGCACGCCGAACAGCCCGTCGAGGCGGCGGAGCACGTCGGTGTAGAGGGGGCCGAACGCCGCGCGCTCCCCGGCGTCCAGCGCGACCAGGTCGGGGACCCGGCGGTGCGGGTAGAGGTGGACCTCCACCGGCCAGCGCGCCGCGGCCGGGACGAAGGCCGTCCAGTGCTCGTTCGAGCCCACCACCCGGACCCCGGCCGCCCGCTCCGCGGCCAGGACGTCGGCGAACAGGTTGCCGCCGGTCCGCTCCCTGTGCCGCTCGGCCGCCCCGAGGGTCAGCCGGGTGCGCGGGGTCACGTAGGGGTACGCGTAGATCTGGCCGTGCGGGTGGGCCAGGGTGATGCCGATCTCCGCCCCCCGGTTCTCGAAGCAGAACACCTGCTCCACGCCGGGCATCGCCGACAACTCCGCCGTACGGTCGGCCCAGGCCTCCATCACCAGCTCGACCCGCTCGGGGGAGAGGCGGGAGAACGAGGAGTCGTGCTCGGAGGTGAAGCAGACCACCTCGCACCTGCCGACCGCTGGGCGGATCTCGCTCAGCCCCCCGATCTCCCGGTGGACGCCCGGCTGCGCGGAGAACGACGGGAACCGGTTCTCGAAGACCACCACGTCGTAGCCGGAGGAGGGCACCTCGGTGAGGTTGCCGGGGGTGGAGGGGCAGAGCGGGCACTCGCCGGCCGGGGGCAGGAAGGTGCGGCCCTGGCGGTGCCCGGCCACCGCGATCCACTCCTCGGTCAGCGGGTCGTAGCGCAGCTCGGAGGCGGCGGGCCGGGGTGGCAGGTCGCGCCGGTCGGCCGCCCCGCGGTCGGCGTCGTCGCGCCGGTCGAAGTAGAAGAGCTCCCGGCCGTCGGCCAGGTGGGTGATCGTACGCTTCATCGGCCGGCGATCTCGCTCTCCTGCCGGGGTTCCGTGATGATCAGCTCGCCCACCGAGGCGGTGAGCTCCTCCCGGGCCTCCTCGGTCAGGCCGGAGTCGGTGACCACGACGTGGGCTTCGGCCAGCTCCGCGATCGTGCTGACGCCGACCGTGCCCCACGTGGTGTGGTCGGCGGGCACCACCAGGCGGTGCGCGGAGGCGACCAGCTCGCGATTGGTCTCTGCCTCGAGCAGGTTGGTGGTGGTGAACCCGGCGCGGGCGCTCATCCCGTGCACGCCGAGGAAGAGGGTGTCGACGTGGAGGCCGCGGATCGCCGAGACCGCGACCGGGCCGACCAGGGCGTCGGAGGGGGTGCGGACCCCGCCGGTCAGCACGACCGTGCGATCGGCCCTGGGGGAGCGGTGGAAGACGTCGGCGATCGGGATCGAGTTGGTGATCACGGTCAGCTCGGGCACGTCGACCAGGTGGTGGGCGAGCGTCCAGGTCGTGGTCCCCGCGGAGAGCGCGATGGCCGTGGCGGGCCGGACGAGCCGGGCGGCGTGCCGGGCGATCGTCTCCTTCTCCTCCGCCCGCGGGCGCGCCGACGTGGCGGCGAAGCCCGGTTCCTCGGCCGCGCCGGGCCCGGCGGCGGTGGCGCCGCCGTGGACCTTCTCCACCAGGCCGCGCTCGGAGAGCACCTCCAGGTCACGCCGGATCGTCATGTCGGACACGCCGAGCTCCCGGACGAGATCGGCGACCCTCACCCCGCCGCTACCGCGCACCCTCTCCAGGATCGCCTGCCGCCGCTGCTGGGCGAGCATTGCCTCACTCCCCTTAATCCATCAGATTCCATCAAATTACCACAGGAAGGATGGTGGAAGACTGTTGGATTGTGGTGACCAACCGCTCACAGCCGATCGAGTTCCGCCGTGATGTTGGCTCTCGCCGCCTCCTCCAGGTCGGCGACACGGAAGATCACCGGAAGATCGAGCAGCGAGCGCAGCACGGCGGCCCTCCCGGCCCTGAACGCGTCGTCGGGGACGAAGCCGTACTCCTCGCGCACGGCCGCCGCGTAGGCGGCGTAGACCTCGGGGGAGGCGCCCAGGATCGCCAGGTCCGCGTCGGACAGCACGGCCCCGTCCGCGTCGCCGGGCGCGGGGTCGTGCGTGACGGTCAGCCTGACCAGCCGGGCGACCGTCGTCACGGCCTCCGCGGGCAACCCCAGCTCCGGCAGCGCGCGCTCGGCCAGCCCCGCGCTCCGCTCCTCGTTGTCGCCGCGCCGGGGGTCGTAGACGGCGTCGTGGAACCAGGCCGCCAGCCGTACGAGGTCCGGACGCCCGGCGTGATCGGCCAGGGTGTCGACGTGGGTGAGCACGGCCTCCAGGTGGGCGGTCGTGTGATACCTGCGGTGCGGCTCGTCGTACCGGGTGATCAGTTCGCGGCCGAGGGGGTCGGCCCCGGGGCCGGCCAGGGATCGCCAGCGGGCCATCAGCTTCTCGCTCATGTGACGGAGCCTAGAACCCGGCCGGCGCCGCGCCGGAGGGGACGGGAGGCGCTCGCCGGGGCGCGGAACGTCAAGGCTGGGGCGGTACCGGGGAAATACGGTCTACTGGAGCCGGGCGGATCGCCGTCCGGGCCTTGTGTGCCGGGCATTACGGGAGGAATGTGAAGGTCTGGGCGGGTGTGAGGCCGAGTCCCGTACGGACCCGGAGGAACCCCGGAGAACCTCGGCGAAGGGGTGGTCGGCATGGGCAGGCGAGCACGCAAGGCCAGGGCCCGCAAGAAGCGCAAGGCCAACCACGGCCGGCGGCCCGCGGCGGGCTAGCGGCCCGCTCTCCCCCACGGAGGCCGCGTGCGGGCGTCCGGGGAGCGGGCGTCAGGCGCGGCGGCCCCAGGAGGCCAGCAACCGGGTCTGCGCGTCGGTGTCGGGGGGCGTCTCCCGCTGCCCCCCGGCGGTCGCGGCCTGCCGGTAGCCGGGCTCCGCGTCGCTGAACCAGGCGGCGCAGGCCTCGACCAGCTCGGGATCGAGCCGTTCGTCGGCGCCGATGGCGCGGGCCAGGTCCCAGGTGTGGATGAGCGCGTCGGCGAACAGCTCGGTGACGTACTCCCGGCCGGGCACGTCGCCGAACGGCAGGTGGACGAGGCGGTCGAGGGCGCGGACACCCGTCGCCGCCTGGATGGCGGGCACGGCCGAGGTGTCGAACGCCTTGATGGGGTCGTCGCCCAGCAGGTCCCCCTCGAAGGCGTCACCGACGTCCGCGGAGGTCCCCCCGGCGAGCAGGACGGGAGCCCACAGGTTCTCGCCGACCACGTGGTTGACGAGGGCGCGCACGTCCCAGTCGACGCACGGCGTCGGGTTCTCCCACTGCTCGGGGCCGATCCGGTGGACGAGAGCGCCGAAGTCGTCCAGTGCACGCTGGTAAGCCTCGGGTATGTCGATGGTCATCATGCCCCTCCCGATGCCCTCCCGGGTTTCCTCCCGGCTCTCATCTTGACCGTAACCCCTCGACAGCCAGTAGTCATCGCGTCAACGGGCATGACCGGCATGCCCGAGGTGTCCGGGGGAATCCGTGCGGGGTACACCCGACCGTGGGGCTTCATCCCGTGGTCACCTCGACGTCAGGGAGAGGTCACGATATTTCGTGAAAATTCGCCTCATGCGCACCACGACTTTCACCCGGGCGGCCGCCGCGGCGGTCACCGGCCTGCTCCTCCTCCCCCTCTCCGTGGCCCCGGCCGCCGCCGAATCCGGCGACGGGGGCCTCAAACTGACCTTCCTCGGCCGTTACACCACCGGTACCGTCGCCGCCGGCGCCTCGGAGATCACCGCGTACGACGCCGCGACCCGTCGGGTCTTCGTGGTGAACGCGCAGGCCGGCACCGTCGACGTGCTCGACATCCGCGACCCGCGCAAGCCGCGCAAGGTCGCCACCCTGGCCACTCCCGGCGCCAACAGCGTCGCGGTGCGCCGCGGCCTGGTCGCCGTCGCCCAGCAGGCCGAGGTCAAGACCGACCGGGGCACCGTCGCCTTCTTCGACGCCCGGAGCGGCAGGAAGCTCAAGCAGGTGACCGTGGGCGCGCTGCCCGACATGCTGACCTTCACCCCGGACGGGAAGCGGGTGGTCGTGGCCAACGAGGGCGAGCCGTCCTCCTACTGCGAGGGCGAGGTGGCCGACCCCGAGGGCTCGGTGAGCGTCGTCGACCTGCGCCACTGGACGGTGCGGACCGCGGGGTTCACGAAGTTCGACGCCGAGCGGCTGCGGGCCAAGGGAGTGCGGATCACCGGCCCCGGCGCCACCGCCGCCCGGGACCTGGAGCCGGAGTACGTCACCATCGAGGGCGACACCGCCTACGTGACCCTCCAGGAGAACAACGCGCTCGCGATCGTCGACCTGGACCGGGCGTCGGTCCGCGACGTCGTCCCGCTCGGGCTGAAGGACTGGTCGAAGACCGGGTTCGACGCCTCGGACAAGGACGGGAAGATCGACATCAGGCCCCGGCCGGTGAAGGGCATGTACCAGCCCGACGCGATCGCGCACTTCCGCGACCACGGGCGGACCTACCTGGTCACCGCGAACGAGGGCGACGGTCGCGACTGGGACTGCCACGCCGACGAGGTCAGGGTGAAGGACCTGAACCTCGCGCTGCCCGACGCCGCGAACCTCAAGAAGGACACCGAGCTCGGCCGGCTGAACGTGGCCGCCGACTCTCCCAAGGACGCGAGTGGCGCCTACACCGAGCTGCGCGCGTTCGGCGCCCGCTCGATCTCGGTCAGGTCCACCTCGGGAGCGCTCGTCTGGGACTCCGGGGACCAGTTGGAGCGGCTCGTCGCCAAGGAACTGCCCGACGCCTTCAACGCCGACAACGAGGAGGACGACTCCTTCGACAGCCGCAGCGACAACAAGGGCCCCGAGCCCGAGGGGGTCACGGTCGGCGAGGTGCGCGGCCGGACCTACGCCTTCGCCGGGCTGGAGCGGGTCGGCGGGATCGTCGCCTACGACCTCGCGAACCCGAGGGCGCCGCGCCTGGCCGGATACGTTAACACCCGTGACTTCACCGGCTCGATCGAGGACGGCACGGCCGGAGACGTCGGCCCCGAGGGCGTGCTGTTCGTCCCCGCCGGGGACAGCCCCACCCACCGCCCGCTCCTGGTGGTCGGCAACGAGGTCAGCGGCACCACCGCCGTCTACGAGATCCGCTGACGGTTCGCCGGACCCGCTCCGGCGTAGCTCGGCACTAGTGAGGCCCCACGCCGCGTTCCTCGCGGCGTGGGGCCTCACTAGTGCCGGAGCGGACGGCGACACCGGAGCCCGTACGGGGCCCTAGGGCAGCCTCTGCTCGACCCAGACGATCTTGCCCTTCGGAGTGAGGCGGGATCCCCAGCGGTGGGCGAGCCAGTTGATGAGGTGCAGGCCGCGGCCGGTGTCGTTGGTGGTGGACGCCTCCCGCATGACCGGCTCGGAGGAGGAGCTGTCGGACACCTCGCAGACCAGTGTGGGCCCGCGCAGCAGCCGCAGCTCGACCTCGCCCTGACCGTGCTCGACCGCGTTGGCGACCAGCTCGCTGACCATGAGCTCGGTGTTGTCGCAGAGCGAGGCCAGCCCCCAGTCGTCGAGCGTGGCCCGGACGAAACGGCGGGCCTGGGAGGCCGAACGGCGGTCGGAGGGCAGCGACGTCTCGACGACCTCGTTCTCCGTCAGCTCGGACACCCTGGCCAGCAGCAGGGCGATGTCGTCACGCTCGTGTCCCGGCCGCTGGGCCCTGATTGTGAGGTCGCAGACCTCCTCCAGATCGTGGTCCGGGCCGGACAGCAGGCCGCGCAGCGCGTTGATGCCCTCCTCGATGTCCCGGTTGCGGCTCTCCACCAGGCCGTCGGTGTAGAAGGCGAGCACCGTCCCGCCGGGAAGGGTGAACTCCCGCATCTCGGCCGGTTCGTTGCCGATGCCCAGGGGGAGCCCCGGCGGCAGCTCCAGCAGCTCGGTCTCGCCGCCGGGCCGCACCAGGATCGGCGGCACGTGCCCCGCGCAGGCGATCGCGCACCGCCGGGTGACGGGGTCGTAGGTGGCGTACACGCACGTGGCGATCTGGCTGGCGTCCAGGTCCTGGCTCATCAGGTTGAGCCGGAACAGCACGTCGGCCGGGCTCAGGTCCAGGCTGGCCAGCGTGCGCGCGGCCGTGCGGAGCTGGCCCATGGTGGCGGCCGCCCTGATGCCGTGCCCCATCACGTCGCCGACGACGAGGGCGACCCGGCAGCCGGGCAGCGGGATCACGTCGTACCAGTCGCCGCCCACCCCGACCAGGTCGCTGGCCGGCAGGTAGCGGGAGGCGATCGTCAGGCCCAGCGGCTGGGAGAGGTCGACCGGCAGCAGGCTGCTCTGCAGGGTCAGCGCGGTGCGGCGCTCGCGGTTGTAGAACCGCGCGTTGTCCAGGCAGACCCCGGTCCTGGCCGCGAGCTCCTCGGCCAGGTTGACGTCCTGCTCGTCGAAGGGCTGGCTGGTCGGCCTGCGGGTGAAGATGACGAAGCCCAGCACCCGGCCGCGCGCCTTCAGCGGCACCACCAGGAACGAGCTGTCCTCCAGCACCTTCGACACCGAGTCGCGCTTCCAGAACCGCCCGATCTCCTCGGCGGTCCTGCGCCCCAGCCGGGGGTAGAGGATCGGGTTGCCGGTGGCCATGCACCGGGCGTACGGGGTCCAGGCCTCGTAGACGGCCACCTCGTCCACGGGGAAGGCCCTGGCGTACTCGCCGGGGGAGGGGTCGGCCACGCCGACCGCGATCCGCCGCACCAGCGCCGAGCCGTCGGTGGTCTCCTGGGGGAACTCCCCCTCGGTCACCAGCCGGTCCTGTACGAGGATGCCCGCCGCGTCCGCGAAGCGCGGCACGGCGACGTCCATCAGCTCCCTGCCGGTCTCGAACACGTCCAGCGTGCTGCCGATGCGTTTGCTGGCCGCGTTGAGCAGGGACAGCTGCTCGTGCATGGATGCGGGGCTGCCCATCCTGAACCCTGGTGTCGCTGGATCCTTGGTGACGAAACGGGACTTCACTCGCTCCACCGGGGTGCGGGAACCGGCGTCCACCAGGTTTCCAGTTCGAGGTCTTCTGCGATGGCGTTGGCGCCGTTGTAGCCGGGGGCCGCGGAGACCGAGCCGCCCGGGTGACTGCTGGCGCCGCAGAGGTAGAGGCCGTCGACGGGGGTGCGGTACTGGCCCATCTCGGGGACCGGCCGGTTGCCGCCCAGCTGGGACGGCTCGTAGGCCCCCACGTGGTGGCTGCCGCGCACCATGTTGACGCAGTGCCGCTCGATGTCGAGCGGTGAGAAGACCCGTTTGCCCAGGACGGCGCCCGCCGCGAGGTTGGGGGCGTACTCGGCCCACTCGGCGAGCAGCCGCTCCCCGACCTCCTCGCGCCGCAGGTCCCAGTTGGCCGGATCGCCGCCGAGGTCGTACGGGGCCCACGGCCACCAGAACGCCACGTGCTTGCCGTCCGGCGCGTACGAGGGGTCGAACAGCGAGGGGCACGCGCCGTTGCCGGCCAGCCGGTCGGGCAGCTGCCCCCGGTGGATCTGGTCGAAGGTGCGGCCGAGCTGCTCGCTGTCGTCGGCGCCGAGCACCACGAGGAAGGCCCGGTCCACGTCGGGCTCGAACTCGGCGGCCCGGTAGCGCGGCGCCTCGTCGAGCGCCAGGTGGAGGGTGACGAGACTGTGCCCGGCCCACTTGTAGTCCTCGACCTTGGCCGTGATCTCCGCGCCGAAGTTCTCCGGGCCCGCCAGCCGTACGGTCTGCGGGGCGTCCACCGCGCTGGCCACGAACCGGCGGGCGGTGAGCACGTCGCCGCCGGCGAGCCGCACCCCGGTGGCCCGCCCGTCGTCGACCAGGATCCGCTCGACGTGGGCGCCGGTCACCACGGTGCCGCCGTGCTCCTCGACGACGGCGCGCAGCGCGCTCGCGACGTTGCCCGCGCCGCCCACGGGCACGCCGAGCCTGGCGATGCGCGACAGCAGCCGGGGGAAGAAGCCGCCGGTGCCGGGGACGTTCTCGATGGAGATCGCGTGCAGGAAGGACTTGAACAGGACCCTGACCTGGTCGCTCTCGAAGTTCCTGTCGACGGCCTCGTAGAGCGAGAGCGGCATGTAGCTCATCATGTCGCGGCCGAGGTCGCCCTTGATCCGCTCGGCGAGCACCGGTGGCGGCAGCGGCCTGGAGTACAGGAAGCCGTTCATCAGGCCCCTGGCCGCCTCGGCGTAGCGCTCGTACAGCTCCAGCCAGCGCGCGGCGTCGGCCTTGGAGAAGCGGGCGAAGGAGTCGGCGGTGCGCTTGGGATCGGTGTAGACCGTGATCGCCCGGCCGTCCCTGAAGACCGTGGCGTGCTGGGTCTCGGGGTAGACGTAGCGCAGGCCGTACCGCTGGAGCTCCAGGTCGGCGGGGACCGGGCCCTCCTCCAGGAAGTGGTAGCTGCTGTGGGTGTTGTGCCGGAACCCGGGGAGCGTGAGTTCCTGAGTGCTGCAACCACCGCCCGCGACGTCGTTGCGCTCGACGACCGCGACCGACAACCCCGCCTTCGCGAGGTAGGCGGCACACGTGAGGCCGTTATGACCCCCGCCGACGATGACGCCGTCGAACTCCGACACTTTCCCTCCAGAGGGGCACTCTGACTGCTGGTATGGAGGATTGTAAAGAATGATCTATATGCGAACCTCGTGTTTAACAGAGATTCCCGGATATTTCCAGACGGGTTAGGACTTGGTATCACTTGGGGAGCGGGGTATTCGCCCCCCCGCTCCCCAAGTCGCTCCCCGAACCCCCGGACCCATGGCCGTGTGCCCCCGGCCCTGACCCGGACGGGTCGATCAGCCGGCGGCCTCGCCCGTACCGGCGTTCGGCTGGTTGAAGCGGATGTGGTTGCCGAAGGGGTCGCGGAGGCCGCAGTCGATGCCGTACGGCCGCTCGGTGGGCTCCTCGGTGAACTCGACGCCCAGGTCCAGCAGCCTCTCGTACGTCTTACGGCAGTCGTCGGTGGTGAAGATGAGGTGGCCGCCCGTGGCGCCCTTGGTCACCAGGTCGCGGACCTGCCGCGCCGTCTCCTCGGACATCATCGGACCGCCCGGCGTCTCCAGCAGGACCTGACGCTCGGGGTGGCCGGGGACGCCGACGGTGAGCCAGCGCATGACGCCCAGGTCGACGTCGGCGCCGACCTCCAGGCCAAGCTTGCCGACATAGAAGTCCAGGGCTTCGTCCTGGTCGAGAACATAGATCTGCGAATGCGTGATGGCGTTGAACATGCGCACGACGCTACCGGGGCGGGCCGGTCGAAAACTTATCCAAAACTGATCAATCGGGGACGGTACGGACAGCGTGGACAGCCCGGACGATCAGCCGCTCGGCCGCGTCCACGCCATCGCGAAGCACGTCGGCACGCCCACGGCCGTCGCCTCCCTGCGGTACGTCCTCGGCGACCGGCCGACGATGTCGCGGAACGTGCGGCTGAAGGTTCCCGGACTGCCGAAGCCGACCTGGAAGCAGATGTCCGTCACGCTGTGGCCGGTCTCCCGCAGCAGGAACATCGCGCGCTCGACCCGGCGGCGCTGCAGATAGCGGTGCGGCGTCTCGCCGAACGTGGCCCGGAAGGTGCGGGTGAAGTGCGCCTCCGACACATGGGCGATCCGGGCCAGGGCCGGGACGTCCAGCGGCTGCGCGTAGGCGCGGTCCATCGCGTCCCGCGCCCGAAGCATGCGGCGGTTGCTCTCCTCCACGGCGCGGCTCACGACGCCATCACACCACGATTCTCCATCGCCCGTGAGCCCTCCGCCCGGCGCGGGGCGGTGCGCCACGACGGCGCGGGGAAAGGAAAAAAAGAAAGTTAGTGGCACGCGGATGGCGTGGAAGTCCGATACGAGCGCGGGAAATCCAAAAGGCCAGGTCAACCATGTGCTGGTTGACCTGGCCTTTCGCCATTCCGAGCGGACGACGGGAATCGAACCCGCGTAGCCAGTTTGGAAGACTGGGGCTCTACCATTGAGCTACGTCCGCACGAGCCGACGTCAGTCTGGTCTAGACTTCATCCGTTCGTCAGGGCGTAAGCGTACCGGAGTTCCGGAGCGTGCGCGCACTCGACTTACGGGGTGTGGCGCAGTTTGGTAGCGCACCTGCTTTGGGAGCAGGGGGCCGCAGGTTCAAATCCTGTCACCCCGACGCGTGCCGGGCATCGGTTCCGACCGATGCCCGGTTCTTCGTTGTATACGGTTCTTCGTCGCGACGCGCGGGGCGCGCGAGACACGTGAGGCGTTCGGCGCCTTTGGCGTGGGGTGTGGGCCGAGGTGCCCGTACGGGACGGTCCCGCTATGGCCCGAACCGTGCCCGAACGTCAGGGGCGAGGACTGAAGAAGGCCCAGACGGCCTTGCCGCCGCAGTTGAGGTGGTCCCAGCCCCAGCCCTGGCTGTAGGTCTCCACGATGTAGAGGCCCCGGCCGTTCTCCGAGACGAAGTCGGGCTCCTTGGGAGTCGGGATCTCGTTGCTCGGGTCCGTCACGGCCAGGAGCACGTGTGGGGAGAGGTGCACCAGGACGAGCGTGATCGGAGTGATCTCCGTCTGGCCGGGCGGACACAGCGCGTAACGGACCGCGTTGGTGACGAGTTCCGAAACCACTAGCGCTGCGTCATCGCTGAGCTCCGCCAGTCCCCAGTCGTGGAAGGTCGAGCGTGTCACGTCCCGGGCGGTCTTCACCGAGTCGGCCTGACTGGGCAGGGGGCACGCCGTGGCGCCGGAGTGGTTGGCCTCCAGCAGCTCGTCAAAGCTCACCTGGCGGGTCGCCTGCAGGTAGTCGGCAGCCGATTGTGGCTCCTCCACCATCCTGCCGGTACCTCCCGCTGTCATCGTGAGTCTCCGTACCACTTGAGAGTTTTCAGAGCTTGTGCACCATAAGCCCAATATGCACTAAGCCATCATGGGTCACCGGAACGTCTGCTGCAAGACCCAAATGCACGTGCAGTTGCAATGTGCAGCCGCATGGGCGGTTAGGACAGCGACTTGGCGAATTGGGCAGGGAGTTGAGACCTTGTCATAGCGGCCGGAAGTAGTGACACTGTGTGCGCTGGCCCAAGTACAGAGGGAGGCGAAGTGACGCAGGTTCAACCGGGATCGGGTCCCACAGCTCTGCGTATCCTCTTAGGCTCCCAACTGCGTCGCCTGCGCGAGGCCAAGGGGCTCACGCGCGAGGAGGCGGGCCACCTGATCCGCGGATCCGAATCCAAGATCAGCAGGATGGAGCTCGGCCGGGTGGGGCTGAGGGAACGCGACGTGGCGGACCTGCTCACCTTCTACGGGGTGGAGGACGAGCGCGCCCGGTCGGCGGTGATGGATCTCCTGCTGCGGGCGAACGAGCCCGGCTGGTGGCACCGGTTCAACGACCTGCTGCCCTCGTGGTTCCAGACGTACGTGGGCCTTGAGGAGGCGGCCTCCCGGATCCGCACCTACGAGGTGCAGTTCGTGCCCGGCCTGCTGCAGACGAAGGAGTACGCCAGGGCGGTCATCACCGCGGGAAGCGCCGGTGTCTCGCCCGAGGAGATCGCCCGCCGCGTCGACCTGCGGATGCAGCGCCAGCAGGTGCTCGGACGGCCGGACGGCCCGTTCTTCTGGGCCGTCATCGACGAGGCGGCGCTGCAGCGTCCCATCGGCGGCGCGGACGTCATGCGCGCCCAGCTGGAGCACCTGCTCGACCTCATGCGGCAGCCGAACATCACGATCCAGGTCATGCCCTTCAGCTTCGGCGGCCACAGCGCGGAGGGCGGGGCCTTCAGCGTGCTCCGCTTCAACGACAACGAGCTCCCCGACGTCGTCTACGTGGAACAACTGGCCAGCGCCCTCTACCTGGACAAGCGCGAGGACGTCGACCGCTACAGCGAGGTCATGGAGCGGCTGTGCGCGGTCAGCACCACGCCCGGGGAGACGAACGACATCCTGCGGCGGATCATCAAGGAGGACTGAGCGGCCATTGGTCGCTCCATGGTGCCGCTCTGCCCTAGACTGGCCAGCGGCGCTGAACACCCGCCGCTGTGGAGCATGCCCTAATCTCGCGTGTCTCGACGGCTGTGCCAGGTGCCGCTCATGTGGGCGCGGCGCGCGAGCTTGCCGCGGTAGCCGTTACGACCTGACGCGCCCGCGATCACTCGAAGCTTTATCAAGGAGACGACCCCGTGAAGACCGCTGTGGAGGAGCTCAGCCCGACCCGGGTAAGGCTTACCGTCGAGGTGCCGTTCGAGGAGCTCGGCGAGAGCCTGCAGGCGGCGTACAAGAAGGTCGCGCAGCAGGTGCGCGTGCCCGGGTTCCGCCCCGGCAAGGTTCCGGCCCGCATCATCGAGCAGCGGTTCGGCCGCGCCGTGGTGCTGGAGGAGACCCTCAACGACGCGGTGCCCAAGCTGTACGGCCGGGCCGTCGACGAGAGCGACATCTTCCCGGTCAGCCAGCCGGAGATCGAGGTCACCAAGATCGATGACGGCGAGCAGGTCGAGTTCACCGCCGAGGTGGACGTCCGTCCCGGCTTCGACGTCCCCGACTACCAGGGCATCGAGGTGACCGTCCCGGTCTCCGAGGTCTCCGACAAGGACATCGACGAGCAGCTGGACGGCCTGCGCCAGCGTTTCGCCACGCTGACCGGCGTCGAGCGGCCCGCGGCCTCCGGCGACTTCGTCGTCATGGACCTGGCCGCCGCGATCGACGGCGTCAACATCGAGGAGCAGCAGGCCAGCGACGTCTCCTACGAGGTCGGCGCCGGTTCGGTCCTGCAGGGTCTGGACGACGCCCTGGTCGGTCTGTCCGCGGGGGAGACCAAGGAGTTCACCACCAACCTGGTCGGCGGCGAGAACGCCGGCGAGGAGGCCGTGGTCACCATCACCGTCAAGAGCGTCAAGGAGAAGGTCCTCCCCGAGCTCGACGACGAGTTCGCCCAGCTCGCCAGCGAGTTCGACACCCTCGACGAGCTCAAGGCGAGCATCAGCGAGACGGCCCGCCGCAACAAGCTGATCGACCAGATCGTCCAGGCCCGCGAGAACGCCCTCGACGCCCTGCTCGACAAGATCGACATCCCGCTGCCCGAGAGCGCGCTCAAGGCCGAGGTCGACAACCGCAAGCACAACCTCGAGCACCAGATCGCCGACAGTGGCCTGAGCAAGGAGGCGTACTTCCGCCTCTACCAGACCACCGAGGAGGAGCGCTTCGCGGAGTTCGACGAGAGCGCGGCCAAGGCCCTCAAGACGGGCTTCGTCCTTGACAAGATCGTCAAGAGCGAGGACCTCGGCGTCAGCGAGCAGGAGCTGACCAATTTCGTGGTGCGCCGCGCCATGCAGATGAACGTCGCGCCCAACACGCTGGCCCAGCACCTCGCCGACAACGACCAGCTCACGCTGGCCATGGTCGAGATCGTCCGCGACAAGGCCAAGAGCGTCGTCGGCGACGCCGCCAAGGTGGTCGACGAGGCCGGCAACGAGGTCGACCTCAAGGCCATCTACACCGAGATCAACGGCGAGGAGGTCTCCGAGGAGGCCGTCGAGGCCGACAAGGACGAGGTCGAGGTCGCCAAGTAGTCCCGGCCGAGAGGGAGACGCCGGGTCCGCCCGGCATCCCGCTCGCCCGACGCCCCCGCCGCGTTCCACGCGACGGGGGCGTCCTCGTCTTCCGGGCGGCGGTGAGCGTGCCGCAGGGCGGCGTCTGAAGGCCCCCGGAATCTCCCCGGCTCTCCGCGCTCCGCGGGGGCCTCGCGGGTTCCTGGGCCCTCTGAGAGCCGCCGGTGCCGTACATGTCCCTCTGTCGGTGGTCCGCCTCCGCCCTCGCGAGCCGCGACACGCCGTACGGGCCCTGGCTTCGGAGCCTTCGCCGGAGTACGCGGCGGGGGGTTCCGGAGGTGGTGGGGGGACGGCGGGCAGCATGCGCCGTCAGCGAACAGTGCGTTGAGGCGGCATGTCCGGTAGGTGGCGCGCGTTAAGGTCACAAGCAAAGCCAATCGATTACGACGCATCGGAAGGTGACGCTGTGACCAGCCCGCCGACCTTCTACCAGCCGACCGGCTCCGGGCCCGAGTCGATGAGCCAGCCGAACGGCTCGTTCAGGCTCGAAGACCAGCTCTACCAGCGGCTGCTGCGTGAGCGCATCATCGTGCTGGGCACCCAGGTCAACGACGAGATCGCCAACCGGATCTGCGCCGAGCTGCTCCTGCTCGCCGCGGACGACTCAGAGCGCGATATCTGGCTCTACATCAACTCGCCAGGCGGTTCCGTGACCGCTGGTATGGCGATTTACGACATGATGGAATATGTGCCTAACGATGTGTGCACGGTCGCGATGGGTCTGGCCGCTTCCATGGGCCAGTTCCTCCTCTGCGCCGGCGAGCGGGGCAAGCGATACGCCCTGCCGCACGCCCGCATCATGATGCACCAGCCTTCGGGCGGCATCGGCGGCACCGCCGCCGACATCGCCATCCAGGCGGAGCAGATGCTCTACGTCAAGAAGACCCTTGCTGAGCGCATCGCGTTCCACACCGGTCAGAACCTCGAGCAGATCGAGGCCGACTCCGATCGCGACCGCTGGTTCACGGCCGAGGAGGCCAAGGACTACGGCTTCATCGACCAGGTCGTGCGCAGCGCTCGGCAGGTGCCCTCCACGGGCGCCGTCTCCTGAAGGGGCACAAGGTGAGTGAGTTGATCCGGCCGGGAGACATCAACGGCCGCTACGTTCTTCCATCCTTCACCGAGCGCACGTCCTACGGCATGCGGGAGATGAACCCGTACGCCAAGCTCTTCGAGGACCGCATCATCTTCCTCGGCGTGCAGGTGGACGACGCGTCGGCCAACGATGTCATGGCGCAGTTGCTGACCCTGGAGTCGCTCGACCCCGACCGTGACATCAGCATCTACATCAACTCGCCGGGCGGTTCGTTCACCGCCATGACGGCGATCTACGACACGATGCAGTTCGTCCGGCCGGAGATCCAGACGGTCTGCCTGGGCCAGGCGGCCTCGGCGGCGGCGGTCCTGCTGGCCGGCGGCACGCCGGGCAAGCGCTTCGCCCTGCCGAACGCCCGCATGCTGATCCACCAGCCCTCCACCGAGGGGGGCGGCCAGGGAAGCGACATCGAGATCCAGGCGCGTGAGATCCTCAGGATGCGCGCGCAGATGGAGACGATCATCGCTCAGCACTCGGGCAGGGCACCGGAGGCGGTCCGCAAGGACATCGAGCGGGACAAGATCCTCGACGCCGTCGAGGCCAAGGAGTACGGGCTGATCGACGACATCATCCCGTCCCGCAAGAAACTCGCGAAGGCCGTAGCCTCCTAACGAGGCATATCGCACCGGAACCGTGCCGAATCAGGCACGTTCCGGTGCGACTCGCCGCTAGGGGGCTCACTGAGGGCTCAGAAGACGGTAACGTCGAAACCTAAGCGGGATGACTTTTCGATCGGGTATCGGACCGGTCGGAAGAAACGGACCGCGGCAGCCAGGGCGGTCCCACGCAAAGGAGTATCTGGGGTGGCACGCATCGGCGACGGGGGAGACCTGCTGAAGTGCTCTTTCTGTGGAAAGAGCCAGAAGCAAGTCAAGAAGCTCATCGCCGGACCCGGCGTATACATCTGCGACGAGTGCATCGACCTCTGCAACGAGATCATCGAGGAGGAGCTCAGCGAGTCCTCTGAGCTCAAGTGGGACAGCCTTCCCAAGCCGAGGGAGATCTACGAATTCCTCGACGCCTACGTCATCGGTCAGGACCAGGCGAAGAAGGCTCTCTCCGTAGCGGTCTACAACCACTACAAGCGGGTGCAGTCCGGCGAGCGCGGGCGTGACGACGGCATCGAGCTGTCCAAGTCCAACATCCTGCTCCTGGGCCCCACCGGTTCCGGCAAGACACTGCTCGCCCAGACGTTGGCGAAGATGCTGAACGTTCCGTTCGCCATCGCCGACGCCACCGCCCTGACGGAGGCGGGCTACGTGGGCGAGGACGTCGAGAACATACTGCTCAAGCTGATCCAGGCCGCTGACTACGACGTCAAGAAGGCCGAGACCGGCATCATCTACATCGACGAGGTCGACAAGATCGCCCGCAAGAGCGAGAATCCGTCGATCACCCGGGACGTCTCCGGCGAGGGCGTGCAGCAGGCCCTGCTGAAGATCCTGGAGGGCACGACCGCGAGCGTGCCGCCGCAGGGTGGCCGCAAGCACCCGCATCAGGAGTTCATCCAGATCGACACCACCAACGTGCTGTTCATCTGCGGTGGGGCCTTCGCCGGTCTCGAAAAGATCATCGAGTCCAGGGTCGGCCGCAAGGGCATCGGTTTCAACGCGATCATCCGCTCCAAGGAAGACATCGACGGCGCCGACATCTTCGAGAACGTCATGCCCGAGGACCTGCTGAAGTTCGGCATGATCCCCGAGTTCGTCGGCCGGCTCCCGGTGATCACGAGCGTCCACAACCTCGACCGCGAGGCGCTCATCCAGATCCTCACCGAGCCGCGCAACGCCCTCGTCAAGCAGTACCGCCGCCTGTTCGAGCTGGACAACGTCGAGCTTGAGTTCACCGACGACGCGCTGGAGGCCATCGCCGACCAGGCGATCCTGCGCGGCACCGGCGCCCGCGGCCTGCGGGCGATCTTGGAGGAGGTCCTCCTCTCGGTGATGTACGAGGTGCCGTCGAGGCAGGACGTGGCACGCGTGGTCATCACCCGCGAGTCGGTCCTGGAGCACGTCAATCCCACGCTCGTCCCGCGCGACCAGCTCAACAAGCAGCAGCGGCCGCCGCGCGAGAAGTCGGCCTAGAGACCCGCGCGAACCGCTCCTGGTTCGCACGATCGGCGCCCCCCACGGGTTCTCCCGTGGGGGGCGCCGCCGTTTCCGGGGCCGTATCCACCGTTCTCCGCCTCGTGTCCGCCGGTGTCCGTCGTGGTTCGCGGCCGTTCGTCGGTCTCCGCCTGGGGGAGGGGATCATCCCGCCCGCCGGAAGAAGTCACCGGAGAAGTGATCCATAGGACGGTCCGTGGGACAGGGGACACGCGGACATCCCTAGACTTGGGCATCGTGACGACGCCAGAGCTGCCTACCCAGTACGCACCCGCCGACGTGGAGACCCGGAGCTACGAGCGCTGGGTATCGGAGGGGCACTTCACCGCCGACCCGAGCAGCGAGCGCGAGCCGTACAGCATCGTCCTGCCCCCGCCGAACGTGACCGGTGTCCTGCACATCGGCCACGCCCTCGACCACTCCATCCAGGACGCGCTGACCCGCCGCGCCCGCATGCGCGGCCAGGAGACGCTCTGGCTGCCCGGCATGGACCACGCCGGCATCGCCACCCAGAACGTCGTCGAGCGCGAGATCGCCAAGGACGGCCTGTCCCGGCACGACCTCGGCCGTGAGGCGTTCGTCGAGCGCGTCTGGCAGTGGAAGGAGGAGTCCGGGGGCCGGATCCTCGGCCAGATGAAGAAGCTCGGCGACGGTGTCGACTGGTCGCGCGAGCGCTTCACCATGGACCCCGGCCTCTCCCGGGCCGTCCAGACGATCTTCAAGAAGCTCTTCGACGACGGGCTCATCTACCGCGCCGAGCGCATCATCAACTGGTGCCCGCGCTGCCTGACCGCGCTGTCGGACATCGAGGTCGAGCACAGCGAGGACGAGGGCGAGCTCGTCTCGATCCGCTACGGCGACGGCGACGACTCCATCGTGGTCGCCACCACCCGGGCCGAGACGATGCTCGGCGACACCGCCGTGGCCGTGCACCCCTCCGACGAGCGGTACGCGCACCTGATCGGCCGAGAGGTGGAACTGCCGCTCACCGGGCGCCGCATCCCGATCGTCGCCGACGGGCACGTCGACCCCGCCTTCGGCACCGGGGCGGTCAAGGTCACCCCGGCGCACGACCCGAACGACTTCGAGATCGGCCGGCGCCACGCGCTGCCGTCCATGACGATCATGGATGAGCGGGGAGTGGTCACCGCACACGGTCCGTTCCAGGGTCTCGACCGCTTCGAGGCGAGGCCCGCGGTGGTGGCCGCGCTCCGCGCGGAGGGCCGGATCGTCGCGGAGAAGCGCCCCTACCTCCACTCGGTCGGTCACTGCTCGCGCTGCAAGACCGTGGTCGAGCCCCGGCTCTCGCTCCAGTGGTTCGTCAACGTCTCGCCGCTGGCGAAGGCGGCCGGCGACGCGGTCCGCGACGGCCGGACGAAGATCCACCCGCCGGAGCTGGCCAAGCGCTACTTCGACTGGGTCGACGACATGCACGACTGGTGCATCTCCCGGCAGCTGTGGTGGGGACACCGCATCCCGGTCTGGTACGGCCCGGACGGAGAGGTCGTCTGTGTCGGCCCCGACGAGCAGGCGCCCGCGGGCTACGTCCAGGACCCCGACGTCCTCGACACCTGGTTCTCCTCGGGACTCTGGCCGTTCTCCACCCTCGGCTGGCCGGACAAGACGCCGGAACTGGCGAAGTTCTACCCGACCTCCGTCCTGGTGACCGGCTACGACATCCTGTTCTTCTGGGTCGCCCGGATGATGATGTTCGGCATCTACGCCATGGACGGTGAGCCGCCGTTCCGGACCGTGGCGTTGCACGGCATGGTCCGCGACCAGTACGGCAAGAAGATGTCGAAGTCGTTCGGCAACGTCGTCGATCCACTCGACTGGGTCGAGCGCTTCGGCGCCGACGCCACCCGCTTCACGCTGCTGCGCGGCGCCAACCCCGGCTCCGACGTGGCGATCAGCGAGGAATGGGCCGGGGGCTCGCGCAACTTCTGCAACAAGATCTGGAACGCCACCCGCTTCGCGCTGATGAACGGCGCCGTGACGGGCGAACTCCCGACCGAGGAGCTGACCGCCGCCGACCGCTGGATCCTCTCCCGGCTCCAGGAGATCGTCGCGTCGGTGGACACCGCGTTCGAGAACTTCGAGTTCGCCAAGATCTCGGACCTGCTGTACCACTTCGCCTGGGACGAGGTCTGCGACTGGTACGTGGAGCTCGCCAAGATCCAGATCGCCTCTGGCCAGGAGCACACCCGGCTGGTGCTGGGCCACGTCTTCGACGCGCTGCTCCGCCTGCTCCACCCCCTGGTGCCGTTCGTCACCGAGGAACTGTGGCGTGCGGTCACCGGGCGGGAGTCGATCGTGGTCGCATCCTGGCCGACGGTCCAGGAGTCGCTGCGCGACCCCGCTGCGGAGGAGGAGATCCTCGCCATGCAGGGACTGATCACCGAGGTGCGCAGGTTCCGTTCCGACCAGGGGCTCAAGCCGGGCCAGCGGGTCGCCGCGAGGCTCTCCCTCACCGGTACGGCACTCGCACCGCACGAAGGGGCGATCCGGTCGCTGCTCCGGCTCGACCAGCCGTCCGAGTCGTTCGCCGCGACCGCCAGCCTTGACGTGGCCGGGATCGCCGTGGAGATCGACACAGCGGGGACGATCGACGTGGCCGCCGAGCGCAAGCGCCTGGAGAAGGATCTCACGGTGGCGCGCAAGGAGGCGGCCCAGGTCGCCGCGAAGCTCGGCAACGAGCAGTTCATGGCGAAGGCGCCCGACGACGTGGTGACCAAGGTGCGCTCCCGTGCCGCACAGGCCGACCAGGACATCGAACGGTTGCTCGCCCAGCTGGCGTCGCTGCCGGTCGGCTGACCGTCCGCGGTGTGAGTTCGCGGAGGGGGCGCGTCCTGCCGATCGAGGTTTCGGCCTGACAAGCGGCGATGCGGCCTGGCAGTCCTGCGGAAAGACCGTTCCGGGTCGGCGGTCGCCTTGACGAAACCCTGGGGTCTCTTGACCCCAGGGTTTCGTGTTTGAGGGCTGGCGCCTCAGGGAAGACCTAGTTCTTACCGGGAAGTTGGTCATCGCAGTCCTACGGGGCTGCTAGAGTTCTTCATGCAGGGCAGCGTCCTGCACACTCCTTCTGAAAATCCCGGCAAACCGGGCGCGTCTGTACGATTGGACAGCGGCCGGATGTTGGAGTAAGTTAGAGGGGTTGCCCTGGAAACAGGGCGTCGCAATCCTAGCGGGTTCGACGGGATCGAGTCGAGCGTCGGAGAATCCGACAGTTTGACACGAAAACGACGCTCTCGATAAGATAGTGAATACGAAATGGAACGCCCCGGAGTTCTACCCG
>NZ_BAABAQ010000022.1:0-74016 GCF_039537505.1 Streptosporangium oxazolinicum
CGAACCCGGAAGTTAAGCTCTTCAGCGCCGATGGTACTGCACCGGGGACGGTGTGGGAGAGTAGGTCACCGCCGGACAATCTTTCGTGAAGGGCCTCCACCGTTGGTGGGGGCCCTTCGTGCTTTCCAGGACCTGTTGCCCCGGCCCCTTTGTCAGGACCTGTTGCCCCGGCGCCTGTGTTTCGTCTCTGTCCCGGGCTCCGCCTGTTGAGGTCCCTCCCGGGCTTTACCTCTTCCCAGGGCGCCTGTCCTGGGCTTTTCACGCTGTCCCGGGTGCCCCTGTTTCCCGGGCCTGCGGTGTTTCAGACTTCCGGGCCTCCATAACCTTGGAGTCTCCGGCGGTGGACGTCCTTCCTGTTCTCAGGCGCTCGTCAGGCTCGCTCCGGGTGCCCCATGATCTCGATCATGGCCAGGGTGTTCTGGTATTCCCGCCAGTTGACGATTTTCCCGTCCCGGACCCTGAGGACCCCGATGAAGGGGGAGGATGCCTGCCTGCCGGTGGCGAGGACCCTGCCGACGAGCTCGTACTCGACGACGATGACCTCGGGATCAGCGGTCTCGTGAACGACCACGTCGCGGATCTCGTCCAGGGCGAACCGCTGGGCGAAGGCGGCCTGTTCGGGACCGCTGAAGAGGAGGAACGCCTCCTTTCCCTCATGACGCCTGGCCCTGCCCGGAGGGGCGAAGGGGACTTCGATGACGGCGTCCTCGGCGAGCTCGCTCCCGAAGCCGCCGAGGTTCTCAAGCCAGTGTCGCCGTACGCGCTCGAAGATCTCGCGGGGGCCGGGGACGACGGTGGACTCGGTCATGGTGGATCCCTTCGTAACGAACACTAAGATGAGTGGAAACTCATCTTTATAATCGTGAGTGGAGACTCACTTTGTCAACGCCGCATCTCGCGGGCGAGGACCGGGCACAGACGAGGACGACGGAGACGGGGAAGGCTAGATGACCACTACGAATCCTTCATCGGGCGATACGGGCGATACGGGCGAGACGGGTAAGAAAGGCGATCCCGGTGGTGCCAGGCCGTTGCGTGCGGACGCCCAGCGCAACCGGGAGCGCATCCTCGCCGCCGCGGAGGCCGTCTTCGCCGAGAAGGGCCCCTCGGCGTCGACCGAGGAGGTCGCCGCCCGTGCCGGGGTGGCCATCGGCACGGTCTTCAAGCACTTTCCGACCAAGCAGGCCCTGTTGCAGGCCATCATGAAGGGCCTTTTGGGCAGGCTGGACGGGGAGATGGCCGAGCTCGCCGCCGATGAGGCTCCTGGGGAGGCGCTGTTCACCTTCGTCACCCGCATGGTCGAGCAGGCGGCGCGGAAAAGGACCGTCGTCGGTCTCCTTGCCGAGACGGGTGTCGATCTCCAGGTCGCGAGTTCGGTGCGGATGTTGCGCGATGGGATCGGGACACTCCTCGCTCGCTCCCAGGAGGCCGGTACGGTCCGTGACGACGTCCGTCTCGACGAGGTGATCGCCCTGCTCACCGGCATCTGCCAGGGAGCCCTCCACGCGGGCTGGGACGACGACCTGCGGCAACGCACGCTGGCCATCGTCTTCGCCGGTCTCCGGGCACCTGAGGCCCGCCGATGACCCATGTCGCCGACCTGGCCGGGGGCGGGGGCAGGTCGCGAGGGCCAACCGGGGCCGGTCGCGATGGCGAATCATCCTGAGGCGTGATGGCGAATCACCGTGAGGCGCGATGGTGACCCGTCGTGAGGATCGGGCGAGCGGCCGTGATCCGAGGTCAGGCGCCGGAGGCGGCGCGGAGCAGGGGCTCGATCCGGTAGGGGATCTGGATGGAGAGGGCGATCGTGGTGTCCGTCCGCTGGACCGCCGGAGAGGCTAGGATGCGGGCGATGATCTCCTGGAGGTCGGGGGTGCTGCGGGCGACCACGCGGCAGAGCAGGTCGGCCTGGCCGCTGGTGCCGTACACCTCCAGGATCTCGGGAAGGGACTCCAGGGCTCTTACGGCCTCGTCCAGGCGGCCCTGGGCGATCTGCAGCGAGACGAACGCCAGGATCGGGTATCCGGTGCCCTCGGGGGTGACGGTGGGACCGAAGTCGGCGATGACGCCGCGGGCGATCAGCTTCTCGACGCGGGCCTGCACGGTGCCCCGGGCCACGCCCAGCAGGCGGGCCAGCTCGGTCAGGCCGATGCGCGGATTGGCGCGCATGGTGACCAGGAGGCGGCCGTCCAGCTCGTCGATCGACATCTCCGCAGGGTCCCGTCAGATTGGGCGATTCGACCAGCATAGACGAGGTGTGACGATACGTTTCTGTGCGGATCGCTCAGTACAACTGGCTGCTCTTGCCAACGTTTCCGGATATTGCTGTCATTTCACTTATGTTCGAGGAAGCACAGTACTTCGCACCGGTGTCGACCCGTGACGACGGTTCGATCGAGGTCGAGCTCGGTGCCGGTCATCCCGGTTTCGCCGACCCGGTCTACCGCGCGCGCCGCAACGCGATCGCCGCGCTCGCCGTGGGGTACGTGCCCGGTACGCCGATCCCGACGGCCGAGTACACCGACCAGGAGCACGAGGTGTGGGCCCTGGTCAGCCGGGAGCTGGGCCGGAAACACCGCGAGTACGCGACCGCCGAGTATCTGCGCGCGGCCGAGCGGCTCGGGCTGCCCGCCGAGCGCATCCCGCAGCTCCAGGAGGTCGGCGAGCTGCTGGAGCCGCTGACCGGGTTCCGCTACGTCCCGGCCGCGGGGCTGGTGCCGCTCAGGGACTTCTACGGCGTCCTGGCGGACGGGCTCTTCCACTCCACGCAGTACATCCGGCACCACTCCACGCCGCTGTACACGCCGGAGCCCGACGTGATCCACGAGGTGATCGGACACGCCAACGCGCTGGCCTCCGACCGCTACTCGCGGCTCTACCGCCTGGCGGGAGCGGCGGCCCGGCGGGTCGAGGGCAAGGAGGCGCTTGAGTTCATCTCGAAGATCTTCTGGTTCACGATGGAGTTCGGCGTGATGACGGACCAGGGCGAGCTGCGGGCGTACGGCGCGGGCATCCTGTCGTCGTACGGGGAGATCGAGGAGTTCCGGGGGATGGACATCCGTCCGCTGGACATCGCCGCCATGGGCACCACTCACTACGACATCACGAAATATCAGGACGTACTCTTCCGGGCGGAGTCGCTGGAGCACCTTGAGGACATCGTCGGGGGCTTCTGGGCGACCTGCGATGACGAGGTCATCGCCCGGCTAATCGCGGACGTTCGCTAAGGGCGGGCATCGGTTCGGCGGGATGTTCTATAGCGCACGCCCTGTTTCAGACTAGATTTCGCTTGATCGTCTTATTGTTACGTGTAGTGGGATATATCCCGATCGTCACGTAATGGGGGAGACGGTTGGGGTGGATGATGGGAGCAAGGAATCGGGCGGCCCTGGCCGCCGCCATGCTGGTCATCGCGCAGGTCACCGCCTGCAGCACGTGTCAGGGCCTCACGCCGGTGAGCATGCCGACGCCGTCCCCCTCGCGGCAGGCGGCACCGGTCCCGACGTCCGGCGCCACTCCTCCCGCGCCGTTCCTGGCGGTGGTCCCGGCGCCTGTCTTCCCCGGCGCCGGGGCACCCCGTGCCTCCGGCCGGGTGGCCGCCCGCCCGCGAAGGATCTTCTCCAAGGAGCTCAGCCGCAGCCTCGACGCGTTCCTGGCCGGGTACGGCGGCAGGACCGCCGCCTCGGTGAGCGACCTGAGCACCGGCCGGCGCTACCACTACCACCACACCCTGCAGCTGCCGTCGGCCAACACCTCCAAGGTGAGCATCCTGACGGCACTGCTGCTCGGAACGCGCTGGCACGAGCTCGGTGAGCAGGCCAGGTCCGACGCGAGCGACATGATCCGCTTCAGCGACAACGAGGCGGCCGACCGGTTGTACGAGCGGATCGGGATGAGGCCCGGCCTGGCCAGTGCGAACCGCAGGCTCGGTCTCAGGCGCACCTACACTCCCGGCGGGTGGTGCGCGGCCCAGTACTGCTGGGGCGTCGCGCAGACCACGGTGGAGGACCAGATCCGGCTGGTCAAGGCGCTGGCCACCGGTAAGAGCCCGCTCGCGGCTCCGGAGCGCCGCAGGGTGCTCGGGCTGATGGCGAAGGTGACCCCCGAGCAGAAGTGGGGGATCAGCGCGGGGGCGTGCGAGAGCGACCAGGTGTCACTGAAGAACGGCTGGCTGCGGCACACGGCGAACGGGCGCTGGGCGGTCGCCAGCGCCGGGCTGATCCGAGGGCACGGGCACGACTACGCGGTCGCCGTCCTCACCGAGGACAGCCCGAGCATGGAGACGGGCATCGCCAGGATCGAGGGCGTGACCAGGCGCCTCATGGACGCCTTCAGGGGCGGGCGCGGCTGCGAGGCGACCGCGAACCGAGCGCCGGGTCCGTGAGCCGGTGAAACCGCGGGCTCGCGGAACCGCGTGCCCGCGGGGAAGGCGTGTCACGCCGTTCTGTCGACCAGCCGGTAACCCACCCCTCGTACGGTCTGGATCAGCTGGTCGTCGGTGTCGCCCAGGCGGGCACGGAGGCGCTTGACGTGCACCGCGATGGTGTTGGTCGAGGTCGTGTCCGTGGAGTTCCAGACATGCCGCATGATCTGCTCCCGCGTCACCGTGCGGTGCGCGTTGCGCATCAGATAGTGCAGCAACTCGAACTCGCGCAGCGGCAGGTGGACGACCCTGCCGTCGACCCTGACCTGGTAGGCGTTGACGTCGAGTTCCACCCTGCCGACCACGAGTGCCCTGCGGGCCCCGGACTCACCGGTGAACGCGGCGTGGATCAGGGGCAGCAACTCGGGCACCCGGTAGGGCCGGGCCACGCACGCGGTGGCTCCGGCCGCCAGTGCCTGGACGGCCTGCTGGGCGTGCCCCTCGCCCACGCCCAGCAGGACGGGGATCACCCGCGTCAGCCGTACCGCGCGGACGAACTCCACCGCCCCTATGACCGGCAGCGAGGCGCTGACGAGCACGACGTCGGGGCGGAGCGCCCCGGCCTGCAACAGGGCTTGGGCGCCGTCGGTGACGCCCATGACCTGCACTCCTTCGCGTTCCAGGGCCGCGGCCAGGTCATGGACCATGGCCGCCTCCGGATCGGCCACCAGCAGCATGGGCGCCGTCCGTGTGTCCCCGTCCACCTCTGGTGCCGTCTGCGGCTGGATCACCCGCATCCTCCAATATGGGTTAGCCGAAGCGGCCGGTGATGTAATCCTCAGTCCGCTTGTCGCTGGGGTTGGTGAAGATGCGGCTGGTCTCGTCGAACTCCACCAGGCGGCCGTGCCGCACGCCGGCCTCGTCCACCTCGGCGGTGAAGAAGGCCGTACGGTCCGAGACGCGGGCGGCCTGCTGCATGTTGTGGGTGACGATCACGATCGTGTAATCGCGCGTCAGCTCCTGCATCAGGTCTTCGATCTTGGTGGTCGCGATCGGGTCCAGGGCCGAGCAGGGCTCGTCCATCAGGATGACGTCGGGCTTCACCGCGATCGCCCGCGCGATGCACAGACGCTGCTGCTGTCCGCCGGACAGGGAGAGGGCGTTCTGCTTGATCTTGTCCTTGACCTCGTCCCAGAGCGCCGCCTTGGTCAGCGCCTCCTCGACGATCTCGTCCATGTTGCCCTTGATCCCGTTGACCCGGGGACCGTAGGCGATGTTGTCGTAGATCGACTTGGGGAAGGGGTTCGGCTTCTGGAAGACCATGCCGATCCGGCGCCGGACCTCGATCGGGTCCACGTGGTCGCCGTACAGGTTCTCGTCGTGGTACAGGATCTCGCCGACCGCGCGGGCGCCGGGGATCAGGTCGTTCATCCGGTTGAAGCAGCGCAGCACGGTGCTCTTGCCGCAGCCGGACGGGCCGATCATGGCCGTGATCTCGCGGTTGCCGATGGTCAGGTTGACCCCGCGTACCGCCTCGTAATCGCCGTAGAAGACGCTGAGGTTGGAAACGGTGAAGACCGGGTCGAGGGCTTCGATGGTGCGGGGGACTTCGGGGCCGCGCACGTTCACGTTCGGCACGGAAATTCCAATCTCGGACATTTCTTACCTCACCAGCGCTTCTGGTAGCGGTTACGGAGCCAGATGGCGACGGAGTTCATCAGGAGCAGGATCGCCAGCAGGATCACGATCGCCGCCGCGGCGAGGATGGCGAACTCCTCCTGGGGGCGGCTGATGAAGCTGTAGATCTGCAGCGGCAGGACGGTGAAGCTGCTCCAGACGCCCTCGGGGTTGAACCGGACCAGCGTCGCGGCACCGAGCATCAGGAACGGGGCGGCCTCGCCGATCGCGCGGGAGAGGGCCAGGATCGAGCCCGTCGCGATGCCCGGGATCGACGCCGGGAGCACCTGGCGGTAGATGGTCTGCCACTGGGTCGCGCCCAGTGCCAGCGAGCCCTCGCGGATCGACGGCGGCACCGCGCGGATGGCCTCGCGGGCGGAGATGATCACGATGGGCAGCACGAGCAGCGAGATGGTGACCGCGCCGGTCATGACGGTGAAGCCGAACTGCAGCCAGCGGGCGATGATGCCCAGGCCGAGGATGCCGTAGACGATCGAGGGAACGGCCGCCAGGTTGGAGATGTTCAGCTCGATCAGCTTGTTGTACCACTTGGTCCTGTCGGCGTACTCCTCAAGGTAGATCGCCGCGAGGATGCCGGTGGGCAGGGCCATGAGCGCGGTCAGGCTGATGATCCACAGGGTGCCGAAGATGCCCGACTGGATGCCGGACGTCTCCGGGCGGCGGATCGAGGGCTGGTTCTCCCACAGCACCGAGTTGAGCCGCGGCCAGCCCTCCTCGACGACGTAGAACAGCAGCATCGCCAGGAAGGCGAGAGCGATCGCGAGGCTGGCCAGCAGCGCGATGCGGAAGAGGTGTTCCTTGAGGGGGCGCCCCTGGCTGGCCAGCTGTACGGCCGAGCGGGGGGTGGAGAGGATGGCCATCAGTCGTATACCTCGCGATACTTCTGGACCATGCGGGCGCTGAGGTAGTTCATCGCGAAGGTGATCACGAAGAGCAGGGAACCCACCGCGAAGATGGTCTTGTAGGCGATCGAGCCGACCGAGGCGTCGCCGGAGCCGGCCTGGGCGATGAAGGCCGCCATCGTGGCCATCTCGTTGCCCGGGTAGAGCGTGAAGACGGACTTGAAGCCGCCGGCGATCGCGACGATCATCGTCTCGCCCGCGGCGCGGGAGATCGCCAGGATGACGGCGGCGACGATGCCGGAGAACGCTGCGGGGACGACGACGCGCACCGAGGTGAGCATCTTGGAGGCGCCGAGGGCGTACGAACCCTCGCGCAGGCCGTTCGGCACCGCGGCCATCGAGTCCTCCGACAGCGACGCGACGATCGGAATGATCATCACGCCGACCAGGAGGCCGGCGGCGAGCGCGTTCTTGCCGTCCAGGTCCAGGAAGGGGAGGACGTCCCTCAGCAGCGGGGTGACGAAGGTGAGGGCGAAGAAGCCGAAGACCACCGTCGGGATGCCCGCGAGGACCTCCAGCACCGGCTTGAAGATCTTGCGGGTCCTGCGGGAGGCGTACTCCGACAGGTAGATCGCGGCGGCCAGGCCGAGCGGCACGGCGACCACGATGGCGATCAGGGTGATCTCCAGGGTGGCGACGATGAGCGGCCACACGCCGAACGACGGCGGGTTGAACAGCGGGCCCCAGTTGGTCGAGCCGAAGAACTCCCCGATGCTCACCGCGGCGAAGAACTCGACGGTCGGTTCGAGGAGCGCGATGACGATGCCGATCGTGGTCGCCACCGACACCATCGCCGCGGCCAGGAGAACGGCCTTGACGACGAACTCGCCATAACGCGGGCGCGACCGCGCCAGGGACCCCGGGGCCCCTGGAACGGTCGTGCGGTGCTGAGCCGACATCAGCCGGCGCTCTTCAGCGCGGTGATGTCAGCCTTGAGCTTGGCCTCCTGCTCGGGGTTGAGCGGGATGAACTTCGCGTCCTTGGCGATCGCGTTGATGTTGGCCGCGTAGTAGTCGAGGAAGGCCGTGACCTCGGGCCGCTTCACCGCGGTGGTGGCGGGGTAGATGAACAGCGGGCGGGCGAGCGGGGTGTACTTGCCGCCCTGGGCCGCCTCGACGCTCGGGGCCACGCAGCCGCTGCCGGAGTCGATCTCCACGGCCTTCAGCTTCTCGGCGTTCTCCTCGAAGTAGGTGAAGCCGAAGTAGCCCAGGCCGCCCTTGGCGCCCTCGACACCGGTGACGATGTCGTTGTCGTTCTCGCTCGGGCTGTAGTCCTTGCGGCTGGCGCCCTCCTCACCGTTGATCTCGCCGGTGAAGTAGTCGAAGGTGCCGGAGTCGGTGCCGGGGCCGTAGAGCTTGAGCTCCTCGGCCGGGAACTTGGCGTCGACGTCCTTCCAGGTCTTGACCTTGCCCTCGGCCGCCGGCTCCCACATCTTCTTGAGCTGGTCGGTGGTGAGGCAGGTGACCCAGTCGTTCTCCTTGGGAACCACGACGGTCAGCGCGTCGACGGCCACCGTGAGCTCGGTGAACTTGATGCCCTTCGCGTCGCAGGCCGCCTTCTCCTCGTCCTTGATCGGCCGGGAGGCGTTCGAGATGTCCGTCTCACCGGCGCAGAACCTCTCGAAGCCGCCGCCGGTGCCCGAGGTGCCGACCGGCACCTTCACCTGCGGCTGCTCCTCGCCGAAGAGCTCGGAGGCCGCCTGGGTGAGGGGGGCCACGGTGCTGGAACCGTCGATCTTGATCTCGCCGCTCAGGGCCGCACCGGCACCCGCCTCGGCGGAGGATGCGGTGGCGGCGGTGGTGCTGCCGTCACTGTTGGGCTTGGCGTCGCCACCACAGGCGGCCGCGAGCGATACGACGAGCGCGGCCGTCGCCACCGCGCTGAGGCGGCGCTGTCCACTGGTCACGGTATGTTCCTTCTCCGTAGTGAGATCCGTTCTCGATGCCTCCGATGAAAGTGGGGCAAAGTGAACGGAAGTGAAACGAGCCATGACCGTGGCCGGAAGAGGTAGGCCCGCGGATGTGAATACCCGGACGTCGCCGGAAATTTGATCCCGGTTTCCGGTCCGGTAGGTCCGGTGGGCAGGGCCTTGGGGATTCCCTGGTCTGGGCGTGACCCGGTGGGACAGCCTCGCCGCGGGAACGTTCCCGTTCCCGGCCGCCGTCTCGCGGACTTGCCGATCTGTTCATCTTCCCGACATCCGGCGGAAGGTAACGCGGCCGGATCTCCGGCGCGGCCAGGAGGGGAAAGGTCGCGGCGAGCCCTGGGCGGGGGTCTTCAGATGGGCAGGGTTCTCCGGGGAGCGAGCCCTGTGCGGGGAAGGGGAACCTTAGGCGGGGAGGGTGAGCGGGCCGCCGCCGAGGCGTTTGAGCACCTCGCCGTGCAGAGAGCCGTTGCTGCACAGCAGGCTGCCGCCGTTGATGTCGGGAACGCCCGACAGGTCGGTCCAGATGCCTCCGGCCTCCTCGACGATCACGGTCAGCGCCGCGATGTCCCAGGGGGAGAGTTCCGGCTCCGCCGACACGTCGGCCGCGCCCTCGGCGACCAGCATGTGCGACCAGAAGTCACCGTAGGCACGATTGCGCCAGACGGAACGGTTCAGGTCGAGGAACGCGTCGAGCTTCCCGGTCTCCTCCCAGCCGCCGATGCTGGAGTAGGAGAACGAGGCGTCCTCAAGGCGGGTGACGGAGGAGACCCGGCACCGGGTGGCCTTGGTGAGGCTCTTACCGGTCCAGGCGCCGCTGTCGCGGGCGGCCCACCAGCGGCGGCCGAGCGCGGGGGCGGAGACCAGGCCCACGACGACGCGGCCCTGGTCCATCAGGGCGATGAGCGTGGCCCAGACGGGCACTCCGCGCACGTAGTTCTTGGTGCCGTCGATCGGGTCGATGATCCACGAGCGCTCGCCGCGGCCACTCGCGCCGAACTCCTCGCCGATGACGGCGTCGCGCGGCCGGGCCCGGCCGAGAGCGGAGCGGAGCGCCTCCTCCGTCGCCTGGTCGGCGTCGCTCACCGGTGTGAGGTCGGGTTTGGTCTCCACCCGCAGGTCCATGGCCTTGAACCGGCGCATGGTCAGATCGTCGGCGGCGTCGGCCATGACATGCGCGAGGCGAAGATCGTCGTTGTAACCCGTCACGGGGGGCAACGCTATCGCGTCGATGGCCGAATGGCGGAGATCGGGGAGCAAGCGGAACAATCGTGTCGCGTCCCACCAGGCCGGGATACCGCGTGAAACATCCGTTGGCATCGGTGTTACTCGCGAGTAGCATCCCGGTATGACCTTTGACGTGGGTGACTTCATGCTGCAGAGCGTCCCGTTCGCCAGGACGCTGGGCATCTCGTTCGACAAGGTGGAACCGGGCTTCGCCGTCGCCCGCATGGCCGACCGGGCCGAGCTGCACAATCACGTGGGAGGCCCGCACGCCGGAGCCCTGTTCAGCGTCGCCGAGACGGCCTCCGGCGCCGCGATGCTCTCCACCTTCGGCGACCAGCTGTCACGGGCCACCCCGCTGGCCAAGAGCGCGGCGATCCGCTACCTCAAGCTCGCGAGGGGCGAGGTCGTCGCGGAGGCCCGCCTCCGGGCGTCCAGGGAGGAGGTCGTGGCCACGCTGGACGCGGGAGAGCGCCCGGAGTTCGACGTCGCCGTCGAGATCAGGACGGCCGACGGCACCCTCGTGTCCGAGATGACCGTCGCCTGGGCCTTCCGGCTGAACAGCTGACGCCGCGGCGTCCTTACGACTGGTCGTCGTCGGAGGCGCCCTCACGGCTGGCGAGCAGGCGGCGCAGGGAGGTCAGCCGGGTCGGGTCGGCGTGTCCGGCCGCCACCCAGGCGTCCAGGGCGCACTCGTCGGAGAGGTGGTTGCAGCCCTTCGGGCACTGGACGGTGCCCTCGACCAGGTCGGGGAAGCCCGCCAGGACCGTCTCCACCGAGACGTGGGCCAGCCCGAAGCTGCGCACCCCCGGGGTGTCGATGATCCAGCCGCCCTCCGGCAGCTCCAGGGCGACGGCCGAGGTGGAGGTGTGACGGCCCCGGCCGGTCACCGCGTTCACGTGTGAGACGGCCCGGTTGGCGTCCGGCACCAGGGCGTTGACCAGTGTCGACTTGCCCACCCCCGAATGGCCGACGAGCACGCTGACCCGGCCCTTCAGGCGTTCCCTCACCTCTTCCAGGCCGCCCCCCTTCTGGACCACCACGTACGGGACCCCGAGGGGGTCGTACAGCGAGACGAGCTCGTCGGGCGAGGCGAGGTCGGACTTGGTGAGACAGAGCATCGGATCGATGTCGGCGTCGAAGGCCGCGACCAGCATCCGGTCGATCATGCGGGGCCGGGGCGGCGGATCGGCCAGGGCCGTCACGATGACGAGCTGGTCGGCGTTGGCGACCACGGGCCGCTCGATGCCGTCGGTGTCGTCGGTGTCGTCGGCGGAGCGGCGGAGCATGGAGGTGCGGGGCTCCACCCGCACGACGCGGGCCAGCGTGTCGGCCATGCCGGAGACGTCGCCCACCAGGGCCACCCGGTCGCCGACCACGATGCCCTTGCGGCCCAGCTCGCGCGCCTTCATGGCGACCACGACCCTGCCGCTCATCGCGGCACCCTCCGCGTTGTCCTTCTTGCGACGGCGGCTCTTCTCGCCCGCCGACTCGACCAGGCACGTGTAGCGCCCGCGGTCGACGGCGACCACGAACGCAGGGATCGCGTCCTCGTGGGCAGGGCGAATCCGGGTCCGGGGCCGAGATCCCTTGCCCGGCCTGACCCTGACGTCGTCCTCGTCGTACTCGCGCCTTCTCAGTTTCTCCGCCTTGTCCGGCCCGGTGCGCCCCCGAGGAGGGCCGCGGGGCCTGCCGGACGGTCGCCCCTCACCGCGCGCCGCGCAGCATGTCCGCCCACATGGAGGCGAACTCGGGGAGGGTTTTACCCGTGGTGGCGATGTCCTCCACCTCGACGCCGGGCACGGCGAGCCCGATCACCGCTCCGGCGGTGGCCATCCGGTGGTCGGCGTAGGAGTGGAACACCCCGCCGGTGAGCGGGCGGGGCCTGATCTCCAGGCCGTCCTCGGTCTCGTTCGCGTCGCCGCCGAGGCCGTTGATCTCGGCGACCAGGGCGGCGAGCCGGTCGGTCTCGTGCCCTCGGATGTGGGCGACACCGCCGATCCTGCTGGGGGAGCTCGCGAGGGTGGCCAGCGCGGCGATCGTCGGGGTCAGCTCGGCCACGTCGCGCAGGTCCGCCTCGATGCCGGTGATCCGCCCGGTGCCGGTGACCGCCAGCCCCTCGGGCGTGCGCTCCACCGAGGCGCCCATGCCGGCCAGCAGCGTACGGAGCTGGTCACCCGGCTGGGTCGTCCGCGCGGGCCAGTCGGGGATGGTGACCGTGCCGCCGGTCACCATGGCGGCGGACAGGAAGGGCGCCGCGTTGGACAGGTCGGGCTCCACGGTGAAGTCCCTCGCCCCGATGGGGCCGGGCTCGACCCGCCAGACGTCGGGCTCGGAGTCGTCCACCACGACGCCGAACTCGCGGAGCATCTGGACGGTCATCTGGATGTGCGGCTGCGAGGGGATCGGCGGGCCCTCGTGGCGTACCGTCACGCCCTTCTCGAAGCGCGCCCCCGCCAGCAGCAGGCCGGAGAGGAACTGCGACGAGCCGGACGCGTCGAGCATGACCTCGCCGCCGGCCAGCGGCCCTCGCACCGTGAACGGCAGCGCGTCGCCCGTCACCTCGGCGCCGAGGGCGCGCAGCGCGCGCAGGATCGGGCCCATCGGGCGCTTGCGGGCGTGCGGGTCGCCGTCGAAGAAGACCTCGCCCGTGGCCAGCGCCGCCATCGGCGGCACGAAGCGCATGACCGTGCCCGCCAATCCCACGTCGACGCGGGCCCCGCCGACGACGGGACCGGGCGTGATCGCCCAGTCGACGCTGGAGGCGCTCTCGTTGGAGGGGACCATCGTCGCGCCCAGCGTCCGCAGCGCGTCCGCCATCAGGTCGGCGTCGCGGCTGCGCAGCGCCAGACGCACCGTGCCGGGTCCGTCGGCCAGCGCGGCGAGCAGCAGCGCGCGGTTGGTCACGGACTTCGACCCGGGCAGGGGGACGGTCGCGCGGACGGGTTCGGTCGCGGTCGGTGCGGGCCACAGCGGAGCGGACATGGGCAAAAGCCTACCGGTGCCCGCCCCGCGCCGCCCTTCCACGCCCGGACGCGGCGGGGGACGCGTGGTGGATGGGATGAGATGAGGTGAGGAGCCGGGTAAGCCGGGTAAGGGCGTCGTCACCGCGACACCCGGCGGCGACGCCGTGAGGCGCGGCGAGATCGAAACACGGGGTTGGAGACTCCCCGGCGTGTCGTGGCGTGGGAAAGTGGAGATATGTGCGGGAGATACGCGTCTGCGCGGGGCAAGCAGGAGTTGCTGGAGGAGTTCCAGGTCGAGCTCGACGGAGCGTCCGACGAGGAGCTCGGGCCCGACTACAACGTCGCCCCCACGAAACCGGTGTACGCGGTGATGAGCCGGGTGCCGAAGGCCGGGCCGGACGGACGGCCGGTCCGGCAGCTCCGCGTGGTCCGCTGGGGACTGGTCCCCGCCTGGGCGAAGGACCCGTCCATCGGATCCAAGATGATCAACGCGCGGGTGGAGACGGTGGCGGAGAAGCCCGCCTACCGCAAGGCGTTCGCGGAGCGCAGGTGCCTGATCCCCGCCGACGGTTACTACGAGTGGGCCGTGCTGGACGAGAAGGACGCCAAGGGGAAGCCGAAGAAGCAGCCCTACTTCGTCCGTCCCGCCGACGGCGGCGTGATGGCGATGGCCGGACTGTACGAGTTCTGGCGGGACCGGGGCCGGGCCGACGACGACCCGCTCTCCTGGCTGGTGACCTGCACCATCATCACGACCGACGCCGTGGACGAGGCGGGCAGGGTCCACGACCGGATGCCGATGCTGATCGAGCGCGACCGCTGGGGCGAGTGGCTCGACCCGGGGACGCCCAACGCGAAGGGGTTCCTGATCCCGGCGGGCTCCACGGGGCTGGAGATCCATCCGGTCTCCACCGCCGTCAACTCGGTGCGGAACAACAACCCGGAGCTCGTCGAGCCGTTGAAGGAGGCGTAGGGCGAGAGCCGGAGCTCTTCCGAAAACGCCAGGTGATCCGGTGTAAAACTATCGCCAAGTGGGCATTCCGCTGTGAAAGCGGTGCCTCGTGGCGAGGTGGCGAGGTCGCCGTCACAGAGCCCCCCTTGCGCCTGACGGGAGAGTCGGGGATCCCCTCACAGGCCGCCCCCGCTTCCCGGAGGTGCGGATTCGTGGATCTCGCGACCGCGCGTGAGCGCCTGAAGAGCATGCTCGCCGAACTCGACCGGTCCATCGGAGTGCTCCGCGGGGATTCCCCCGCCGTACGGGAACGGGATCGCTCCCGGGCGGACGGCGGCTCCGACCTGACCGACTCCGACCGCAACCGGGCCCTGCTGGACGTGGCCACCCGGCACCGCCGCTCGGTCCTGGAGGCGCTCAAGCGGATGGACGAGGGAAACTACGGCCTCTGCGCGGACTGCGACACGCCGGTCCCCGAGGGCAGGCTGGAGGCGCGGCCCGAGGCCGCCCGCTGCGTACAGTGCCAGTCCAGGCGCGAACGCAGGCGCTGACCCCCGCGCCCCCGCGCCCCCATGAGGCGCAGTCAGGACGTGCCAGTGCCCGCCGGGGCCCGGCGGCGCGATCAGCCGGGGCGCCGGGCGCTGGCCACCAGGTGGATGCCCACCGTGTCGTCGTCGTCCGGGTGGGTGTCCAGCTCGGTGTTGACCAGCCAGGTGAGCGCGCGGGAGTCGGAGGCGAGCACGTGGTCGACCGTCGAGGGGGACAGCACCGTGCGGGGCCGTATCCACTCGACCTCCAGCCCGGCGCCGGTGAGCAGCTCGCGGAGCTGGGCGCTGCTGAAGCACCGGGTGATGCTGCCGTCGGGCCAGGGCACGAGCATGACCTCGCCGGTCTGGCGCAGATGGGCCCAGTAGTTCTGCTCGGCGAGGATCGCCATCCCCAGCACCAGGGAGTCGACGCAGACCAGGGCCCGGCCGCCGGGGCGCAGGACCCGGGCGACGTCGCCGATCGCGGATTCGGCCATGAGCTCCACCGACATCGCGCGCTCCTCGGCGAGCACGGCGTCCACGCTGTGGTCGGGCAGGAAGCGCAGGTCGTCGGCGCGTACCTGGCTGACCTTGGAGATGTCGTGCAGCGGCTGACCGTCCGCGGGCCTGCGGAAGTCGACCACCTCGATCACCCGGTGCCCCGCCTTCGCCGCCTGGACGGCCCAGCGGCCGTCGCCGCAGGACATGTCGAGGACGGTGGACGGGTTTTCCGGCAGCCATCGGCTCAGTTGCTCGGCCACGACCGCGTGGTAAAAGGTCCAGTACGGCCCGAGCGCACCTGAGCCGTTCAGCTCTTCGGCCGGGATGGGCAGCACAAGCAGCTCCTGGCGTCGGGAGGATCCGGTGGTGGTTCAACTGCCTACCGGTACGTACCTTCTTTTTCCCCGTACCGGGTCGTTCGTCACCTTCTATCTTGTGGGAACAGACAGCGGTGCGGGCGTGTTGCAAGCGGACAACGCACGATCCTTTCGGAGGTTGGCAAGCAGATGCTCGCCTTGATCGAACCCGTCACCCGCCCCGGTGATCGGTCTGTCCCTGACGAGCGGGTATTCTCCGCTCAGTACGGTGTCCCGCGTCAGCAGGACTCCGGCGATCTTAAGGGGGTGGGTCCGGTCCCTGCGACAGACGAGGAGACTCTGGAGCAGCGGAGCACACGGTTCGAGCGGGATGCCATGCCCTATCTCGACCAGCTCTACTCCGCAGCGCTTCGGATGACCCGAAACCCCGCGGACGCCGAGGACCTTCTTCAGGAGACCTTCGCGAAGGCTTTCGCGTCCTTCCACCAGTTCCAGCAAGGCACGAACCTCAAGGCGTGGCTTTACCGGATCCTGACGAACACTTTCATCAACAGTTACCGCAAGAAGCAGCGGGAGCCCAAGCAGTCGGGCGCCGAGGAGATCGAGGACTGGCAGCTGGCCAGGGCCGAGTCGCACACCTCGGCCGGGCTGAAGTCGGCGGAGATCGAGGCGCTCGAACACCTCCCCGACACCGACGTGAAGCGGGCGCTGGCCGCGCTTCCCGAGGAATTCCGCATCGCGGTCTATCTCGCCGACGTCGAGGGCTTTCCGTACAAGGAGATCGCCGACATCATGGGGACCCCCATCGGGACCGTGATGTCGCGGCTGCACCGTGGCCGCCGCCAGCTGCGGACCCAACTTGAGGACTACGCCCGCGAGCGTGGCCTGGTTCCCGCGGAGGGTGCGAAGTGAACGAGCGAGACAGGAACGACGAGCCCGCCCGCGCGGGCTCCCGCCCTCGGGGCCGGGTGATCGCATGAGCTGCGGCGGGCACCACGACATCGACTGTCGCGAGATCCTGGACAAGGTCTACACCTACCTGGACGGCGAGCTCGACGAGAGCAACTGCGCCGACATCCGCCAGCACCTGGACGAGTGCCACCCCTGCCTGGAGGAGTACGGCCTGGAGCAGGTCGTCAAGCAGCTCGTCGCCAAGCACTGCGGCTGTGACCAGGTCTCGGCCGACCTGAGGGCCAAGGTGCTCGGCCGTATCGACCAGGTGCGCTCCGAACTGGCCCGCTGACCTCCTAGGATCTCTCGTACGGCCTGGGCCATACGACGATGGGGGTTCACCATGCGCATACTCGTGACCGGCGGGGCGGGATTCATCGGATCCACCCTCGTCGACCGGCTACTGGCCGACGGGCACGAGGTCGCTGCCGTGGACGACCTGTCGGGCGGCGACCGCGGCAACCTGGTCCGCGCCGCGGAGAGCCCGATGTTCGCCCTGCACGTGATGGACGTCCGCGACCCGGCCCTGATCGGCCTGGCCGCCGAGTGGCGGCCCGAGGTCGTCTGCCACCTCGCCGCGCAGATCAGCGTGCGCAAGAGCGTCGCCGACCCGGTCCACGACGCCAGGCTCAACGTCGAGGGCACCGCGTCCGTTCTACAGGCCGCCCACCACGGGGGCACCCGCAAGGTCGTCTTCGCCTCCTCGGTCGCGGTGTACGGCAGGCCGGAGGTCATCCCGGTCCCCGGCGGCGCGGCGACCGACCCGCGCTCCCCGTACGCGGCCTCCAAGCTGAGCGCGGAGACCTACCTGGCCACCTTCAAGGCGCTGCACGGCATCGACTACACCACCCTGGTGCTCTCCAACGTCTACGGCCCGCGCCAGTCGCCCGACGGCGAGGCGGGGGTGGTCGCCATCTTCACCGACGCGCTGCTCAACGGCACCCCCACGGTGGTGTACGGCGACGGTGCCCAGACCCGCGACTACATCTTCGTCGACGACGTGGTGGACGGTATCGCCCGCGCCTGCGGCACCGAGGGCGGCGGCGGCCGGTTCAACCTCGGGACCGGGGTCCAGACCACCGACCGGAGGCTGCACTCCCTGGTCGCGGAGGCGGCGGGTGTCGCCGACGAGCCGGGCGAGGCCCCCGCCCGGCTGGGTGACCTCCCGGCGATGGCCGTCGACCCGGCCCCCGCGTTCGAGGGGCTCGGCTGGCGTCCTCAGACGGATCTGGCCGCGGGCCTGAAGAGCACCGTCGACTGGGCGAGGACCAGGCTCGCGAGCCTGTGACGCCGCGTGACTGCGGGGCGTCGGCCGTCGATGGCAGTCGGTGATTGCTTGATTACGCTTTGCTTGCGATTGGCCGTCTCGCCCTCCTGATCAGGTTCGCTTCGATAGCCTGGGTGCGAAATCGACGTGGAGGCAGCGCATGTTGAAGGAAACGGTCACCCCGGTTTTTCCTGGGATTTCCTGGACCTGAGCACGCGCCCTTTAGGAACCCTAGGGTGGCCGCTTTGCGTGGACTGCCGTGGTTTGCCAAGGTCTATCTGATCCTTGTCATCGGAGCGGCGTTCGCGCTGCTCGGATACAGCGTGGTGTCGGACGGACGGCTGGACCTGCTCGACTGGTCCAACCTCATGGTGCTGGCCCTGCTGTTCCTGGTGTGCGAGTCGGTGCCCACCCTGCTGCACGTCCGGCAGGCGGCGGTGTCGGTCAGCTTCTCCGCGGTGCTCGCCGCGGTGGTGCTGCTCGGCCCCGAGGGGGCGGCGCTGGTCGGCATGACGGCCATGTTCAGCGTGCGCCCCGGCCTGCCGCTGGTGAAGCGGCTGTTCAACAGCGCCCAGTTCGCCATCTGCGGCTACGTCGCCGGCCGGGTCTACGTGTGGCTCGGCGGCAGGTCCGGGGTGCCGACCATCGCCGGGTTCGACGACATCATCGTGCCGTTCGCGGGCGCGGCGGCCGTCTTCGTGCCCCTCAACTTCGTGCTGATCGCGATCGTGCTGAAGCTCACCGGTCAGGCCGACCAGGTGCCGCTGCGGGGCGTGGTCCAGTTCATGGTCTCCTACTTCGGCTACGCCACCTTCGGCCTGCTGATCGCCGGGCTGTGGGCCACGGTCAACTCGATCTCCGCGGTGCTCGTGCTGCTCCCGCTCTTCGTGGCCCGCTGGGCCTTCGGCCAGTACCTCGCGCAGCAGCGCTCCTACGACGCGACGATCGCCGCGCTCTGCCAGGCCGTGGAGACCAAGGACTACTACACGCGCGGCCACTGCACCCGCGTCTCCCTGGCCGCGGGCATGATCGCCGAGGAGATCGGCATGGGGTCCGAGCGGCTGCGCGCGATCCGCTACGCCGGGATGCTCCACGACGTGGGAAAGCTGGGCGTGCCGACCAAGGTGCTGCAGAAGGACGGCCCGCTCAGCGAGGAGGAGTTCGCGGCCATCCAGCTCCATCCGATGCGCGGGCTGGAGATCGTGCGCGGCATCGACTTCCTGGACGAGGCGTTCGCCGGGATCATGCACCACCACGAGCGGCAGGACGGCAAGGGCTACCCGATGGGGCTGGCGGGCGACGAGATCCCGGAGTTCGCCAGGATCATCGCGGTGGCCGACGCCTTCGACTCGATGACCTCCGACCGCTCCTACCGCAACGCCCGCTCGCGCGAGGTGGCGATGACCGAGCTGCGCAAGGGCGCCGGCACCCAGTTCGACCCGGTGATGGTGGTCGCGTTCGTCAAGGCCGTCGACCGTGACGGCTGGGAGCCGCCGCGCACGGTCGTCACGCCTCCGGCCGACGTGACGGAGACCACCACGAAGGACCACGACGACCCGACCGTGCCCATCCAGGTGGTGTCCGAGCGATGAACGGCTCCGGCACCACCCGGGTTTTCCAGACGCTCGACTCGGGCCAGCTCCTGCTGATCTGCGCGGCGGGGCTCCTGGCGGTGGCGGGGGTGGCCCACACGGCCGCGACCGGCCTGCTCGACCCGCGGATCGCCGTCGCCTTCGGCGCGCTGATCGCGATCGGGGAGCTGGCCAGGCTCACCATGCCCGGCAACAGGGAGGTGGCGCCGATCGGCGCGGCGGCCGCGCTCGGGTACACGCTCCTGCTGGACATGGGGGGTGTTCCCGCGCGGCATTCGGCGTTGCAGGTCGTCGCGGTGCTGTCGGCCGGCATGGTGGCGGGGGCGCTGCCGCACCTCGCGGTGGGCCGTCCGCCCCAGCTGGACGGGATGGCGCGCAGGCTCCTCACCGGCGCCCTGCTCGCACTGGCCTACCGGCCGCTGGCCGGGCCGCTGTTCGAGGTGGCGAGCGGAGGGGAGAGCGGCTGGTGGCCCGCGCTCGGCGTGATGGCCCTGCTCATCCTGGTGATGGTGATGGTCGACGTGCTGCTGGCCGCCGTGCTCCGGGCCGAGCAGGTGCGTGCCGCCCTCAGGGTGGCCGTCCACGACGAGCTGCGGATGGCCGCGCCGCTGGGGGCCGCCGTCGCCGCCTCCGGCATCCTGCTCGCGCTCGCCTCGCACAGCATGGGCATGACCGCGCTGCTGGTCTTCGCCGCGCCGCTGCTGGTCACCCAGGTCGCCTTCCGCAAGTACGCCGGGATCAGGGCCACCTACCTGCAGACCGTACGGGCGCTGTCGCGGGTCACCGAGGTCGGCGGGTACGTCGAGCCCGGCCACTCCCGCCGGGTGAGCCGCCTCGCGGTGGCGGTCGGGCGGGAGCTCGGCACGGCGGAGCCCGAGCTGCTGGAGCTCGAGTACGCCGCGCTCATGCACGACATCGGGCAGCTGTCGTTGCGCGATCCCATTCCGGGCGGCGCCACGGTCCTCACCGACCCCGAGCAGGCGCGGCGCATCGCCGAGCTGGGCGCGGAGGTGATCAGGCAGACCGGGGTGCTGGACCGGGTGGCCGAGATCGTCCGCCGCCAGTGCGACACCTGCGCGGAGACGCCTCCGATGGCGAGCCGCATCATCAAGGCGGCGAACGCCTACGACGACCTCGTCGGTGGTTCCAGCGACCGCGACCGGGCGGGTGCCGCCCTGGAACGGCTCCGTCTCGGCGTGGGCCGGGAGTACGACCCGACGGTCGTCGAGGCGATGGCCCGTGTGATCGACAGGCTGGCCCCGATTCACCGGCTTTAGAGTGGCGGGTCTCCGCGCCGGGTCGCCGGAGCAGGCGGAGTTCGCCGGCCGGAGCCACGACACGGGACTGGTGGTCCCGTACGCGGGCGTGATCGGCTCTTTCTGGCACAGTTGAGGAACGTTGAACGATGGGAGTTTCCGGTGGCCGAGATCCGCGCCGAGATGGTGGCGAACGTCTGGAAGGTCCTCGTGGCCGAGGGTGACAGCATCGAGGACGGCGACGCCCTGGTCATCCTTGAGTCGATGAAGATGGAGATCCCGGTCCTGTCCGAGGACAGCGGTGTGGTCGCCAGGTTGCAGGTCGCCGAGGGCGACGTCATCCAGGAGGGCGACCTGATCGCCGTCATCCAGTAGCCCCGCCGTCGCGGGTGAGCCGCGCGAGGAAGCGCTCGCGGTCGACGACCACGCGCTCGATCGTTCCCGAGGCGACGACGGACCTCCGGTCGCGGGCGACGAAGCCGAAGACCAGGCGGCGCCCGTCGACCTCGGTGAGCTCGACGGCGATCTCGACGTGCGTGCCGACCGGGCTGGCCGCCAGGTGCTCCAGGGAGACCCGGGTGCCCACGGAGGTCTGGCCCGGGGCCAGGGCACCCGCGAGCGCCTGGACGCTGGCCCGCTCGGCGAGGGCGAGCACGCGGGGCGTGGCCAGCACCGGGACGTCACCGCTGCCGACCTTCGCCGCGGTGTCCTCCCTCTCCACCATGATGAGGAGCCGTGCCTGCAGACCGGGAGCGAGCGTCATGCGCGTCAGCATAGGGTCTGGTCTCGTGACCTCGTACTGCGACCACTGCGGGCGCCCGGAGGGCGAGGCCGACCACGCCGTGTGCCGGTCGGCCCGCGCGATGGAGCCGCCCCGTTACTGTTCCCGCTGCCGTCGCCGGATGGTGGTGCAGGTGACCCCTGGCGGCTGGTCCGCGCGCTGTGCCGAGCACGGTACGACGAGCGGCTGACGCCCGCTGATTTACCCCCGGTTTGAGCGCTTTTTGCGTACCCTTGTAGGGTTTTACGGAGTTCGCCCTGGATGTCGTGGGGTGACGCCGTGGCACCTGGGCTGAGTGTTTCCTGTGTGACTTCCGGGTGGCCTTGGGCGCAAGAGCCTGCAAGGTGTACAAGTACGCCCAAAAGCGCCGGGTTTTGTGCGATGCTACGGCACGCGTCTCGTTTGTGAGCCATACGGCATGCAGGGTTTCGTTACAGCGCCGTGACGGTGCCGCGACGCTGATCCGCTTTGTTGGAGAGCTCTGGTGGGGTAGGAGTGGAGAGGGTTACGGGGGAGTCATGGTGGCCCAAGGCACGACGCTGGCGGGGCGGTATCGCCTAAGCACCCGCATTGGCGCCGGCGGTATGGGCGAGGTGTGGAAGGGCGAGGACGTCGTCCTGGCCCGCACCGTCGCCGTAAAGGTGCTGCTCCCGGGCCGTACGGACGATCCGGGCTTCCTGGTTCGCTTCCAGGGCGAGGCTCGGGCGATGGCGACGATCAACCACCCCGGGGTCGTCGACGTGTACGACTACGGGGTTCACGAGGTGCCCGGCGCGGGGGCGACGGCATACCTGGTGATGAAGTTCGTCGACGGCGAGCCGCTCGACCGCCTGCTCGGGCGACTGCGGCGCGTCGCCCCCGGGGCCGCGATGGACCTCATCGCCCAGGCGGCCTCGGCACTGCAGGCGGTCCACGACCAGGGCATCGTCCACCGGGACATCAAGCCGGGCAACCTGCTGGTGCGCTCGGACGGCACGCTCGTGCTCACCGACTTCGGCATCGCCAGGTCCGACACCGCGAGCCGGTTGACGGACGCGGGCATGGTGCTCGGCACCGCCGCCTACTGCGCGCCCGAGCAGGCCGAGGGCGCGCCCGTCACACCGGCCGTGGACATCTACGCGCTGGGCGTGGTGGCGTACGAGTGCCTGGCCGGGCAGCGCCCGTTCGACGGCGACACGCCCGTCACGATCGCGCTCAAGCACATCCGCGAGGCGCCGCCGCCGCTGCCGCCGGACATCCCGCCCGCGGTTCGCGCGCTTGTGGAGCGCTCCCTCGCCAAGGATCCGGCCCGGCGCTTCCCCAGCGCCGCGGCGATGAGTGCCGCCGCCAGGCAGGCCGCCTTCGGCGCGGAGGGCGGCGGCACGCTGTCGGCGTCCGCGCAGCAGCAGTCCGAGCCGCCGGAGACCGGCTGGCAGGCGCAGGCCCCCCAGGGAGGCCCGCAGGGGCAGACCGGCTGGCACGGCCAGGGATCGGCCGTGCCGCAGACGGGCTGGCAGGGCGCCCAGGCCCCGACGGGTAACTGGCAGAGTGCCCAGGCCCCGACCGGCAACTGGCAGGGAGGCGCGCAGCACTCCACCGCGCCGACGGTGGGAGCCGAGGCGGGCGCGCAGGGTCGCGGTCGCCGCGCCGCGCAGAAACCTCGGCGCAGGAGCGGGCTGGTCGCGGTGTCGGCGGTCGCGGCCGTGATGTGCGCGGGCCTCGTCGCGGTGGCGATCAACGGGATGGCGGCCTCCCGGGAGACGGCGAACTCCGACCTCATGAGGCAACCGGTGCCCACGGCCATCGCCGACGAGCCGACGAAGACGGCGAGGCCGGCGAAGCCGAACCGCAGGACGCCGACGGCCACTCCGCAGGTGACCCGCGCGCAGCCGAACGAGCGGCCCACCCCGGAGGTCACCGAGAGGGAGAGGTCGCCGACTCCCACCCCGACGGTCACGAGGACGCCGAAGCCGACTCCCACCCTGACTCCCTCTCCGACGCCGAAGCCGAAGAAGAGCGTCCCGGGCACCGTCGGCATGAAGCCGGGCGCGGCGGAGGCGATGCTCAAGCAGGCGGGTTTCAAGGTGACGCTCTCCTACAGCGCCGACGTCAATCCCGGGGACTGCACCGAGGTGGTCGAGTCCCGCCCCGACGCGGGCACGATGTGGGACCCGTCCAAGCCGGTGGAGATCATCATCGCCAAGGCCGAATGCCCGTCGACGCCCACCCCGACGCCGACGGCGACCGGCAAGCCCTAAGGCCTGTTTTGTGGATCTTTCCGCCTACTGCGGTCGTCCAGGCGGCGCCTCGCGGCGTTGTCGTCGTCGCCCATAACTCCGTTATGAACTCCTCCTCCGCCTTGCGGGGAATCCACCTGGACGATCCTCGCCACGGCGAAGATCCACAAAACAGGCCCTAGCCTTCTCGCGGTGACGACCGGCTCGCGCCGGAGGACCTTCCGGTCCCCGTGCGCGAGCCCGGTGGCGCTCTCCTAGATGCCCGTGGTGTGCCGGGGGTAGGCCACCGAGGGGTCGGTGGCGATGTTGACCATGTAGGGGATGCCGGAGTCGAACGCGCGGCGCAGGGCCGGGCCGATCTCCGACGGGTCGGTGACGAGCTCGCCGCCGCCGCCGAGGGCGGTGACCACCTGGTCGTAGCGGCACTGCGGCTGCAACTCGGCGGCCACGTCGTAGCCGTAGAGCATCTGCATGGGGTGCTTCTCCAGGCCCCACATGCCGTTGTTGCCGCAGATCATCACGACGGGCAGGCGGTGCCGCACGAGCGTGTCGACGTCCATCAGCGAGAAGCCGGCCGCGCCGTCGCCGAGCAGCAGCACCACCTGCGAGGAGGGGCGGGCGATCCTGGCGGCGATGGCGTACCCCAGGCCGGTGCCCAGGCAGCCGTACGGGCCCGGGTCGAGCCAGTTGCCCGGCTGCCGCGGCTCGACGTACTTGCCCGCGTACGAGACGAAGTCGCCGCCGTCGCCGATCACCACGGCGTCGTCGGCGAGGATCTTGCTCAGCTCCCCGTAGATCCGCATCGGGTGGATCGGGTCGGACGCCGACTCCAGCAGGGCGGTGTCGGCGGCGATGGCGGCCGAGGCGGCCTCGGACAGCCGCGTCACCCAGGGCGCGTAGGTCTTGGGGGAGACGCCCGCGTTGGCACAGGCCGCGCCGAGGCTCCAGAAGAGCAGTGAGAGGTCGCCGGCGGCGACGGCCGCGGGATCCATGTGCGTGGTCAGCTGCGACGGCGCGTCGGCCAGGTGCACGACCTTGGCGAGCGGGGCGCCGTCCTTGCCGCCGAACCAGCCGTAGCCGAGGCGGAAGTCGATCGGGGCGCCCGCCACGATCACCAGGTCGGCCTGCGAGAACGCCATCCCCCTGGCCCGGGTGACCAGCAGCTCGTGACCGGCGGGCAGGATGCCGCGGCCCTGGCCGTTGGGGATGACCGGCAGGCGGTACTCCTCGACGAAGCTCCTGGCGACCTCCTCGGCACGGTCCATCCACACGTCGGAGCCGAGCACCAGCACCGGGTGCTGCGCCTCGGCGATCAGCTGGGCGATCGCGGCCAGCGCCTCGGGGTCGGGCTCCAGCGGCGACGGGGTCAGCGTCTCCAGGGCCTCCTCGAGCGGGGGCGAGGCCGAGAAGAGGTGGTCCATGTGGAAGTCGAGGAAGACGGGGCCGCGATGCGGGGCGAGGGCGGTGCGGAAGGCCATCTCCACGTCCTGCGCGATGGAGTCGGCGCCGGAGCCGGTGAAGGCCAGCTTGGTGATGGGGGCGAACAGCGGCGGGTGGTCGATCTCCTGCAGCGCGCCCGACCCCCAGCGCGACTGCGGGGCACGACCTCCCATGACCACGACGGGGGAGCCGTTGAAGTGCGCGGTGGCCACCCCGCTGACGCCGTTGGTGATGCCGGGGCCCGCGGTGAGCACGGCCAGCCCGGGTTTGCGTGTCAGCCGCGCGGTCGCCTCGGCGGCGAAGACGGCACTCTGCTCATGGCGGACGTCGAGGATGGGCATGCCCTCGTGGACCGCACCGTCGTAGAGCGGGAAGACGTGCCCGCCGGAGAGGGTGAACATGGTCTCGATGCCATATGCCTTGGAGACGGCGACCGCTATGTCACCTGCGTGCTTGGGAGACTCCATATCGCGCAACCTACCAGTCAGTCACTTAGCCGGACAGGGATTGTTCCCCCTGCCCAGATCCCCTCGGCTAATGCCGCCCGCGCATATCACGTCTATCCGGAAATAGACCGCCCAACGCCTGGTGGCGGGCCCCACGGACCCCGCGGGCCGTACGGGATCGGCAGGGGAGCGGGGACGGGCCGGAGCGCGGAGGCCACCGGGGTGAGGCCGGGGCTCAGAGGGTGTCGGAGAGCGCCTTGATGGGCATCTTGAGGTCTGCCAGCAGGCCGAGGTCGGCCTCGGCCGTGCGGCCCAGGGTGGTCAGGTAGTTGCCCACGATGATCGCGTTGATGCCGCCGAGCATGCCGTCACGGGTGCCCAGGTCGCCCAGGGTCAGCTCGCGGCCACCCGCGTAGCGCAGGATCGTGCGGGGCAGCGCGAGCCTGAAGGTGGCGATCGTCCGGAGCGCCTCCGGCCCCTCCAGCAGCGGGAAGGACCCGAAGGGGGTGCCGGGGCGCGGGTTGAGGAAGTTCAGCGGGACCTCGTCGGGCGCGAGCTCGCCGAGCTGGCCGGCGAACTCGGCCCGCTGCTCCCGCGTCTCACCCATGCCCACGATGCCGCCGCAGCACAGTTCCATCCCGGCCTCGCGCACCATCAGGCAGGTGTCCCAGCGCTCCTCCCAGGTGTGGGTGGTGACGACCTTCCCGAAGTGCGACCTCGCGGTCTCCAGGTTGTGGTTGTAGCGGTGCACGCCCATCTCGGCCAGCTCGTCGACCTGCGCCTGGGTGAGCATGCCGAGCGAGCACGCCACGTTGATGTCGACCGCCTCGCGGATCGCCTTCACCCCCTGGCGGACCTGGTCCATCAGACGCCGGTCGGGACCCCGTACGGCGGCCACGATGCAGAACTCGGTGGCTCCCGTCGCCGCGGTCTCCCTGGCGGCCTCGACCAGCGAGGGGATGTCCAGCCAGACGGCGCGGACCGGGGAGGAGAACTGCCCCGACTGCGAGCAGAAGTGGCAGTCCTCCGGGCATCCGCCGGTCTTGAGGGAGATGATGCCCTCGACCTCCACCTCCGGTCCGCACCACTTCATCCGTACCTCGTGGGCGAGGGCGAGCAGCTCGGCGAGGCGGTCGTCGGGCAGCTCCAGGCAGCGCAGTGCCTGCGCCGCGTCGAGACCGCGGCCCTCCTCCAGCACCTGTGTCCGGGCGATTTCGAGGATGTCGCTCATCTAATACCCCCATCGTGGAGAGGACCCGCGGCTTCGGCTACGGGGAAAGCCTAAGGGTGGCGCGGAAGGAGGCGGGGTCGAAGCCGCCGCCCAGCGCCGGGCCCAGCCCCGCGCGGGCCACGCGGGTGAAGGCGTCGCGCTCCAGCAGCCCGGCCCCCGCCGGGAGGGCGCCCGCCAGCGGCCGGGCGGCCAGCATCTCCAGGTCCGCCACGTTGCTCCGCTCGGCGAGGCCGGGCTCGGCCGGCCAGGAGCCGATCACCACCCCGGCGGGCTCCAGCCCCCGGTGGGCCATCGCCTCCAGCGTCAGCGCGGTGTGGTTGAGCGTGCCCAGCCCGGCCCTGGCCACCAGAAGCAACGGTGCCGAGAGCGTCCGGGCCAGGTCGGCCAGGGTCGCCCCCTCCTCGTCGAAGCGGACGAGCAGCCCGCCCGCCCCCTCGACGATCACCAGCCGGTGCGAGGAGGCCAGCTCCTCGATCCGGGCCGCCGCCCCCGCGACGGAGATCGGCGGCAGGCCGGCCAGCCGCGCCGCCGCGGCCGGGGACAGCGCGGCGGGGTATCTGGCCAGCTCGAAGGTCGTCCGTACCCCCGACAGCCGGATGACGTCGTCCACGTCGCCGGGGTCGGTGTCGGACACCCCGGTCTGCGCGGGTTTCACCACCGCCACCGAGGAGCCCCGCTCCCTGGCGAGGGAGGCCACCGCCGCGGTGACGACCGTCTTTCCCACCCCGGTGTCGGTCCCGGTGACCACGAGAATGCTCACCCGTCCCACCTTAGGGGGGTCGGCGGGAGCCTCAGGGGCGGCGCAGGCGGGTGACGAACTTGTAGCGGTCTCCCCGGTACAGGGACTGGGCCCACTCGACCGGGTTGCCGTCCGCGTCGAAGGCGTGCCGGGTGAGCAGGAGCATCGGCAGGCCGACGTCGACACTGAGCACCTGCGCGTCGTACGGGGTGGCGAGCACGGTCTCTATGATCTCCTCGGCGTCGGTCAGCCGCACGCTGTAGGCGTTGTACAGCGTCTCGTACAGCGAGGAGTGCGCCTCCAGCTCCCGTCTGAGGCGGGGGAAGCGCCGGGCCGACAGGTGGGTGGTGTCGATCGACATCGGCTCGCCGTTGGCCAGGCGCAGCCGGTGGATGCGCAGCACGCGGCCACCGGCGTTGATGGCCAGGCGGCGGGCGAGCGGCTCGTCGGCGGTGACGTAACTGATGTCGAGGATCTTGGTGTCGGGTTCGAGGCCGACGGTCCGCAGGTCCCCGGTGTAGGAGGTCAGCTGGAGGACCTGGGCGACCTTGGGCTGCGCGACGAACGTCCCCTTGCCCTGGATGCGCACCAGGCGGCCCTCGACCACGAGCTCGGACAGTGCCTGGCGCACGGTCGTGCGCGACGTCTCGAAGCGGACCGCGAGAGCCCGTTCCGGGGGCAGGGCACTGCCCGCCGGCAGGCTCTTGGTGAGGGTGAGCAGGCTGCGCTTGACGTCGTAGTACTTCGGGATCCGCGGGGAGTCGTCGCTCACATGGTCACCTTCATCTCGGCCACGGCGGTGAGTGCACCCCGGATCACCGCTAGATCATCGGAACTCAGATTGGCCCGTGCCGTCAACCGCAGGCAAGAGCGGCCGGCCGGCACCGAGGGCGGCCGGAAGCATCCGGCGCGCACCCCGTGTTCCGCACAGATGAGGGCGGCCCGAAGCGCGGTCTCGGGTGGGCCGAGCACGATGGGGACGACCGCACCCGCCGGATCGCCGGTCTCCAGGCCGAGCTCGCGGGCCATCGCGGCCAGCTCCCTCGCCCTGGCCCGTACGCTTCCGGGCAGTTCGGGCTGATGGTGAAGGATATCGACGGCGGCGAGTGCCGCCGCCACGCTGCCCGGTGCCAGCCCGGTGTCGAAGATGAACGAGCGGCCCGTGTCGATGAGGGTCTGGATCACCTCGGGCGCGCCCAGCACGGCCCCGCCCTGCGATCCCAGGGATTTGGACAGTGTGATCGTTCTCACAACGCCCGGTTCGGCCGCGAGTCCCGCGGCGTGCGCCGCGCCCTGGCCGAGGGCGCCGACGACCCCGATGGAGTGCGCCTCGTCGACGACGAGCAGCGCGCCCTGCCGCACCGCCGCCGCGTGCAGTTCCGCGAGGGGGGCCAGGTCGCCGTCCACGGAGAAGATCGCGTCGGTGACCACGATCGCGTGCTCCTCGTCCCGGTCGGCCAGGGCCTTCTCCACGGCCACCACGTCCCTGTGCGGGGTGACCACGACCCGTGAGCGCGACAGCCGGCAGGCGTCCACGATCGACGCGTGGTTGCCCGCCTCCGAGACCACCAGGGCGTCCCTGCCCAGGGCCGCGACGGCGGCCAGGTTGGCCAGGTAGCCGGAGGAGAACACCAGGGCGCCCTCCGCGCCGGTGAAGGCGCGCAGACGCGCCTCCAGGCGCGCGTGGAGGGTCGTGGAGCCCGTGACCAGGCGAGAACCCGTGGAGCCGGTGCCCCAGGCGCGTGTGGCCGCCACGGCCGCCTCGACCAGCCGCTCGTCCCTGGCCAGGCCGAGGTAGTCGTTGGAGGCGAGGTCGATCAGGCCGTCGTCGTCGGGTGTGCGGGCGCGCAGGACCCGCCGCAGCCCTGCCGCCTCCCTCGTGGCCGCTGCCGTGCGGAACCGGGCCAGCGGGTCGGGGGTCTGCTCCATAGGCGCATCTTTCCAGCAGACCTCACCCGATTCGCGTTCGGGCCCGCAAAGAACGCATGATGCACGGGTGCCGACTCTAAGCGACCTGGCGGTTCGTCACACCGCGCTCGACGATGCGGACCTTGAGTGGATGCACTCGCTGGTGTCCGACTGGCAGCTTCTCGCCGACCTCTCCTTCGCGGACCTGATCCTGTGGATCCCCCTGAAGGAGGGCTCGGGCTGGATCGCGATCGCGCAGATGAGACCCACCACGGGGCCGACGGTCTACCACGACGACATCGTGGGCATGACGGCGGCCAAGGGGGAGCGGCCGCTCCTGGAGACCGCCTGGAACGAGCGTCGTATCTGCCGCGAGGGCGACCCCGACTGGTCCAGCGGGGTGCCGGTCCGCGAGGAGACCATCCCGGTGCGGCGGGCCGACCACTTCCTGGGCGTCATCCAGCGCTCGACGAACCTGTCCTCCGCGCGCACCCCCTCCAGGCTGGAGCTGACCTACCTGCAGAGCGCCTCCGACCTGGCCCAGATGGTGGCCGAGGGCCGCTTCCCCTTCTCCGGCGCCGAGCCGATCCTGGTCCGCTCGCCGAGGGTGGGCGACGGGCTGCTCCGGCTCGACCGGGCGGGCCGCGTCACGTACGCCTCGCCGAACGCGCTCTCGGCCTACCGGAGGCTGGGCCTCAACGCCGACCTGGTCGGCGCCGAGCTGGGCCGTACGACCGCCACGCTCTGCTACTCCGACGAGCCCATCAACGAGAACCTGATGCTCGTCGCGAGCGGGCGGGAGCCCAGGGAGACGGAGGTGGAGTCGGGCGGCACGGTCGTGCAGCTGCGGGCGATCCCGCTGATCGTCGGCGGCGGGAGGATCGGCGCGCTCGTGCTCATCAGGGACGTGACCGAGCTGCGGCGCCGCGAGCGGGAGCTGATGACCAAGGACGCCACCATCAAGGAGATCCACCACCGGGTGAAGAACAACCTGCAGACGGTGGCCGCGCTCCTGCGGCTCCAGGCCAGGCGGATGCAGCTGCCGGAGGGCAGGGAGGCGCTGGAGGAGGCGGTGCGCAGGGTGGGGTCGATCGCGATCGTGCACGAGACGCTCTCGCACACGCCCGAGGAGCAGGTCGACTTCGACGACATCGCCGACCGGGTGATCGCGATGACGGGAGAGGTCGCGGCCCCGGAGACGCAGGTCGTGCCGCGTCGCGTCGGGACGTTCGGGGTGCTGCGCTCGGAGATCGCGACGCCGCTGGCGATGGTCCTCACCGAGCTGCTGCAGAACGCGGTCCAGCACGGGCTGGCACAGCGCCAGGGCAAGCTTCAGGTGATCGTGTCACGCGGGGCCGAGCGGCTGGACGTGATCGTGTCCGACGACGGCAGCGGGCTGCCCGAGGACTTCGATCTCGACCAGGCCACCAGTCTCGGCCTGCAGATCGTCCGGACCCTGGTGGTGGGCGAGCTGTCCGGGCGGCTGGCCATCGAGCCGCGCCAGGGCGGCGGGACCGAGGTGAGCCTGAGCATCCCCCTCCCCGCTGTCTGAGCGGGGGAAGGGAAACGCGTCAGGTCACGCCCTCGGCGCGGGACGCGCTCGTCACCCGGCCGGGGAGTGTCGTGGCAGGTCGAAGGGACGTGCCCGTCACCCGGCCGGAGGAGCCGGAGGGAGCGGGGGTGCGGCGGGTCAGACGCTCGCGCGGGTGCGGGCGCGGGCCGTGCGGCGCTTGAGCGCGCGTCGCTCGTCCTCGCTCAGGCCGCCCCAGACGCCGGCGTCCTGCCCGGATTCCAACGCCCACTTCAGGCATGCTTCACTGATGCTGCACGTGTTGCAGACCTGCTTGGCTTCCTCGATCTGCATCAGGGCGGGGCCGGTGTTGCCGATCGGGAAGAACAGCTCGGGGTCCACGTCACGGCAGGCAGCTCGGTGGCGCCAGTCCATGCGTCCACTCCTTCGTATGAGGAGCCCTTGCGTCGGCTCCAGCGGCTCACTTTGTGAAGAGTTTCACTAACCAGCGCGAACGGAACCCCGGTCCGTGGTCCGGGTCGGGGGTCTATCCGCTTGATCGTCGGTGGCCTGGGAGCGAGGTAGCCGCTCAAAGGTCCTACGTTCCGACGTCAATCTCGAGATTGTCAGCCACGCTTAGTACACGCAAGAGGTTTGGGAGAACGTTTTGCCTGAAATGGATGTCGGATGCGTCACACACGCCGGCACGTAACCGATTAGACCAAGACCTGTAACGCGTCGGGGATAGAACGGAACGTTATCCGTTCGACCTCCCCCAGGTAATCCCCGTCCAGCTGGAACGCCACCGGGCGCCCGGCGCTCAGCGTGAACTCCTTCTCGTCGTGGAGTTGCACCAGGTGGCGGCCCGTCGGCAGGGTGTCGCGGCCACCGATGATCTGGGACATCAGCTGGAACATGGAGGGCAGGCCGAGGCGCTGGAGACCCAGGAGATCGAGCCCGGTCTCGAAGCTCGCCCACGGGGTCGGGGAGACCGGCCTCGGGCCGATGTACGACCACGGGGAGGTGTTGGAGACGACGGCCATGAAGATGCCGCCGGTCCGCGGCACGTCCGGGCCCTCGACCGTCATCGGCGGGTGGCGCTTGTCAGTCGACAGATAGTGGTGTAACGCGGTGTTCACATAGCGGGTGGGCGTCGCCTTGCGGCCGGTGCCCCGCATCCCCTCGACCGCCCTGATCACCTCGGCGTCGTACCCGAGGCCACTACAGAACGTGAAATATCTACTGTGGTCATCCCAGATCGCCTGGCCGAGCCCGACGGTCCGCCTCCGGCCGTCGCGGATCGCCTCCAGGATCGCCCCCACCGCCTCGACCGGGTCGTTCGGCAGGCCCAGGGCCCTCGCGAAGACGTTCGCGCTGCCGCCGGGGATCGCGAGCAGCGCGGGCCGGTCGATCGAGCTGCCCTCGTCGCCGGCCTTGCCGTCCACCGGGTCGAGCAGCCCGTTCACCGCCTCGTTGATGGTGCCGTCACCGCCCAGCACGGCCACCGCGTCGTAGCCGGAGGCGTGCGCCTTGCGGGAGAGCCGCGTCGCGTGCCCCCGGTAGGCCGTCTCCTCGACGGTGAGGTTCATCGTCGCGCTCAGCGCTCTGATGAGAACGTCCCTGGTTCGCTGATTGGTCGTCGTCGCCTTCGGATTCACCAGGAGCATCGCGCGCATGACCTCAGCGTATCCGCCGGAAACCGCGCTGAGGCGGCGAAGAACCGGGCGACGGCACCCGGCGATAGGGTTGACCGCGTGTCGAACCGCCCGATGACCCTCACCGTCGCCGCCGCCGTCATGGCACTGGAAGGCACGACCGCCCTGCTCCTCGGCGGCTACGCCGGCGTGGAGACGGTGATCGGCCGGCCGTCCGACCTGATGAGCTCGATCGCCGTCGCGGCGTTCGGGCTCATCATCGGCGCAGCCCTGCTCTGGGTCGGCTGGGGCATGCTCCGGTCGGAGCGATGGGCGCGGAGCCCGGGGGTGCTGACGCAGATCTTCGCCATCCCGGTCTCGATCACGTTGATCCAGTCCGACCAGCGGGTGATCGGCATCTCGCTGATCGCCCTCGCGGTGATCGGACTGGTCACGCTGCTGTCCCCGCCGACGACGCACGCCCTCTACGGGGACCAGGACTAGCCGTCCGCTAGTCGTCGACGGTCAGGCCCTCACGGAGCTGGGCGAGGGTCCTGGCGAGCAACCGGGACACGTGCATCTGCGAGATGCCGAGCTCGGTGGCGATCTGGGACTGTGTCATGTTGCCGAAGAAACGCAGCAACAGGATCCGCTTCTCCCGAGGGGGCAGCCGCTCCAGCAGGGGTTTGAGCGACTCGCGGTATTCGACGCCCTCCAGGGAGTCGTCCACGATCCCGAGGGAGTCGGCCACCGCCGGCGCGTCGTCGTCACCGGAGTCGGGCGCGTCGAGGGAGACCGTGGAGTAGGCGTTTGCCGACTCCAGCCCTTCGAGCACCTCCTCCTCGCTCATCTTCAGGAACGCGGCCAGCTCGGCCACGGTCGGCGCGCGCCCCTCCCGCTGGGAGAGCTCGCTGATCGCCTTGGTGAGCGAGAGCTTGAGCTCCTGCAGCCGGCGCGGCACGCGGACCGCCCAGCCCTTGTCACGGAAGTGGCGTTTGATCTCGCCCACGATCGTCGGGGTCGCGTAGGTGGAGAACTCCACCCCTCGGCCGAGATCGAAGCGGTCGATCGACTTGATCAGCCCGATGGTCGCGACCTGGGTGAGGTCGTCCAGCCACTCACCCCGGTTACGGAACCGGCGGGCGAGGTATTCGACGAGGGGGAGGTGGAGCTCGACGAGCTCGTCACGGATGCGCTGACGCCGCGGGTCGTCGGGGGTCAACTCCACCAGTTCCGCGAAGAGCAGGCGCGCACGCACCCGGTCGGGCACCGCGTGGTCGCTGGCGGCCATGGCACGAGTCCTTTCCGTCACGCCGGCCTCGCCGCGCCTCGGCGCTTGCGGAGGACGATCGCCATACGGTCGGGGGAGTCGGTTACGGCATCCACATCATCGGCCAGGGCGGTGAGCACCATCCACGCGAAGTCGTCGCGCTTCGGAGGGGTGTTCCCCACCGTGCTGACCTCGACCCGCACTTTCATCAGCTGCCCGGTGAGCTCGAACTCGGCGGTCAGATCGGTGCCGGGAACGGCCTGGGTCAGCAACATCGCACACGCCTCGTCGACCGCGATCCGAAGATCCTCGATCTCGTCCAGCGTGAAGTCCAGCCGCACGGCGAGCGCGGCTGTCGCCGTACGCAGCACGGACAGATAGGCACTCGTCGCCGGCAGCCGGACGCTCACCACGTCACGGATCCCGCCCATGCCGACAGCGGGCGCCTCGGTGTGTTCGGTCACGTTCCTCCTCGCAGAGTCGCTGACTGCAACCTACAGCCCTGAGACGGTGGTTGGCCCGCTTGGACTCGCGATCGGGGCGATTTGCCACCGTCAAGAACCCCTGAAGATACGCAAAAAGGGGCACTGTACTTATGACGGCTCCGGCGCATCGCGGTCCGGCCCGCGCCGGAGGGCGCCGACGCGCCGGGATCCGGCCTGTCAGGCGAGGCCGGGGACTCCCGGCCCGGACACCCCGCCGACGGCGGCGCGTCCCCGCGGACCCCGATCCGGATCAAGGGAGTGTCCAGGGGACGTTTCCTTGATCCGGACAACCGGTGCCTTCTCACGACATCGTTGTGAGGGTTTTAAGCGGCCTTGGTCTCCCAGAAGATCTTGGAGATGTCGTCGATCTTGCCAAGGAGCTCGTCGGCCTTGGCGACGTCGACCGTGCCCTTGCCGCCGGCCGCGCCCGCGAGCTTGGTGGCCTCCCAGAACAGCTGGTGCAGCTGCGGGTAGGTCTCCAGGTGCGGAGGCTTGAAGTAGTCGGTCCACAGCACCCACAGGTGGTGCTTGACCAGCTCGGCCCGCTCCTCCTTGATGGTGAGCGCACGGGAGCGGAACACCGGGTCCTCGTTTCCGGCGTACTTCTCCATGATGGCCTTGACGGACTCGGCCTCGATGCGGGCCTGGGCCGGGTCGTACACGCCACAGGGCAGGTCGCAGTGCGCCGAGGCGGTGTGCTTGGGGCGCAGAAGTCGTGCGAGCATCGGAAATCCTTCCTTGATGCCAGGTACAGAATGGTCCGGTTAACGACCTTACTCGTCTCCGAATGCCCGCGTGGGAGGGGGTTACGCTCCATGAGAGTCCGTGTCGCGGGAGAGTCGATGCTGCCCGCGCTGCGACCGGGCGACTGGCTCTGGGTGCGGCGCGGCGCGGCCGTGCGGCCCGGGGACCTGGTCGTCGCCCGGTTGCCGTCCGACCCCGCCGTGCTCATCGTCAAGCGCGCCGCGTGGGAGGCGGACGGCGGCTGGTGGCTGGAGAGCGACAACCAGCGCGCGCCCGGCCGGCGCGACAGCTGGGACTTCGGGGCGCTGCCGCCGTCGTCGATCGTCGGCAGGGTGGTGCTGCGCTACTGGCCGGGCTTCTGGCGGGCCCGGTAGCCCCGGACGTTACTGGACGACCTTCTGACGGGCCCGGTAGGCGGCGACGTTGGCCCGGCTGGCGCACCGCTCCGAGCAGTAGCGGCGCGAGCGGTTGGAGGAGGTGTCGAGGTAGGCCCTGCGGCAGGGTGGCGCCTGGCAGAGGCCGAGCCGGTCGACGCCGAGATCGGTGATCATGGTGGCGAGCCCCATCACCGCGCCCACCGCGTACTGGTCGGCCATCCGGCCGCCCTCGGTGAGGTGCAGGTGCCAGCGCTCGCCGTCGTGACCGGAGATCTGCGGCTGGACCGGGTGGTGGATCAGCAGCGAGTTGAGCCGGTCGACCACCGCCTCCTCGTCGCCCGCCTCGGCGGTCTCGAACACGATCATCAGCTCCTCGCGCAGGTCGCGCAGGGCCTCCAGGTCGCTCCTGGTGATCCGGCAGCCTGGCCGGTAGCGGCCACCTTCTTCCAGGAGCAGGCGCAGCCCTTCGAGGCCGGTCAGCCGGTCGGGGCTGTTGATCAGTAGTACGGCCAGCTCCGCGTAGGAGGTCAGGTCCATCTGGGGATCCGTCGATGTAAGAGGCGGCATGGATTTCGAGTATTACACGATGCGGTGAGGTTAACACCGGGACGGCGAAAGTGAGTGACCTCCTCCACCGGAGGCAGTCTCAACATGTGGCACAATCGAGCAACGGGTGACCCCCGTACCCTCCAGGCGACCGTGCTCAGTGAGCGGGTCCCGAGCGGCTACCGAAGCCCGGGACAGGCTTCCTCCGGCCGCTTCCGAAGGAAACATCCGTCTGTCTGACTGAACTACAGGGGTCGCTGTGGCTGTTATGCCATCCTCCATCTCCCTCGAGGCTCTCGAGGCACTCGATCTCGATCCGGCCTTCGCCCTGCACCGCGGGGGCAAGCTGGAGGTCCGCTCCACCGTCCCGGTCCGCGACGCCGGGGACCTGGCACTCGCCTACACGCCGGGGGTGGCCAGGGTCTGCAGCGCGATCGCCGACGAGCCCGAGCTGGCCAAGGACTACACCTGGATCTCCAACGTGGTCGCCGTCGTCTCCGACGGCACCGCGGTGCTCGGCCTCGGGGACATCGGGCCCGCCGCCGCCATGCCGGTCATGGAGGGCAAGGCCCTGCTGTTCAAGCAGTTCGCGGGCGTCGACGCGGTGCCCATCTGCCTCGACTGCACCGGCGTGGACGCCCTGGTCGAGACGGTCGTCCGGCTCGCCCCCTCCTTCGGCGGGATCAACCTCGAGGACATCAGCGCGCCCCGCTGCTTCGAGATCGAGTCGCGCCTGCGCGAGCTCCTCGACATCCCCGTCTTCCACGACGACCAGCACGGCACCGCGATCGTCACGCTGGCCGCGCTGAAGAACGCCGCGCGGCTGACCGGCCGCTCGCTGGGGGAGCTGCGGGTCGTGGTCGCCGGCGCCGGCGCCTCCGGGATCGCGGTCAGTAGGATCCTGCTCAACGCGGGCATCGGCGACATCGCGGTGGCCGACTCCAAGGGCCTCATCTACGAGGGCCGCGACGGGCTCAACCCGGTGAAGGAGGCCCTGGCGCGCGACAGCAACCGGGCGGGCCTGCGCGGGTCCACCGAGCAGGCGCTGGCGGGGGCCGACGTGTTCGTCGGGCTGTCGGGCTCGACGGTCTCCGAGGAGGCCGTCGCGTCCATGGCCGCCGGTTCGATCGTCTTCGCGCTGTCCAATCCGACGCCCGAGGTGCGGCCGGAGATCGCGCGCAGGTACGCGCACGTGGTCGCGACCGGCCGCTCCGACTTCCCCAACCAGATCAACAACGTGCTCGCCTTCCCCGGCGTCTTCCGCGGGGCGCTCGATGTCCGCGCCACCACGATCACCGAGAACATGAAGGTCGCCGCCGCCGAGGCGCTGGCCGGGGTCGTCGGGGACGACGAGCTGTCGGCCGACTGCGTGATCCCCAGCCCGTTCGACGAGCGCGTCGCCCCGGCGGTCATCGCCGCCGTCTCCGCGCAGGCCCGCGCCGACGGGGTCGCCCGCCTCTAGGCCCCACCTCTCCGGACCCACTCCTCGACGCCGTACGGCCGGAAGCGCGGCCCCGTATCCCGTACCGCATCCCGTATTGGTCCCACGCTCACCAGGCACGCGATCACGGACGCCCCCCGCCCGACCGGTGGGGGGCGTCCGTGCTTTCCGGAAACCCCGAGATTCGTCACGGATCGTGCTATAAAAAGAGCTCTCAGTTACCTATGCGAGTAAGGCGTGCATCAGGTAGTCGACGCGCGCACGACCGGATCACGCGTGCCGTCGGCACGCAGGTGGTTCTCGCGGTGAGGGGAGCTATGGAACGCGAGCCCAACCGACTACTCCAGCGGCTCATCGCCGAGGCGGGCTTCACCCACAAGGGGCTGGCTCGCCGGCTCAACGATCTCGGCGCGGCTCGCGGTCTGTCCGGTCTGAGGTACGACCACAGTTCCGTGCTGCGCTGGCTCGCCGGTCAGCGGCCGAGAGACCCGGTCACGGGGCTGCTCGCCGAGATCTTCGCGCTCCGGCTCGGCAGGGCCGTGAGTCCCGAGGATCTCGGCCTGCCGGCCGCCCTGACGCCTCTCGACCTCGGGCAGGAGTTCAACCACACGTGGCAGGAGGGAATCTCGACCGTGACAGCACTGTGGCGCGGGGACGTGGAGAGACGCAGGTTCTTACTCGACTCCACCTTCGCGATCGGAGCCGGGTCCGCCGGAGCGCTGCGCTGGCTGACCCTTCCGCTGGAAAGTCACCCCGAGGGGCGGGGCACCCGGCGCGTCGGCATGGACGACATCGCGGCGATCCGGGAGGTCACCCGGTCCTTCGGCGCGCTGGACAACAGGTTCGGCGGCGGCAGGGTCCGGCCAGCTGTCGTGAAATATCTGGACACGGCGGTCGGGCCGCTCCTCGGTGACGGCACGTACGCCGAGAACACGGGCAGGGCGCTGGCGTCGGCCGCCGCCGAGCTGACCCGGCTGGCCGGATGGATGGCCTACGACCTGGAGCAGCACGGCCTGGCCCAGCGCTACCTGATCCAGGCGCTGCGCCTGGCGCGCGGGGCGGGCGACCACGGACTCGGCGGCGAGATCCTCGCCGGGATGAGCCACCAGGCCATATATATAGGACAACCCGCCCACGCGCTCGACCTGGCCAGGGCCGCCCAGCTCTCCGCCCGGCGGGCCGGGATCTTCGCCCTGCTGGCGGAGACGCACGTGCTGGAAGCCCACGCGCACGCGGCGCTGGACGACCGTGCGGCGTGCGCGAGCTCCCTGCACGAGGCCGAGCTGTCCTTCGACCGGCGCCGGGCCGGTCACGAGCCCGACTGGATCTCCTACTTCGACGAGGCCTACCTGTCGGCGAAGTTCGCGCACTGCTTCCGCGACCTGGGCGACGGGCCGGGCGCGGTACGGCACGCCAGGCGCTCGCTGGAGATGGACGGGCGTTACGTGCGCGGCCGGATGTTCAACCTGTCACTGCTCGCGGCCGGGCTGCTCGCCTCGGGGGAGCTGGAGGAGGCCTGCTCCGTCGCGGTGGAGGCGCTGGAACTGGCCAAGGGCCTGGAATCGGCCAGAACCCGGTCCTACGTCGCGGACCTGCGGCGGAGACTGGATCCCCACGCGGCCGAGCGGCCGGTGATGGAGCTGAACGAGCGGGTCGGGGAGCTCAATCCCGCCTGAGTGCCCGTTCTCGGGCCTTCGGCTCGCGGACGGAGTCCTTGGATGGCCGAAGGGGCCCGGCGTGTGCCGGGCCCCTTCGGGTGGAGCTGGTGAAGCTAGGTGTTGCTGTGAGTCTGGGGTTTGGACGCCCGGACTCGGGTGATCGTCAGGGAGCTACTACTACTTGACGACCGAGCCGGACCACACCGCGGCGGCCTTCTTGTAGATGGCCGCGGTCTCACCGTCGAAGTACGGCGAGGTGATGAGGTCGTAGCGACCGTTGCTGTCCTGGTCACCGAAGAGGCTGGTGACACCGTTGACGTAGCCGAGACGCTTGGCGTTGCTGTACTTGGCGAGCCAGGGGCCACCGTCGGCGCCAGGGGTGAAGGAGCTCTTGAGGCCGACGTGCTCCTCAACCTTCGTGGAAGCCTGGACGTACTTCTGGGCGTTGGTCTTGCCGTAGGTCCACTTGGGCGTGACGCCGGTGTAGGCCTTGTTGCCGTCGGGGTGCGCGTCGGCCGGGTAGCCGAACACGAACACCGTCTGCTGCGGCTTCTGGTTCCAGGTGAAGCCCTGGCCACCAACGTTGTCGCCCAGCTTGCCGGCGTCCTTGATGAAGCCCTCGATGATGAAGAACGTGTCCTTGAGGTACTTCGTGGTCTTGGTCTCCTTCACCCACTTCTGAACGTAGAAGTGAGTGATGGTGTAGTTGCCCTTGGCGTCAATCTTGCGGTAGCCGAGGCCGGTGTAGGCGTCGTACTCGGCCTTGGTGACGTCGTCGACGGTGACGTGGGACTTGTTGCCCTGGCCGTCCTTCCACCACGGGCCCGCAGCCTCGAACTGAGCCTTGGAGACCTCGTCCTTGGTCCTGACGGCCTTGTACCAAACGCCGTCGATCTTTTCCTTCCAGTCCGGGCCGACCAGGACCTGGGAAGCCTCCTCCTTGGCGTAGCAGTCGGAGGTCTCCTTCCCGTTCAGGTCCTTGCACTCCTCGTACTGGGCCTTGGTGATCTCCTCGGTCTTGACGTCCTTGGGACCAACGAACTTCTCGTAGTCTTCCTTGGACACGACCTTGGGGGTGCCGCCGCCGACGTGGACACCGTTGTACACGGTCACGAACGCGTAGTCGCGGTCGTAGTCCTCGTAGTTGGCGAAGTCGTAGTGGGTGTAGGCCGTCTTACCGGCGTACACGCCCCACGGAGCCTTGCCCTGGTAGTAGCCGGGGACGAAGGCCCAGTTGTCCATGACGCTGGCGTTCGCCTTGTCGTCGTACACGCAGTGACCGGCCGTGGAGACCAGGTTGCGGTACTGCGACTGGATCGAGGTGGCCGAGCACCACTTGAACTCGCCCTTCTCGTCGACGAAGAACACCTTGCCGATGGACTTCGGCAGGTTGATGTTCTTGACCTTCGAGGTGGTGCTCGTGCCCTCACCGGTCGGGGCGACGGAGCCGGGCTTGCCGTCGGCGACGTAGCCGCCACTGGCGTTCAGCTTCGGCGTGGCCTTGGCCTCCCAGGTGTAAGGCTTGGCCTTGGCCAGGTTGTTGGCCGTGCCGTTGCCCGCGAGCCAGAACTCGGCGACGTCGAGAGCGGTCGGGGCGTCCTTGGCCAGGGTGTCGTAGGCCCAGTCCGGAGCGGCGTTGGCGGTGCCGGCCAGACCGGCGGCCAGCAGACCGGTGGCCAGGATGGCGCCACCGGCGGGGAGGAGGATGCGCTTCAAGGGAAACTCCTTGGTCTGATGTGGAACGCCTCTTGCGTCCCATGCGTCAGTAAAGGGATTGCCAGAAACATACAGCGCCGATCTTGAACACCGGAAGCCGCTTTGGGGATCAAAGACGTCCTTGATCACGTCGATACCATTCTGTGATGTTTGGACTTCTCTGAAGTCGATGTTGGGATTGAGGATTCGCCGATGTGTTTGTGCAGATAGGCATATGGTTGTTAGTGAAGTGACGGATGTGCCGTTACTGGCCCAATACATTCCGTTACCAGTCACGTGTGACGCAGATCACATCGATCTGATGGCACCGATTTCACGGGGGCCGCGTCTAAAGAGCCGTTGATTCGGGATCCGGGCCCGCAGAGGGGCCGGGCAGCGCGCGAGACACGCACCGAACGGGCATCGAACGGACACGGCACGGACACGTCACGGGTACCGAACGGGCGCGGCATGAGCGCGGAAAACTGGAGTGAGCGTCCCCTTGTCCCCCGCGCCCCGTGCGCGAGTGCCCCTCACGCCTTCTGCGCGAGCTTGATCCTTTCGCTGCCGGGCGCTGGCCGCGGGAGCGGTGTCTCCCGGCCTGGAAGATCTGATCCCGGCTGAGGGCGCGATGTGGCGGTGTGGAAGCGGGATGGTCGCCGCCCGCGCGCACGGGAGACGTCGCGGAGAACGCGTCCGTGATCTCCACGGGCCGGCGCCGCCGAGATCCGGTGAGTGACACCTGAGTGATACCGCCACAACGTCGAAGGGCCCGGCATGTGCCGGGCCCTTCGACGTACACGCGGAGCCGGTCGCCGCCTCCGCGACGAGCCCCGGTGGGGGATGGCCGAAGGGGCCCGGCGTGTGCCGGGCCCCTTCGGGTGGAGCTGGTGAAGCTAGGTGTTGCTGTGAGTCTGGGGTTTGGACGCCCGGACTCGGGTGATCGTCAGGGAGCTACTACTACTTGACGACCGAGCCGGACCACACCGCGGCGGCCTTCTTGTAGATGGCCGCGGTCTCACCGTCGAAGTACGGCGAGGTGATGAGGTCGTAGCGACCGTTGCTGTCCTGGTCACCGAAGAGGCTGGTGACACCGTTGACGTAGCCGAGACGCTTGGCGTTGCTGTACTTGGCGAGCCAGGGGCCACCGTCGGCGCCAGGGGTGAAGGAGCTCTTGAGGCCGACGTGCTCCTCAACCTTCGTGGAAGCCTGGACGTACTTCTGGGCGTTGGTCTTGCCGTAGGTCCACTTGGGCGTGACGCCGGTGTAGGCCTTGTTGCCGTCGGGGTGCGCGTCGGCCGGGTAGCCGAACACGAACACCGTCTGCTGCGGCTTCTGGTTCCAGGTGAAGCCCTGGCCACCAACGTTGTCGCCCAGCTTGCCGGCGTCCTTGATGAAGCCCTCGATGATGAAGAACGTGTCCTTGAGGTACTTCGTGGTCTTGGTCTCCTTCACCCACTTCTGAACGTAGAAGTGAGTGATGGTGTAGTTGCCCTTGGCGTCAATCTTGCGGTAGCCGAGGCCGGTGTAGGCGTCGTACTCGGCCTTGGTGACGTCGTCGACGGTGACGTGGGACTTGTTGCCCTGGCCGTCCTTCCACCACGGGCCCGCAGCCTCGAACTGAGCCTTGGAGACCTCGTCCTTGGTCCTGACGGCCTTGTACCAAACGCCGTCGATCTTTTCCTTCCAGTCCGGGCCGACCAGGACCTGGGAAGCCTCCTCCTTGGCGTAGCAGTCGGAGGTCTCCTTCCCGTTCAGGTCCTTGCACTCCTCGTACTGGGCCTTGGTGATCTCCTCGGTCTTGACGTCCTTGGGACCAACGAACTTCTCGTAGTCTTCCTTGGACACGACCTTGGGGGTGCCGCCGCCGACGTGGACACCGTTGTACACGGTCACGAACGCGTAGTCGCGGTCGTAGTCCTCGTAGTTGGCGAAGTCGTAGTGGGTGTAGGCCGTCTTACCGGCGTACACGCCCCACGGAGCCTTGCCCTGGTAGTAGCCGGGGACGAAGGCCCAGTTGTCCATGACGCTGGCGTTCGCCTTGTCGTCGTACACGCAGTGACCGGCCGTGGAGACCAGGTTGCGGTACTGCGACTGGATCGAGGTGGCCGAGCACCACTTGAACTCGCCCTTCTCGTCGACGAAGAACACCTTGCCGATGGACTTCGGCAGGTTGATGTTCTTGACCTTCGAGGTGGTGCTCGTGCCCTCACCGGTCGGGGCGACGGAGCCGGGCTTGCCGTCGGCGACGTAGCCGCCACTGGCGTTCAGCTTCGGCGTGGCCTTGGCCTCCCAGGTGTAAGGCTTGGCCTTGGCCAGGTTGTTGGCCGTGCCGTTGCCCGCGAGCCAGAACTCGGCGACGTCGAGAGCGGTCGGGGCGTCCTTGGCCAGGGTGTCGTAGGCCCAGTCCGGAGCGGCGTTGGCGGTGCCGGCCAGACCGGCGGCCAGCAGACCGGTGGCCAGGATGGCGCCACCGGCGGGGAGGAGGATGCGCTTCAAGGGAAACTCCTTGGTCTGATGTGGAACGCCTCTTGCGTCCCATGCGTCAGTAAAGGGATTGCCAGAAACATACAGCGCCGATCTTGAACACCGGAAGCCGGTTCGAGAGGTAAAGGGCGAGCACAAGAGGCCGAGACCGTTTCGTGATGTTTAGACACCCTTGATGCTGATGTTGGGGTTGAGCCTGGCTTGAGCTGTTTTCGCAGATAGGCGTAAGTGTGGGGTAAAAGTGACTGATGTGGTGTGATTGGTTGATCGCAGCGAGTCGCGGACCCTGTGTGATGCAGATCACATCAAACTGATGGCACCGATTTCGGGGCGGGCACGTCTAACGCGTCCATCCTTGGCCGGACGGGCTTCCGGATCGCCCCGCGGAACGCCTTCTCGTCCTCGGGAATCGGCCTCTTCGCCCCCGGAAACGGGTGCGGGGCCCGGCGCTACGCGCCGGGCCCCGCGGGTGGTCAAGGGGCCGGGAGGGTCCCTCGCCTCAGGTGTGTGGGTTACCTGTAGAGCTCGCCGTTCGGGCCGACGATCCTGCCGGACCACACGTTGGCGGCCTTGCGGTAGATCTCGGCGGTCTCCCCGTCGAAGTACGGCGAGGTGATGAGGTCGTAGCGGTCGTTCTGGTCCTGGTCGCCGAACAGGCTGGTGACGCCGTTGACGAGGCCGAGGCGCCTGGAGCTGCTGTACTGCGAGATCCACGGACCACCGTCGGCGCCCGGGGTGAAGGCGCCCTTGAGGCCGACGTGCTCCTCGACCTTCTCGGCCGGGGAGACGTACTCCTTGCCCGACGTCTTGCCGTACACGTACTTGGGCGTCACGCCGCTGTAGGGCCTGTCGCCGTCGGGGTGCGGGGCGGTGGGGTAGCCGAAGACGTAGACGGTCTTGCCGGTGCTCTGGTTCCAGGTGAAGCCCTGGCCGCCGACGTTGTCGCCGAGACGGCCGACGTCCTTGGAGAGCAGGATGTAGTAGTGCGAGCCACGTGACCACTTGGGTCCGGTGAACCCGTTGTACTCACCCCGGGTGACCTGCTTGACCCCGTTGAAGGCGACGCCGTTGTAGACCGTGACGAAGGCGTAGTCCTTGTCGTAGTCCTCGTAGTTGGCGAAGTCGTAGTGCGTCCAGGCCGACTTGCCGACGTAGATGCCCCACGGGGTCTTGCCCTGGTAGTAGCCGGGGACGAAGACCCACTTGTCGAGGGTGTCGCTGTTGCTGCCCGGGTCGTAGACGCAGTGTCCGGCCGTCGCGACCACGTTGCGGTACTTGCCCTGGATCGAGGTGGCCGAGCACCACCGGTACTGGCCGTTGACGACGAAGAACACCTTGCCGATGGTCTTGGGCAGGTTCACGTTCTTGGCGAGCGACGGGGTGGGCTTCTCCGAGCCGGTCGGACCGACGCTGCCGGGCCTGCCGTCGGGGGAGAAACCGCCGCCGACCTTCATCTTCGGGGCCCCGGGGTCGGGGTTGTAGACCGTCGCCTTCTTGAGGGCTGCGAAGTTCGACGCCGCCCAGAAGTCGATGACCGAGACCGCCGAGGCGTTGTTCCTCGCCATCGGGTCGGTCGCCCAGTCGGGAGCGGCCTGGGCGGTGCCGGCCATGGTGGTGGCCAGCAGGGCGGTGGCGGCTGCGGCGCCACCGAGGGGGAGAAGAGAGTGCTTCAAAAGACGAGCTCCTTGCGCTGCAACGTCCCCGGGCGTCCGGGGACTGCGGGACGACAAGCTACGAACCTATGCAGTGATCGCCGGAGCAAACCCCGTATAAGGGTCTCTTAAGCCTCTCTTAAGGCGGCGTTATGTTCGGGGCGCCTGCTGGGTCGCGGCCCAGTGATAGACGACGTAGGTCGACGCGATGAAGTACGGGGAGGAGATCCTGTCGTACCTGCGGTCGGTGTTGACGTCCCAGGCGAAGCTGTTGACGCCGTTGAGGTAGCCGACACCGGTCGCGCTGCTGTAGGAGATCAGCCAGGGGCCGCCGCTCGCGCCGTTGGTGAACCCGCAGGTCAGGGCGATTCCCTGCTCGACCAGGCGGGCGGGGGCCGTCACGCTGATGGTGCGCCCGTCGCACCACTTCAGCTTCTGGCCGTCGTAGGGCCGGGAGCCGTCGGGGTGCGGGGCGGCGGGGTAGCCGAAGGCGACCGTGGACAGGCCCCTGCCGCGGTTGGTCACCAGGCCCTGGCCGCCGACGTTGTCCTCCAGGCTTCCGACGCCCTCCATCTCGTAGGTGCCGGCCGTCTTGCCGGCCTTCCACCTGAAGCCGTTGTGCACGGTGACGAACGCGTAGTCGTAGTCGTAGTCGCCCTTGCCGACGAAGTCCTCGTGCAGGTTGAGGGAGTGGCCGACGTAAATTCCGTACGGGGTGTCGCCCTTGTCGTAGCCGGGGATGAAGATCCAGTATTCGGCCTGGCTGCCCGTCTTGGCGTCGTAGGCGCAGTGCCCGGCCGTCGCGACCAGGTTGTGGTTGGTCGCCGCGACCGAGGAGGCGGAGCACCAGTAGTCCTTGGCACCGATCCGGAAGAACACCTTGCCCACGGTCACCGGTGAGCTGCCGGAGGCCGGGGTCCTCTTCTTCGGCAGGGTGGGCTTGACGACCGGCGCGGAACTCCCGGACGTGGTGGAGCTCTTCCCGCCGGTGGCCGCGGTCATGCTCTCCGCGGTCGTGCTCTCCGCGGCCTCGGATGCCGCGGCGGCGGTGGCGCTCCCCGGCGTGGCACTTCCCGGCGTGGCGCTCCCCGTGGGACCGCTGGAGGAGGGGGACGCGGAGGAAGGAGTCCCGGAGGAGGGAGGACTGCCGGGCGTGGCCGGCACGTTGTCCATGGCCTGCTTGAGCCTGGCCGGGCTCCAGTACTCCGCGATCCGCCTCATGTCGGCGCTGCTCTTGGTCAGGGTGATCGAGGTGATCCCGTTGGGAACCCCGTACAGGGGGCCGGCCGCGGCGCTCCCGGCGAACGCGGACGTCATGGTCACACAGGCGGCGACCAGCCCGCCGAGTGTGGCCGTGAGCCGCCGTGCGCGGGAGGACATGGGGATCCTTTCGGGGACCGGGAGTTTCGGGGGGCTACCAGAGGTGCAAAGGGTGATTTTTCCAGATCAACTCGGTTTTGGGCAGTTCGTTAGATCGATTCGCTCTTACTCTGTTATCTGGCCAGTGTGGCTGAAGGTGTATAAGCACCCCGTGAAGGTGAAAGAAGGACCCGGTGCGCACACCGGGCCCTTCCTCGCTCACGAAGCCCGTGTCTAGGCGGGAAGCTTCCCGGTCCAGAGGTTGGCGGCGTGCTTGTAGATGCCGTACGTGTCACCGTTGAAGTACGGGGTGGTGACGCGGTCGTAGCGCTTGTTGCCGTCGCTGTCGAGCGTGAGGCTCACGACACCGTTGAGGTAGCCGGTCCGCTTGCTGTTCTTGTACTGCAGCAGGAAGGGACCGCCGCTGGCGCCCGGGGTGAAGGCGCACTTGATCGCCTGGTGCTCCTCGGCCTTGTAGGCCGACACGACGGGCGCGGCGGCGGTCGTGCCGTAGCACCACTTCTGGGTGTGGCCGGAGTACGGCTTGTTGCCGTCGAGGTGGGCCGAGGTCGGGTAGCCGAACGTGAAGACCTTCTTGCCCAGCGCCTGGTTCCAGCTGAAGCCCTGGCCGCCGACGTTGTCGCCGAGACGACCGGCGTCGGCCACCGTCGAGATGTAGTGGCGGAAGATCACGTACTTCACGGACGCGGTCTTCTTGATGTACTTCACCACGAAGTAGTAGGTGATGGTGTAGTTGCCCTGGGCGTCGATCTTCCGGTAGCCAAGACCCTTGTAGGCGTCGTACTCGGTCTTGGTGACGTTCTCGACGCGGGTCTCGATCTTGGAACCGGCCTTGGGCCAGTTGGCCTGCGGCAGCTCGTTGCCCTTGAGCGTGACCTTGTCGTTCTTCAGGCCGTAGACCTCGCCGGTGACCTTCTCCCAGGTCCACTTGTCGGTCTCGGCCGCGACGGCGAGGGCGCCGTTGTACTGGGGGCCGACCTCGTCCTCGGAGGAGACGTTCTCGACCTTGCCCAGGCCGCCCTTCTGGGTCCACTTGTCGTAGGTCTCGAAGTCGACCGTCGTGGCGGACTCACGGCCCACCCCGCCCTTGTCGACGTGCGCCTTGAAGGTCTTGTAGTCGACCTCCTTCTCGGGCTGCTGCTTGATGCCGTTGTAGACGTTGACGAAGGCGTAGTCGTAGTCGTAGTCCTCGTAGACCGTGAAGTCGTCGTGGGTGTTGACCTTGGCGCCGACGTAGATGCCCCAGGGGGCCTTGCCCTGGTAGTAGCCGGGGATGAACACGAAGTTGCCGAAGGGCTTGTTCGTGTCGGTGTCGTAGACGCAGTGGCCGGCGGTGGCGACCAGGTTGCGGTACTTCGACTGCACGGAGCTGCCGGAGCACCAGCGCTCCTGGCCCTTGTCGTCGACGAAGAAGACCTTGCCGACGGTGATCGGGAGGTTCACGTTCTTCGACTGGCCGGCGCTCTTGTCCTCTTCGCCGGTCGGCGCGACGACGCCGGGCTTGCCGTCGGCGGCGGCCCTGGCGGCACCGGTCTTGGTCAGCTTCGCCGAGACGGTGGAGTCGGCGAGGTAGGTCGTCGCCGACTTGAGCTTCGAGGCGGTCCAGTAGCCCGCGATGGCCTTCGCGTTACCGGAGGGGGTGAGCGCCGAGGACTTGACGTCGGGGTCGGCGGTGCTCGCCTGGGCGGTGGCGGGGAGGGAGGCGCCGATCATCGTGGCGGCGGCGAGGGCGCCACCGAGGGGAAGGACGAGGCGCTTGGCTCGGGAGTTCAATGGAGCTCCTTCTTTGTCATGGGTCACTCGGGACGCAACCCACGCATGCGTAAAGAGACAAGAGGTGACCGTACTCGGCAAAGATGGGTTAAAAAGCTATAAAACGGGCAATCGGTCGGACCGTTACGTTTTTGTTATTAAATCCATGGAACCGGGAGTCCCTGGTGCCCGTCTGATCTAACTTCGCTTGATCGAGAAGTTCCGTGTGGGTCATGTGTCCGTATGAACTGCGGAAACACCGTGGCCGGTGGTTGTCCCGGGAGCGCGACCGGGGGCAGGCTGAGCCGGGCATCCGCGTCACACGTCATCGGGGGATCTCATGCGGCGTCTTCTCTGCCTGGCCGTTGCCGGCCTCTTCCAGTTCTCGGGTACGGCCGCGGCGGCCACGCCGCCGCTCCTCGATCCCGCTCCCGGGTCGCAGGAGACGAGACCGTTTCCCCGTCCCGGCGACCGGGGGCCGCAGGTGACGGGGCCGCTCCCGCTCCATCCGGGCGCACCCGCCCAGACCATGCCCGAACCGGTGGATCCGTTCCCCAGGGCCAGGCCCCCGCGCAGCGCTAAGGCGCTCGTGCTGAGCCTCGCGCGAGGGGACAAACCCCTGCCCGTGGCGAGTCACGCCCTGCTGCTGTGCGATCGGCCCGGTGACACCCACCCCGACGCGGTCCACGCGTGCGAGGCGCTGGCCGAGGTGCGGGGCGACCCCGCCAGGCTCAGGCCGAAGGCGGGGGTGGCGTGCACGCTGCAGTACGACCCGGTCACGGTGACCGCCATCGGGATCTGGAACAACCGGTTCATCCGGTTCGAACGCACCTACGGCAGCCCCTGCTCGCTGCGGGCCGCCACCGGTCCGGTCTTCGCCCTCGACAACGGCTCCCCGAGACCGGCGAGCGGGTCGAACGTTCCCGACAGGGTGACGGCCTTTCCCGGGACGGCCCCCGGAGGGGTCCGGCGGCCGGGTTCGTAACCGGAAACCACCCGTGTGAGGAGGGCCCGGTCCCAGGACCGGGCCCTCCCTGTTCACCGCGGCCGGCCGAATGGCCTTACGGTCGGCCGGTGGTACGAATCAGCTGGTCCAGCGGTTGGCCGCGGTCTTGTAGACCTTGTAGGTGTCGCTGTTGAAGTACGGCGACGAGATCTTGTCGTACCGGTCGTTCTTGTCGGTGTCCCAGGCGATGCTGTTGACGCCGATCAGGTAGCCGGTCCGGCTGGAGCTCTTGTACTTGTAGATCCAGGGGCCGCCGCTCGCGCCCGCGGTGAAGGCGCACTTGAAGCCGATGTGCTCCTGGACGTTGTACTTCGGCGCGGCCGGCATGGCGCCGGTCGTGCCGTAGCACCACTTCATCGTGCGGCCGGAGTAGGGCTTGTCGCCGTCGGGGTGCAGGCCGGCCGGGTAGCCGAAGGAGAAGACGGAGTTCTTGACCTTCTGGTTCCAGGCGAAGCCCTGGCCGCCGACGTTGTCGCCGAGACGGCCGACAGTCTTGATGATCGGCTTCCACTTGCCGTCCTTGTCCTTCTCCCAGTTCACCTTGAACCCGGAGTGGACGTTGACGAACGCGTAGTCGTAGTCGTAGTCCTCCTTCACGACGAAGTCGTCGTGCGCGTTGAACCACTTGGCCGCGTAGATGCCGTAGGGGTTCTTGCCGTCCCACGCCTGGTTGCCGTCCCAGTAGGACGGGATGAAGATCCAGTTGTCGTAGAACTGGTTGGTCTTCACGTCGTAGACGCAGTGCGCGGAGGTGGCGACGACGTTGCGGTACTTGCCCTGGACTGAGCTGCCGGAGCAGTACTTCCAGCTCTTCGGGTCCGCCGGGTTGGCGCCGGGCAGGGTGAAGAAGACGCGCCCGACGGTGTTGGGCAGGTTCACCTGCTTGCTCTTGGAGGACTTGGCACCCTCCGCGCCGATCGGCGGGACCGACCCGCCGGGGCCGTCGGGGCCCGCCGCGTTGGAGGCCTTGCCGCCCTTGACGCTCAGGTCGAGGTCGCCGGTGGCGTCCGTGGCCTTGCGCATGCGCTCGGGCGACCAGAAGGAGGTGGCCTGGTTGGCCGTCTCCGAGGCCTGGGAACTGACCACGTCCTTGGGGGCCGTACCGGCGTTGGCACCGGTGGTGGCGCCGATCACTCCGGCGATCATGAGAACGCCGGTGAGGGGGATCGTGAGGCGCCGTGCTCGGGAATTCATGAAGCTCCTTTCGTTCTCAGCGCGGAGACGGGACTTCTCCTCGCCGGGAAAACGATCGGAACGTTACTGACTGGATCGAGCGGTCGGCAGGAATTGACGGGAAAAAGTCTGAGACGGTTCCATCCGATGCTGTCTTGTTATTTAAATAGCCATTTGTTATAACTTAACGAATAAGCATTTCCGCAGCTCATGGTGGTTGTGGAGCGGTCTCAGAGGCATCGCCGACATCACCGGTAACAGCGATTGCCGGAGGTTTCTCAAGTAACTCCGACACCTTTGGCCCATTGAGCGCGGTGACGTTCTCGGCGCCGTGTGGCGGCCTTCCGCGTTCATTTCGTTGCGGACCGCGGACGGCGGGCCGTGCGACGGCGCCTCCCCTTCGGGCGGCATCGATTCTGATTCGTGACGATACTGACGCGGGCGCCGAGACCGCCGACCCCCGAGGATGGGGCCGAGAACCGTACCTTCTGCACGAGGCGGCCGAAGACGTGGCCGGTGGTCAGCACGACATCATCGAGGCGAGGTCCGCGAGGGGCCCGTGGCGCTGGATCGGCGCCGCCGCGCTGGCGGCGCTCGTGGCGTGGGGCCTGCTGACGGGCCGGGAGCCGGACGCGGTTCCGCCGCCGCTCCCGTCGCCGGTGCCCACGCGGGCGGGGGCCGTCGCGGAGCAGGCCCCGAACGTGCTCCACCCGCGGTTCCGCCAGGCGGGCGGCAGGGAGATCATCGACGTGGTCTTCCCCGACGGCTCGGCGGCGGAGGTGAGCTACCCGGTGGAGGTGGGTCTGGCGAAGCTGGGGGTCCGGCCCGCGATATCGGGCCGGCTCGAAGGTGACACCGGCCCGTACCGGCAGCTGAACGTGCCGTCGGGAGGTCCGGCGGGGGTCGCCCAGGGGCGGCCGATGATCCGGCGGCTGACCAAGGAGGTCACGCTCTGGCACCCGATGAGCCCCGCCGAGGGGGAGGTGCTGCTGTTCGCGTTCGACCCGTGGTTCGTGGCACTGCGCGATCTCAAGGAGGGCATGCCCTTCGAACAGCGCATGCTCTGGGCACGCAACCTGAGCGGTGAGGTGACCGGGGGCGGCTACCTCGTGCTCGACGCCGAACCCCCGGTGCGACTGGCCACGCGGGGGGAGATCCTTCGCGGTGAGCCGCTGGGGCCGCAGCTGTGGTTCGGCGGGGCCAGGGAGACCCTGCTGGTGCTGGCCCCCATCCCCGGCTGCGACGTCGCGTCGATCGAGCTCTCGGTCATCGAGCAGCGACGCCGCTTCTCCGCCGAGACCTGCCAGGACGGCGTGTACGTCGCGGCCTCGGGGGAGCGAGGACACGTCGAGAGGACCATGGCGGGCATAACCGTGCGGCGGACGACGTAGCGGGGGCCCGGCCGTCGTGGCTCCCGCGCGGACGGCGGACGACGCGCCGCCGTGCGGACGCCTGGGCTGTGGGCCACGGTCACCGTGGATCGTCACGTGGACGACATGGGGACGCTGCCGTGTTCGCCGCGCCGGTCCTGCGGGGGACGGAGCCTGTTCGCGATGGTCGCCGCGTGGACGGCGTAGGGTGCGGCCATGTTCGCTGTAACCGCCACGCGGATCGATCCCGACAGCCCCCTCGACGGTCTCACGCTCGGTGAGCGCCCGGAACCCGAGGTTCTCGACGGGTGGACCACCGTCACGGTGAGGGCCGCCTCGCTCAACCACCACGACCTGTTCAGCCTGCGGGGGGCGGGTCTCCGCCAGGAGCAGCTCCCGATGGTGCTCGGCACCGACGCCGCCGGGCTCGACGAGGACGGCAACGAGGTCATCGTGTACTCGGTGATCGGCGGCGGTGCCGACGAGACGCTCGACCCGAAGCGTTCCCTGCTCTCGGAGAGGTACGACGGCACCTTCGCCGAGCGGGTCACCGTGCCCCGGCGTAACCTCGTGCCCAAGCCCGCCGCGCTCAGCTTCGAGGAGGCCGCCTGCCTGCCGACGGCCTGGCTGACCGCCTACCGCATGCTGTTCGACAAGGCCGGGCTCGAACCGGGCTCGACCGTGCTGGTCCAGGGCGCGGGTGGTGGTGTGGCCACCGCGCTGATCCTGCTGGGCCGGGCCGGGGGATATCGGGTCTGGGTGACCAGCCGTTCGGAGGAGAAACGGGCGCGGGCCCTCGAACTGGGCGCGGACCGGGCCTTCGAGAGCGGTGCCCGGCTGCCCGAACGGGTCGACGCGGTGATGGAGACCGTCGGCCAGGCCACCTGGGGGCACTCGCTGAAGGCGCTGCGCCCCGGCGGCCGGATCGTGATCTCCGGCGCGACCAGTGGCGCGGTCCCGCCGGCCGACCTGAACCGCGTCTTCTTCCTGCAGCTGTCGGTGATCGGCTCCACCATGGGCACCCGCGACCAGCTGGGCAGGCTGGCCCGCTTCCTGGAGCAGACCGGCACTCGCCCGCTGATCGACCGTGCCCTCCCGCTGACCGAGGCTCGCGAGGGCTTCGCGGCCATGCACGAGGGCGAGCTCTTCGGAAAGGTCGTCTTCACCCTGCCGGGGTGAAGCCGTATCGCGACGAGCCCGGCGGGCGTTCCGTGAGGCGTCGCCGGGATCATCGGAGCGCGTCGCGGATGCGGCGGGCCGCGTCGTACAGGGCGTCCTGGGCGGTCGCCAGGGTCTCCTCGCTGACCTGCGCGGCCGCCGCGTCCCTGCGGACCTCCTCGACGAACTCGGCCAGCATCTGCCCGAGCCGGGCGTCTCCGGCGTGTGACCCCTCGCCGGTGAAGCCGTCGGCCCAGACGCGCTTCCACTCGTCCTTCCACTCGCCGCTCTGGCGCTGCCACTCGCGCCGCTGGCGCTGCCACTCCGTCTTCTGCTCGCGCCAGACCTTGCGCGAGTCCTGCTCGGTGCCCTGGCGCACGTCGCGCGCCATCTGGGTGAGCTCCTCGCGCAGCGACTTGACCGTGTCGCGTACGTCCTCCTTGACCTCGCGGGCGATGTCGCGGACCGAGTCGGAGATCTCCTGCTCCAGGTCGGCGAGCTCGTCGAGCCGCTCGTTGAGCTCGTCGCGGCCCCGGTCGCTGATGGTGAAGACCTTCTTGCCGTCCACGACCTCGTGGGTGACCAGGCCCTCCTCCTCCAGGCGGGCCAGACGCGGGTAGATCGTGCCGGGGGAGGGGGAGTAGACGCCGAGGAAGCGATCCTGGAGCAGCCGGATCACCTCGTAGCCGTGGCGCGGGCTCTCCTCCAGCAGCTTCAGAAGATAGAGCCGGAGCCTTCCGTGGCCGAAGACCGGGCTCATGCCTGTGCTCCCTTCAGGAGAGTGACGTCCGCGGAGACCGTGTTGGCCGTCAGCGACGCCATGCCGCCGCCGATCCGGCCGCTCAGCGTCTTCGCGCCGGGCTGGACGGAGTGGTCGAGCTCGGGGAAGCCGGTGTCGATCCTGCCCGAGGTGGAACGGATCTTGACATCGGTCTCCACCGTGTACGGGAGCCGGAGCACGATGTCGCCGGAGACGCTGTTCATGGTGACGTGACCGGTCGGCGGGAGCTCCAGGTCGGCGGTGATCCGGCCGGAGACGGTGGTGACGCTCAGCCGCCGGGGCGTGCCCTGGGCCACGGTCAGCTCACCGGAGATGCTCTTGAACGACAGGTCGCCCACCAGGCCGCGGCTCTCCACGGCGCCGGAGACGGTGTCGGCGTTGATCTCGCCGCTCACCCCGTCGAGCACGATCCCGCCCGAGACGCTCCTGACCGAGGTGCGGTCCTCGAAGCCGGCGACGACCGCGGACGCGGAGACCACGCCCACGTTGACCGGGCAGTCCTTCGGCACGGTGAGGGTCAGCGTGGCCCTGCGGCGCCCGGGACGCAGCCAGCCCAGCAGGCCGTCCCAGGTGAGGTCCTTGTAGGTGACGGTGAGCGTGCCGTCGTCCTCGTGGGTGACGAGCAACGGGGGGTTGTCGACCTCGGTGACCTCAAGCGTGGGAGGGCCGTCGCTGGCCAGCACGGCCAGTTTCCCCGCCACGATCCGCACGTTGAGTTTCCTCACGGACTCAAAGGTGAGCTGCTCTGGTTTCTCGATCGTCCATTGCCGCATGTGCGTGACCTCCTTGTACTGGACACGATATGTCGCGTCAATCGGAAGGTCAAGATATATCGCGTTTTTCTCAGTCGTCCTCGTCGTCCAGCCGGGCCAGCCAGGTGGCCAGCCGTTCCACCGGCGTTTCGAAGTCGGGGTTCAGGTCGACGAACTCGCGCAGACGTTCGGCCAGCCACACCACGGTGACCTCCTCCTCGCCCCGGCGCGCGACGAGTTCCTCGATGCCGCGATCGGTGAAGTACATCACGTTCTCCTCTGACGACGCTGTGGTCACACTCGCGGTCTCCTGGTGACTCGCGATAACGGGAAAGTCCCCCGCAGAGGCTCCTGCGGGGGACTTCCGTGGTGACGCCTGCCTCGGACCGGCCGGTGGCCGGTCCGCCTACTTGAAGATCTCGCCCAGCATCTGCTGCAACTCCGCCTCGTGGGTGGAGTGCGAGCCGGTCGCCGGGGAGGAGTTGGCCTTGCGGGAGACCCGCTTGATCGAACGCCCGCCGAAGACCCCCGGGTTCTCGGCCAGCTTGAGCGCGAGGAACGGCCACGGACCCATGTTGAGCGGCTCGTCCTGCGCCCACACCAGCTCGATGTCGGCGGCGTAGCGGCTCAGCTCGGCCTCCAGCGGGTCGCCGGGGAACGGGTAGAGCCGCTCCAGGCGGACGATCGCCACGTCGTTGCGGCCCTCCTTGTCGCGGGCCGCCGCCAGGTCGTAGTAGAGCTTGCCGGAGACCAGCACGACCTTGCGGACGCCGGCCGGGGGGGCCGTGACGTCGCCGAGCACCGGCTGGAACGACCCCGAGGTGAAGTCGCCGACCGCCGAGATCGCCGCCTTGTGCCGCAGCAGCGACTTGGGCGTGAACACCACCAGCGGACGGTGCCGGTTCGACAGCGTCTGCCAGCGCAGCAGGTGGAAGTAGTTGGCCGGGACCGTGGGCTGCGCCACGGTCATGTTGTCCTGGGCGCACATCTGCAGGAAGCGCTCGATGCGGGCCGAGGAGTGGTCGGGGCCCTGGCCCTCGTAGCCGTGCGGCAGCAGCAGGGTGACGCCGGAGCGCTGGCCCCACTTCTGCTCACCCGAAGTGATGTACTCGTCGAGCACCGACTGGGCGCCGTTGACGAAGTCGCCGAACTGCGCCTCCCAGGCGACCAGCGCCTCGGGCCGCTCCACGCTGTAGCCGTACTCGAAGCCGAGCGCGGCGTACTCGCTCAGCAGCGAGTCGTAGACGTAGAACTTCGTGGTGCCCTGGTTGAACGCCTTGAGCGGGGTGTGCTCCTCGCCGGTGACCCGGTCGACCAGCACCGCGTGCCGCTGGGTGAACGTGCCGCGCCGCGAGTCCTGGCCGACGAGGCGGACCGGGTGGCCGTCGATCAGCAGCGAGCCGAAGGCCAGGGTCTCGCCCATGCCCCAGTCGATGTGGTCTTCGGCGACCATCTGCCCTCGGCGCTGCAGCACCGGCAGCAGGCGCGGGTGGACGGTGAAGCCCTCGGGCATGTTGAGCTGGGTTTCCACGATCCGCTTGACGGTCTCCTCGGAGACGGCCGTCTTGACGTCCTCGTGCGACCAGGGGACGTTCTCCATGTCGACGGGGCGGGAGAACTCGCCCGTCGGGTCCTTGGCCGCCGCGCGGGTCTCGGCGAAGGCGTTCTCCAGCTTGGCCTGGTAGTCGCGGAGCGCGCCCTCGGCCTCCTCCACCGTGATGTCGCCCCGGCCGATCAGCGCCTCGGTGTAGAGCTTGCGGGTGGAGCGCTTGGCGTCGATCAGGTCGTACATCAGCGGCTGGGTGAAGCCCGGGTTGTCGGCCTCGTTGTGCCCCCGGCGCCGGTAGCAGATCAGGTCGATCACCACGTCCTTGCGGAACGCCTGGCGGTACTCGAACGCGAGCCTGCCGACCCTGACCACGGCCTCCGGGTCGTCGCCGTTGACGTGGAAGATCGGGGCCTGGATCATCCGGGCCACGTCGGTGGCGTACACGCTGGAGCGCGAGCTGGCCGGGCTGGTGGTGAAGCCGACCTGGTTGTTGACCACGATGTGCACGGTGCCGCCGGTGCGGTAGCCCCGCAGCTGCGACAGGTTGAGCGTCTCGGCCACCACGCCCTGGCCCGCGAAGGCCGCGTCGCCGTGGACGAGCACCGGCAGGACGGTGAAGCCCTCCTCGCCGCGCTCCAGGAGGTCCTGCTTGGCGCGGACCACACCCTCCAGGACCGGGTCGACCGTCTCCAGGTGGGAGGGGTTGGCCACCACCGAGGTCTTGAGCTTGGAGCCGTCGGGCGAGACGAAGTCGCCGCTCGCGCCCAGGTGGTACTTCACGTCGCCGGAGCCGTGCGCGCTGCGCGGGTCGATGTTGCCCTCGAACTCGCCGAAGATCTGCCCGTACGACTTGCCGACGATGTTGGCCAGCACGTTGAGCCGCCCGCGGTGGGCCATGCCGACCACGGCCTCGTCGAGCCGCTCCTCGGCCGCGGAGCTCAGCACCGAGTCGAGCAGCGGGATCAGCGACTCGCCGCCCTCCAGGGAGAAGCGCTTCTGGCCGACGAACTTCGTCTGCAGGAACGTCTCGAACGCCTCGGCGGTGTTCAGCCGCTCCAGGACGCGGAGCTGCTCGGTGCGGTCGGGCTTGGCGTGCGGCCGCTCGATGCGGGCCTGGATCCAGGCGCGCTCCTCGGGGTTCTGCATGTGCATGTACTCGACGCCGATGGTGCGGCAGTAGGAGTCGCGCAGCACGCCGAGGATCTCGCGCAGCTTCATCAGGGGACGGCCGCCGAACCCGCCGGTGGCGAACTCGCGCTCCAGGTCCCACAGGGTCAGGCCGTGCGACTTGATGTCGAGGTCGGGGTGCTTGCGCTGCTTGTACTCCAGCGGGTCGGTGTCGGCCATGAGGTGGCCGCGGACCCGGAAGGCGTGGATCAGCTCGATGACCCGGGCCGACTTCGCCACGTCGTCGTCGTGCGTGGTCGAGATGTCCTGGACCCAGCGGATCGGCTCGTACGGGATCCGGAGGGCCTCGAAGATCTCGTCGTAGAAGCCGTCCTCGCCGAGCAGCAGCCGGTGGACCTGCCGCAGGAAGTCGCCCGACTGGGCGCCCTGGATGATGCGGTGGTCGTACGTGCTGGTGATCGTCATGACCTTGCTCACCGCGAGGCGGGAGAGCGTCTCGGGGGAGGCCCCCTGGTACTCGGCGGGGTACTCCATCGCGCCGACGCCGATGATCGTGCCCTGCCCCGGCATCAGGCGCGGCACCGAGTGCACGGTGCCGATGGTGCCCGGGTTGGTCAGCGAGATCGTCGTGCCGCTGAAGTCGTCGACCCCCAGCTTGCCCGCCCTGGCCTTGCGCACGACCTCTTCGTACGCGACCCAGAACTGGCGGAAGTCCATCCGCTCGGTCGCCTTGATCGACGGGACCAGGAGCTGGCGGGTGCCGTCGCTCTTGGCGACGTCGATGGCCAGGCCCAGGTTGACGTGCTCGGGCTTGACCAGCACCGGCTTGCCGTCGGCCTCGGCGTAGGAGTGGTTCATGTCCGGCAGGACCTTGAGGGCCTTGATCACCGCGTAGCCGATGATGTGCGTGAACGACACCTTGCCGCCGCGACCGCGCGACAGGTGGTTGTTGATCACGATCCGGTTGTCGATGAGCAGCTTCGCCGGGACCGCGCGCACACTGGTCGCCGTCGGGACTACGAGGCTGGCCTCCATGTTGGCCGCTGTCCTCGCGGCGGCGCCGCGTAGTCGGACTTCCTCGGCACCGGCGGCGGCGGGCAACTGCGTCTCCTGCTTGGGTTGGTCCGCCGGGGCGGGCTTGGCCGCCGCCGGCGCTGGGGTCGTCGCCGCGGGGGCCGGGGTGGCCTGAGCCGCAGCCGGGGGGGCCGAGGGCGCAGCGGGTGTCGGTGGAGCGGCGGGCGCGGCGGTGGCCGCACCCTGGGGCGCGGCGCGGCCGGACCCCGAATCAGGGCTGTAGTCGGCAAAGAAGTTCCACCAGGCCCGGTCGACCGACTCGGGGTCCTGGAGGTACTTCTGGTACAGCTCGTCGACAAGCCATTCGTTCTGACCAAAGGCTGCCAGCGGGTTTGTCCGCGACGACTCAGACGACACGGCGGAAATCGCCCTCTTCCGCAGATCGGCGTTGATGATAGAGAACCTGTCCAAGGCTACTCGCCTTGGCTCGGACCTGCGCCAGTCTGACGGCAGCTTCCTTGCCGATCCTCTCAGTAGGGGTTAAAACGGTCAGCCACCGGGTGACTGTTTACCCGCTCGGTCGCTGGTCAGCCCGATCCGGCGGGCGCGGTCAGCCCGGCCAGAGCAGTCGCGACTCCACCCGGATACCCGGAGTGACGTCTTCGAGCAGCCCGGCCAGCTCGTCCCCGGCCGCGCGCAGCTCCTCCGAGGACAGGGGGGCGAGCCGCTCCAGCAGGAACAGCGCGTCCGTTGTCTCCTCGGTGATCCGGGTGCGGACGCACTGCCGCCAGTTCCACCGGCGGCAGGTGACGCCCCTGTCGTCTCGCCAGACGACCTCACCGGCCTCCGGGTGGTCGATCGCGGGCTCGCCCCGCTCGACGACCTCGAACGGCTCGTCGCCGGTCGCGCGCACCAGCCTCGCCGCCCCCTCGTAGCGGGCCAGGTCCTCCCCGCCGATCGGCAGGCCGTGCCTGACGCTGATCGCGTTGTAGGCGTCGACCACCCGGTTGATCTCCGGTGGCGGCATCCGCCTGACCAGCGCGTCCACCGAGGGCCTGGTCCGCTGCGGCTTCGCCCCGAACCCCCGGTACGCCTCCCGCCACGCCTCGATCCTCGGGTCGTCGACCGCCACGGCCTTCTCCGCCGCCTCCGCCAGCCAGGCCCGCGACCTGTCGTCGGTCGGCCCGTTGCGCAGCCCGTACACCCCCACCACCAGCACCCCGAAGTCGGGCCTGAGCGCGCTGACGGCGGGATCCACCCGGATGTCCTCGATCACCGCCCCAGTTTAGGCCGCCCGTTGCCCTCCCCTCGTGATTTTTCTTTCAAATACAATGCCATATTTGAAAGAAGAGATATCCTGAAGGGCGTGGGTGAACGTGATGAGCAAGCGCGACTGATCGTGGAAGATCTCGCCGATCTTCTGTCCCTGGCCCGATGCCGTACGTCGGATCGTGCCCTGCAGGCGACGATCCGGCGGATGTCGCTCCGGCACGACCAGGGGCCACGCCCGTCGGCGGTGAAACTGGCGTGCGCGGCCGAGTTGCTCGGCGTGAGCGTGCCCACCGTCCGCTCGTGGATGGCGCACGGCGTCCTGAGGGCCGTGCCTGGTGAGAAGGTGACCAGGATCTCCGCCACCTCACTGGCCGAGGTTCTGGCTGTTGTTCGCGAGACCGAGCAGGGAGAACCCGGACGTCGCCGGCTGGCGCGGGTCGTCGACGCGTTGAGGGATCGCGACCTGCTCGAAAGGGCTCAGGACGCCGCGCAGATGACCGGTGATCTCGTCGAGTACGGCGAGGACGACCTCAGGAAGCTGCTCGGTCCGTGAGCAAGAGGAAACGCCGGGGCGAGGCTCCCGCGGAACCCCCGCGGTTCGGCATCCTGGTCGCCAAGGGTGTCGACGCCGTCGTTCGCGACGCCGGAACTCCCCGGCGGGTACGGGAGGCGTTCGTCCGGGTGCACGGGGAGGTGTCGCGGCGAGGCTGTGCCGCGGCGCATTACCGGCTGTCCGGTCCGGGCAACTGGCCGCGATTCTGTGTGATCAGGCTTTCTGACGGCTGGCGGCTGGTCGTCTCCTTCCCGGAGGTGGACACCGTTTTGTTCCTGCTCCTGGAGAGGCATGACAATCGCACGGACCCCTACGCGTTCCTGGAGGAGGCGTTCGACCTGCCCGGACGCGCGGGTCATCAGGCCGGGACCGCTCATGCGAAGCCGTCCTGCTGCGGTGACGACGGCGGGCCGCCGCTGATCGAGGACCAGGGCCTGATGGCCGCGATCGAGCAGATCGTGCGCCGGAGATTCTGAGGGAGCGAGGAGCGGCCGCCCTCGGGGACGGCCGCTCCGCAGGTCACCGGCAGAGGGCGCCGTTGAGGAGGAAGCGTTCCGGTCTGGGGTTGGGGCCGGGGGCGTCGGCGCCGATGAAGCCGAAGGTGACCGAGCCGCCGGGCTTGATGGTCTTGTTCCAGGAGAGGTTCCTGGCCGTCACGGTGGCGCCGTCCTGGGTGAGGGCGGTGCTCCAGTGCCGCCGCACGGTCTGGCCGCCGAGGAAGGACCAGCCGAGGGTCCAGCCGTCGATGGCTTTGGTACCGGTGTTGGTGACGGTGACCTGGGTGTTGAACCCGTCGGGCCACTCGCCGTGGGTGGTGTAGGTGACCTTGCACGGGCCGGGAGCGGCGGGGGTGGCGAGGTAGGAGGCGATCCAGGCGAGCGGGGAGTTCCAGTTGATCGTCAGCTCGTTGGTGGCCCACGACTCGATGTCGTCGATGTAGCAGAACTGGGGCTCGCAGCCTCGTAGCTTGGCCTGGGCCACCGGGTCCTGGATGGCGGAGTTCGGGCCTCCGGCCAGGGTGCCGCGCGGCGGGTTGGGCAGGGAGGGGTCGAGCTGGCGGGCGTACCAGCGGCTGTGCTGGTTCTTCGAGGCGACCTCGCCGTAGCCGGTCACGTACGACTGGTTCAGCGCGTTGCGCCCGAAGATGTAGTCCAGCCCCTCCAGCACCCCGTCGCGGTACTTCGCGGCGCCGCTCAGGTCGTGGGCGACGGCCATCACGACCATGTTGTTGAGCACCAGGTTGTTGGAGCCCCAGTCGTAGTCCGGCGGGTTGTACGGAACGCCGTACGGGTGGGCCCTCTGGACGGCGAGATACTTGTCGGCGCCCTCCAGGACCGACTGACGCACCCGCGCCCGGTCGGGGAGCGCGCTGGGCACGGACGCCAGCTGCAGGCGGCCGAGCTGGGCGGTGTTGCCCCAGTCGAAGCCGCGCTCGCGCCAGATGTCGCCGGTGTGGTGCGGCGAGGCGAGCACGTAGTCCCTGAACTCCTTCTCGCCGGTGGCGAGGTAGAGCTCGGCGGCGGCCCAGTAGAACTCGTCGGTCACGTTGTCGTCGTTGTAGGCGCCGCCGCCCACCCCGTCCGCCGGGTCCGCGTACCGCGCGGGGTTGGACTTCGCCGCCGCCCACGCCTTCCTCGCCGCCGCGAGGTTGCGCGCGGCGAACGCGGCGTCGTACGGGGCGAAGAGGCGGGCCGCCTGGGCCCCGGTGGCGGCCAGGTTGAGGGTGGCGGCGGTGGAGACCGGGTGCAGCTCGCGGGGCTGGGGGTCCAGGTGGGGCAGGAGGGGCAGGCCGGTCCACGCGGCGTCGTGGATCTTGTGGTGGGCCATTCCCGCGTACGGTCTGCCGTCGGGGACCTGCATGCTGAGCAGGAACTCCTGCTCCCAGCGGGCTTCGTCGAGGATGTCGGGCACCCCGTTGCCGCTCTCGGGGATGTCGAGGTCGCCGTCCCGGTGGACGCCGTCGGTCTTGGCCCGCTCGAAGGCGGACATCAGCTGGTGGACGGAGATGCCGCCGTTGACGACGTACTTGCCGTGGTCGCCCGCGTCGTACCAGCCGCCCCTGACGTTCAGCGTGTAGTCGCAGACGCCCGGCTGGCAGGGCACCGCGACGTCACCCCGGTTGGGGGCGACCCCGATGTGCCCGGCGGGCCTTCCGTAACCGGGGCGGAGGTCGTCGAGGATCGGGATGCCGCTGCGCTGGGTGTAGTAGAACTTCAGCGCGTCGGTCCTGAGCTCGCCGTAGACGTCCGCGCCGATGTCGAAGGGACGGCTGGTCTCGCCGTCGGCCTCCAGCGTGTAGCCGGTGCCGGACGCGGTGACCGTGCCGAAGTCGATCGAGTGGACGTTCTGGCCGGAGCTGCCGTCGACGCCGCGCGGGACCGTGTCCCCCTCGGCGACGGTCTCCCCGCCGCGCCGGAGCCTCCAGCCGACCGGCTCCGTGGCCTCGGTGACGAGGGTGGCGTTCTTCGGCCCCGAGGGCAGGTAGCCGACCATGTTCACCCGGACGCGGGGGCCGGTGTCCGGTTCGTAGACGTCGGGCTCGGCTCCACCCTTGAGGGAGACGTTGTCCACGCAGAACCTCCACGGGGTGGTGCTGCCCCCGAGCTGGAACACCACCTGCGCGTTCGGCAGGTCCACGGGCGAGGTGAAGGTGTAGCGGTAGTCGTTACCGGACACGCTCAGCTCGGGATTGGCCGACAGGTACTGCGTGTAGGGGTCCACCGGGAGCTGGACGAGCGCCTTGGCCACCCGGCCGGGCGTCGCGATCCCGAAGAAGGAGAACTCGTACGTCTCGTCCTCGACCAGGGGGATGTCGTTCTGGCCGACGATGACGTCCCACGGGTTGGCGGTGCCGCCGGGGACGTCGGCGCACAGACGGCCGCCCTCGACCTCCAGCGCGGTGTTGCCGGTGCTCCACCAGGGGGCGGTGCCGGTGTCGAAGGTGCCGTTGACGATCTGTTCGGGGGCGTCGGCGGCGGCGGGCAGGGGGGTGAGGGTCACCAGGGCGGCGGCCGTGGCGAGGACGAGCCAGGTGGGCGGTCTGATCACGGAGGGTCCTTTGGCCGGGGGAGGTGCCAGATCGCGGGAGCGCGGGTCCGACATCCCGGCCGGAGGGACCCAAGTGGGAGCGCTCCCACAACCTGGGTGCCCGATGTTTCCAGCGCGTTTCGCCCACCGTCAACCGGCACCCTCCCGGGCCGCTCGCCGACCGGGCGAATGACCGATTTGTCCGATGAAACTTTCAGCGGGGCGTCAGGGAGCGGTCCAGTCGATCTCGGGCCCCCGGGGCACGATCCCGGTCGGGTTCACGTTCGTCTGCGTCACGAAGTAGTGCCGCTTGATCTGGTCGAAGTCGGTCGTGTCGCGGAACGCCGGGATGGCGTACAGCTCGCGGGCGTAGGTCCACAGGGCCGGATAGTCGGTCAGCCGCCGCACCGCGCACTTGAAGTGCGAGTTGTAGACGGCGTCGAACCTGGCGAGCGTCGGGTAGAGCCGCACGTCGCTCTCGGTGAGCGCGTCGCCGTGCAGGCGGCGGCGGTCCGACAGCCGCTCCTCCAGCAGGTCGAGCGTGGCGAACACCTCGGTGACCGCCTCGTCGTACGCCTCCTGGGAGCGGGCGAACCCGGCCCGGTAGACGCCGTTGTTGAGGCCGCGGAAGATCACCTCGTTGAGCGCGTCGATCTCCTCGCGCAGCTCCTCCGGGTAGAGGTCGGGCGCGCCCTCGGCGTGCCACGGCGCGAAGGCCGTCTCCAGGGTGAGGGTGATCTGCGGGTAGTCGTTGGTGACCAGGCGCCCGGCGGTGACGTCCCAGACGCAGGGCACCGTGTAGCGGCCCTCGTAGCCGGGATCGGTCGCCAGGTAGAGCTCGGAGAGGTACTCCACCCCGGTCACCGGGTCGCCCCCGGGGATCCGCCAGCCCTTCTCGTCCCTGATCGGGTCGACGATCGTCACTCCGACCACCTCCCGCAGGCCCAGCAGCTCGCGGACGATGAGGGAGCGGTGTGCCCACGGGCAGGCGTAGGAGGCGTAGATCTGGTAGCGGCCGGGCTCCGGCGGGTGCTCGCCGCCCGCCTCGATCCGCGTCGTGAACCGGTTCGGCTGCCTCTCGAAGCGGCCGCCGGAGATCTCCTTTTCCAGCTTCATGTCTCGACGGTACGGGACCTTCGGCCGGGAGGGGGAGCCGGTTCCTCCAAGGTATTTCATGTACAACCAGTAGGAAATATTGACTTACCGGAAAGTGGTGCGTAGTTTCTCCGGTATGGGCATCTATCTGACTCGGTGCGCGCACGTCGATCTCTGCCGCGTGTTCAGCGCCCAGTGTCCGTGATCACAAGTCGACCCGCCGTCCCCTCCTCCCACATCGCACAGGACGCATATCGTGATCATGATCAGACATGTCCCCGCCCTCGCGGGCACCCCTTCGGGGGGTGCCCGGTGAAGCTCCGGATCCAGGGGGTCGGCAAGGAGTTCACCGGCCGTGACACCCAACGTTCCTTCACCGCCCTCGACGACGTCAACCTCGACGTGCGGGCGGGGGAGTTCCTCACCCTCGTCGGGCCGAGCGGCTGCGGCAAGTCCACCCTCCTCGACCTGATCGCCGGGCTCGCCGCGCCGACCACCGGCCGGATCCTGCTGGACGGGATCCCCCTCGAAGGCCCCGGTCTCGACCGGGGGATCGTGCTGCAGCAGTACGCGCTCTTCCCCTGGCGTACGGCGCTGTCCAACATCGAGTTCGCGCTGGAGGGCAGGGCCGCCACGCGGCGGGAGCGCACCGACCTGGCCAGGGGGTATCTGGACCTGGTGGGGCTGGGCGAGTTCGGTGACCGCTACCCCCACGAGCTCCCCCTCGGCGTGCCCCAGCGGGTGGCCGTCGCCAGGAGCCTGGCCGCCGATCCGGCCGTGCTGCTGCTCGACGAGCCGTTCGCCGCGCTGGACGCCGGAACCCGGGAGTCGCTCCAGGAAGAGCTGGTGCGAATCTGGGAGAGGACCGGCACGACGCTCCTGTTCACCACCCGGAGCATCGACGAGGCCGTCTATCTCGGCCGGAGGGTCGCGGTCATGGCCTCCCGGCCCGGACGGATCCAGGGGGCCGTCGAGGTGGACCTCGGTCCCCGCGAGGGGGACCCGAGGGGCGGTTCCCGCTTCGGGGAGTACCGCCACGAGGTATGGAAGCTTCTCCGTTCCGATGTCGATCAGAAAGCGCCGGTGGCCTCATGAGCATTGTGACCGTGGTGGGAAACCCGCGACCGGGGTCGCGCACCCACGGGGTGGCCGTCCGGGCGGCGGCGGCCGTCGCCCGGCGGATCGGGGACGGGAAGGCTCCGGAGGTCGTCGACCTGGCGGCCCTGGCCCCGCTGCTGTTCGCCCCCGAGACGGCACCGGAGGTGAGGGCCGCGCTGGACCTGGTCGCCGGGGCCGACGTGCTGGTGGTGGCGAGCCCGACCTACAAGGCCACCTACACCGGCCTGCTCAAGGCGTTCCTCGACCGGCTGCCGGGCGGCGCGCTCGCCTCGGCCGTCGCCCTCCCGCTCCTGGTGATGGGCGACGCCAAGCACTCGCTGGCGGTGGAGGTCCACTTCCGGCCGCTGCTGGTGGAGCTCGGCGCGACCGTTCCCACACCGGGCCTCGCGCTGCTGGAGTCGCAGATCCCCGACCTCGACGCCGTCCTCGATCCCTGGGCCGATCGGGTCGGCCCACAGGTGGCCTCGGCACTCGGGGAGCGGGCTTCCGCATGACGCCGGGAAGAGATGGCGAGCGTAATGGGTTTTGAAAGGTGTCCTTTGTTCCTCGAAGCGGGAAAAGTGACCAAGTGGAGCGTCTTGGTGATACCCCACACAGTGCTGAGCGAGGTGACATGACCGAGACACTGCCGGGCCGCGCGGTCGACGCGGAGAGCTTCCGGCAGGCACTGGCCGTCCACGCGGCCGGGGTCGTCGTCGTCACCGCGCAGGTCGACGGCATACCGGTCGGCCTCACGGCCACCTCGTTCTCATCCGTCAGTCTCACGCCCCCGCTGGTCTCCTTCTACGTGGACCAGTCCTCGACCACCTGGCCCTGGCTCCGGCAGGCCGATCACTTCGCGGTGAACGTCCTGGCCAGCGATCAGGCCGAGGTGGCCTCGCGTTTCGCCAAGAAGGGCGTCGACCGGTTCGCCGCTCCCACCTCCTGGACCCCCGGGCGCCTGGGCGTCCCGCTGCTGGGCGGCGTCTCGGCCCACCTGATCTGCGCTCCCCACTCCACCGTCGACATCGGGGACCACGTCCTGGTCGTCGGTCTCGTCACCGAAACCGGCCTCGAACCCGGCGGGCGCCCGCTCCTGTACCACCAGGGCCGTTTCGGGCGTTTCATCCCGCATACCTGACGCCTCGGAAACCCTCCGGCCGGTCTCGCGAGAATGTCCCGCGCGGGATTGGCCGGTGGGAAACGGGGATGGCGGGTAAACGCGACGCGAAGGCCGTGATCGAGTGCATGCGTAAAAGCGCATATGTCTGTTTATTGAGCAAAAATACTAAATGCCGTTTCTCGCTCGTCGGCGGTTCAGCGGGGGGCACGGACGAATACCTCTGTCCGTCGTACGTCCGGGCGCGTGACGTCGCTCGTACGGTGCGCCGGGCGGCGGAGCCGGGGGATGTCCGCTCAGGGGACGCCTCGGAGGGGGCCGAGGGGGATCCTCAGGAGAGGCGGACGGTGCCCCGGCCGGTGGCCAGGGGGAGATCCAGCGCGGTGCGGATGCCCGGCGGGGCGGCGCAGAGGGCGGCGACGGAGTTGACGGCGTGGGCGGCGGCAGCGGCCAGACCGTGGGAGATCTCGTCGACGGTGAGCATCAGCTGGGGCACGCCCTCGATGTGGACGCTGAAGCCGGGATCGGCCCACCGTTTCACCCGGTCGGCGTCGGCCTTGTAGACGCACTCCACGGTCATGAAGGGACGGCCGCGGACCAGCCCGCTGAACATCCAGCGGGACGCGCACACGGTGCCCGCCCTGACCGGTCCCGCGGCGATCTCGAACTCCTCGGACGCGAGCTCGAACTCGTCGCTCTCCTCGACCTCGTCGAGGGTCACGCCGAGGTTGTCGGCCACGAACTGGACGCTCTCGGCGAACAGCGAGCGCTGGAAGGCGCGGAAGGGGCGCACGGCGGCGACGTACTCCTTGGCCGAACGCGTGAAGCCGAACAGATCCACCACGATCTGCCGGGACGTGTGCCCCCGGAAGTCGGACGACTCCCGGACGTAGATGTGGTCGACGCGGCTGGACAGGCCGGTCAGCGTGAGGGGCAGCAGGTCGCTCATGAAGCCGGGGTTGACGCCGGTGCCGTGCAGGGACGATCCCCCCGCGCGGCAGGCGGCCTCCAGGCGCTCCACCGCCCCCGTGCCGTGGCACTTGGGGTACACGAACCCGGTGGTGGTGATGACGTTCTTGCCGGTGGCGAGCAGCGCGCAGATGGTCTCCACGTCGCTCGGACGCTCCCCGCCGAAGTAGGACGCCGGCAGCGGCATGTGCAGGACGCAGTCGGCCTTCGTGGCGAGGATCTCCTCGACGTCGTCGGTGCAGGTGACACCGGCCTCGGGGAGCCCGACGAGGGCTCCCGCGTCCTGCCCCACCTTGTCCGGGTCGTAGACCAGGACCCCGGCCAGCTCGAACTCCGGCCGGGTGATCACGCTGCGCAGGGAGTATCTGCCGACGGCACCCGTGGCCCACTGGACCACGCGTAGGGGCGGCGATAAGGACATATAGGGCCTCCAGCCCAAAATATTGGGCGGGGCCGTACTAGGAGAAAGTGAGGGGTGTCGTCGTTGACCCTCGCCCGTGTGGGGCAAAAACTTTAGCAGAAATTAACACGCGCGCTTACTATGCGCAATGATCTCAGGCATTTTTGGTTACCATCGCGCGCTTTTCTCGCGGGGGGTGTAACAGTTCCGCCGACGGCTCGCCCCGGTTTCGCGAGCGGTGTCCCGAAGGTTCCGCAGGTAGTGTTCCGGGGGTTCCCGTGGCATCGCGCGGGCCGGGCGAGTTATCGTTCAGACGACCAGAATTATGTTCTCGTGGGAGGGGTGCGGATGTCGGAGTTGCGGTTCGACGGCAGGGTCGCGGTCATCACCGGCGCCGGGCAGGGACTCGGACGCTCGCACGCGCTGTCGCTCGCCGAGCGCGGCGCCAAGGTGGTCGTCAACGACCTGGGCGGCGCGCTGGACGGTACCGGCGCCTCCGCGGGCCCGGCCGCCGAGGTGGTCGAGCTGATCAGGAAGAACGGCGGGGAGGCGGCCGTCAGCACCGACGACGTCGCGACCCCCGAGGGGGCCCAGGCGATCGTACGGACCGCGATCGACACCTACGGGCGGCTGGACATCGTCGTCAACAACGCGGGCATCCTGCGGGACAGGTCCTTCGGCAAGATGAGCGTCGAGGAGTTCGACCAGGTCCTCGCCGTCCACGTCCGAGGCTCGTTCCTGGTCAGCCGGGCGGCGTTCCCGTACCTCAAGGAGCAGGGGTACGGCCGGATCGTCAACACCTCCTCGCCCGCCGGGCTGTTCGGCAACTTCGGCCAGGCCAACTACTCCACCGCCAAGATGGGCCTGGTCGGCCTCACCAAGACGCTCGGCATCGAGGGCGCCAGGGCCGGGATCACGGCCAACGCGATCGCGCCGATCGCCTGGACCCGGATGACCTCGGAGATCCTGCCCGCCGAGTTCGAGGCGAGGTTCTCCGCGGAGCGGGTCAGCGCCCTGGTGACCTTCCTGGCGCACGAGGCCTGCGAGACCAACGGCGAGGTCTTCAGTGTCGGCGGCGGCCGGATCGCGCGGGTGTTCGTGGCCGAGGGGCCCGGCTGGCGGCAGGACGACCACACGGTGGAGGACATCCGGGACAACTGGCAGGCGATCCTCGCCGAGCAGCCGTACCTGACCCCGACCACCCTCGGCCGGCAGGCGACCGCCTTCATGGAGGCCATGCTCTGACCGTCGCGTACCGGCCGAGGTGGCCGCCGTCGCGGCTGTCGCGACGGCCGGTCGAACGGCTGACGTTCGAGGGCGCTCCCGCCGTGGGGCGCCCTTTTTGGTACCCGCGCTGCTCAGGGGCGGCCCGAGGGGCGGACGCGCCGCCGGACAGGGCCCGGGAGGGCCGTCCGGACGAGACTTTCTGTTTTGACCAAGCAACCTTTTGCTTGACGACCGTCATAACTCCTCCTTACCATCCTGAAATAAGGAGGAAATAAGCCAGAAACCGACAGATTTCGCGATTTCCCGCCGTCCTCTCCCGACCTCTCCCGTCACCACCACCGGCCGGTCCGTGAGGATCGCCCGGTCTGTTTCGCATGTCCTTCTCGTCCCCCCAGGAGATTCCATGCGCCGCCAGCTCACCGCCTTAACGGTCCCGATCCTGCTCCTGTTATCCGTGTTCTCCGGGTTGTCAGTGTCCTCGGCGGCCTCGGCGAACACGGGAGCCGCGAAGGCGGCCGCCTTCCGGGTCCTGCTGTTCACCGAGACCGCCGACTACGTCCACGGCTCGATCCCGGCCGGTATCACGATGGTCCAGCAGCTCGCCGCCGCCAACGACTTCGAGGTCGTCCAGTCCGCCAGCTCGACCGCGCTCAACGACGCGAACCTGGCCACCTTCGACGCGATCATCATGCTGCAGAACTCCGGCATGGTCTGGGACAACGAGGCCCAGCGTCAGGCCACCCAGAAGTTCGTCAACGACGGCGGCGGGATCGTGGCGGTCCACAACACCACGGACATGAACATCGAGGCCCAGTTCCCCTGGTGGGACCAGCTCGTCCTGGGCGGCGCGCACATGACCGCGCACTCGGCCACCGTGCAGGGCACCGCCAAGGTCCTGGACAAAAAACACCCCTCCACCGTGGGCCTGCCCGACCGCTGGGTCCGTACCGAGGAGTGGTACAACTTCGACAAGAACATGCGCGGTGACGTGCACGTGCTGGTCACCGCCGATGAGAGCACCTACGACGCGGGCGGCAGCAAGATGGGCGCCGACCACCCGATCTCCTGGTGCCGCAACGCCGAGGGCGGCCGGGTGTGGGCGACCGCGATGGGACACGAGAGCGCCTCCTACAGCGAGGCCAACTTCCGCCAGCACGTGCTCGGCGGCATCAGGTGGGCGGCGGGCAACGCCGCGGGCGACTGCGGCGGCACCGTATGGAACCGGTTCCAGAAGGTCACCCTCGACAGCGCGCCCGACCAGCCGATGGGCCTGGACATCGCCGCCAACGGCGACGTCTACTACATCGCCCGCTCCGGCAAGCTCATGCTCGTCCGCAAGAGCAACGGCCAGATCGTGACCACCGGCACGCTGAGCGTCTACACCGGCGGTGAGGACGGGCTGATCGGCCTGGTCCTCGACCCGGGCTTCGCGACCAACCGCTGGGTCTACCTCAACTACTCCCCGACCGGTTCGGCGGCGGTCAACCAGGTCTCCCGGTTCACCCTCAACGCGGCCGGTGACAGCCTGGATCTGACCAGCGAGAAGAAGCTTCTCGCCATCCCCGCCACCAGGACCGACGAGCCGGGGCACACCGGCGGGCAGCTCGCCTTCGGGCCCGGCGGGAACCTCTACATCGGCGTCGGCGACGACATCAACCCCTTCTCCTCCGACGGGTACGCGCCGATCGACGAGCGCGCGGGCCGCGCCAACTTCGACGCCCAGAAGACGAGTGCCAACACCAACGACCTGCGCGGCAAGATCCTGCGGATCCACCCGGAGAGCAACGGCACCTACACGATCCCCTCGGGCAACATGTTCGCGCCGGGCACCGCGCAGACCCGCCCGGAGATCTACGCGATGGGCTTTCGCAACCCGTTCCGCTTCTCGGTGGACTCCGAGACCGGCTGGATCTCGGCGGCCGACTACGGTCCCGACGCGGGGGCGGCCAACGCCAACCGCGGGCCCGAGGGCACCGTCGAGTGGAACCTGATCAAGTCGCCGGGCTTCTACGGCTGGCCGTACTGCGTGGGCAACAACACCCCGTTCAACGACTACAACTTCGCCACGTCCACCTCGGGGCCGAAGTTCAACTGCGCGGCGCCGGTGAACAACTCGCCCAACAACACGGGCCTGACGAACCTGCCCGCCATCAAGGCGGCCACCGTCTGGTACACCTACCACCTCACGCCCGAGTGGCCGGAGATGGGCACCAGTGGCGGCGCGGCCCCGATGGGCGGGCCGTTCTACCACTACGACGCGGCCAACCCCTCCGACACCAAGTTCCCCGCGTACTTCGACGACACCCCGTTCTTCTACGAGTGGAGCCGCAACTACCTGATGGAGATGCGGCTGGACGGGAGCGGCAACGTCCTGAAGACCAACCGCTTCCTGTCCAACCTCGGGTTCAGGTCGCCGATGCACATGAAGTTCGGCCCCGACGGCGCGATGTACCTGATCGAGTGGGGGGCCGGTTACGGCGGCACCAACCCCGACGACGGCGTCTACCGCATCGACTACATCAACGGCTCGCGCTCCCCGATCGCGAAGGCGACCGGGACGCCCACCTCGGGCCAGGCCCCGCTCACCGTCCAGTTCTCCTCGGCGGGTTCCGCGGACCCCGACGGGGACCCGTTCACCTACGCCTGGGACTTCACCAGCAACGGCTCGACCGACTCCACCGCGGCGAACCCCTCGTTCACCTACACCGCCAACGGCACCTTCACCGCGAGGCTCACGATCACCGACTCGTCGGGCAAGAGCGGCTCGGCGACGGTGCCCATCACGGTCGGCAACACCGCGCCGGTCGTGCGGTTCGGCTCGCCGCCCGACGGCACGGCCATCTCCTTCGGTGACTCGGTCCCGTACACGGTGACCGTCACCGACCCCGAGGACGGCACGATCGACTGTTCCAGGGTGAGGGTGGTCACGGCGCTCGGCCACGACACCCACAGCCACGACACGGGCCAGTTCACCGGTTGCTCGGGGACCGTGGTGACCACGAACTCCGGGCACGACGCGGACGCCAACACCTTCTACGTCCTCACCGCGACCTACACCGACAACGGCGGCCTGTCCCACACCGCGAACCTGATCCTGCAGCCCCGGCAGAAGCAGGCCGAGTACTTCACCGGCTCGTCCGGGGTCCGGGTCATCGACCAGGCCGGTGCGCAGAACGGCAAGCGAGTCGGCGACATCTCCAACAACGACTGGATCTCCTTCTCGCCGATGAGCGTCCAGGGGGTGGCGTCGGTGTCCTACCGGGTGTCCTCGCCCGTGGGCGGAGGCTCGATCGAGCTGCGCGCCGACTCGCCCACCGGGCAGCTGCTGGCCACCACGGCCGTGCAGAACACCGGCGGCTGGGACACCTACCAGCAGACGGTCACCACGCCCGTGGCGGCGCTGTCGGGCAGCCACCCGCTGTTCCTGGTGTTCAAGCACCCGACCGCCAACCAGTTCGACCTCGACTCCCTCACCCTGAACGCCTCGGGGGGTCCGAGCGGGCCGGTGGCGGGCGGCGTCTACACGCTGACCGCCGCACACAGCTCCAAGGTGGTTGACGTGGAGGGCCAGTCCACGACCGACGGGGCGAGGGTGGTCCAGTGGGCGGGCAACGGCGGCACCAACCAGCAGTGGAGGTTCACCGCCGCGACCGGCGGCGCCTTCACCCTCACCGGGGTCCAGGGCGGCAAGTGCGTGGACGTGAACGGCGCCTCCACCGCGCCGGGCGCACCGATCATCCAGTGGACCTGCCACAATGCAGCCAACCAGCAGTGGAGGTTCACCGCCGGGACGAACGGCACCTGGAGGATCGCCTCGGTCGCGAGCGGTCACTGCCTTGAGGTGCCCGGCGCCTCGACCGCCGACGGCACGCAGCTCACCCAGGCCACCTGCGGGACCGGCACCAACCAGCAGTGGAGGCTCACCCGGGTGAGCTGACCGGGCGGGTCAGGTTCGCCGACTTTTGCCGATTACTGCAAAAGTCGGCGAACCGTTAGGTAAAAGTGATTCACAAATCGGTCTAAAGAGGGTTAGCTTCTGCACACCTGCTCGGAACAGGGAGGTGTTCGTGAAGCGGACGGTCGCTCGGCCGGAGAACGCGCACCAGGCCGCGTTGCTCCGGCTGCTGCGCGAGAGGGCGCGGTCGCGCGCCGAACTCGGCGACGTGACCGCCCTGTCCCGCTCCAGGCTCAATCTGGAACTCGACCGGCTCGTCGAGCTGCGCCTGGTCGAGCAGGCGGGGCTGGCGGCCTCGCGCGGCGGGCGCAGGTCCGGCCTGGTGCGGCTCTCCGGAGATCTCCGCTTCGCCGGGATCGACATCGGCGCCACCTCCATCGACGTGGTCGTCACCGACGGCGAGCTGGAGATCCTCGGCCACCTGAGCGAGCGGTGCGACGTGCGCGACGGTCCCGTGGTCGTGCTCGACCAGGCCATGGAGATGATCGCCAAGCTGGGGGAGCAGGGCATGTTCACCCAGCTGTACGGCGCGGGGATCGGTATCCCCGGGCCGGTCAGCTTCCGCGAGGGGGTGCCGGTCGCCCCTCCGATCATGCCCGGCTGGGACCGCTACCCCGTCAGGGAGGCGGTCGGCCAGGCCCTCGGCTGCCCCGCCGTGGTCGACAACGACGTCAACATCATGGCCCTCGGCGAGCTGCACTCGGGGCTGGCCAGGCAGGTGGACGACTTCCTGCTCGTCAAGATCGGCACCGGTATCGGCTGCGGGATCGTGGTGGACGGCAAGATCTACCGGGGTGTCTCCGGCAGCGCCGGCGACATCGGCCACATCCGCGTCGACGACCAGGGCCCCGTCTGCGCCTGCGGCAACATCGGCTGCCTGGAGGCATACTTCGGCGGGACCGCCCTCGCCAGGGAGGCCACGGCCATCGCCGGGCGCTCGGTCCACCTGGGCCGCCGTCTCGACCAGACGGGCACCCTCACCGCGGAGGACGTCGCCACGGCCGCCGAGATGGGCGACGCCGAGGCGGTACGACTCATCCGTGACGGCGGGCGCAGGGTCGGCACGGTGCTGGCCGGGCTCGTCAGCTTCTTCAACCCCGGCCTCGTGATCATCGCGGGAGGAGTGGCCCAGCTGGGCCACGTCCTCCTGGCGGAGATCAGAAGCGTCGTCTACCGCCGGTCGCTGCCCCTGGCGACCGGAAACCTGCCCATCGTGCTCTCGGAGCTGGGACCCGACGCCGGCGTGGTCGGCGCGGCCAGGCTCAGCAGCGACCATGTCTTCTCGGCTCCCCGATGAACCAGCGAGGCCCCATGTCAGAAGCCACCCCCCTGCTCCTCATGCGCGGGATCGTCAAGCAGTTCCCCGGAGTGCGCGCCCTCGACGGCGTCGACCTGGAAGTGCTGCCAGGAGAGGTGCACTGCCTGCTCGGCCAGAACGGCGCCGGGAAGTCCACTTTGATCAAGACCTTGGCGGGCGCTCACCAGCCCGACGAGGGGACGATCACGTTGAACGGTGAGGAGGTGCGGCTGTCGAGCC
>NZ_BAABAQ010000023.1:0-58737 GCF_039537505.1 Streptosporangium oxazolinicum
GCTTCGTGCCCCTGTAGCCGAGCTTGGCGGCCTTGGCCTTCGCCGCCACCGCCGGGGTGATCTTGCCCAGCTCCGCCATCCGGTCCAGCACCACGTTGCGCCGCTTGAGCAACCGCTCCCGCTGCTTCCTGCCCAGGTTCGGGTCGGTGGCGTTGGGGTCTTGCACCGCACCGGCCAGCGTCGCGGCCTGCGGCAGGCTCAGATCGGCCGCCCGTACCCCGAAGAACCGCGTGGCCGCCGCCTCCACCCCGTACGCACTCGCCCCGAAATAGGCGATGTTCAGATACTTCTCCAAGATCTCGTCCTTGGAGTACTTCTCCTCCACCGCCATCGCATGCCGCAACTCGTTCAGCTTGCGCGCGTAACTGGCCTCCAGCGCCTTGTCCTTCTCCTCATCGGTGACGGCCGAGTTGAGCAGGACCTGCTTGACGTACTGCTGGGTGATGCTGGAGCCCCCCTGGCTCACCCCACCGGCGTGCAGGTTCTTGGCGAACGCCCGGATCGTCCCCTCCAGATCGATCGCCCCGTGCTGGTAGAACCGGTAATCCTCGATCGAGATGATCGCCGTCTTCATCACCTCGGCGACCTGATCCAGCGTGACGACCGTCCGGTACTCCTCATAAAACCGCGCGATCTCGTTGCCCCTGGCGTCCTGCACGATCGACACCTCCGCCGGCGGCGGCTCGGTGAGATCCTCGGGCTTGAGATTCAGCTCGCTGGTCGCCGACATGATCCCCAGACCGGCGCCCCCCACCGCCGGCAACGCGATCCCCGCCATGAGCGCGCCCACCGCCGCGCTCGCGGCGACGAGCCGTACGATTTTCGTCCCCCGGCCGGACATCAGAGCCTGCCGAGCCCGCGGGCCAGGATGGTGGCGGTCTTCGCGATGGTCTCGTTGTCGGTGGCGAGGCCCGGGGTGCGGTTGGTGTAGATCGCCATGATGATGGGGGCGTCGCCCTTCCGAGGCCAGATGACGGCGATGTCGTTGCCGCCGCCGAACCCGTCGGAGTTGGTGCCGGTCCTGTCGCCGATCGTCCAGGTCTTGGGCAGGCCCGCCCGGATGCGCTCGTCGCCGGTCTTGTTCGCGAGCAGCCAGGCGTTGAGCTGCGCGCGGTCCTTGGCGTGCAGCGCCTTGCCGGTGGTGAGCATGCGCAGGTCACGGCCGATGGCCGAGGGCGTGGTGGTGTCGCGCCTGTCCCCGGGGGTCCAGTCGTTGAGCTCGGGGTGCCAGCGGTCCATCCGGGAGACCGGGTCCTTCAGGCCGCGGAAGTATCTCGTCAGGCCCGCGGGGCCGCCGATCTGCTTGAGCAGCAGGTTGGACGCGGTGCCGTCGCTCTGGGTGACGGCCGCCTCGCACAGCTGGGCGACGGTCAGGCCGTCCTCGACGTGCTTCTCGGTGACCGGCGAGCCGGGCTTCAGGTCGGCGGCCGTCCACTTGATCAGTTTGTTCATCAGGCCGGGGGCGGAGGTGCGCGCCTTGTGCAGCACGTTCGCGCAGAGGGGTGCCTTGAAGGTGGACAGCAGCGGGAAGCGCTCGTTCGACCGGTAGGTCACCGTCCTGCCGGTCGCCGTGTCCAGGGCGTACGCGCCGATGCGGCCCTTGAAGGACGTCTCCAGGGTGCGCAGGTCCTTGAGGGCCTGATCGGTACGCGTGGGCGTCGCCGTCGCGGGCGGGGTGGTGGACGCGTGACCGGCCGTCGCGACACCCGGCAGGGGGATCAGCGCGAGTGAGGCCAGCGTCGAGAGCGCGACGCGTCGAAGAAGCTGAGCGGGCATGGTCGGGCCTTCCCATCGTGGACTGGATACGACGGGCAGTCTCGTGTCGTTGTCCGATGCCGTCAAAGACAGAAACAGTCGGCTTCATGCTGAAATGGCATACACGGACCTGCTCGGAGCCCGCAGCCGGAGAACGGAGGCGCGCCGGATGTCCTACGGGTTCCGGCGTGGCACCGGCCGGTCGCAGGCGGACGGGGAACGGCCGGGGCCGTCCGGCGCCGCCTCCCGGAGCGACCGGCCGGGCACGGTTATTTGCCGAAACCGGCCGTCAGGCCGCTGAGCAGCTGGCGGCGGCCGATCACGTACAGGATCAGGATGGGCAGCGTGGTCAGCACGACCGAGGCGAGCACGGCCGGCACGTTCACGCTGTACTGCCCCTGGAAGGTCCACAGCGCGAGCGGCAGCGTGCGCCTGTCGGGGCTCTGGGTGAGGATCAGCGGCAGCAGGAACCCGTTCCAGATCGTCAGCGCGTTGTAGATCGTCACCGTCACCACGGCCGGCATGGTGAGCGGCAGGGCCAGGCGCCGCAGTGTCGTCAGCTCGCCCGCGCCGTCCAGCCGCATCGACTCGAACAGCTCCTTGGGCACGTCACGGATGAAGTTGGTCAGGACCAGCACCGACAGCGGGATCGCGAAGGCGATCGACGGGAGGATCAGCCCCGTCAGCGAGTCGTAGAGGCGAAGCCGGATGATGATCAGGTAGATCGGGATGATGGTCGCCTGCAAGGGGATGGCCAGGCCCATGAGGAAGAGCGCGTTCACCCCGCGAAGGAAGCGGAAGGCGCCGCTGCCCCGGACGATCGCGTACGCCGCCATGAACGCGACCGCGACCGCCGGGACGACCGCGCCGACGGTCACGATGAGGCTGTTGAGGAAGTACAGCGGGAAGTCGGACTCGACGACCAGCCGGTAGTTGTCGAGGGTCGGCTCGGTCGGCGGCGCGAGCGGGTTGGTGGCGTAGTAGCCGCTCTGCGCCTTGAAGCTGGTGATGACGATCCAGTAGATCGGCACGATCACGATCGCGAGCCACAGCCAGCCCGCGATCCCGCCCAGCCAGTTGCGGCGCTCGCCGAGCGCCCGGGTCCGCTGTCCGCCCGCTCGCGGCGGGCGCCGGTGCGTCTCCGTCCCGGCCGGCGCGGCCGGTGCGGTCCGCTCGGGCCTCGTCGTCCAGGTCATGCCCATGTCAGGCCCCTTCCATCTGGCTGGCTCCCGCGTCGCGTCCGCCGAGCCGGCGCAGGAGCAACGCCAGGGCGAGGCCCACGAGGACGAGGATGACGGCGATGGCACTGGCCGGTCCCATGAGGTTGGCCTGGAAGCCGCGCTTGTACATGTCCAGGGCGAGCACCCGGGTGGCGTCGCCGGGGCCGCCCGCGGTCAGCACGAAGATCAGGTCGAAGAAGGTCAGGGATCCGACGACCATCAGGGTGGAGGAGGTGATGATCGTGTACTTGAGCTGCGGCAGCGTGATGCTGAAGAACCTGCGGACGCGGCCCGCGCCGTCTATTTCCGCGGCCTCGTACATGGAGCGCGGGATCTGCCGCACGCCGCCCTGGTAGATCAGCGAGTGGAAGGGGACGAACTGCCACGACACCACGAAGATCACGACACCGAAGGCGAGGACGGGTTCGCCGAGCCAGTCCTGCACGAGCAGGTCGACGCCCAGCCCGGCGCCGAGCCCGAAGTTCGGGTCGAGCAGCGCCTTGTAGGCGATCGCGATGGCGGCCGAGCTCAGCAGCAGCGGGATGAAGTACAGCACCGCGAGCAGCGAGCGGTAGCGCTGCCGCCCGGCCAGGAACACCCCGATCAGGATGCTGGCCGGGGTCTGGACCGCCCAGGAGGCGACCATCACCAGCAGCGTCACCCACAGGGCGTGCGGGAGGCCGGGGTCGGCGAGCACGGCCCGCCAGCTCGTGAGCCCGGACATCCGGATCTCGCCGAGCCCGTCCCAGGAGGTGAAGCTGAGGAACAGGACCCCGGCCAGCGGGATCACCCCGAAGGCGACGAAGATCACCAGGGCCGGTACGGCGAGCCACGGCAGGACGCCGCCCCTGGCCCCTCGCGCGGCGGCCGGCGGCGTCCCTCTCCGGGCGGGGGTGGCGAGCGCGCTCAACTGCCGATGACCGCGTTCATATTGGAGACGAACTGCTGCGGGGTGATCGACAGCTGGAACAGCTTGGCGATGTTGTCCAGCAGCACCTCGGCCGCGGTGGGGCTGAGCGCCTGGTCCCAGGACTGGGCGAAGGACGTGGCGTTGCTGGCGATGCCGTAGACGAACGTCAGGAAGTCCGCGTCCTTGGAGGTGGCGAACGCGCTGTCGGCGCCGTTGACGATCGGCACCGCGCCCGTACCGGCCCACTCCTTGACGTCCTCGTCGTTGAGCACGGCGGTGGCGAAGAACCTCTTGGCGATCTCCTTCTGCTCGGGGGTCGCCTTGGAGGAGATCGAGAGGTACTGGCCCGGGTTGCCGACGGTGTTGCTGGGGTCGCCCTTGCCGCCCTCGACCGGCGGGAAGTTCATGTAGCCGAGGTGGCCGCCGGAGACGAAGTCGCCGCCGTCGGTCGACATGCTGCCGTACGTCCAGCCGCCGTGCAGCATCATCGCGGCCTTGCCGGTGTACAGCAGGGCCTGGTCGGCGTTGGAGTCGGCCGTGATCGAGGAGAAGCCCTTGATGAACCCGTCCGCCTTGACGAGGTCCTGCAGCTTGGTCAGGGCGTCGAGGGCGGCCGGGTGGGACCAGGCGTCCTTCTTGGCGTCGAACACGGCCTGGAACACCTCGGGGCCGCCGATGCGGTCGAAGAGGAACTCCAGCCACATCATGTTCGTCCAGCGGGACTGGCCGCCGAGGGAGAACGGGGCGATGCCGGCGGCGTTGAACTTGGGGACCAGGGCCATGATGTCGCCCCACGACTCCGGCGGACGCACGCCGACCTGGTCGAAGACCTTCTTGTTGTAGTACAGGACGATGGGCTGCATGGTCTCGGCGGGCATCGCGTAGATCTTGCCGTCGATCGTGGCCGCCCCGAAGGAGGAGGCGAACAGCCGGTCCTTCACCGCCGGGTTCTGCTCGAACCACGGGGTGAGGTCCTCCACCTGCCCGGCCTGCACGTACGTGCGCAGGGTCCCGCCACCCCAGCCCCAGATGATGGTGGGCGCCTGGCCCGCCCCGATCGCCGTCTTGATCTTCGTCTTGTACGCGTCGTTCTGCATGGTCGTGAAGGTGATCTGCCCGGAGGGGTTGGCCTTGTTGAACCGCTCCACGGCCCTGGTGCGCACGCCCTCCTGCGGCTGGACCGACAGGAACCAGTAGGTGGCCGTGTTCTTGGCGCTCGCGGCGTTGCCGCCGGTCGCGCCCCCGCCCGCCGGGGTGGGGCCGGACGTGCCACAGGCCGCCAGCGCGGCCCCCAGGGGAATGCCCATGGAGAGGGTGAGGAAGGTGCGGCGAGAGGGTGTCGTTGGCTCCACGCTGATCTCCGTGTGTCGAGTGCCGGACTGGGTGCGGCTCCAGGGGAAACATGAGTGGCGGTGGCCGTCGGTCGTGGATCAGCACCTCCGATGCCAGGCGTCCGCTCTTCTGAGCCCGACATGTCGAAACATTTCCGAAACAGACCGCGTGGATCGTCAATTTAGATTTCAGCTAGTTACCTGTCAAGGGGCGGTCGCGGGTCGGCGCGAGCTTGATATGCGAGGTATGTGAGGTACTCTCATCTGGACTTTCCTGGTCATCTCCCGCACGCCAGGACATCGAGTGAGGCTCCGCAACGCGTCGAAATGTTTCGAAGAGTTGCCGGAACGCGTTTTCTTGAGGAGAGCAGATGACGGCGCTAGATGGGACCTCCGCGACGGGCCGGATCCTCCGTCCGTGGCGGGACCCGGCACTTTCCGTGGCCGACCGGGTCGACGCCCTCCTGGAGGAGATGACCCTTGAGGAGAAGGTCGGCCAGCTCGGCAGCCGGTGGTTCGGCAACGACATGTGGGCCGACCGGGGAGGAGAGCCGGAGGAGGCCGAGGGCCCGGCGAACGTGGCCCCGATGCAGGACGTCTTCGCGGCCTCGGGGAGGGTGCCGCTGGAGGAGGCGGTCCGCGACGGGCTCGGCCACCTGACGCGGGTGTTCGGCAGCGCCCCGGTGACCGCGGTGGAGGGCGCCGCGGAGGTGGTGCGGCTGCAGTCGGAGGTGGTGAGACACTCCCGGCTCGGCATCCCGGCGCTGGTCCACGAGGAGTGCCTCACCGGTTTCACCACCTACGGCGCGACCGTCTACCCGGCGGCCATCGCCTGGGGTGCGACGTTCGACCCGGACCTGGTGGAGCGGATGGCCGCCGCCATCGGGCGGGACATGCGCGCCGTGGGCGTCCACCAGGGCCTGTCGCCGGTGCTGGACGTGGTACGCGACTACCGCTGGGGCCGGGTCGAGGAGACCATGGGCGAGGATCCGTACCTCGTCGCGACGCTCGGCGCGGCCTACGTGCGCGGCCTGGAGGGCGCCGGGATCATCGCCACCCTCAAGCACTTCGCCGGTTACTCCGCCTCCCGGGCGGCCCGCAACCACGGCCCGGTGCCGATGGGCCGCCGCGAGCTGATGGACATGATCCTTCCGGCGTTCGAGACCGCCATCGTCGAGGGCGGCGCGCGGTCGGTGATGAACTCCTACTCCGACGTGGACGGTGTCCCCGCCGCGGCCGACCCGTGGCTGCTGACCGACCTGCTGCGCGGCGAGTGGGGGTTCACCGGGACGGTGGTGTCGGACTACTGGGCGATCCCGTTCCTCGCGACGACACACCAGGTCGCCGCCGACACCGACGAGGCCGGGGTGCAGGCGCTGACCGCGGGCATCGACGTCGAACTGCCCGACACACTCGGCTTCGGCCGGCACCTCGTCGAGCGGGTACGACGGGGCGAGCTGCCGGAGTCCCTGATCGACCGGGCCGCCCGGCGCCTGCTCACCCAGAAGGCGCAACTCGGGCTGCTGGACCCGGACTGGACGCCGGAGAGGTCGGTGGCCGGGGCACCGGCCGTGGACCTCGACTCACCGGCCAACCGGGCACTCGCCAGGGAGCTGGCCGAACGGTCGATCGTGCTGCTCGACGCGGGCACCGCGCTGCCGCTGCTCGGCGAGGGGCGCCCGGAGCCGCGCCGGGTGGCCGTGGTCGGCCCCGGCGCCGACGAGCCGCGCACGTTCATGGGCTGCTACGCCTTCCCCAACCACGTGCTGCCCCGCCATCCGGGGCTCGGACTCGGCGTGGCCGCGCCCAGCCTGCTGGAGGCGCTGCGGGCCGAGCTGCCCGGCGCCGAGTTGGTCCACGAGCCGGGCTGCGACGTGCGGGGCGAGGACCGCTCCGGCTTCGCCGCCGCGCTCCGGGCGGCCCGCGAGTCCGACGTGTGCGTGGCCGTCGTCGGCGACCTGGCGGGGATGTTCGGGCTGGGCACGTCGGGCGAGGGCTGCGACGCCGAGGACCTGCGGCTGCCCGGCGTGCAGGAGGACCTGCTGGCCGAGCTGGCCGCCACCGGCACGCCGGTCGTGGTGGTCGTCGTCTCGGGCCGCCCGTACGCGCTGGGCGGCGTGTCCGGGACGGCCGCCGCGCTCGTCCAGGCGTTCATGCCCGGCGAGGAGGGCGGCGCGGCCATCGCCGGGGTCCTGTCCGGCCGGGTGCAGCCCAGCGGGAAGCTGCCGGTGCAGATCCCGCGCGGCCCGGGAGGGCAGCCGGGCACCTACCTGCAGCCGCCGCTGGGCTCCAACAGCCACGGCATCAGCAACCTCGACCCGACCCCGCTGTTCCCGTTCGGGCACGGCACCTCGTACACCACCTTCGCGATCGACTCCCTGAGGATCGGCGACGCCGAGGTGCCCACCGACGGCGAGTTCACCGTGTCGGCGCGCGTGCGCAACACCGGGGGCCGACACGGTGAGGAGGTCGTCCAGCTCTACCTGCACGACGTGGTCGCCCAGGTCACCCGGCCGGTGCGGCAGCTCACCGGGTTCGCCCGGGTCCGGCTGGAGCCCGGCGCGAGCGCCCTGGTGACCTTCACCGTGCCCGCCGACCGGACCGCGTTCACCGGCCGCGACCTGCGGCGCGTCGTCGAACCCGGCGACCTCGAGGTGTTCGTGGGCGCGTCGGCGTCCGACCTGCCCTGCCGGGGCCGCGTACGATTGACCGGCCCGCCGCGCCACGTCGGCCCGGACCGGCGACTGGTCACCCGGGTGGACGTGCGACCGGCACCGGGCGCTTCCACCACACATCAGGGAGGAACGGATGCCGGCCAGTCCTAGACGGGCCACGCTGGCCACGGTCGCGGCGTCGGCGGGTGTGTCGGTCGCGACCGTGTCGAAGGTGCTCAACGGCCGGGGCGACGTCTCCCCGGTGACCCGCTCCCTCGTGGAGTCGCTGCTGGAGCAGCACGACTACGTCGCGCCACCGCAGCGCCGCAAGGGTGACGTGAGCGCGCCGGCCACGATCGAGGTGGAGCTCGACGCCGACCTCAACCCGTACTCGACCGAGATCGTCCAGGGCGCGGTACGGGCCGGGGCCGAGGCCGACGCGGCGATCGTGGTGAGCATCCGGACGAACGCCGACCGCACCGGAGGCTGGGCGCGCGGCCTGGCCACGGCCGGACGGCGGGCCGTGATCGCCGTCACCAGCGAGCTGACCGCCGGGCAGCTCGCCGCCCTGTCCCGCGCGCGGGTGCCGCTGGTCGTGATCGACCCGCTGAACCTGCCGCAGACCAGGGGGGTCATCAGCGTCGGCTCGACGAACTTCGCCGGGGGCCTGGCCGCGACGCAGCACCTGCTCGGACTCGGGCACCGGCGCATCGCCTACCTCGGCGGCCCGGTCACCGCCGCCTGCGACCAGGCCCGGCTGCACGGCTACCGCGCCGCCATGGAGGCCGCGGGCGCCCCGGTTCCCCCGGACTACGTACGGTCGGGGCACTTCCAGTACCAGGAGGGGGTGACGGGTGGCGCGGCTCTGCTCGACCTGCCCGAACCGCCCACGGCCGTCTTCACCGGCTGCGACGACATCGCGCTCGGCGTGCTGGAGGCGGCCAGGGCGCGCGGGGTGCGCGTGCCCGAGGACCTCAGCATCGTCGGCTTCGACGACACCCAGGTCGCCCGGATGGCCTCGCCCCCGCTGACCACCGTGCGCCAGCCGCTACGGGAGATGGGCGGCGTCGCCGTCCGCACGGCCCTGCGCCTGGCGGCGGGCGAGCGGGTCGACTCCCACCACGTCGAACTCGCCACCGAGCTCGTGGTACGCGGCTCCACCGCCCCGCCCGGGGGTCCCCCCGGGCGGGGCTGATCCCGCTCGCCCGTCGGCGCGGCCGTGCGGCCGGGGACGGCTCGCCCGGTTCTCACCGGTAGCGCGCGTCCGGGTGGTCCCGGAGGGCTTCCTCAGCTCTCCGAAGGGGCGGGCGTGGCAGTCTCCTCGGCGTGCAGGAGCAGGTCTATGTGCTCCTCCACGACGGGCTTGGCGTCGGTGGCGAGCTTCTTCACCTCGGGGGAGGAGCCGCTCCCGACCTCCTTCTCGATGGCGGCGAGGGTCTCGCGATGGCCTTCGAGCTCCTCGCTGAGCCACGCCTTGTCGAAGTCCGCGCCGCTCAGCGCCCCCAGTTTGTCGAGCTGCTCGCGCTGCGCGGCGGTGGGCTGGTCGGGGAGCTTGACGCCGAGCTTGTCGGCCACCTGCCGTACGGACTCGTCCAGATTCGTGTGGTCGGCGACGAACCTCTCTCCCAGGTCGCGGACGGTCTGGGCGCTCTCCCGCCCCTCGGAGTCGGAGGTTTTGGCCTCGGCGGCCTTGCCCCCCTCGATCTCGGCCAGGTTGGCCTGGTGCGCCTGGACGAGGAAGTCCTTGTCCTGCTGGCTCACGGTCTGCGGGGCGGGCGAGACGGCAGCGCCGGCCGTGCCGCCCGTCACGGTCACGGCGACGGCCAGCAAGATGATCATCTTTCGAACCATCGGATCCTCCGTCGATCAGTCCACGGTCGGAACTACCACCTCCTTCTCATATGCACGCATTCATGGAGATATAGCGCCATAAGCGGTAGATCATGACAAAAGGACGAGAGGGTGATGCCAAGAGCCGCCCGTCCCACCTGCCCCTCCTCAGCCGAGGACGGCGTCCAGCAGGAGGGAGCCCGCGCCGAGCAGGGCGGCGTCGGGGCCGCCCCGGGTGACGGCGATCTCCAGGTCGCGGGTGGCCAGAGGCAGGCAGCGCTCGTAGACGGCGGCGCGGATGGCGGAGATCAGCGGCTCGGCGGTGGAGAGGCTGCCGCCGACGACGATGGCGTCCGGATTGAGGAAGTTGACCAGGACGGTGAGCACCTCGCCGATGAGGCGGCCCGCGTTCCTGACCAGGGCGGTGGCCTCGGGAACGCCGTCCTCGACCAGGGCGACGACGTCGGCGGGGCGCCGCGTCGCGATGCCGAGCCCGGCCAGGGCGTCCATGAGCGCGGCGCCGCTCGCGTAGGCCTCCAGGCAGTCGGGGTGGCCGCACGAGCACATGGTGGAGGAGTCGGTCCTGACCCGGACGTGGCTGATGTCTCCGGCCGCGCCCCTGCCCCGGTGCAGGCGGCCGTCGACGATCACGCCGCACCCTATGCCGCTGCCGGCCTTGAGCACCATGAGGTTGTCGAACCCCGGCCACGAGCGGGCCTCGCCGACGGCGAGGAGGTTGGCGTCGTTCTCGACGAGCACCGGCAGGTCGTAGTGGGCGCCGAGATGCTCGGCGACGGGGAAGTTGTTCCAGCCGGGCATGCGCGAGGGGGAGACCACCCGGCCGCTGGCGGGGTCGACGGGGCCGGGGATGCCGGTGCCGACACCGCGCAGCGGGACGCCGGGCGGGCCGTGGGCGATCAGCAGCTCGTCGAACGAGGCGGCGATCCAGTCGAGGGTCGCCTCGGGGCCGAGCGCTATGTCGCAGGCGCGCTCCTCGACGACGAGGGGGACACCGCTGAGGTCGAGCAGGCCGAGGCGGGCGTGGTGCGCCCCGAGGTCGGCCACCGCGAGCAGGCCGGCGGCCGGGCTGACCCGCAGCCGCCGGGGCCGCCGCCCGCCGCTGGAGGTGCCCGAGCCCTCCTCGACGAGGAGCCCGGTGTCGATCAGCTCCTCGACGCGAAGGGAGACGCTCGACGCCGCCAGGCCGGAGATGCGGGCCAGCTGCGCGCGCGACTCGGCGTGGCCGGTGGCGACGAGACGCAGCAGATCGCCCTGCGCTCCCCGTACCGGCAGCCGCTCTTTGCCTGACATGAACTAGAGGAATACCACGTCTGTACTTACTACGGCAACGTGTTGACTTGCGTGAGAATCATCCATTACCTTCCGCTCTATCTTCGATTTCGAAGGAAGATGGCAATGATTCAGGTCAAAGGGCTGAACAAATGGTTCGGTGATCATCACGTGCTGCGCGACATCGACCTTGATGTGGCGCGGGGCGAGGTCGTCGTGGTGGTCGGCCCCTCGGGTTCCGGCAAGTCCACGCTGTGCCGCTGCCTCAACAGGCTGGAGACCGCCGGATCCGGGGACATCCTCGTCGACGGTGTGCCCGCCCCCGTGGAGGGCCGGGAACTGGCCCGGCTGCGGGCCGACGTCGGCATGGTGTTCCAGTCGTTCAACCTGTTCCAGCACAAGACCGTGCTGGAGAACATCGTGCTCGCGCCGATGAAGGTCCGGGGCGACGGCCGCGCCGAGGCCGAGGCGTCGGCGCGGAGACTGCTGGAGCGCGTCGGCATCGCCGAGCAGGCGGGAAAGCTGCCCGCGCAGCTGTCCGGCGGGCAGCAGCAGCGGGCCGCCATCGCCCGCGCGCTCGCCATGCGGCCCAAGGTGATGCTCTTCGACGAGCCCACCTCGGCGCTCGACCCGGAAATGGTCGGCGAGGTGCTGGAGGTGATGGTCCGGCTCGCCGCCGACGGCATGACCATGGTCGTCGTCACCCACGAGATGGGCTTCGCCCGCAGGGCCGCCGACCGCGTGGTCTTCATGGACGCCGGCCAGATCGTCGAGACGGGCGAGCCCGGCGCCTTCTTCGAGGCTCCCCAGACCGACCGTGCCAGGGACTTCCTGGCCAAAGTTCTCACTCATTGATCGAAAACGATCGAAAGCGATCGAAAAGGATGGTGGGCCCGATGGTGTCCATGAAGCGGCTGGCCGCTGTCGCCGCTGTGTCCATGCTCGGCCTCTCGGCCTGTGCCGGTACGGATTCGGCGAGCCCGGCCGTACCGGGCGAGGCCAAGGGGAACGACCTGATCGCCTCGGCGCCGGTCGCGGCCGCCGCGGACATCCTGCCCGGCTCCACGATGGAGAAGATCAAGCAGCGCGGCGAGCTGATCGTCGGCGGGTCGCTCGACGCCCCGCTGCTGTCGCAGCAGAACCCGACGACCGGCGAGGTCGAGGGGTTCGACGCGGACATGGGCAAGGCGCTCGCCAAGTACATCATCGGCGAGCCCAAGGTGAAGATCGTCAACTCGGCCTCGGAGACCCGCGAGGCACTGCTCTCCAACGGCACCGTGGACGTCGTCTTCCAGACCTACACGATCACCCCCGAGCGGGCCGAGCAGGTCGCCTTCGCCGGTCCGTACTACTCCTCCGGGCTGAGCCTCGCGGTCAGGAAGGGCACCGAGGGCATCGCCAAACCCGAGGACCTGAACGGCAAGACCGTCATCGCCGGAGCCAACACCCCGGCCATCCCGGCGATCAAGAAGCTCGCCCCGCAGGCCAAGATCGTGACGTTCGGCAGCGACCCGGAGTGCATGCAGGCCCTCAAGCAGGAACGCGGCGACGCCTACGTCCAGGACGAGACGCTCCTGGTCGCCAACGCGCAGAAGGACTCCTCGGTCCAGGTCGTCGGCAGCCCGTTCACCGAGGACCCGTACGGCATCGGCCTCAAGCACGGCGACGACCAGTTCAAGACGTTCGTCAACGACTGGCTGAAGAAGATCCAGGCCGAAGGCCTCTGGCAGAAGACCTGGAAGAACTCCCTCGGCACGGTCGTGCAGGGTGAGGCTCCCACCCCGCCGCAGATCGGATCGGTGCCGGGGTCCTGATGTCCGCCCTCCTGGACCACCTGCCCGAGTTGTGGCAGGGACTGGTCGTGACCCTCCAGCTGACCGCGGCGTCCTTCGTGGGAGCCGCGGTCGTGGGGCTCGTGATCACCGCCATGCGGGTCAGCCCGGTCGGCGTCCTGCGCGGGATCGGCACGGCCTATGTGGAGACCTTCCAGAACCTGCCGCTGCTGGTACTGCTGGTGCTCGCCGTCTTCGGCCTGCCCGAGATCGGGCTCAAGGCCGACCTGCTGGTGACGGCCATGATCGTCATCGCGCTCTACGAGGCCGCCTACATCGCCGAGGCACTGCGCTCCGGCGTCAACGCGGTCTCCGCCGGACAGGGCGAGGCGGCCCGCGCGCTCGGGCTGACCTTCGGCCAGTCCCTGCGCCACGTGGTCCTGCCGCAGGCGCTGCGCACGGTGATCCAGCCGGTCGGCAACATCTTCATCGCGCTGACGATGAACACCTCACTCGCCGCCGCGGTCGGCGTGGTCGACCTGACCGCCGCGGCCAACCGGGTGAACCTCGCGGAGGCGCAGCCCATCCCGATCTTCGTCGGGGCGGGACTGGCCTACGCGCTGATCGCCGCCTGTGCCGGGTTCGTCACCGGGCGGCTCGAACGACGGCTGGTGGTGGTCCGGTGAGCAACCTCCTCTTCGACCAGCCGGGGCCGCGCGCCCGCCGCAGGATAAGGATCGCGACCGCGGTGGGGGCGGTCGCGATCCTCGTCCTGCTGGCGCTGGCGGTCCGCCAGTTCGCCGCCAACGGCCAGCTCGACGCCGACCGCTGGTCGCCGTACGCGACCTGGCCGATGTGGCGCTACCTGCTGAACGGGCTGTGGGCCACCGCGCTCGCCGCCGTCGTCTCGGCCGCGCTCGCGATGGCGGCCGGGCTCGCTCTCGCCCTCGGGCGGCTGTCGCGGCACCGGTGGATACGCGTGCCCGCCGCCACGTACGTGGAGGTCGTGCGGACCATCCCGGCGCTGCTGCTGGTCTACGTCGTGCTGTTCGCGCTGCCCCGCTACGGGCTCGACCTGCCGCTGTTCTGGAAACTCGTGGTGCCGCTCGCGATCTCGAACGCCGCGGCGTTCGCGGAGATCTTCCGAGCCGGGATCCTGTCGGTGGAACGCGGCCAGGGCGAGGCCGGTCTCGCGGTCGGGCTCACCCAGGGCCAGACCATGCGCCTGATCGTGCTGCCGCAGGCGGCCCGGCGGGTGCTGCCCTCGATCGTGAGCCAGTCGGTCGGCCTGCTGAAGGACACCTCGCTGGGCTTCGTGGTCAGCTACGCCGAACTGCTCTACAGCGGCAAGGTCCTGGCGACCTTCAACGGCCTGCTCATCCAGACCTACATCGTCGTCGCGCTGATCTACCTGGTGGTCAACGCGTCGCTGTCCAAACTCGCCCGTACCCTCGACGCCCGCGACACCCCGGGGGCCCGCCGGCTCAGAAGGAGACCCGCCCGTGCCTGAACTCGTCCCGCTCGCGGAGGTGGTGCGCTCCGGATTCGTGGAGAGCGTGCACTTCGGCAGCGCCGTCGCCCTGGCGCCCGACGGCACCGTGGCCGTCGCCAGGGGAGCGGTCGACGCGCCGGTGCTGCCGCGCTCCTCGGCCAAGCCGTTCCAGGCGCTGGCCTGCCTGCTGTCCGGGGCGGACCTGCGCGGTCCCGCCCTGGCGATCGCCGCGGGCAGCCACACCGGCCAGGACTTCCACGTGCGGCTCGTCGCCGACATGCTCGCCGGGGCCGGGCTCGGCTTCGAGGACCTGCGCTGCCCCGCGGACTGGCCGGAGGACGAGGCCACCCGGCACATGCTGATCCGGGCGGGCCTGACGGCCTCGCGCGAGCGGATGAACTGCTCGGGCAAGCACGCCGCGATGCTCGCCGCGTCCGCCGTCTCCGGCTGGGAGACCGCCTCCTACCTGGACTCCGGCCACCCCCTGCAACTGCGGGTGCGCGCCGTGACCGAGGAACTGTCGGGGGAGAAGACGGCCCACGTCGCCGTCGACGGGTGCGGCGCCCCGCTGTTCGGGCTCTCGCTGGCCGGGCTGGCGCGGGCCGTACGGGCCCTGGTCGTCGCCGAGCCGGGAACCCCGCAACGGGCGGTCGCCGACGCGATGCGCGAGCACCCCGAGTACGTCGGCGGGACCGGCCACGTGAACACCTCGCTGATGCGGGCGCTGCCGGGGGCGGTGGCCAAGGGCGGCGCCGAGGGGGTCCTCGTCGTCGCGCTCGCCACCGGGCACGCGGCGGCCGTCAAGGTCATCGACGGGAGCCCTCGGGCCACGAGCGCGATCGCGCTCGCCGCGCTCAGGGCGGCCGGTGGGGACGTCGCTCCGGCGGCGGGCTTCGCGAGCGTCCCGGTGCTGGGCGGGGGCCTACCGGTCGGTGAAATCCATGCTTTGGAGGAAAAATGAGCCTTAGATATGAGATCTGCATTGACAGTACGGCGGGCGCGCTCGCGGCCGAGCAGGCCGGGGCCCACCGCGTCGAGCTGTGCTCGGCCCTCTTCGAAGGGGGCCTGACCCCGACCCTCGGCACCGTCGAGGCGACCCTCGCGGCGGTCTCGGCGATCCGGGTCCACGTGATCATCCGTCCCCGGGGCGGCGACTTCATCTACGACGAGTACGAGATCGCGGCGATGGAGCGCGACGTGGCCGCTGTCAGGGACGCGGGCGCGAAGGGCGTGGTGATCGGGGTGCTGACGCCGTCCGGCGAGGTGGACGCCGAGGTGGCCAAGCGCCTCATCGGCGCGGCCGGGGACCTCTCGGTCACCTTCCACCGGGCCTTCGACATGACCGCCGACCCGTTCGCCGCCCTGGACACCCTCGCCTCCCTGGGCGTCGACCGGGTCCTCACCTCCGGCCAGGACGTCACCGCCCTGGAGGGCGCGCCGCTGATCGCTGCCCTGGTCGAGCGGGCGGGCGACGACCTGGTCGTGATGCCCGGCGGGGGCATCACGCCCCGCAACGTGCACCGCGTGGTCGAGGCGACCGGAGCCTCCGAGATCCACTTCGCCGCCCTGGTCGACGCGCCCAGCCCCGCGGTCCACCGCAACCCGCACCCGTTCATGGGCGGGGAGCTGCGCCAGCCCGAGTACAGCCGCCTGATCACCTCCCCGCGCCTGGTCTCCGAGGTGATCGCCGCCTCGGGCGCCTGACCTCCGGGAGCCCTCCGAGAGCCTGGTCTCCGTGAGCCTGGTCTCCGTGAGCCTGATCTCCGGAGCCTGGTCTCCGTGAGGCGTCTCGGCGGGTGCCTGCCCCCGGGAGCCGTGCCCGCCGCGGACGTGAACAGGGGCCACGTCCGCCGCCCCGGCTCGTACGGGCACCGGCTCGTCGTGGCGCGAAGGCCCGGACCGGCACGCCGAAACCCGCCGGACTCCGCCCGGTGACGCGGGCCGTAACCAGGTGTGATGAGATTTGTCTTGTTCTCGTGGTTCGTTCGCTCGTGATCGGTTCGAGGAACGCGCCGCGGTCGTCGAGACCTGCCGGGCAGCGGCCCGGCAGTGGCCTGACAGTGGCCTGACAGTGGGAGGTGGGCGTCATCGGCATCGTCTCGCCCGGATTCTTCGGCCGCCGCCGCGCCGGAAACCCGGACCTGCCGCCGGGGCAGTACCTCACGGAGGACTTCCCCGTCCTGTCGGCCGGGCCCACGCCCCTGGTCTCCACCGAAGACTGGAGTCTCGGCGTCACCACCGAGACCGGCGAGGCCGTCCGCTGGAGCTGGGCGGAGCTCAACGCCCTGCCCGTGGAGCGGTTCACGGTCGACCTGCACTGCGTCACCAAGTGGTCCAAGCTCGGCACCACCTGGGAGGGCGTGTCGCTGGACACCCTCCTCGACGGCGTGGAGACGTCCGCGGAGTACGCGCTGGCGGCCTCCTACGGCGGCTACACCACCAACCTCCCGCTGGAGGACCTCCTCGACGGCCGGGCCTGGATCGCCGTCCGCTACGAGGGCGAGCCCATCACCCCCGAGCACGGCGGGCCCGCCCGGCTGCTCGTGCCGCACCTCTACCTGTGGAAGAGCGCCAAGTGGGTACGCGGCCTCCGGCTCCTCGACGAGGACCAGCCGGGATTCTGGGAGGGCGTCGGCTACCACAACTACGGAGACCCGTGGCGCGAACAACGATACTGGGGCGACTGATCTGGAGGGTCGCCACGGTCACCGCCGTGCGCGACGAGACCCCCGGGGCACGCACGATCACCCTGGACGTCCCCGGCTGGCCCGGCCACCTCGCCGGCCAGCACGTCGACGTACGGCTCACCGCCCCCGACGGCTACTCCACCCAGCGCTCGTACTCCATCGCCACGGCCGCCGACGGGGACCGCGTGGAGCTCACCGTCGAGCTGCTGCCCGACGGCGAGGTCTCCCCGTACCTCGCCCAGGTCCTCTCGCCGGGAGACCCGTTGGAGGTACGCGGCCCGATCGGCGGCTGGTTCGTCTGGCGGCCCGAGACGCCCGAGCCGGTGCAACTGGTCGCGGGCGGCTCGGGGGTCGTCCCGCTCATGGCGATGATCCGCGCCCGCGCCTCGGCCGGGATCGGCACGCCGTTCCGGCTCCTGTACTCCACGCGCGGCCCGAGGTCGGCCCTCTACCGCGCCGAGCTGGACCGCTGGAGCGCCGACGGATCCGGCCTGGACGTCACCTACGCCTACACGCGCGAGGTGCCCGACGGCTGGGAGCGTCCGCCCGCGCGGGTCGACGCCGCCCTGCTCGCCGAGACCGTCTGGCCCCCCGAGCGGCAACCCGCCGTCTTCGTGTGCGGGCCCACCGGATTCGTCGAGACCGTCGCGGGCCTGCTCGTCTCCGCCGGTCACGACCCCCGTCTGATCCGCACGGAACGCTTCGGCCCCAGTGGAGGACAACCATGAGCCAGGACCACCTCGACGGGAACTCGGCGGGCGGAGCCCTGCGCGACGTGTTCGCCGTCGACCTGACCGCCGCCACCGGCCAGTGCTCCGGCTGCGCGCGGACCCTCGTGCTGGCCGAGGCGCTCCTCTACACCCGGGCCCCGGGCCTGGTGGCCCGCTGCCCCGGGTGCGAGGAGGTCGTCTTCCGGCTCGTACGGGCGCCGGGACGGGCGTGGCTGGACATGCGCGGCATGACGTGCGTCCAGTTCGAGCTGCCCGCCGGTTCCTGACCCCCTGTCAGCCCTCCGCCGGGGGTTCGCGCCGCTCGCCGACCTGCCGCCGGTAGGCGGCGGGCGAGATGTCGTAGGCCGCGCTGAAGGTCCTGTTGAAGTGCGCTTCGTTGGGAAAGCCCCACCGGGCTCCGATGACGTGCACCGGCAGGGCCCGCTTCGCGGGATCGGCCAGGTCGGCACGGCACCTTTCCAGCTTGCGACGCCGGATCCATCCGGCCACGCCGACGCCCTGCGGCTGGAACAGCCGGTGCAGGTACCGGACCGAGATGTTGTGCGCCGAGGCGATGCTTGACGGGGAGAGGTCGGGGTCGTCCAGACGCCGTTCGATGAACGCCGTCACGCGCATGAGGAGGACCTGGTGCGGGTGGCGCAGCGTCGAGGCCGTCGAGGCGGGGTCGTGGCCGAGTTCGTGGGCCAGCGTGGCGGCGAGCAGGTCCAGGAGGGTCGCCGACAGCCTCAGCCTGTCGGTGGAGGAGTACGTGGCGCTCTCGTCGACCAGTTGCCGTAGCAGCGCAACGACGATGGAGCCCATCCCGTCCCGCCCGGACAGTCCCACCGCCAGCAGGCGCCGGATCTTGGCCTCGGGCAGCGGCAGGTCGTTGCGGGAGAAACCCAGCACCAGGCCGCCACGCGCCTCGTAGGGGTTGTCGGGCGTCTCCGGGGAGAAGTCCGCCGCCGTCCACGCGCGAAAGGTCTGCGAGGTGTCGTACAGCACGAACTCCCCGGGACGCATCACGGCCTCGCGATCCAGCTGGCTGATGCCGGAACGGCCGCTGAGGGTGACGGTCATCTGGTAGTAGCCGGGATCGGACTGGCGGATCCGGCGCGGTGTCCGCCGCGCCTCGAACGAGTTGCAGCGCACCCGGCCGACCTGGATCACGCCGAAGTCCATCATCCGCATCTCGCCGTAGAAGTCGCGGGCGCGATCGCTGGCCGCGTCCACCGATATCACCGACCGGGCGACCGCCTCCCACCAGAAGTCGAACCGCTCGGCCGGGGGCACATGCTTCACGTGGACAACCGCGGGGGTGTTCAAGACCTCTCCTTGACGTGGATGATCTCCGGTCGGTGGAGAGCACCGCGACATGGCCGGGCCCTCCGTTCGGGGCCCGGCCCGACGGTGCCGTGCCGACAGCCTCGCCGGGACGTCAGAGCTTGACGACCCGGGGGCGGTACGGCTCGGCGAGGAATGCGAGTTCCTTCTCGGTGAGGGACAGATCCACCGCGGCGACCGCGTCGTCCACGTGCCCGTCCTTGGTCGCGCCCACGATCGGGGCCGACAGGCCCGGCTGGTGCAGCAGCCAGGACAGCGCCACCCGCGCGGGAGCGACCTCACGCTCCCTGGCCACCTGGGCGACCCGGTCGAGGATCAGACGATCGTTGTCGGCGTCGTCGTAGAGGGCCTCGATGCGGGGGTCGCTGCCCGCCCGGGTGGTGACCTCCTCGGATCCGGCGCGGGCCAGCAGGCCCCTGGCCAGCGGGCTCCACGGGATCAGGCCGACCCCCTGGTCGAGGCAGAGCGGGTTCATCTCCCGCTCCTCCTCTCGGTAAAGGAGGTTGTAGTGATTTTGCATCGACACGAATTTCGTCCAGCCGTGGGTCTCGGCGACGTGCTGGGCCTTGGCGAACTGCCAGGCGTACATGCTGGAGGCGCCGAGGTAGCGGGCCTTGCCGGACCGTACGACGTCGTGCAGGGCCTGCATGGTCTCCTCGATCGGGGTGTCGGGGTCCCAGCGGTGGATCTGGTACAGGTCCACATAGTCGGTGCCCAGGCGGCGCAGCGAGGCGTCGATCGCCGAGTGGATGTGCTTGCGCGACAGGCCGCCGTCGTTGACGCCCTTGCCCATCGGCATGAAAACCTTGGTGGCCAGCACGTAGTCGTCCCTGCTGGGGAAGATCTTGGCGAGCAGGCGGCCGGTGACCTCCTCGCTGGTGCCGTACGAGTAGACGTCGGCGGTGTCGAAGAACGTCACCCCCGCCTCGGCGGCCCGCCGCACGATCGGCTCGGCGGCCGCTTCGCCCAGCACCCACTCGCCCCATTTGGCGGGATCGCCGTAACTCATCATGCCGAGGCAGACCCTCGACACCTTCATACCGGTGGACCCCAGGCGCACGTACTCCATGACAAACCTCCGGATCTTCAAAACCTTGCTTCCCACCCTACGACCGTCGCCCCGGCCGGTTCGTCCTGCCCGCTTGGCTGGAGGAGACGGGTTCACATCAGGTCTCCGGAACTCACCCTCGGTGAAAGGTCATCGAGCCGGGAAGGTCGGCGATTCGGGGTTGCATCCGGTACCCCGGTACAGGCTTACCGTCGGGATGTGGGGCCGCTCGCGTCGGAGCCGGGTGGCTCGGTCCTGAAGAGGTCTTGGAGGGGACATGGAGTGGGCACCGGCTGAATGTGTGCTTCCCACCGGGGAGCGGCCCCTGCGGACGGCGGAGTTCGACGCGTTGTTCGCCTCGGCGCTGAGCGGACTGGAGCGGGTGAGCCCGACTCACCTGCGGCTCAACCTGCGAGGCGACGCCCAAGTGGAGGAAACCGCTCGGGATCTGGTGGCGCGGGAGACGGTGTGCTGTTCGTTCTTCGCCTTCACGTTCACCCGGGAGCGGGATGACCTGGTCTTGGACGTCGAGGTTCCCGCGGTTCACAGCGGGGTGCTCGACGGCCTGGTGGTCCGGGCGCTCGCGATGGCCCCCGGAGTGTCCTCGTGAGCGGGGAGTGGCTCCGTACCGGGGAGGTGGCGGAGGCGGCGGGGGTCAACACGCAGACGCTGCGCTACTACCACCGGCGCGGGCTGTTGGAAGAGCCGCCGCGTAGCAACGGCGGGCACCGGTTGTATCCACCGGAGACGGTGACCGCCCTCCGGGTGATCAAGGTGGCGCAGCGTCTGGGCTTCACGCTGGGGGAGGTGTCGGAGCTCGTCGAGGCGGCCGGTCATCGCCACGGCGCGGTGGACGTCGGCCTGCGGGCGCGGGCGGGAGTGAAGCTGGCCGAGGTGGAACGGAAGATCGCCGATCTCCAGCTGATCCGCGAGTCGCTGGTCCAGGCGATGGACGCCGGGTGTGACGACCTGCTGACCTGCGCGACCAACTCGTGCTGCCCCCTGCCGTTCTCCGATCTGGCGACGAGGGGCGAGCGGCAGGCCGGATCCGGCTGAGCCGAGGACGGACGGTCTCCGGGGCGTCGCGGCCGGTCAGGGACTCACGGATGCTTTCCGGGGGCCATCGGGGTGACCAGCAGGTGGCCATCCCCGCAGACCGTGGCCCTGAAGGGGATCTCCAGGTGCGCCACCTCGTCCGGTGGGATGATCATCAGCCGGGCGGACGTGGGGCACGGACGGTTCCCGCCGGGCACCTGGGTCCAGTGGACACCGGCGTGCGCGCTCGCCCTCGGCAGCAGGGTGATCCGGTGGGGCCGGACGCTGTCCCTGCGCGTCCTGGTGCGCAGCGCGTCGCCGTTCCCATCGATCATGATCAGGCCGACGAAGCCGTACACCCAGCAGGTTTTGCCGGAGGTGTTGGTGAAGGCCAGGGGCGCGTACCACTGTCCCGCTTCGACCTTCACCCTGCCGACGCGTGCCGCGAGCGCCTCGGTGCGGCAGCGCCCGGCGCCGCCGACGTCCGCGCCACTCAGGCTCGCGGTCTGGACGGTGGCGGCGGGACGTGTAAATGTGGCGGCCCGCGCGGGGGCGGAACTCGGGACCGGAGAGGGGGTGGTGTTCCCGGTGAGGGGAGCGTTCTGGATGGGGGTGGCGCTCCGGACGGAGGAGACGGGCGGGGCGCACGCGGCCACGGCGGTCAGCATGGCCGCCGCCACCGCCGAGGCGGCTGTGAGCCGCTTGGCGCCGAGAGATCGTTTCATGGTCTGTTGGATGCGAGCGGTGCCGGTTTTGTTGCCGGTCGAGTGGAGCGGGTTGCCTACGGTGTTCGTTGGAGGCGGGCCGTGCCGGACGGGCGGGAGGTGGGTGTGTATTTTTACCTGTTAAATCGGTTTATAACCGTCAAAACCACCCATTTGGTGTGACCGTTAGTGGGCGCAGGGCCGACAATCGCAGGTATGAGTTCATCGCGACACGACCATCCCCTGCCTCCGGCGCGCGTCGAGGAGGTCTCCGACGGGATCTACGCCTACGTACAGCCCGACGGAAGCTGGTGGATCAACAACACGGGTTTCCTCGTCGGCCGTCGCGGGGTGATCAGTGTGGACTCCTGCTCCACCGAGCGCCGCACCCTCGCCTACCGCGAGGCCATCAGGTCGGTCACCGACCGGCCGATCACGACGCTGGTCAACACCCACCACCACGGCGACCACACCTTCGGCAACTCCGCCTTCCCCGAGGCGACCGTCGTCGGGCACGAGCGGACCAGGGAGATGATCCTCGCCGAGGGGATCCCCGACTACCTGAAGCTGGCCTGGACCGAGGCCGACTGGGGCGACCTGAAGATCCACCCGCCGTTCCTCACCTACACCGACGGGGTGACCGTCCACTCCGACGAGCTGCGCTGCGAGGTACGGCACATCGGCGTCCCGGCCCACACGACCAACGACTCGATCGTGTGGATCCCCGAGCGGTCGCTGCTGTTCTCCGGCGACCTGGTGTTCAACGGCGGCACGCCGTTCGTGATGATGGGGTCGGTGACCGGGGCCATCGCGGCGCTCGACGAGCTCAGGGCGCTGGGCGCGGAGACGATCGTCCCGGGACACGGTGGGGTGTGCGGGCCGGAGGTCATCGACCACGTGCAGGGCTATCTGCGGTTCGTGCTCGCCACCGCCGAACGCGGCAGGGCCGCCGGACTGTCCCCGCTGGAGACCGCGCGCGAGACCGACCTGGGGGAGTACGCCGGACTGCTCGACCCCGAGCGTATCGTCGGCAACCTGCACCGGGCCTACGCGGAGCTGGACGGGCTCGCCCCGGGGGAACCGATCGACCTGGTCACCGCGATGCTGGAGATGATCGACTACAACGGGGGACAGCCCCTCACCTGCCTGGCCTGAATCTGTTCGACCCGGCCTGCTGGTCCCGGTGCCCCGGTCTCTCCGGATCCCGTACCGCCCGGAAAGTCACGACAGGTGGCGGGACCACCATTCCAGGACGGCCTCGAAGCGTTGCATGCGGTGCCTCGGGCGGCCGCTGCGGGTGAGCTCGTGTCCCCCGCCGGGGAAGAGCAGGAACTCGGCGGGGACGCCGTTGCGGCGCAGCGCGACGAACATCCGCTGCGCCTGCTCGACCGGGCAGCGGAGGTCGTCCTCGGAGTGGACCACGGCGAACGGCAGGGTGATCCGGTCGGCCCGGTAGAGCGGGCTCATCGCGCGCTGGGCCTCCGGATCGGGGCCGCAGTAGGCCTCGGCGAAGAACCAGCCGATGTCGGAGGAGCCGGTGAAGGAGTCCCAGGCGTTGACCGCGCGTTCGCTCCAGGCGGCCCTGAACCGGTCCCCGTGGCGGGCGGCGAGCCAGCTCGTCATGAAGCCGCCGTAGGAGCCACCCATCACGCCCACCCGTCCGGCGTCGCACGCGGGATCGGCCAGTGCCGCGTCCAGCAGAGCGAGCACGTCGTCGGCGTCCACGCCGCCCAGCGCGCCGATCACCGACCGGCCGTGCGCCTGGCCGTACCCGCAGGAGCCGCGCGGGTTGGGCAGGACCACCGCGTACCCGGCGCCCGTGTAGACCTGGGTCTCGTCCAGGAACGCCCACCCGTGCTGGTGGAACGGGCCGCCGTGCACGTTCAGCAGCACCGGGTGCGGCCCGTCGCCCTCGGGCAGGGCGAGCCAGCCGTGCACCGGGTAGCCGTCGGCGGAGACGGCGGTGATCTCACGTAGCGGCCTGATCCCGGCGAGGGTGCCCGAGAAGTCGGTCAGCGCCCCGTCGGGGGTGACCACCTCACCGGGGCTCGCGGGCGTGGACACCACCGCGACGATCCGCTCCCCGCACGTGGTGAACGCCTTGACGCGTGCCCGCTCACCCAGGACCGGGACGAGCTTCTCCAGTGGCGCGTCCAGGGCGCCGGAGGGGACCAGGCGCAGCTCGACCGCGCCGCGCGTCCGTACCGCGACCAGGACGCCGTCGTGCCGGGGTACGGGAGGCAGCGCCTCGCAGTCCACCGACTCCTCCTCGGTCAGCCGGGTCCCGGCCACCGCCTCGTGACCCTCGCCGCCGATTCGCAGGGGCGCGCGGTAGAGGCCCGTGTTGCGGGCCACCGCGTCGAGGCCGGAGAACTCGGTGCCGAGGTAGAGCACCTCCCCGCCCGGCAGGGCGACGGGATGTCCGGCGGAGCCGCCGCTGCGCACCGCGAGGATCGGGGCGCCCCCGCCGGACGGAACCGCGTACACGTCCGTGTGCAGGCTCTCGCCGTCGAGGTCGCGGGGGGCCGAGACCAGCACGTGCTCACCGTCCGGCGTCCAGCCGGGAGACTCCACGTCGTAGGGCCCCTCGGTCAGCCGTACCGGCCGCGGGACGTCGGCGAGGGCGTTGACCGTGAACAGGCTCTGCGGCCGGTCGACGGTGAAGCCGACCCCCTCGGTCCGGTAGCGCAGTCCGGTGATCCGGCGGGGCGCCTCGGCCGCGGCGCTCACCCCCTGCTCGGTGCCGTACCGGCCGGGCTCGGCGACCCGGGCGACGAACGCGATCCGGCGGGAGTCCGGCGCCCAGACCGGGACGCCCGCGCCCAGCGGCAGATCGGTGACCGGCCGGGCCTCGCCGCCGCCGGTGGGCATCACGTACAGCTGCGGGACGCCCTCGCGGGCGGCGTCGGCGCGCAGGAAGGCGACCCAGGCGCCGTCGGGGGAGAGGCGCGGCGCGCTGTCGCGCTCGCCGGAGGTGAACCGGACGGGCGGGCCGTCCGCGGGCACCCGCCACACGCTTCCCGGGTAGGCGTCGGCCTCCGGGTCGGGCCGGGCCACGTCGACGAGGAGAAGGTCGCCGTGGAGCGTGACACTACCGGGGATGGTGAGCAGGGCGAGGTCTTCAGGGCGCATAGCCAACAACGCTATCACCTGTTTAGTGATTAATGGGCTATATGTCCGTTATGATGAAAATGGTGCTCTTGTTGTGTCCTGTCCTTTGGAAAAGGTGATTGTTTATTCGCTCTCTTTGAATACCTGAAGGCGCCGATACGAAAGGACGGTTGAGTCGTCGACGGTGCCGTGCCACTTTTGACATGAACCCTCCTTTCGAGAAAAGTCCTGGTGAAGGGATGGGCGCGGTGTCCGCCAAACGAACACTCTCGCGGGTCGTGTACGGCTCCCGCTACGACCGGGTACCCCGGGGGCAGAGGGTTTACGTCCGCCCCGGAGAAAGGATCGCCCGCGAGATCCAGTGGCGCCTGAGAATTCGCCGCACCCCCGTCATGAGATTCCAGGACTACCGGGAACGGACACTCCTGGAGGAGACTGAGGAATTCATCACCTGCCAGCTGTGCGGGGAGACACGCCAGCAGCCGATGTTCCAACCGGCCGGGGACAAACGGGCATGGAGCTATCGGGTGGTGCGCTGCCCGGCGTGCGGCTTCCTCTACCGCAACCCCAACATCCGGCCCGACCGGCTGGGCGACCGGTACGCCACCGGCCACAGCGGCTTCCCGACCGGGAGGTACGCGGCCAACCGGCAGCGGCGCTACCGGCTGACCATGGACGCCTTCGGCCCCGCCCTCTCCTCCGGGCAGGGGCGCCGCCTGCTCGACTTCGGCTGCGGCACCGGCCTCTTCCTGCGGCTCGCCGAGCGGCGCGGCTTCGACGCGGTCGGGGTCGACCTCTCACCCGGCTCCGTGGCCGCCGCCAACGAACGCCTCACCGGCGCGCGCGCCTATCTCGGGTCGCCGCAGGACGTCCCGCGGGTCGCCGCGGGGGGCTTCGACGTCATCACCCTCTGGTCGGTCCTCGCCCACCTGCCCCGCCCGATCGACGACCTCGGGCGCCTCCGCGCCCTGCTCGCCCCCGGCGGGGTGCTGCTCGTCCTCACCGTGAACGCCGCCTCCCTGCGGCTCAAGGCGTACGGCAGCGGCTGGAACGGCTTCACCCGGAACCAGCTGATGTTCTATTCGGCCGAGACCATGCCCGCCCTGCTGCGCCGTACCGGATTCGCCGGGGTGGCCTTCACCCCGTTCTACGGCGACACCGTCGAGGCGAGCACCACCAGGCTGCCGGAGCGGCTGAGCCGTCGCCTGCGCCGCACCGTCGAGATCGGCGACGGGGGGAACATGCTCAGGGCCCTGGCCTTCGCCGACGACGAGGCCGTCGACAGGTGGGGCGCGAACCTCCAGGTCCACCGCCTGGCCTGAGGCCATGCCCTGTCAGCCGCCGACCAGGGGCACGAGCTTGACGAAGGACACGACCGGGTCGACGGTCAGATCGATCTCCTGATCCAGGTCCTCGATCTGCCGGTCGCCGACCAGCAGCAGGAAGCCGTTGCGGGCGAAGGCCACCTCGGCGGCGTCGGCCTGCCTCTCCCAGTCGAGCCTGCGGGCCGTGCGCATCCGGTATCCGTTCAGCTCGATCTCGGCGTCGCCCGGCCGGACCAGGCCGCGGAAATGGTGGGAGGGGGCGGCGTTGTGGCGGGCCACCTCCTCGCGCACGCGCAGCCGTACCAGCTCCCTGGCGGAGATCCGCTCGGGCAGGTCGGGCAGGGTGAACTCCTCCAACGCCCTGCCGGTCGCGGTCTCGTCGCGGAAGGTGACCAACGCCATCGGTGCATCCTTTGATCGTCGGGGGGTGACAGACGTCATCTATAGCAACCCGGGCCGACAGAAACGCGGCCACGGACCCCTTCAGCGCAGGGACGGCAGGATCATCGTGACCCCCGGGACGGAGCCGATCGAGGCGAGCGCGGCACCCGCCTCCTCCAGTCCGATGGAACGGGTGACCAGGGCGTCCGGGCTCAGGGTGCCGTCGGAGACGGCCTTCAGCATCGCCGGGTAGGCGTGGGCGGCCATGCCGTGGCTGCCGAGGAGTTCGAGCTCGTAGCCGATCGCCCGCCCCATCGGGACCGGGGTGAGGCCGGGCAGCAGGCCGATCTGGACGTGGCGTCCCCGGCGGCGCAGGCTCTCGATCGACGCCACGCACGTCCCGGGATCGCCGAGCGCGTCGATGGAGACGTGGGCGCCGCCCGAGGTCAGCTCCCTGACGCGCGCGGCGACATCGGCCTCGGACGCTCCGACGCCGACGCCGACGCCGACGCCGACGCCGACGCCGACGCCGACGCCGACGCCGACGCCGACGCAGGCGACGGCGCCGGACCGCCGGGCCAGCTCCAGGGCGCCCTCGGAGACGTCCACGGCGACCACCCGGGCCCCGGCCGCGGCGGCGATCATGACGGCGGACAGGCCCACGCCGCCGCAGCCGTGCACGGCCACCCACTCGTCCGGCCGCACCCGGCCCACGGCGGTCACCGCGCGGTACGAGGTGGCGAAGCGGCAGCCCAGGCTCGCGGCGGTGGTGAAGGACATCTCCCCGGGGAGTCGTACCAGGTTCACGTCCGCGTGGTCGACGGCCACGTACTCGGCGAAGGAGCCCCAGCGGGTGAACCCCGGCTGGGTCTGGCGCTCGCAGACCTGCTGATCGCCGGACAGGCAGGCCGCGCAGGAGCCGCAGGCGCAGACGAACGGGACGGTGACGCGGTCGCCGGGCCGCCACGAGGCGACGCCCGAACCCACCGCCTCGACGACCCCGGCGAGCTCGTGCCCCGGCACGTGGGGGAGGACCCGGATGTCGGGGTCGTGGCCCTGCCAGCCGTGCCAGTCGCTCCGGCACAGCCCGGTGGCCTCCACGCGGATCACCGCTCCGCCGGGCGGAGGCTCGGGGGCGGGCACCTCCTGGACCTCCGGATCGGCCCCGAAGGCGTCGAAGACCACCGCTCGCATCCGCCCACACCCCTCTGCCCCGGCCTCCGGCTCTCTTCGCAGGTAAGTCCGTCTGGCCGGTGAGCCGATTGAGGCTATTGAGCCTATTCGGTCGGTGAGCCTGTCCAGCAGGGTAGCGACTCCGGATGGTCAGCCGGTTCGGCAGGCCGTCCGGAGACCGGCCCGGCCGGGTGCTCCCCGCGGCGCCAGGAGAGCCGCGGGACCCCCCGATACGCAGTACGCGCCCCCGATGGCGGTGCGCCCTGATTAGAAGGCGCACTCTGGGAGAGAGGGAGGGGCACAAGGGTCAACTGATCGGACGGTGCGATGGGGCAGAAAGTCGACAAGGACCGCTATACCGAGGCGGAGTTCCTCCGTTTCAGGGCGAAACTGGCGGAGCAGCTCGACACCCTCCACGAGGTGCTCGCCAGGCCGGGTTTCGGCGCCGGTCCCGCGACCATCGGAGCCGAGCTGGAGATGTTCCTCATAACGCCCGACGGGCGGCCGCTTCCCCGCAACCACGAGGTACAGGCCGCCGCGAACGACGACCGGCTCACGCTGGAGCTGGGCAGGTTCAACCTGGAGGCCAACCTGACCCCGCTGCCGATCGCCGGGCGGCCATTCACCGCCCTGGTGCGGGAGATGCGGGAGATCATGGCCGTGGTGGACAAGGCGGCCGCCACGCAGGGCGGGCAGGCCGTGGCGATCGGGATCCTGCCGTCGCTGAGCGAGTTCGACTTCACCCACGGGGCGCTGAGCGGCGAGGGCCGCTACCGGGCGCTGGCCAGGGGCATGCGGCGGCTGCGCACGGAGCCGTTCCGGGTGCGCGTCGAGGGCGTCGAGCTGCTGGAACTGGAGGTCGAGGGGGTGATCCTGGAGAGCGCCAACACCTCCTGGCAGGTCCATCTCCGCACGGCCCCCGCCGACTTCGCCCGGGTCTACAACGCCGCCCAGCTGGCCATCGGCCCGGCCCTGGCGGTCAGCGGGAACTCACCCGGCTTCCTGGGCAGGCGGCTGTGGGAGGAGACGAGGATCGCGCTGTTCGAGGAGGCCGCCGACGACCGGGACGTGGAGCGGCTCGACCGCAGGGACCGGCGGGTGGGGTTCGGTTCCGGCTGGGTGCGGGGCATCGGGGAGATGTTCGAGACCTGCGTCCGCGACTACGAGCCGGTGCTGCCGATGACCTCGGCGCCGAAGGAGGGGGCCGGAGAAGGCGTTCCCGAGCTGGCCGAACTCCGGCTCCACCAGGGCACCGTGTGGCAGTGGAACCGGCCGGTCTACGACCCCGGTGACGGCGGCCACCTGCGGGTGGAGATGCGCGCCCTGCCCGCCGGGCCGAGCGCGCCCGACATGGCGGCCAACAGCGCGTTCCTGCTCGGGCTGACCGCCGCCCTCGCCGTCCAGTCGGTGGAGGACTTCCCCTTCGCCGGGGCCTACCGCAACTTCTACCGGGCCGCGATCCACGGCCTGGACGCGCCGATGAGCTGGCCGGGCCTGGACGAGGAGATCCCGGCCGAGCGGCTCGCCCTGGACCTGCTGCCGGTCGCCGCGGCCGGGCTCGACAGGATGGGCGTGGACCCGGACGAGACCCGGTGGGCGCTGGACATCGTGCGGGAACGCGTCGTCCGCCGCCGTACCGGCGCGATCTGGCAGCGGGAGGCGCTGGCCAGGGAGGGCGGCGACCAGGCCGCGGCGGCGCGCGTGGTGAGCCGGTACCGGGAGCTGTCGCTGGCCGGGGAGCCCGTCCACACCTGGTCTTTCTAACTACAAAAGGGATTTGAGTACCGGCATACTCATGAACTCCGTATCTTGATCCGCCAATCCTGGTGGAACCGGACAGGGAGAGACCCCTCATGAGTCAGATGAAGGCCGCGCCGGCGGAGCCGTTCGGGCTGAAGCGGGACGGTGGCGGCCTCGCGGCCGGAATCAAGATCCTGGAGAAGGAGCTCAAGCGGGTATCCCTCGACACCGTCCTGGCCAAGGCCAACCGCGTCACGGCCAGGAAGGGGTCGGCCGGTGCCGGGGCGTTCGCCACCATGAGGCCGAGACCGGTCGACTGGTACTGCTTCGACGCCGGGGACAACGCCACCAAGGAGTGGTACCCCCAGGGCCTGACCTGCGCCTCCGACGCCGGGATCGGCGGGAGCACCTTCGTGGTGAGCTGGTACCACACACCGGCGTCGGGGGCCGAGCGGGGCGTGCGGCTGAGCTTCCTGAACACCGCGACGCTCCGCTACCGGCACGTCCTGCTCGTACGGGCCGCCGCCGACGGGAACATCACGCCGATCAACATCCACGCCGGTGGTGTCGCCTGGTACGGCGACCTGCTGTACGTCGCCGACACCACGCGGGGCCTGCGGGTCTTCGACACCCGGCAGATCTTCGAGGTCAACGGGGACGGCACGGAGACCATCGGCAGGAAGGGCGGCGAGTACGACGCGTTCGGCTACCGGTACGTGATGCCGCAGACCGACGCCTGGACCACCACCAGCGGCACCGTCCGCTTCTCCTTCGCCGCCGTCGACCGCAGCACCGCCCCCGACACGCTGATCTCCGGCGAGTACGTCGACACGGCGGGGACGGTCGGACGGGTGGCCCGCTGGCCGCTGACCGAGGGGGGAATCCTGAACGCTCCCGCCGGGGGCGTCGTCAAGGCCGTGGACGCCTACGAGCTGCCGGCGGGCAAGATCCAGGGCGCGCTCTCCTACGAGGGCGTCTGGTATCTCAGCCAGACCGTGGGCTCCACCGGGAACGGCACCCTGATCGTGGTCGGCGACACGGTGCGCAGACGGCCCTACCCGGTGGGCCCGGAGGACCTGACCTGCGTCCGGGACAAGAGGACGCTGTGGAGCGTGAGCGAGTTCGCGGGCCGTCGCGTGGTGTACGGCGTGCCGCTCTGAGGAAGGCCCGTACCGGGGCCCCGTCGGTGGACCTCGGCGGCTCTCGGTGACCCTCAATGATCCTCGGTGACCCTCAGTGGAGGGAGCCGCCGATCAGGCGGAGGTCGCCGCCCAGCGAGACGGAGACCGCGGTGGTCACGATCGCGGTGAGCGCCTGGGCGACCACGGTGACGGGCATGGAGGGCCTCGCCTCGCCCAGGACCTGTTCGGGGCTGAACGGCACGTGCACGAACCCCCCGCGGATCGCCGGTCTCTCGGTGGCGATCATGTGCATGAGGCCGTAGAAGAGGTGGTTGCACAGGAACGTACCGGCGCTCTGCGAGACGCTCGCCGGGACCCCGACGGCCCGCGCCGCCGCCACACACGCCTTCACCGGCAGCGTGGAGAAGTAGGCGGCGGGACCGCCGCGCACCACCGGCTCGTCGATCGGCCGGCACCCCGCGCTATCGGGGATGCGGGCGTCGTCGAGGTTGACGGCCACCCGCTCCACCGTCACGTCCGGCCGTCCCCCGGCCTGCCCGACGCACACGACCACCGCCGGGTCGTGCTCCGCCACCGCCGCGCGCAGGTGCTCCAGCGCCCCGCCGAACGCGCAGGGGAGCAGCGCGGTCCGCACCCCGGGCACGAGCCTGATCGCCTCCCACACCGGGTCGCCGCCGCCGTCGAGCGGCTTCATCCCGGCGAGCAGGACGCCCTTCACCGGCGTTCCGGAGTCGCGGGGCCGGAGACCACCGTGGGCTCCGAGGGCAGGGCGCAGGCGGGGGTGCCGCCCGGCAGGCGGTGACGGTTGGCGGCGACGATCCGGTAGACCCCCTGGGCCACCCACCGGAACGGCGGGACCCGTAGCACGAACCCCAGGGGGCTCCACGGGAGACCGGCGGCGATCAGCAGCCTGGCCACCGCCTGGGCCCCGCCGTACACCCGGCCGTCCTCGATCCAGAGCACCTCGCGCTCGGCCCGCTCGCGGGTGACACCCAGGGCCTGGAGATCCGCGAACTGCCAGGGGACGACCCGGGCGCGCACCCCGACGCGACGCTCGGCGAACCGGACGCTCGTCGTACAGAAACCGCAGTCGCCGTCGAAGACCAGTACAGGTTCTCCTGTCATGCACCTGACATTACCCAGCGGAATCCGATCAAGACCCGGCGACCAGGGTGACCGCGACAGGACGGTGGTCGGAGTACGGGACATCGGGGTTGGCCTGGTCCTTTCCGGTGAAACCCGGGGTGACGAGCACGTGGTCGATCTGCTCGGCCGGGCCGCTCCGGGACGGGATGGTGTTGAACGGCCTGACCGGGGCGAAGGGGTCGGTCAGGCCCGCATCGGTCAGCACCCGCCAGGCCGGGTCACCGGGCTGGAGGTTGAGGTCACCGGCCACGACCACCGGGGCGCCGCTCCCCGTGGCGTTCCTGACGATCTCCCCGAGCTGCTCGACCTGGTCGAGCTCGCGCCAGCCGGGCGGCGGCTGCAGGTGGGTGCCGATCACGGTGACGTCCCGGCCCTGCCAGCGCAGCCCGACCTCCAGCGCCTGCGCGCCGGTCGGGCCGCCCCGGACCAGCACGTGATTTCTTATCGAGGTGATCGGCAGTGTGGTGAGCAGGGCGTCGCCCCACACCTCGTCGGCCGCCGGGGCCCAGATGTAGTGCATGTCCAGCCGCTCGGCGATCAGCCGTACCCCGTCGTGGCCGCCGTTGAGCAGCCAGCCCCTGTCGGCCTCGCTCAGCACCACCACGTGCGGCCTCAGCTCCCTGAGCGCGTCGGCCTGCCGCTCCAGGGAGAGCCTGCCGGACTCGCCGTACCCCATCCTGATGTTGTACGCCGCGATCCGCAGCCCGTCGCCCGGTCCCTCCCAGCGGGGCGGGGTGCCCTGCCACAGCGGAACGGCCGCCACCAGCGCGACCGAGGTCGCGGCGGTCACGGCGAACCGCCGGTCGTAGGAGCGGCGCGGCAGGCCCGAGCTGCCCGCCACGCCCAGGAACGCGACGACGAGCGCCGCGCAGACCGGTACCCAGCCGTTGGACAGGTAGAGGTCGTAGGCGGCGTAGTAGCCGAAGACGAACACGACGAACAGCAGCATTCCCCCGGCCGCCGCCAGGCCCCGCCGGGCCGGGCGGTCCTGGCCGAAGGTCGTCGCGGCGTGCGCCAGGCAGGCTCCCAGCGCGACCTGGCCGACGATCTGCGCGACGATCGTCCAGCCGGGCGCCACGCCGTGGACGCCGTCCACGGTGGCCCCGCCCAGCGTGAACGCCACCGCCGAGGCCACCAGGGCGACCGCGGGCGCGAGCGGGCGGCGCAGCACCGGCAGCGCGGCGGGCGCCGCCGACACCACCGCGAACGCGGCCACGACCACGGCGGCGGCCTGCTGCGCGGAGTCGGTCGCCGCCTGGGCGTGCGCGGTGTTGCCGGTGTAGAGACCCCAGAGCAGCAGGGCGGGACCGATCGCCAGCCAGGCGCGGGGAGCCCCGGAGTACTCCTCGTCCGGGGGTTCGGCCCGGACCGTGAACGCGCAGAAGAGCAGGAGCTCCACCAGCAGCAGCATCCACGGGACCGCTCCAGGCCGCCACATCAGGTCGATGCCGTCGAGCGCCGCGTGGACCACCGTGGAGGCGGCCAGACCGGCGATCGCCCCGCCCATCACGGGCCGGGCGTCCCGGCTGCCCATCGCGGTCGCCACCAGCCAGACCAGCCCGGCCAGCAGGCCCAGGCCGGCCACGTACAGCTGCGGATCCCCGCCGTCGGTCAGCTGGAGCACGAGCCGGGCCAGGAGCAGCAGGCCGGCGGCGCCGAGGGCGATCAGCGGTGGCCGGACGGACCTGGCCAGCGGGACGGCCAGGAAGGCCAGGACGAACCAGGAGACGGCGTACAGGCCCATCAGCTCCGCGGGAGTGCTTCCCGCCCGGCCGAAGAGCGTGATCAGCGACGGCAGGAAGACCCGGAGCACGTCGACGAGCACGACCACGCCGAGGGCCACGTCCAGGCGGATCCGCATGCTACCTCCAAAGAACGCGAGCTATCCTCGCCTTCTTCACGACCCATGACAAGGGCGAGATCCGCCCGAAGCGCGGTCGGGACCGGGACGGAGGGGGCCCTGCCGGAGTGTCCCGGCCTGGCGGGAGTCCCTCAGCGGGCCGGGGGTCCTTCCGCCGGGTCCCCAGGGTCTCCGGGGTATCCAGGGTTCCGCGAAGTCGGGTCTTCGGGGGAGGAATCGCGTCCGCGAGAGGAGGAGACGGGAGGCCCGTCCCCATGGCCCGGCGCAGGAGGTTCGTCCTGCTCCCTGGCGGGAGGCCCGTCGTGATCCCGGACGGGGGATCCGTCATGATCCGGGGCGGGAGGCCCGTCATGGTCCGGACGGTCTGGGGGAGGAGGCTCGTTGTGGCCCGTGACAGGGGGTCCGTCCCCCCGGTCCGGAGACCGGTTCGCGGAGGACGGGGGAGCGGGGGAAGCGTCGAGGTGGCGGAACGCCTCGTGCGCCGAGTGGACACTGTCGCGCAGCGCCTGCTCCAGGTGACCGGCGTCCTCGGCCAGCCTCCCTATCTCCGGTACGGCGAAGACGTCGGCACCGGATTCCGCAAGCAGCTCCTCGTAGCGGGGCAGCCGCGCCCGCAGGGCCTCGATCTGGTCGTGGGCGCGCAGCGCCCGCTCGGCGTCGGCCACGTGGCCCGCGTAGCGTTCCAGGGCCTCGACCCGCGCGAGCACGGCGGCCTCGCTCGCGGCCAGCGCCCGCTCCAGCGGCGCCATCGCCGCGGCCACCTCCGGCGTGCTGCCCCCGTACACGAACTCTTGATGCTCGTTCCGCAGTGTGGAGAGTTTGGTCAGCAGCCGGGCGATCTCCCATTCCTGCGTGGGGAGCATCACCGAGTTGCGTACGCTGTCGAGCATGCCCATCGCGTTGACCCGCGAGCGCAGGATGTAGTCGATCGCCTGCTGGGTCCGGTCGAGCAGCTGTCCGGCGTTGTAGTCGAAGTCCTCGGCGGGCAGCAGGTAGCGGCCCTCGTACCAGCGGGCCTCGCGGTAGAGCTCGTGCTCGATCGTCTCCGGCTCCGCCGGCTCGCGGGAGGCCAGCAGACCGACGAAGACCACGAAGACGAGCAACGAGATCATGAAGAACAGCAGCTGCCCGACGTCGGCGAGGAACATCAGGCAGACCAGGAAGAGCGCCGCGACCCCTCCGCCGACGTTCAGGAAGCGTCCGGGCAGGCGCGAGTTGGGCGGCGGAGGCTCGGGGCTCCACCCGGCGCGGATGCGCGACAACATCGACGCGTGCCGGCGGAACAGGTCGGCGGTCCGGGGGGGAACCTCAGGATCGACCACCACTCGCCGCACAGGCTCGCCCCTCCGTTCCGTTCGATCACATTCACGTCAGCCGTCGAGATGGCGGAACGCCTCGTGCGCCGAGCGTACGCTCTCGCGGAGCGCCCTCCGGAGCAGGTCGGCGTCCTCGCTGAGATGGCCGATCTCCGGTCCGGAGAATCTGGCCGCGCCCGTCTCGGCGACGAGCTGCTCGTACTCGGGCAGGTGCGCCCGCAGGACCTCGATCTGTCCCTGGGAGCGCAGCGCCCGCTCGGCGTCGGCCACGTGGCCCGCGTAGCGTTCCAGGGCCTCGACCCGCGCGAGCACGGCGGCCTCGCTCGCGGCCAGCGCCCGCTCCAGCGGCGCCATCGCCGCGACGACCTCGGGGCTCCTGCCACCCCTGGCGAGGTTGCGGTGCTTGGCCCGCAGCGCGGAGAGCTTGGTCAGCAGCCGGGCGATCTCCCACTCCTCGGCGGGGAGCATCACCGAGTTGCGTACGCTGTCGAGCATGCCCATCGCGTTGACCCGGGAACGCAGGATGTGGTCGATCGCCCGCTGGACCCGGCCGAGCAAATGCCTGGCGTCGTAGTCGAAGTCCTCCAGGATCAGGAAACGCCCCTGCCAGTGCCGCGAGTGCGCGTACAGGAGCCGCTCGACGGAGTCGGCGGGAGAGGGCTTCCTGGCGAGGTAGATCACCCCCAGGATGAAGAGGTACATGCTGATCATCAAGGTGAGCAGGGCGGCGGAGGCCGGGAGCGGAGCACCGGCGACGACGAGACCACCCGCCGCGAGAGCCGCCGTCCCGCCGAAGATTCCCATGAGTATTCCCGGGACCCGGGGTTCGTTCGCGTCCCTGGGCGGACGCCGGGTGCGGAGGCGGTAGAGCAGGGGACCGTTCCGGCGGAAGAGGTCGGCGACATCCCTGGGCACCTCAGGATCGACCACCACGCGCTGCACAGGCTCGCCCCCTTTGCCGTGTTTCAAGAGCATAGCGATTAACCATGTTTCGGGTCATGCGTCCTTACATGGTGCCTCCCTACCATCGAGTATCGCGTGCCGAAAACATGATCGTAATGATTGCCCGGAGATCGTCCCAGGTGGGCGCGGGGCGGCCCGGTCCGGGGCGCGGAGCCGTGGTGGCAGGCGAGGGAAGGTACGGGATGGACGACAAGGCTCGATGGGGCGACAAGGCCGGATGGGGACGCGAGGCGAGGGGCGGGGACGCGAGAACGCCTGTACCCCTGCCGGGGGATCTCGACGGACGACACGGACAGGACGCGGGTCGGCGTCCGAGGGCACCGTGGAAGAGGACGATCGAGCTGGAACACCGTCTCGTTCTTCTCGCGGCCGTCGTCCTCCTCGCGTCCGGCCACGCCCCCAGGGCGTCGCTCAGCCAGGACGCGCTGGATCGGTCGCTGGCGCAGGGGGTGGATCCGGATCTCATCTACCTGGTGGACCTGCCGGGATTCGAGCTGGCCGACCTGTCGGCCGGTGTGGTCGGGGACGACGGGTTCGGGGCCACCTACTGGTCGCAGGACGGGCGCGTAGAGCTGAGAGCCCATCACAGCACGTCCGACGGCGCCCTGCTCGCGAGCACGAGGCTCATGGGCGCCGAACCGTGGACGGCACCCGTGAGGTGCGAGCATGACGAGGTGGGCTCGTACCGCTCGGCGGGAGGCCGGCACGAGTACGCGGTGCTCCGTGCCGGTCATCTCATCTGGCTGAACTGCCCCGTGGGGCTCGTCGACCGGGCCGTGCTGAAGGCCGCCATGGCCGGTGTGCGGCAGGTGACCTGGAAGGGCTCCCGAACGCCCCCGCCACGGCACCCCCCGGTGCGGCGAGGCGACCTGCCGACCACGGGCGACGGCGCGCCGGTCGAATACAGAGGAGTGGGCGGCTGACCCGGTCCGGACGGGTCGCCTCTCGTCCTGCGATGGGAGGGTGCCGATGGTGATGCGGCCGAAGTCCATGGCGACCGTGTCGCTTCGTGTCCTGCGAGGGGGAGGGTGACCCGGCGGATCGCTTCGCGTCCTACGACCCGCCGGGTCCCCGATCCCGTGAGTTTCATGACCCGGCGGGCCCCATGACCCGGCGGGCCCCATGACCCGGCGGGTCCTGCGATCCCCTGAGTTCTGCGATCCTCTACGTCTTGCGGTCCCGTGAGTCCTACTCTCCGGTGAGGACGTAGAGCAGCGCGGCCATGCTGGTGCCGCACGTGACGTCGCCCCTGCCGACCATGTCGCGGACGTCGGCGAGGGGCACCCACTCGACGCGCTCGGCCTCCCACGCCTCGGCCGGTGGGCCGATGTGGGTGGCGCCGTCGGCGTGGAAGATGTGGTGGACCGAGTCGGAGATCCCGTTGGTCGGCTGGACGCGCAGCATCGGGCGCAGCGGTCCGGGCCGCCACCCGGTCTCCTCCTCGACCTCGCGCGCGGCGGCCGTCGGCGGCTCCTCCCCGTCGTCGATCCCGCCGATGGGGATCTCCCACCCCCACGAGTCGGTGATGAAGCGGTGCCGCCAGATCAGCAGCACCCGGCGCCGATCGTCGGTGACGACGGCCCCGGCGCCCGGCGCGGTACGGATCAGCCGGTGGTCCAGGTGCCTGCCGTCGGGAAGCTCCACATCCGCCACCCGGACGTCGAGCCACCGGTCGGTGTAGAGAGGTTCTTCGGAGTGAACCTGCCAGCGCATGCGGCGTGCTCCCAGCGTGGTGACCTGATCTCGGCACCACGTTACAAGAGCGGATGATCGCGGGGCCGTTCCCGCTTCGCCGGTGCGCGCGCCGGGCGGGTCCGGCCCGGCGGCGCGCACCACCGTGATCGTGTCCGCGCCGGCCGCACGACCTGCTCATGCTCACTGTCACCGGCGCGGACTCCGATGTTCGACGCCTCTTCCGAGCGCTGTCAGCCGATCTTCTCGCCGTACACGTGGTCGACCGTCATCACCATGAGCACCCTGCGGTCGGACACCATCACCGACCGGTACTCGTCCCAGTCCGGGTGCTCCCCGGCGGCGGCGCGGTAGTAGTCCACCAGTGCCTCGACCTCGGGGCCGTGGGGGTCGGTCCCCGGCCCGGTGAGTGTCGCCGTGCCGTCGGCGGTGGCCCACGCCAGGCCGTCGGGGCTGGTCACCTCCAGCGTGGCTCGTGGGTCCCGACGCAGGTTCGCCGTCTTGGCGCGTCCCTCGGTCATCGAGACGTAGATGACATCGGCCTCCCGGTCGTAGAAGGGCATGACGGGGGAGAGCTGGGGGCGGCCGTCCGACTTGATCGTCGCGAGGACACCGAGCCTGCTCTCCGCGAGCAGGGTGCGCGGGATGAATGGTGTGGCGGTCATGTCCAGGGCCAAGTCGCGATGGGATGCCGATTATTCCTGTTATTCCTGGCGACGCACCCTCGGCTCCCCGCCGGGGGGCGTGCGTGGTGCGCGGGTACGTCATCTCCCGACCGGCGTACGTGAATTCGGTGACGTACCACGGCCTCGGTCCGGCATGTGCACAGCCGGGCCTTCGCCGTTGGCGTTGAGCCCCTGGCCGCCCCTCTCCTCGCCCTCCACGACGAAGAGGGACGGTGACGTGAGTGTTCACCTGCGGCCAGGGGTGTGCCCCCGGTAGGGCTCAGTCAACGGGTGTGGCCCACCGAGGGCAGCGAGACCACGAAGCAGCCGGAACGTTCCCCCACGGTGACGCTCGCCACCTCCCAGCCATCGCGGCTGTGCGCGATCAACTCGAAGCGGTCCTCTCGCGGAAACGGAAGCGGACGGTGGCTGCGCAGGCGGAGCCCCACATAGTGAATGATCGACGTCTGGACACCTCGCGCACTGACCAACCGCGCGAGGTCACTCAGCCCCTCGGGTGGCTCTTGCCCAGCACAGCTCGCTGCCTGATTGTCGCCTTGCCCCCCGGCGCGGGCCTCTGTTGCTGTCTGTCCGGTCGCCATGTCTACGACGGTAGGAATCAATCAGCGATGATTCAAGGAAGTTGCTCGCAATTGCCCCAAGCTATTGGCCGGTAAGCACGGGGTGGAAATTCCAAGAACCTACGCCGACAAAGCTTCCATCGTCTGAGTGATGATCCGCCGGGCGTGGGGTCCGTAGCAGGCCACCCTGGTGAACCAGTCGAACAGTCGTGCGTACTGCTCGATCTCGTCCGAGAGGGTCAGTGTCAGCTCCGCCGCGACGGTTTCCACATGGACCGCACGATCACCGAAGATCCAGAACCCGTGCTGCGGGGCGAAGGGCAACGGGGCGCGCATGGGCACGATGCCCAGTCGAAGGCGGGGCATCATCGTGATGGCCATCAAGCGGTCAAGCTGCCCGAGCATCACGTCAGGGGGTGCCATGCCGAGGTGGAGAGCACTCTCCAAGATCACAAAATGGAACGTCTTGGCAGGGTTGTACAGCACTTCCTGACGGCGCATCCGGGTGGCGACCCCCTCTTCGAGGTCGTTGGGAATCTCGTGGAAGGCGATCACTTGCGACAGGCGTAACCGGGCGTACTCGCCGGTCTGGAGCAGGCCGGGGATGAGAACCGACTCGAAGACGCGGAAGTCGGAGGTTTCTGCCTCCATCTCCGCCCAGCTCTGCTGGCGGGCCTTGGTCCCGAGTTTGAGCTGTCGCCGCCACTCGGCGTAGAGGGTTTCCATGGCTCGTAGGGTGGAGATCAGGTTCGGTGCTTCGTCCGGTCGCTCCACGGCGTCACACCATGCTTGGATGTCCGCCTCCGACGGTGTCTGACGGCCGTTCTCCAGCTTGCTGACCTTGGATGCCTGCCAGCCGTACCGGGCGGCCAGTTGCCGCCCGGTCAGCCTGGCGTCCAGTCGCAGTTCTTTGAGCCGTGCTCCCATCTGCTGACGGGCGCGGTTGATGTCACGCACCGGAGGTCACGAACTCCTCGAGGGCTATCGCGTTCTCCCACGCGAGATCACGCCACGCGCGATGCTGTTCGACCACGGTCGGATCTGTGATGATCTCCGCGCCCAGAAGAACGTCGCCGGCGTCCAGGTGGAGCAGTGCCAGACGTTCATCGTCGAACAGCCACCAATCCGACCGGGGAAGACCCAGCCGATCGACCTCACTTCGATCGAGGTAATGAATCCGATCACCGGCGGGGATGCTGTGGCGGGCTACCGCCATGCTGAACCGGGTGTAGTCGGAGAACGGACGTGACACGACGCGGACGCGTCGGAACGTTCGTCCGTGTGCGGCATGGCTGCGCATGAGATCGAACCACTCGCCCATCCACGCCATGTCGTCGGGTTCACCGGCGAGAAACCGCCGCAGCGGCTCCTCCTCGTCTTTGGCCAGGTGGTAGCGCTCTCGCGTCTCCAGGCGGAACGCGGACACGTCGAAGGAGGAGAACAACCTCACGAACTCGTCGCCGGACACAAGACCCATGCCGATCACCCTGGGAACTCGAACAACTCCTTGGGAACCTCCACGAACGCCTCCCCGGTGAGGATGTCCCTGGCCTCTGCCAGCGTCGCGGGGTCGGTCACCTGCATGCCCTGGATGACCAGGGTCCCACGATCCGTCTCGTAGATCGTGGGGCATCCACCCTGGTTGGACGTACTACCGACGAACCGTAGCCGCATGTTCTTCTCCCTAGCAAAAGTTGCTAGCGTTTCTCGGATTGGTTCGGATGTTCCGTCAGATGCGGAGGGTAGTCAAGCCCCTTCGGGGAAGGCCCGGCCAGGTGAGGTTCTCACGGGTCAGCACAACAGTCAGCACCGGGATGGGAAGCAACGGCCGTCAACCGGGAGAAACCAAAGAAAGCAGAAAGCCGCCAAAGGCCCCTGAGGGGGACTTTGGCGGCTGTTCCATGTTAGTGCTGGCTGTCGCTACATGTTGTTTCGTACGTTCAGGCCTCCCGAGATAGGTCAGTGGTCTGTCGCCTAGATAAGTGGGTTCAGTGCGCCGGGGAGAATTTCGGAAAGAGATCTACCTAGATTCGGTCTCAGGGCGGCGCCTGTCGACCGAAATATTTTTGCCAGGCTAGGGTAGCCGAAGGAAACTTCGGCTACCCTAGCCTGGATCATTCGAGTTAGGTCAGCTGAGCGCGCTGACGCGTGATGAGGTTTCGTACCGGCCGCTTTTTGATTCCGGGTGCCGGGCGGGTGCGCTTGCGGCGACGAGGAGGAACCGTCAGCTTGACGGGTCGGCTTGGCATGGCCCGCCGAGTCCCCTGCGGAACATATCTATCTTGCATGTAATTCACGCCTTTCTCCCTACTTGCGTATTTTGATAGTTTATGTCCGAATTTTGTGCTTTGGCGGCATTCTGTGCCGCCTTCATGTGTACTTTCCTAAATAATCCCGCAGGTCTGCGGAATGGCTTGGTCGGACAGGGGAAGCCTGGCAGATCGTGGTCGGAAGTGCCAAGAAGGCAGCGTTAGTCGAACGTTAATGGGGTCTCGGCCTCTTGTGGCACACTTTCCTGCGTTGGCCGATGGGTCAATCAAGGCGTTGTCATTGGAATGGATGCTGATGCGTATGGAATTCCGCCTGCTTGGGCCGGTCGCTGTTCTGCATTCAGGCCGTGCTGTCGAGATTAGGTCCATGAAGGTAGTTGAGCTCCTTGCCGTCCTGTTGCTATCTCCGGGGTACCGTGCGTCCCATTTTTTTGTCGCTCGTAACCTGTGGCCTGGCGACGAACCGAACAGCAATCGAATTCGTCAGTGTGTTCACCAGCTGAAGCAGGTTGTACCGGAGATAGTGCAGGGGGGTGGGCGAGGGTACTGCCAAATCCAGATCGATCCACAGCACGTCGACCTTGATCGATTCCGGGAAGCTGTGGTCGCCGCCAAGGCCGCTGAGAAAATCACCGACCGGCTCGCAGCGCTTCGACTGGCTCTCCGTGAGTGGCGCGGAACGCCCCTGCAAGATCTGCCCGGGAAGGGGTTCGAGGAGTTGCGGGCCGCACTCATGACGGAGGTGCACGACGCGGTCGTTGCTTGCGTCCGGGCCGAAATGGAGTGTGCGGAGAACGCCGAGGCCCTCGCGCGGATCAACGCCGCGCTGAAATCGTGGCCGGACAGTGAGAGGCTGATCCGCCACAAGGTGCGCGCCTTGCGAGCGCTGGGCCGGCATCATGAGGTTGAACAAGTGCTCACATCGTGGGAGCACACAACTGGCCGGAGTGCGGCACCTTTGTTGCTGGCCGACGAGACGGAACACCAGGACGGACTGGGCACCGTAACAAACCCGACGTTCCGCCGACTGCCCGCTAACCCAGCCGAGTTGGTCGGGCGTGAGCCCGAATGCGAGCGGCTCATGCAGATACTTCTCGGACAGTCGGCTTCCCGGCGGCTGGCCGTCATCACGGGAATGCCGGGAATAGGGAAGACCGCTCTCGCTACCCACACTGCGGATCTGTGTGAGACGAGCTTCCCAGACGGTGTTCTTTCTGTCGACCTTGGCGGCTTCTCTGCCCGAGGTCCCGAACCACCCGGTCACGTTCTCGCGAGACTGCTGAACGACCTCGGAATTCGACCCAAGACGTCGACTCTCGACGGCATGGTTTCAGCCTTCCGGACTGGGCTTGAGCGCCGAGCGGTCCTGCTGGTGCTGGACAACGCCCGCGACGAGGATCATGTCCGCCAACTCCTCCCGGGGCCAGGGGGCAGCGCGGCGATTATCACGAGTCGCCACACGATGGATGGGCTGCTCATCAAGCACGGAGCCGAACGCATCGAACTCGCTCCGTTGAACCAGCAGGACGCCACGGCCATGCTTCGAACCCGACTGGAGGAGGATCGCCAACGTGTGGTTGTTCCATTTTTCGACGATCTGGTGAAGCACTGTGGTGGCCTACCGCTGGCGCTGATCATCATGGCTGGGCGCATCGCCCGTCGCCCCGCTCAGGCGATCGCCGGTGTGATTCGTGAGCTCCGTCGGGAGAGCACGAGATTGGCTTCGCTTGACCTGGGCTCCATGGAGCTAAGTGTGCGCTTGTCGTTGGAAAGCTCATGCAAGCTGCTCTCCGAACCGGCCTCGCGTCTCTTCTGGCAGTTGGGTCTTCATCCGGGCCCGACCATCAGTTGGACGGCGATTCTCGCGCTTGCACCACCCAATGTCGCCTTGAGGGCGATCGACGAGCTGTTGCGGATGAGCCTGGTGAGCGAGCCGTCCGCCGAGCGTTACTCCCTGCACGATCTGGTTCGGGTTTTCGCCAGTGAACTGGCCGACCATCAGACCGACATCGAGCAGGCGGAGACAGTCGATCAGGTCGTCACCTTCCTGCTCCACAGTGCCTGGGCATGCGACCAGAAGCTGGACCCGGGGCGCAAGCTTCCGATCGGTGCGCAAGGGGGAGCGGAGGTCGAGAGCCCGAACAATGCGGGGCAGGCAATGTCCTGGTTCGAGGCCGAATACTTGACCCTTACGGAAGTCATCAAGCTGGCCGTGAAGCGGGGGCTGCACCGGGACACGTGGCTGCTGTCGATGACCTTGGTGACCTTTCAGTGGCGCTCGGGCCGTTATCTTGAAGCCCTCGAATACCTGACAGTTGGCCTTGAGGCGGCCGAGCGTGTCGCGGACCCGTCGGATGTGGCCATGGTGCACCGCATGCTCGCGGGTACCCAGCGCAGCCTGGGCAATCATGCACCCGCGGCGAGGGAATTGCGTCGTGCCGTCCAGATCAGCGAGGAATGCGGAGACACTCCGGGAGCCGCGATGGGCCGGCATATCCTCGGCGTCATCCTTCGTGAGAGTGGAGAAGTAACCGAGGCGCTGGAGAACTTCTCCATCGCCCTCACTGCCTTCACCGACCTCGGCGCGATCATCAATCAGGGCGCCGCGCTCAACGGGATCGGGAGCGCACAGTACGATCTCGGCCGACACGAGGAGAGCGTTCGGACCTGCCTTCAGTCGTTGACCCTCCTCGACAGCACTGATGACATCAACGGCCAGGCCCACGTGCGGTTCAGCCTGGGAAGGGCCCGCCTGGCGCTAAGAGAGCACGATGCCGCCATCGCGGACTTCAAGCAGGCCCTCGGGCTGTACCGATCGCTGAACTATACGAGTAGGGAAGCCAGAGTTCTGGTCTGGCTCGCGGATGCCCTATGCAGTGTTGGCCACATGCGGGAGTCGGATGACGCGATGACTCAGGTACGCGACATCCTTCGAGACCTCGGGGAGAACGATATCGAAATGGAGATTGAGCGGTTGCGAGGCCTGCCGTGACAGCCACCCGGTTTCTCTCCCGCACTCGGCTCACTTCGCAGATTCTCCCGCTCGATAGTAGGACGTTGGATCGGGCTTGGTGGCTTTCGGGCTGGCTGGTGCACCTGATACGGGCAGCATTGGTTGCAGACGGCGTAACACCTCGCCTACTCCTTCCGGCCGATCACGCGGATCGTGCGAGACCATCGCCAGGCCGAGTGCGCGCATGCCCTCTCCAAACCCTCCCGGGAAGCCTGCTGGAAACGGGTGCTCGGCCGGGACGGGCGGGCCCTCCCGGCCGCCGTACGGCAATTCACAGATCGTCATCTCGAACCACATGGCGCCAAGGGCGAAGACATCGACCTGCGGGGTGAGCTTGGACTCGCGGTCGTATTGCTCTGGTGAGGCGTAGCCGGGGCTACCACCAGGGAAGCAGTTAAGTTTCCCGGATCTCACGGCGATGCCGACATCGAGCAACCGGACCCGCCCATCGGGCTGCACCATCACGTTTCCCGGAGTGAGGTCTCGGTGGATGTAGCCCTTGGCGTGGACATGGCTCAAGGTCTCGCAGAGCTGTGCGAGCACCGAAGCGGCTGCGACGGACGGCACCGGCTGATGATCTTTGATCCAGGATTTGACCGTGGGACCCTCGACGTACTCCATGACGAGGAATTGGCCACCGTTGCCTCCTCCGACATGGCCTTGGTCGAGGACCTTGGTGATACCCGGAATATCGGCGAGGGCCTGGAGACGCCGGTACTCACGCCTGATCCCTCGGCTTCTGTACTCGAAGGTCGCCGAAGAGTCGAAGCGCTGCGGGAATTGGCACTTAACCGCGACTTTCACCTGGGAAATCAGGTCCCACGCAATTAGAATTTCCGCCTCGCCGCCCTTGTCGAGTTTTCCGAGGATTTCGTATCGGCCGTTGAGTACATCTCCCTGACGCAACGTATCACTCCACACAGAAAAGGAAGTTCCGGACAGCTTAGCTCGATGTCCGGGGCTAGAAAGGTGAAGGAATTATGGCAGGAAACTGGCCTCCCGAAGGGCTTGTCGGCAACTCCGCCATCATCGTCATTCGTCTCAGCATGTTCGGCCCGGAAAAGTACCGCTGCCCGGCGGCGAACGCGCTTACCGCTCACGGTCTGAGGCCTCGAGGGGAGACCGGCAGGAAGCCTGAGGCGCTGGATCCCTTTCCGCACGGCCCCTTCATGGCTGCGGCCCATCGGCTGGAACGGTCACCGGGCGCAAAGCTTTCAAGCATCCCCATCGGCTCCTGGCATCATCCGTTGCATGACGGCGTGCGGCAATGGACCCAGCATGCCCTTCGTATATATCAAGATGCCTTTCCAGCGAACACGGACCTGGTGCCTGCCCGCGGCCCGTGGGTCTACAAGAGCCAGCCGGGTGGTGAGGGCACCGTGCAGTACCACATCACTGCTTGGGGTCGATTTCTTGAGTCACGCGACGGCAGGATACGCGAACTACGTCTGCCCTCCAATCGCCTTCGTAAGCGCAGCGAGACGGAACGGGCGGTGGCCGCGCTTGTCGCCGCCGAAGGCAACAATGATCGCCGAGTGGAGCGGGTCCGAGTCGTTCAGTTCGCGTTGTCCGATGGCCGTGCCGAAGAGATCTTCAACGGCACCCGCGATGAGGCTAAGGCTCTGTACCGGGCCGACGGAGCTCCCGCTGTGCGTGCGCTTCTCGCGGGCCGGGAGTACAAGCCAGGTACCGCCTGCGCCTCATGCGCCTTCGCGTCGGTGTGCCCCGCGCTTCAGAGGGCTCCGGGGCTACTCGGGGTAGCGGATCGCACTCGTCCGCGGCGTAGCTGGTCCTCGACGCTTGGCAGGGGTTACAAGATCTGCCCAGCCCGTGCCTATCTGCGTGACCTCCGGCTACCGGTGGACGACAGTGTCGAACGTGGCCCTGCGGCCGAGCGTGGGCGTGCCGTTCACGCCTTCCTCGCCAAGCGGCACGAACGCAGGCCGTGCACCCCGTGCAGCCCCGACATCCCGCCGGACTGGTTACCCAAGGGGTATCAGATTTCGGACGATCAGCAGAAGCTGGGAGCCACGCTGCTGCGACATCACGCGGAAGTGTGTCCCTTGCGGAGAACCGGGCCCGGCTCGGAGGTTCGGGTCGAACGCGCGCTGGTCTTCGATGACACCGCGGCCGATGTGCTCGTCCTGGCAGAACCTGATCTTCTCTATCGGGACGGGAACGCGTGGGTTTGGCGGGAAACCAAGACTTCCGGCAGTGACCGTGCATGCCGGGACGTCATGAACACTTACCCACAGCTCGCCCTCGCCGTCCGGATCATCGGAGGTGGACTGCCATCCGCTTCGCGCTCCAAAGGCCGGGTCGAGCTGGAAGTGCTCCGTCCCGGTGGTGTTGACCTGCGCACTCTCGATCCGTTCGCCCCGGCCACCCAAGCTGCCGCTGAGGCGGTGCTCAGCGACCAGGTGCTTGGGTGGCACTCCGATGTGCAGTTCCAGGCAAGGCCCAGCCACGAGTGTGGTTCTTGCGAAATGGCTCGATGGTGTTCGGCGCGGTCACCGCGACCGGGAGAGGAGGCCAGGCAGTGACTCGGGAGGACCACCAAGACCACGGTGTCATCGCTAGGCTGGCTCGCGGCATCATCGAGCTGGCTACGACGAGGCGATCGACGGCGCTTCGGCTGCCCTACCCACCCAGCCTGCAGTTGGCGCTGGATCAGGTGGTGCTGTTCGGGCTGGTTGAGGGACTGCGCGTGCCCGCCGGAGTGCCCGAGCTGTTGTCATGGTGCCGGGCTGGCTGGCCAATGGAATGGCGGTCGAAGCTTCTGGCGGATCTTCTCGCTCCCGGCACGCGCCTGATTCATCCAGCGGGTGGTGAACCGACTTCTTCTTGTGCCGAACTGGCCTCTCCAGGACCCGGCGGCACCGTACAAGAGGAAGCCGAGGAGTTGCTGAACAGGCTGATGGGCACCTGCGGCACCGTGCATCGCTTCATGGCTTGCCGCGATTATCTGATCTCAAATCCGGTCATTTTGAATTTTGATCCCGCGGCCATGAACCAGCCGATGTTGGCACAGACATGGAAGCTGGTCAAGCTTCTGTACGAGCAGGTACCGGAGCGATTTCTGGTGGATGGCGCGATGTATCGCTGCACCCGGTGCAGGTTGCTCGCCAAAACCGCGACGGTAGGTGGCGAATGGTGCGAAGGAGGTTGCCAGCAAGACGTCCGCAAGCTCGAAAGGTCCGAAGAGCCAAGGCGGGCGCTCGCCATCCCCTTCGCATTGCGCTTGTTTCTCGCGCTACCCGGCCACACTGAGCTATCGGTTCGCTCCCGGCTCACGGGGAGGACGACCTTCATCCCGGTCGGCCTGGGCGTGCACGAGGCTGTCGACCATCGAGGAATTCCTCGCGTTTTTCAGGTACAGGATCTGGAGCAGCCGGTGCCCGCTGCCAAACGTGCGGCCGTTCTCGCGGATCGTCTAGGCAGGGTGCTCGACATTTTGGTACCTGACGACCGAATGGCTGACCTCTCGTATCGGCAGAGCTTCCAAAGTGCATTACCGTTCGGCGCGCCTGTGCGCCTCCTTTCCGTGTCGGAGTTCGTCGCGACTCCGCCGTCTGAGCGATTGAGGAGATCTGATGCGTAGCACGTCCGAATCCCTGAGCGACGTCATCCGTCACCTGAGGGTGGCCGCTCAAGACCTAAAACAACACAAGTTGCTCTTTCTGTGCGAGGTTGAGATCGGGCTGCTTCTCCAAGAAAAGCATTCCGCCGCATCTCCGGCCGAGGACGCCTGGGTGTTGTTCAGCGGATATCCCTTCGCCCGTGCTTTCGGCGTGGTTGACGCCGAAGGCCAGCACATGATCCGCGCAGCGCGGTACACGTTGTGGACCTGGGGGCGCCGGATGGCCTGGTCCGAAGCGCTTCAGGAGTACCAGCGCCTCGATCGTCACCTGCGCGCTTACGAGGTCACGGATCCGGGCATTCCCGCAGTGCGTCGCTCATCGCTGTCGGTGGCGCCTGACCGCTGGTCGACCTATGAATCGCTGCTCAACGAGGCACCCGCTTTCTCTGGCCTGCCACTGAAGCCCGCAAAGGCCGGACCACACGTTTTTCCGGTTGGAAGAACCCTCGGCACGGTTGAGATTCCTGAGCACAACGTCGCGCCTCCCGTCGGCCACGATCTCGGTATGCCGCTGAAGAATGGCGGAGAAAAGCTGACCTTCTGCCTGGAGGATCTGCGGGATACGGCGGAGTTCATGGACACGACGAAACCGGCTCAATGGGTCCAGCGAATGACGTTCGAGCTGTTCACCCGGCAAGGTGGAGGATTTCAGGCCGCTGACCTATTTGAAATCGCCGGGATTCAGCACATGTTGGGGATCGTTGGTGCCGGTAAGAGCACCCTGCGTGATGTACTGGCCGTTCATATGGCGCGCAAGGGGCTTAGATCGACAATCGTTGTGGGAGACGTCGCTGAACAGTTGAAACTGGTCGCGGAGTACAACACCTTCGTGCCTGGATCTGCGGCTCCAGTGCTGGGCGCTACGAGCCGCGAACAACACGCGGAACGTCTGCACCGGCGGTTGGCCGGGCGGCATGAACGCAATCTGCTCATCCACGACGATCCTGGATTCGCGTACTTGAGCACGTCCTGCGCGCTGAACGCGGCGAGACAATCCAGCGACCGGATCGCCGACGACCTGCTGAACTTTGGCGAGGCACCGTGCGCCAAATTACGACCACCTGGTCGTTCCCGCGACGACGTGGAGGAGACGCGATGGTCTGAGCACTCGCTGAGCTGCCCCCTGTGGTCTTGTTGTCCGCGGCATCATGTCTCTCGGGAACTCGTCGATGCGCTCATCTGGGTAGCGACTCCGGCGAGCTTGGTGGATTCATCGGTGCCGCACCCGCAGAACCGGGAACGTATCCGCTACCTTGAACTCGCCTGTCGCCGCAGCGACTTGATTGTCGTCGACGAGGCCGACCGAGTTCAGATGCAACTCGACCGGATGTTCGCGCCGGCTACCACTCTGATCGGTGGCGGTCCGGACGTCAGATCTTTTCTTGATGATGTCAATCAGCATCGCATCCGCGAACTCGCCGAAGCCGGTCGGACACAGCTCTCCGATCGGGATGTGGAGAGCTGGTCGGCTGCCGTCAACACCACTCAGACCGCCGTCGACCGTTTGGTTGCCATGCTGGTGCGCGATGTCGACCTGCGCCGTTGGGTCAGGACCGGATATTTCAGCGCATGGACGCTGCAGCTTCGCTTGCTAGAAGAACGCTTCCCGTTGCCGGAGGACGACGGCGCGATCTCGGATGAAAGCCGGGCCGAACACCCGCATCGTGAGCCGCGTCGCCTGTTGACAGAGACTCTGGACGAGTTCAGGAAGAACCCTTTTGGTGACCGGAGACGGCCCACTGGAACTGGCGCCGAGCTCACCGGCCTGCTCGGTGAAATCCTCCATACCAATTTTCGTGAGCACACGCGGAGCCGGTTGGAGGCGATTCTCCGCGACATCTTCATTCTCGACCCGTTGCTGGAAGGCAGCGAAGAGGGTGTGAATCGATACGAGTGCTTACGCGCCCAGGCTAACGGTCACCGGCGGAAACAAGTAAAACGGGCGCCACTTCCGGAGGATCCGGAAAAATGGCTCAACCTGCTGATGAATCGCTTCGAGTTCACTCTTCTTCTCAGCGCGCTGGAGCCCAAACTCACATTGATCAATGCGATGTGGCCGCGTGTCGCTCCCGCCCTTAATCTGGGATTCAACGAAATGTACCGCAGGCCCTCTGACTACGGGCCTATGGTTCCGGAAGCCCCCATGGGGAACGTGCTCGGCTTTCAGTTTCTGATGGACGGGCCCGACCGCGGCGGGGTGCGCAGCGGCGAGTTGCGTTTCTTCCGGTGCAGCGGTGTGGGTAGGGAACTGCTGCGGGCGATGCCGGGACTGCCGACAGTGGATGGCCGGCCCGGGACCAATGTGCTGCTCATGTCAGGTAGCAGTTGGGCAGGGAAGTCGAGCCGCTATCACGTCCCGGTTCCGATCGGCATGATCATCAAGCCGGATCCTGTGGAACTTGAGCGGATCGCCGTAGAAAGCAATTTTCGGATCGAGTTCGTTCGCGCCGCCTGTGACTGCCGCCAAAGCTGCGAGTGTCACGTGCCCAGTGAACCGCTGCGGATCTCCGGCGTCCCGATCGACCAGCGGGCGACCATTCTCCGCCGAATGGCTGTGGCTCTGGGCCGATCCGACGGCAAGCTGAGCCGCCTGGAACAGGAATTGCGGCAGGTGAATGAGGACCGCAAACACATCCTGCTGCTTGTCGGTAGCTACGAGGAGGCGAAGGTGGTGGCGGATACTCTCCACACCCTCAGTTCACGCTGGCGGGACAGGGTCTATCGGCTGGTCGCCGATGATGATCCCGACGCAGGGGCCCGACAGGACGGTGATGAGCACCATGCTCCGGTCTTGCGTCGTGGCGACGTGGAGACACTGGCCAGCACCAGAGCCGAGGTGCTGGTCGCGCCGCTGCTAGCGGTGGAGCGCGGACACAACATCCTCAACATCGAAGGCCGCCACGCGGCCATCGGCTCGATCTACTTCCTTGCTCGGCCCAACCCGCGTCCGGACGACCTAGGTCTGGCCGTCCACGCCATTAATGACTGGATCGTGCGAGCGATCGACGGTGGTGACTTCGACACCTGGGTGCAAGCAGAAAGTAGTCTGGGAGCCGGCGCCCGAAAGGTCAGGGACCTCGCGCGCTCCCAGTGGTACCGGGTTCTTGCCAGACGCATGGCCTGGAGCGGGCTCAAGGATGATCGGGAGCAGGTCACCTGGGATCTACTCGTGCTCATCTGGCAGGTGATCGGCCGTTCTGTGCGCGGTGCGGTTCCTACGCGAGTGGCCTTCGTCGACGCGGCCTTCGCCCCGAACCTGGCCGATGGGCTCTCGGCCCAGGAGCCGGACACGCCGGAGACCAGTCTGCTGCTCAGCATGCACGCTGTGCTTAAGCCTTACTTCACCCCGGGCAGCCCTGTGCCTGCCGACGACCGACACATCGTACAGGCGCTCTACCGCCCGTTATGGAGCGCTCTTGACCGCTGCCTTCCCGAGATCGTTGCCGAAGGGTCCGCCAAGTGTATCGACTGATCAGAATGACCGCCTACGAGCCGGACCCTGCCGCCGGCCTGTGGACCGAGAAGTACCGGGTCATGCCCTTCCCCCAGGAGTGGCGGGCCGAATTCCTGGAACTGTACCGTCGGCGATGGCGTGGTGCGGAGCATCTGCCGGTGAGCAGCCTCAACGATCTATTCCGAGCCACCGCTCCCGGGCTCGTGGCGACCGGCCGCGGAGCCGGGAGCAGCAGTGAGATGCCCTGGGTTTACGCGTCCGAGGAACTGCCTTCCGAACTAGTTCCACCGCTTCTGGCCTCTTGGGTCATGACGCTGCCTCCCGGCGATGAGCTGAATCCCAAACGAATGGCGGACCACCAGGCTGCCCTGGACCGGGCGCTGGCGATGATCGACCAGCACAGCCCGCAGTGGCGTCAGGAGTCGGTGGATCTCACAGCGGCGGGAGTCTCTCCGGGAGGTACCGCTCAGCCTGACCGAAGGCTTTATCCTCTGCTTCCGGAACGAATCGGGGCGCTACTTGCAGATCGTCCTCTTCTTCTCAATGGTGATGAGCTCTCCTTCCGCGTGATTACCTGCGACCAAGGGGTCGAGCTCGTTAGCTGGCCGCCCAGGGCCTATGGCTCGAAGGGACGGACCTGGTATTACTCGGCGCTTGTGACCGTCACCATGCAGACGGTGCCCTTCCACGCCCGATTTCGAGTGCATGCGTCGTACGGGATCCGCCGATGGGCCACTCAGTCACCGGTCAAGCTGGAAGACGGCAGGGGCGCGACCGTCCTGCTCGATGCGCCGTCGCCGTGGCTGGGCACGGGCAGCCCACGTCGGCGACTCACTGCCAACTCCGTCGGTTACGATCGCCGACTCGGAATGCTCACTTGGCGCGGTCAGAGCCTGGTGAACCTTCTACCCGAAATGGATGTGGTGCGTGTCTACCCCAAACCCTCGGAGCTGACGGCTGAACCGGCTGTCTGGCTCGGAGGTCGGGACGGAGTGGCAGCGGGCATTCTATACAGCAGCACTACGATGGGGTCGCACGGGGTGGGTGGGGGTCTCATGCCTCTGGAGCGATCCTTGCTGGACCGCTGGGTCGAAGAAGCCCTCCACCCCATGTTCCGCCGAGTACCCGACCTCGAACGCGCCTACCGGTGGTCCAAGCCCGCTGTGATCCCGAAGGCCCAAGTGAAGGATCCCGAAGACAAGACCCTGCCGTCCCAGAAACTCGTGCGCGTCCGGCGCGATGCGCTGCGTGCCGCGCTCGCCGAACAGCCGCTGGTGGTGGAGGTGCTCTGGCAGACCGAGGAGACCAAGGAAGAACTGATTACGGCACTCCGAAAGTGGCTGGGACTTTCGAGCGCCACTCCGGACGAGAACGGCAAGTACGCGTGGCAGGACGACGACCTGCACGTCATGCTTCTCGCCCAGCCGCTCGGAACGCTGGGCACACCTCTGGAGATCGCCAAAGAAGCTGGCCATTCGCGGGCCCAGCGGCTTGCCGACGCCGTTCGGAAACGTGCCGAGCAGGTTGCATCGCGGCTGGGGCCGTGCCAGGTGCCGGTCGGGCTGACAATTGTCGAAACGCGCGGGCGCAAGTACTTCACCTCTTTCGCCGCTGATTCGGACTGTAAAAACGCGCTTCGGCTCGGGTGTGCTCAGGCGGCCCGGGTCAGTCAGTTCATCGTCGTCCCAGAGGACTCCGAAGGGCCGTTGGCCGAACGCGCCGCTTCAGCAGTGGCCGATGGCATGCGCCAACTGGGCGCGTTTGTGCCACCCGAACAGCGGCTGGGCGAGGAGATAGCTGACGACCTGCAGTTTCTCGCGATCTGGCAGGTCCGGAGGCTGGCTAGTGGACCAACCAGGCGTTCCGGCGAGCACTTGGTCGCCCTGCGTATACGCCCGCGCGACTCTTGCCACCCCGTTCGCGGCTGGGATGGCCGTCGGAAGGAGTGGGTGCCGTACTCGGAGCTTCTGCTTACTCTTGCGGCCGCTGCCCGGATGGGAGACATAAAGGCCTACTCCACTGACGCGGAACGACGTGATCACATCGAGCGTCAGATCAGATCATTGCTCTTCCAGGTGCGCGATCGGCCGACGTTGGTGATGGTGAACAGTGGAAACCTCCGCGATGCCTGGCCAGGCCTGGCCAACGGGCAGCTAAGGAAGGACATGATCACGTTCTGCGGTGAGGAGCCGACGCGGCTTGCGCTTCACGGGGCGGACTTGCGTCTGGTGCTGCTGCGGGACGCCAACAGCCGCGAAGAGACAGCCGAATGCTATGCACCGGGAGGAACAGAAGACGCTACGCCGGGCTTCTCCTCGGGACTCTGGGTGTCCCAGAACGCGGAGCCAGACAATCGGGTGTTCTTCAGCACCACCGACAAGCCAGCGACGAGCAAGCAGCGACGCGACGTTCAGAAGCTGGTCCCCGATCCGAACTGGCCTCATGGTCCGGCAGCGACGGCTTGGAACCCGCAGGCGTTGGAGATCACGGTCCTAGGATGCCTTTCGGAGGCTGCTCTCGCGGAGGACAAGCGAATCAGCACGAACTCGGACAAGCCAACGACAATCGCTGCGATAACACACCAGCTGCGATTCCACGACGAATACGAACCCTTGTCCCGGCCGCTCCCTTCGCATCTCGCGAAGCTGGCCGAAGAGTACGTTCTTCCGCTCGCTGGGGCTCACAACGTCAAGTGACCTGAGCGTGGGGTGTCCGGGGACGGACCGGAAGCCCCACGCAATCCAGGGCAGATTGTGCCTCCACGATGAGGTTCGGATCGGCCAGGGACTTCATCATCTTGTCGGACATGTAGATCAGGGCCTCCAGCGTCAACGAGTCGATGACGCAGGTCTGCCCCGAGACCAGGTGCCGGAGGGTCAGCTGGGACACCCATCCCGATCGGTCGACAAGCTCTACGGCTTCCGAGGCTCAAATCAGGAAGATCATATTGCCTAGCGGTTCGTCGGCGTCCAGCAGCATGGCCGGAGTTGGCCCGGTTTGGTGGACACCTGATCTCTGGGGAACCCTGGTTCCCGGAAGAAGGAGTCTGCTGTGCCGAACAACTATCCGCCGGAGTTTCGCCGGCAGATGGTGGAGCTGGTGCGCGCGGGACGGACGCCGGAGGAACTGGCCAAGGAGTTCCAGCCTTCCGCGCAGTCGATCCGTACCTGGGTGCGCCAGGCCGATCTGGATGGCGGCCGCCGCCAGGACGGTCTGACCAGCGCTGAGAAGGACGAGCTGGCCCGGCTGCGCCGGGAGAACAAGATCCTCCGTGAGGAGAAGGAGATCTTGCGCAAGGCCGCGGCTTTCTTCGCGCGGGAGACGGATCTGCCGAGATGAAGTTCCGGCTGATTCATGCGGAGAAGGGCCACCACGAGGTCTCCCTGCTGGCCCGGGTGCTGGGTGTGTCGCGCCAGGGCTACTACGCCTGGGCAGCCCGGCAGCGGCGCGGCCCGTCAACGCGAGCCCGTCACGACGCCGAGCTGACCGAGCGGATCCGTCGGCATCACCAAGCGTCTGATGAGATCTATGGGGCGCCGCGTATTCACGCCGATCTGCGCGAGCTGGATGGGGTCCGGGTGGGCCGCAAACGAGTGGCCCGGCTGATGCGTGTGGCCGGGCTGGCCGGGGTGAGCAGGCGTAAGGGCGTTCGCACCACTGTCACCGATCCGCGCGCTAGATCTGCATCCGACTTGGTCGGGCGCGACTTCTGTGCCGAGGAGCCGAACCGGATTTGGACCGCTGACATCACGTACGTGCCGACCTGGCAGGGTTTCATCTATCTGGCGGTGGTGCTGGATGTCTTCTCCTGCCGGATCGTTGGCTGGGCGATGGCCGAGCACATGCGTACCGAGTTGGTGACCGATGCGCTGGCGATGGCGCTGCACCAGCGCCGCCCCGAGGCCGGGGTAATTCATCACAGCGATAAAGGGGGGGCAATACACCTCGATTGCCTTCGGTCAGCGCTGTGAGCAGGCAGGCGTCCGTCCGTCGACGGGCCGGACCGGGACGTGCTTCGACAATGCGATCACCGAGAGCTTCTTCGCCTCGCTGGAGTGCGAGCTGATTGACCGGCGCACCTTCCGCACCAGGTCAGAAGCCGAACGGGTCCTGTTCAGTTACATCGAGGGCTTCTACAACCCGCGCCGCCGTCACGCCGCCAACGGCCAGCTCAGCCCCGCCGAATACGAACGCCGACACGCGCTCAAGAACGCCCAAGACCTTGACTATGCTGCCAAGTAGTCGCAAGCCCTGATGTGTCTATCGAACCGGGGCAACTCCAGACGATGTCTCGCCCCTCGGGGTCTTTCTCCTTGAAGTCCAAGGCCCAGGTCCCGACCACGTTCTGCCAGTAGCTGGGGTCGGCGAAGATCCACATCACGCGGTAGGTGGCGAACGCCTCGCGCATCTTGCGATCCACGAGCAGCGTGTCCACCTGCCAGTCGGCCGCGTTCTTGGAGAACTTCGGGTCCGGCTGCTCATCCAGATGGATCAGAAACAACTTGCCATCCCGCAAGCGACAGCCCACGATCGCCGTGGAGTCGCTGTAGAGGCTCCCATCGAAGCCGATGCTGATCTGATCGCCGGGCATGATCGGGTCGACGTTGGACAGCAGGCCGTCGTAGACGGGCTTGGCCATCCAGGCGTCGGATGATTCTTGGATCTTGTTGAGGTAAAAGCGGTACGCCTGACTGACGGTCGTGCGCGGGTCCTGGATCGCCTCCAGCAGCCCAGCGATGTCCACCCAGTGCGAGTCGCCGTACGCCTGCCGTAGACCCAGCTCAACGGCCCCGAGGTCCCGGAGGTCAATCTCGTCGGAGTCAGCCTCCACACAGTCGTACAGCAGTCGCCCGTTGGGCCGCTTCAGATATGCCTCATAGGTGCGCTGCGCGACCGAGTCCTCGTTCGGGTTGTGCGCGTTGGTGGATTCGACGAAGCGCGAGCCCGCGCCAGCGGTCTTTCGCACGTTGCGGTCGAGCACCTCGAACACGGCGACTCCGCCGTTGGAGGGAACCCAGTGGTGCGTCTCGTCGCCGAGGCAGAACGTCGGCCGAGCACCCTCCAGACCCCGGCTGGAGCTGGTGACGGGCTCGATGCGGCCAGGGCGCCCGTTCCGGAACTGAATACGCTCCTTGCCGATCTCGATGACGTACTCGATCTCAGCTGGCGAATTGGCGAGCATCCCGCGCACCATGTCCCGCGTGTTTGCCGTCTGGTCGATGCTGGTAGCCGCGATCTGAACCAGCGGCAAGCGCACCGCCTTGCCGACCGGGTAGCCGTTCTCGTCGAAATGGGAGAACCGGCAGGGGCCGATGAACTCCACGATCGCGAGCGCCGCCAGGACGGGCGTCTTGCCCCAGCCCTTCGACCTGCGCAGACATGCGGTGTCGTACAGCCACCGGCCCTTGGGGTCGATGGCGTACAGCCAGAGAATGAAGCGCTTCTGCTCGGTGGTGAAAACCCAGGGGTCGCCCGCGTTCTCGCCATCAGGCTGAACGAGGTAACGCTCGCCCCAGCGCAGGATCTGGTAGCCCAGGCTGCGTGTCGGGTGGGGGACTCCCTCGGGAAGATTGCCCGATTGCATAAGGCATCACCCCCGGCCCGCCGGGGGCACTACGATCTAGACCTTGTGACGGAACTGGGTGCAGGTGAACGTGTTCGTACTGGAAATGTGCTTGAAGTGGTCATTAGGGATCTTGATTTAAGATTCTTTTTGACCACTACGGAGCACCCGGCGCCGACTGGGTTGCCGCCGTTTGCTGATGTCCTAGGGATAATGGCGACGCTGAAAGACTTCCTTGATACGCTGAATACAAATCTGATAGTTAAGTTAGAAGGGGATTCCCTCGGCCTTGATATCTATCAGGAGGATTGGTCTCCCTCTAGCGACTTGGAGAGAATTCGTTTGATCCTCCTAGAGGATCGAGTAGGGCCTTTGTTGCGGCATAAGATCAGCGAGGACGGCCTGGAAGTGCGCCACATCTCGATGAACTCTCCACTCACACTGGAGTTGGTCATAGGCGGCTTAACTAGCGCAAGCCTCATCTCTGCGGTCGTGTACCTCTTCAAGAACCCTGACAAGCTCGGCGAGTGGTGGCCAAAGCTCCAAACCTCTTGGTATAACGGGCGTGCGGAGGCTGAGAGGGCCAGGAAGGCGTACGACAAGCTACGCAGGGCCCGCACACAGGTGCGTGAGCTAGAGCGCTGACTGGATTCCATCAAGGCGCCCTTTGTCCTCTTTGGGGTGCTTGTCACTCTTTGTGGCATTGGCAACTGTTTAGAATGACCTGATATAGAGGGAGATCCTCTTGTATGCTCAGACGTATGGCTTTGCGATCATCTGAAACAGAGTCCAGTGGGCAAGGCGGAGAGGGGCAGAGTCAATCTAAAAAACAAAGGGATCCGGCAGTTAAAGCAGCTATAATTGCAGCGTCGGCGACCTCGGCTGCTGCGATTTTAACCGTGGGCGGTAGTGTTTTTGTTGGGTTGCTTCAGTATCAAGGGCCTGGATCGAAGCCGGGACCAACGCCCACCGTCACCGTGACCGTCACTCAAACCAAGACTGTCGCCGCCGATCCGCCCGATCCTGGCCCTATGTCGCCCTCTCCTGTGTCGACAAGGGGGAAATCGCTTCTTGAATTTACCCCTCTCGGCGTTTCGGAGCTAGATTTTGACCAGCGTGAGCTAAGCCGAGGATCTGCTTTCGTGAATGGGGTAGAGGAGCATGTAGTGCTGGGCGGGGAGCTCAAGGTTTGTGGAGCTAGTCTCATCCAGGAATATAATCTCGGGCGTGTTTACAGACAACTGAATGCGGTCGTTGGATTGGCTGACTCGTCGGCCACAGGCACCGAGGTGGAATTCATAGTTTCAGCAGACGGCAAAGAGGTTGGGAGGTATCCGTTTGAGATGGGTGCTCCGCTGCGGAGCATCAACGTCCCCACTGTCGGAAAATACGGTAAAGCGAGCCGGTTAACTCTTAAAGTCGTCAAGGATGACTGCAAAGACGCTTATCCTGTTTGGATTAAGCCGACAGTCTCGCCTTGAGTGGTCGTGATGTCGATTGGTGTCACGTACCCCCGAGGCTGCGGTATAGCTCGAAGTCAGCGACGTTCTCCGGCAGCCGGTCGAGCTTGGCGTCGTCCTTCTTCTCGGCCTTGTTCATCCGCAGGCGCATGCGGTCGGTGACCGTGGCTCCCAGGAGGCTCTCGTTTTGGCGGATCTCGGCGAGAGCGTTGTGGCCGGGGCGGCGGAAGTACGCCTCCACCAGAGGCGCGAGCATCTGAAGACGCATCCAGTCGGTGGCGCGAAACGCCTTGGACTGCTCGGAGTCGACCCAGGTGTCCCACCAGCGCTGTGTGGCGATGCAGTAGCCATCTCGCTTGAACAGCTTCCTCAGCTTGTCGGGGACGTCCTCGTCGCCTTCCAGGTGGCTCAGGTCCACCGTGTTGCGCCTGACGGCGTTTTCCTTCGGGGCAGGCCCTC
>NZ_BAABAQ010000024.1:0-55057 GCF_039537505.1 Streptosporangium oxazolinicum
GGGGTGTGCCTGGGCGCGGCGTGCGCGGTGAAGTGGTCGGGCGTCTTCTTCCTCGTCGCCTTCGCGGTGATGTCGCTGGTCTGGGACGCGGGCGCCCGCCGGGCGATCGGCCTGCGCAGGCCGTACGGCGGGGTCTTCGCCAAGGACCTGCCGAATGCCCTCTCGGCCCTCGCCCTGCTGCCCGCCGTCACCTACATCGTCTCCTGGACCGGCTGGTTCGTCTCCGAGGGCGGCTGGGGCCGCAACTGGGCGCAGGCGACCTCGCAGGGGCCCGGGTTCTTCGTCTTCGACTCGTTCCGGTCGTGGCTGAGCTACCACTTCCAGGTGCTCGGCTTCCACACCGGGCTGGCGACGCCGCACAACTACGAGTCCGACCCGTGGAGCTGGCCGCTGCTGCTGCGCCCGGTGGCGTTCTTCTACGAGAGCCCCAAGGGCGCCTGTGGCGCCGACAGCTGCTCGCAGGCCGTCCTCGGGGTCGGTACCCCGGTCATCTGGTACGGGGGTCTCATCGCCCTCATCGCCATGATCGCCTGGTACGTCGCCACCCGCGACTGGCGGGCCGGAGCCGTGCTCCTCGGCTACGCCGCCGGATGGCTCCCCTGGTTCTACTGGGCGATCGCCGACAACCGGACGATGTTCCTGTTCTACGCGATCCCCATGGTCCCCTTCATGATCCTGGCGATCGTGCTCGCGGCGGGGCTGATCCTCGGCCCGGCGAGCGCCCCGCAGGGACGCCGGATCGTCGGCGCCGCGGTCGTGGGAGCCTTCGCCCTGCTGGCGCTCGTCAACTTCTGGTGGCTCTACCCGGTGCTCACCGCCGAGATCATCCCGTACGCCGAGTGGAGTTCACGAATGCTCTTCAAGCAAGGCTGGATCTGAGCGTCCACATATGAGCCGCTTAGAAGACATTTCCTAGAGTAGGCACCGTGCAGGATCCATTACGTCACGTTCATCGTCAGAGCAGGCCCGCATACGGCAGACTTCGAAGCATGCCTGCACCGGACGTGGCCGCACTCCTGTTGGAGCTGGAGCGTTCCGAGCCCGCCTCCGCCGAACACGCCCGCAGCGCGATCGACTGGCTGACCGGCGGCGAGCCACTGGAAACGATCACCGAGCTCAACGTGTGCGAGTTCCTCTGGTACACCCTGCCCTGCAAGGTCACCGGGGACCGCCCGGCGATCGCCCGCGCGCTGGGCCGGTTGCTGCGACTGGGCGGCCTCGAACGCTACGCCGCCCTCTGTTCGTCGTCCACGACCACCCAGATCCTGCGCACCTACGCGCGCCTGGGCGAGGACGCGGGGATGGCCGCGTACCAGACCGCCCTGGACGCCACGGGCGTGCTCCCGCCCGACGTGCCCGAGCTGCGGTGGAGCTCGATCATGGGCCCCGAGGAGCTGGGCGCGCACGGCGCGTGCTCGGCCGCGCTGGAGCTGGCCATCGTCTCCGGCGAGCTCGTCCCCGGCCCCGTCGAGCGGCAGAAGCTCACCAGCCACTGGCTCACCACGGCCCGCCCCGAGCTGGGCGGCGACAACTGGCTGCACCGGGTCCAGGGCGAGCGGCTCAACCGCTGGGTCCTCGGCCGGGGCACCGCCTGGCGCGAGCTCGCCCAGCCCTTCGAGGTGCGGCTGCACGCGCCCATCCCCGCACCGGACGAGGCCCACCTGGGAGCGCTGCGCTGGCTGCTGACCGTGGGCCGCCGCCCCGGGGGCATCCCGCTGACCCAGCGGCACAACCTCGCCCGTTCCGTGCTCGCCGAGAGCACCTGGAGCCGCGCGGAGCTCGCGACCGTCCGCGAGGTGGCCCAGGACCAGATGGGCGCGCTACGCCAGACCGGCAGGCGCCTGGTGACCACCCCGGTGGGTGAGCGCCTGCTCGGCGACGCCGACCTGCTCTGGGAGACCGCGGCCGCCGCCCTGCTCGCCCCCGCGTCGGGGGAGAACGGCTTCCGCGCCTCGGCGAGGGAGGTGGCGCTGATGCTGCTCGCCGACGACGCCCCCGCCGACCGCGACCACGTCACCGCCGTGATCGACTGCACGGAGGGGCAGGCCCCGGAGGTCGACGCCTCGCTCGCCGAGCTGGGCAGGCGCCTGGACGCCTTCGGCCTGCGCGTCGACGGCCACCTCACCCCCGCCGGTCGCTCCGCCGCCCTGGCCGCGCTCCGCGGCCACGCCCTGCGTCCCCGTCAGTACGTCAACATGGCCTGACGGCACTCCCGGGGGCGTCCCCGTGCCCCGTCCCGCTCGGAACCGTGCGGCGACCAGGGAAAATATGGTGGGCGGAAGCCGACTAACTCTCCGTGGAAAGGGCAGGGGCCGCTGGTGCCCGACCCCATCTCCGCTGACCGCGCCACAGCGGCGGCGACATCCCCGCCCGCCCCTCGCGTTCCGTCGACGGAGGCGGGCACCCCGGCGGGACCGGCTTCACCGGCCGGAGCCACCGAACCCGCCGGAACCACCGAAGCCACCGCGTCGCCCGGCTCGACCGGATCCCCTCGGTCGGCCGCGTCGGCCGCGTCAGCCGCGTCAGCCGGATCGGCTTCACCCGCCGGAGCCGTCGCACCGGGCGCACCGGCCGGACCGGCCGCCGTTCCTGTGGACTCCGCCGTTCCCGTGGATCCCGCCGAGCCCGAGCCGATCCTGACCTCCGCGGGCCCGCTGATCCTGCCGGACATCCCGCCCGCGGGCGCGACGGCCGTACCCGCGAGCACGGCCACCGCCTCCTCCGGCGCGGCCACGCCTCCGGGGGTCGCGCCGGGTCTCCCGTTCGGCCGTCCCGGGCGCTCGATGAGCAACAACCCGTTCGTGTTCGGCTTCACCGCCGCCCTGGGTGTGCTCACCGCCTGGTGGCTGGTGCAGGCCGTCGCGAGCGCGAGTTCGGTGCTGATCCTCATCGTCGTCTCGCTCTTCCTGGCCATCGGCCTGAATCCGGCCGTCGAGGTCCTCCAGCGGTGGAACGTCCCGCGCGTGGGGGCCATCACCGTCGTCTTCTTAGGTGTCATCCTCGTCTTCGTCGTCTTCGGCCTGGCAGTGGTGCCTCCGCTGACCGCCCAGTCCACCCAGTTCGTCGACCAGCTTCCCCAGTACGTCCAGGAGCTGCAGAACAACCCGCTCATCCGCGACCTGGACCAGCGCTTCCAACTGCTGGAGAAGCTCCAGCAGTACGTGACGAGCGGCGACTTCGGCACCCAGATGTTCGGCGGCGTGCTCGGCATCGGGTCGGTCCTCATCGGGGCGGTCTTCAACTCGCTGACGGTGCTGGTGCTGACGCTGTACTTCCTGGGCTCGCTGAAGTCGCTCAAGAAGATGGCCTACCGCCTCGTCCCCCGGTCCCGCCGGACCCGCGCGACCCTGCTCGGTGACCAGATCATCGACAGCATCGGCGGCTACGTCGCCGGGAACCTGATCATCTCGCTCATCGCCGGTGTGACGACCTTCATCTTCCTGAGCATCATGCAGGTCCCGTACGCCCTGGCGCTCGCCCTGATCGTCGCGCTCACCGACCTCATCCCCCTGGTCGGCGCCTTCATCGGCGCGGGAGTCGCCTCCCTGGTGGGGTTCTTCGTCTCCCCGACCGTCGGCATCGTCTGCCTCGTCTTCTTCACGATCTACCAGCAGATCGAGAACTACTGGATCGCCCCGACCGTGATGAAGAGCTCGGTCGACGTACCGCCGCTCGCCACGATCGTGGGCGCGCTGCTGGGTGGCGCGCTGCTCGGCGTGGTGGGCGCGCTGCTCGGCATCCCGCTGGTCGCGGCCATCCTGCTCATCCTGCGGGAGGTGGTCCTGCCCCGGCAGGAACGCGCGTGACCATCACTCATCCGCACATAACGTCACAAAAAGATTTTTTCGCCTTTTCACCGCAAAAGCACAGAGATCACCACAACATGCGATAAAAGATCACTTGTACTTACCGCCTCCCCTTGGGGTACATGTGAAGAAGCACCTTCGACTCCTCGCGACCCAGCTGCTCGCCGCGGCCCTCGTCCTCACCGCCTTCTCCGGCCCCGCCCGCGCGGAGACCCCCGAAAGCGACCCCCAGCTCGCCGCCGAGTGGCAGACAGCGTGGGACACCTACAAGTTCTACAAGAACACGCCGCCCCTCCCCGGATCGGGACGGAGCCGGGCGAAGGACAGCATCTCCATCACGATCAACGCCCCCGTCAAGCACGTGTTCTCGGCGTACTCGAACATCAACAACCACCTCGGCATGCACTCGTTCCTGAAGCGGGTCGTCACCCACAAGGACTGGTCCCAGGCCGGCAAGCGCTACATCAACTTCACCGCGGTCGAGGAGATCCCCTACGAGGGCTCGATCGTCGTCAGCAACACGCACGCGCAGCAGCGCATCGACAAGGCCGGTCTCTACTACGAGACGGACACCTGGTCGCTGCCCAACGTCGTCACGCACCAGAAGATCGTCTTCAAGAAGCTGACCCCGGGGAAGACCCAGGTCACCGAGTACCTCACCTTCGACGCGGACGACACGCTCATCGACTTCGCCCTCGCGAACGGCGTCGCCTCCCACGAGGCGACGCAGGCGGCGCTCAAGCAGGCCATCGAGAACGGCGACCTCTGACCCACCCCCAGCCGGGACCCGCCCTCCAGGCGCGTCCCGGCCGTCTCGCGGATGTGTCCCCTCATGGCGGGGCGGCCCCATGAGAGACAAGACATTCGGCACCGAAGCCGTGAATAGCGCGATCTCCCCACCAGCCGGTCAGCGGTGAGTACGATGGCCGATCGAGTCGACGTCTGGCAGCCTGGAAAGGAATCGTCCGGAATGAAGGTTGTCCCGGTCGCGCACCGCAGTGCGGCGGAGCATGTCCGCTCCCAGCTCATCGAGCTCATCGAGTCGAGATACTTCGCGGTCAACGACAGGCTGCCCTCCGAGGCGGACCTGGCCCAGTCGTTCGGGGTCAGCAGGTCGGTGATCAGGGAGGCGCTGCACAGCCTCAACGCCCTCGGCCTGACCAAGTCGTACGCCGGCAAGGGCACGTTCGTCGCCGCCACCCAGGCGCAGTCGCAGCTGATGATCGGGCGCTACCTGCCGGCCCAGCTCAACGAGGTCCGCCGCCACCTGGAGGTGCCCGCCGCCCGGCTGGCCGCCGAACGCCGCACGCAGGAGGACATCGACAGGCTGGCCGAGCTGGTCGAGGAGTTCGACCGGGCCGACGACCCCGCCGAGCGGTTCAAGGTCGACGCTCGCTTCCACATCGGCATCGCCCAGGCGACCGGCAACCCGCTCTTCTCCCGGCTGGTGGAAGACCTGCGGGCCGTGCTCCAGGAGCAGACGCTCGCGGTGTCGGCCTCCCCCGCCCGTACGGCCCAGGCCCGCGCCGAACACCGCGCGATCTTCGAGGCCATCAGGGACGGAAACGCGGACCTGGCCGACCTCTCGATGCGCCGCCACCTCGCCGCGGTCGCCTCCGACACCGCCGCCTCCGACACGGCCGCACCGGACGCGATCGCCGCCACCCGGGGCGGCCCCGGTGGCGAGGGCTGAACCCTCGTGGTGACCGGGGTGGGCAGCGATCGCGGCTCGCCCCGATGTCAGGACCAGGCGCCGGTGGCGGCGATCCGGGTCGCGTAGGACTCGAACGTGACCGGGGGGCGGCCGAGCGCCCGCTGGACCCCGTCGACGGGCTCGGCCGTGTGACCGGCGCGGTGCAGGGCGAACAGGGCGTCCATCGCGTCGACCACGGCCTGCGGGTACCCCTCGGCGAACAGCTCGGCCCGGTAGGCCTCCGGGGTCAGCTCGACGTACTCGATGGACCGGCCCGCGGCCCGCGCGATGATCTCGACGGCCGCGCCGAAGGTCACCCCGCGCGGCCCCGACAGCTCGTACGTCAGCCCCGCGTGCCCGTCCCGCGTCAGTGCCGCCACGGCGACCGCGGCGACGTCGTCGACGTCGACGAACGGTTCGGGCACGTCGCCCACCGGCAACGCCAGCCTCCCCGCCCGCAGCGGCGCGTGCCACAGGTCCTCGTCGAAGTTCTGGTTAAAGTTGTTCGCCCGCAGGATCGTCCACTCCGCCCCCGAGTCGCGCACGGCCCGCTCCGCGACGGCCATGCCCTGCCCGAAGTCCTCGCCGACCAGGTCCAGGCCCCGCCCGGACAGCACCACGAAACGCCTGACGTCCGTGGCCGCCTCGACGAAGTCGCGGATCGGGGTGGGGTCGTCGGGCGCCACCAGGTATACCGTCTTGGCGCCTCGCAGCGCGTTCTCCCAGGTGGCGGGCTCCGACCAGTCGAAGCGCACCTCGCTGGAACGGGACGCGGGCCGTACTCGCTCTCCCTCCGCGCGTAGCCGCCGCACCACCCGGCGGCCGGTCTTGCCCGTCGCGCCCAGAATCAGGATCTCGTTCATGTCATAGAGCCAATCGCGTGGAGCGCCGGCCGCACATAGCCGGGCGTACGCCGCGCCTGTCCGATCGTCCCGTCACCACGGCACCCGGACGTACGCCGCGCCCGTCCGATCGTCTCGTCACCGTGACACCCGGGCGTACGCCGCGCCTGTCCGATCGTCCCGTTATCGTGGCGCCATGGATCCGTACGACGACCTGTTGCGGAGCGTGCGCGGCGAGGGTTCCGTCTTCGGCGCGTCGGTGCTGTCGCCACCGTGGGCGCTCAGGTTCGCCGACGGCTCCTCCCTGACGCTCGTCTCCCCCCTGCGCGGCGAGGGGTGGATCATCCGGGGGGACGACGCCCGGCGGGTGCGGCTGGGCGAGGCGGCGATCGTCCGCGGGCCGGAGCCCTTCGTGGTCGCGGACACCGACACCCCGCGCCCGGCGCGGGACGCCGACCGTGACGGCGCCGCCGCCGGGGACCTGACCGGCCAGACCATCCTGCTGGCCGGGTCGTACCGGGTCGGCGGCGAGGTCGCCCGCCGCCTGGTCCGGGTGCTGCCCCCCGTGCTCGTCGTCCCGGACGACCACGACTGCGGCAGCATGGGCGCGTACCTTGAGGCGCAGCTCCTCTCCGGCCGCCCGGGTCACCAGATCGTGCTGGACCGGCTGCTCGACTGGCTGCTGGTGTGCACGCTGCGCGACTGGTTCGACCGGCCGGAGGCGGTCAGTCCGGGCTGGTACACCGCTCTGGGCGACGACGTGGTCGGCCCGGCCCTGCGCGCCATCCACGACGCCCCGGCCAGGCCGTGGACCCTCGCCTCCCTCGCCACCGCGGCGAGCGTCTCGCGCACCACCCTGGCCAGGCGGTTCACCGAACTCGTGGGCGAGCCGCCGATGACGTACCTGACGGAGTGGCGGATGGCGCTCGCCGCCGACATGCTGGCCGAACCCTCCGCGACGGTCGCCACGGTGGCCCGCCGGGTGGGATATTCCGACGCGTTCGGCTTCAGCTCGGCGTTCAAGCGCGTCCTGGGCGTGAGCCCGAGCGCCTACCGCGACGGCGCCGTCACCACCCAGGCCCGCCTTTCCTCGCGGAACGCCTGACGGGCACGCCTCTCCAAAGAGACATCCGGCCGTATCGATCGGACGATGTAAGCCCGCCGGGCGCGCGGCGAAGATGCTCCGCATGACGAGGGAAGAACAAGCCGTCCCCGGCCCCGTGCACCGTAACGCGTGGTTTCCGGGCCGCCTGATCGGAGGGGTGGCGCTCGTCATCGGGCCGATCGTGTGGTTCGCGGGCCTGCTCCTGCGCCATCTGATCCTTCGTTCGGGGACCTTCACCTCCGAGCAGCTCGCCCGGTTCGGCGAGCAGCCGTTCGCCGCCCCCGCCCAGCTGGCAGCGTACGTGCGTGATCCGTCGCTGGTCACGGCCGGCTACGCCGTCTTCTGCGCGGGGGCCGTGCTGCTGTGTCCCGCGATCATCACGCTCGCGCGCGTCGTCGCCACCCGGTGTCCGGCGCTCGCGTCCTGGGGTGCCGGGCTCTTCGTCCTGGGTCTGTTCTCGCGGCTGTACTTCACCGGCGTCGAGCAGACCCTGTTCCAGCTGACGGAACGGCTGGGCCTCGACCAGACGACCGGGGTGGCGACGGACCTCTACGTGGACATCTCGTACGGGCCGTGGCTGGTTCCCGTCCTCTGCTCCGCCGGGGCGTACCCGGGGACGCTGCTCCTGGCCGTGGGGGCCTACCGGTCGGGAACGTTCGGGCTGGTCCGGTGCCTTCTGGTGTTCGGGTGGGGGACGCTGTGGGGAGGAGTGCTCAAGGAGAGCCTTCTCTTCGACGTCGTCGGGGCCGGTCTCGCCTGCCTCGTGCTCGTTCCCCTCGGCGTCCAGGTACTGCGCGACCGCCTTCCAGACGTCCGGACGTGGACGGAGCGGGCCGACCGCGTACCGCCGAGGCTCCTCAGCTGGTGACGGGTCGGCCTACGCTGGGCTCCGTGGTGGATACGTCGTGGGTGGGGTCGCTACGCGATCGCCTGACTCCTCGTGTGCTGCCCGCCCTCGCCCTCTGCGCCGCGTTCTTCCCCGTCGTCAGCGGGTCGCGGTCATATCTCCAGGATCTTCTGCGGTTGTCCCCGGTCCAGGAGTACGCGCAGGCCACGGTGGTCGGGCTGCTGGCCGCGTCCGGGGCCGTGGTGGCGGCGAGGCGGATGTGGCCGCTGCTGACGGTCACGGCCGTGGACGCGGTGATGCGGTCGCCGGGCTTCCTGGTGGCGGTGACCTCCTATGCCGTGGCGACGACCTACCGGCGCCGGTCCCACCTGACGGTCTACGCGGTGTCCGCGAGTCTCCTCTTCGTGATACCGCCGCCCGGGGCGGCCCTGACCTCCTCGCTCGGCGGCGTGGCCCTGTTCGTCTGGCTCCCGATGGCCCTCGGGCTGTGGGCCACCGCGCGCGGGCAGGTGCTGGAAGGGCTGCGCGAGCGGGCCGACCGGCTGGAGCGCGAGCAGTCCGCCCGTACCGAGCGGGCCCGCGCGCAGGAGCGGGCCCGGATAGCGAGGGACATGCACGACGTGGTGGCGCACCGCGTCTCACTGATGGTGCTGCACGCGGGAGCGTTGGAGATCAACGCGGCGGAGCGGAGGACCGCGACGCAGGCGGAGCTCATCCGCACCACGGGAGTGGAGGCGCTCGCGCAGCTCAGAGCCGTCCTCGGGGTGCTGAACACGCCATCGGCCGAACACCCCCGGCCCGGCGGGGAACCTGCTGGGGAGCCTCTCGTCGAGCGGCCCGCGCTCGCCGACCTCGACCGGCTGCTCGACCGGTCGAGGTCGGCCGGCGTTCCCGTCGAACGGCGGGACGAGGGCACGGCACGCGCGCTTCCCGCGATGGTGGAGCACGCCGCCTACCGGGTCGTGCAGGAGGCGCTCACCAACGTCCACAAGCACGCGGGCGCGGTCGCGACCCGGGTGACGCTGCGGTTCCTCCCCTCCGCCCTGGAGGTGACGATCGGCAGCGCCCCCGGGGGCGGTGACCGCGTCCTGCCCGGTGGCGGATTCGGCCTCGCCGGCCTGAGGGAGCGTGTCGAGCTGCTGGACGGGGAGTTCACGGCCCGGCGGGACGCGGACGGGGGCTTCACGGTGCGGGCATGGCTCCCGACGTGATCCGGGTTCTCGTCGCCGACGACGAGGCCCTCGTACGAGCCGGGCTCCGCCTGATCCTGGAGGCGACCGACGACATCGACGTCGTCGCCGAGGCGGAGAACGGAAGCCAGGCGATCACCGCCGTCCTCCGGTACCGGCCCCAGGTCGTGCTCATGGACGTCCGGATGCCCGGCATGGACGGCCTGTCCGCGCTGAAGGAGATCAACCGATCGCCGGGCTCGTCGAAGGTCATCATGTTGACCACCTTCGACCTCGACGACTACGTCCACGCCGCCCTGCGACGGGGAGCAGCCGGTTTCCTGCTGAAGGACACCGCGCCCCGCGACCTGATCACCGCCGTCCGCACGGTGGCCGAGGGCAATGCCATGCTCGCCCCGACGGTCACCAGACGGCTGATCGACGCGTTCGCCGACCGGCGATCACCGGACGTCCACGCCGCCCGGGAGCGGCTGGCCGTCCTCACCGGCAAGGAGAGGCAGGTCGCCGGTGCCGTCGCCCGAGGGCTGGCCAACAACGAGATCGCCCGTGAGCTCGCCATGAGCGAGACCACGGTCAAAGCCCATGTCAGCCGCTCACTCGCCAAGCTCGGCCTGGCCAACCGCGTCCAGATCGCCCTCCTCGTCCGGGACTCCGGCCCTTACTGAACGCGAACCCTCGATGAACGCGCCCGCGGGGTTTCTGTCGGTGCGCGGCGCTAGGTTCCCGAGTCATGATCGACCGTTCAGCGGCCGGCAGGGCCGCATGGGAGCAGTGCAGCAGGGTGCGGGTGGTGCCACCCGTCCAGCCCCGCAAGCTGGCGAAGGTCCCCTTCGTCGAGCTGGCGGACGGACGGCTGCAGGGCGTCGTGTCGAGCGGCTCGGACATCAGCCGCGTCTACGTCTCCTCCATCGTCGCCGGCACCCACGCCTACAGCTGCAGTACCAACAACAACCGCCCGTGCGGCGGCCTGTACGGCTCGCCGTGCAAGCACCTTCGGGCCCTCGCCGCCGAGGCCGTCCTGCAGTACGGCGCCGACCGGGTGGCCCGCTACCTGCGGGCGGAGGTCTCCCCGGGGACCGAGCTGATCGACTGCCTGCGGGGCGGCCACGAGCCCGCCCCCGCGGCCATGGTGTTCAGCCGCTTCCTGCGCCATCTGGCCTACCTGGAGCTGCCCGACACCACCGCGCCGATCCCCGAACTCCACTGGTTCCCGGCCACCGGGGTGGTGCGCTGATGCTCCCCGTGCAGCTGACCCGGCTGCTCGACGGCGACCCGGCGGGCCTCGGGGAGGCGCTGGACCTGGTGACCGGTCTCGACGAGGCCCTGGTGCACGGGCTGGGCCGGCTCGCCGAGGAGCGCGCCGCGGCGCTGACCGCCCTCGCCGACGCCTTCGCGCTCACCCCGCTGGGCGAGGGTCTGGCGGAGGCCACGGCCAAGATCATCACTGGCTCGGTCACCGAGGAGTCGCTGACGACGCTGGCCGGTGGCCGGGCCGCGCTGCTCGGCGCCGTGCACGACGCCCTGCTCGCCGACCTGGACGCGGCGCTGGGGCGCGAACGCGACCCGTGGCAGGCCGCACCGGTTCCCGGGACGGACTCCGGCAACCTGCTCGGCGCCGCCCGGTCCTGGCTGTGCGAACTGGCCATCACCGGCTGGCGCGGCGTCGACCACGGTCTCGTCTCCACCGCGGACCAGGTCATCGAGGCGCTGCTCGCCGTACCCGGCCACCGCAGGCCGGCGGTGCTGCTCGACGGCCTCGCGGCCGAGCTGCGCGCCTCCTGCCCGGTCGGCACGATGGAGCGGCTGCCGGTACGCCGCTGGGCCGACTTGTGGACCCGGGCCCTCCTGCTGGCCGGGGAGGGCGACCGGACCGGCGAGTCCGCCCCGCCCGGCCATCAGCCGGGCCTGTCGGGACGACTGCTCATCCTCGGCGTGGACGTGCACGAGCACTCCACCGCCGTCCAGGCGCAGGTGCACGGGGTGCTGGAGCCCTCCGGCGGCGGCCAGGCCCGGCTGGTGCGCGCCACCGTCGCCGCCACCAAGGTGGACACCATCGTCGGCCCCGCCGTGTGGCGGCTGCTACACCGCCACCCCCTGCTGCTGGGCGCGCTGGCCGGACGACACAGCCTGGACATCACCGACATGCCGGTGCTGGCGGGCGGCGACCTGGTGTGGGACGACAGCCGGGCGCGCGCCGGAGAGCCTGCCGCCCCCTTCGCCGTGGCCAGGCTCCGGCTCGCCGGCGCGCTCGCGTCCGCCGTACCGCCCCTCGACCGCCATCCGGTACGCGTCTCCGAGCCCGTGCTGGTGGAGGACTACAAGGTCACCGCGGACGGCTCCTTCGACCTGGGCACCGCCGTGCTCACCGTCGACACCGACCTGCTGCCCGCCTGCGGGCCGCTCACCCCGAAGCTGGTGGCGGGCTCCTCGGCGTGCATCGGGCTGGTCCGCTGGGACGACGGCCGCTGGCTGCTGCAGCCGCTCGCCGTCCAGACCAGGGGCAGGCGCGAGACGCTCGACGCGCACACCGGCGACTGGGCGCTGGGGCCCACCGACCCCAAGGTGGTGAAGGCCGAGGCCAGGACCGGGGACGCGGTCGCCATACTGCGCGAGCGGGCCGGACGGTTGCTGCGACGATGAGCGAGAACATCCGAAACGGCCAGAGCAGCCAGGAAAGTCGGAACGGTCAGGACAGCCAGGACACTGCGACGAGTGCCGAACGGAACCGGCGCCAGGTGCTTTACTGGCGGCTGCTCGCCCGCCTCTTCGGCGACGACGAGCAGCCCGCGCTGGAGACCGCGAGCGCGGCCGTCCTCGACGACCTCGGCCTGCCCTCGGCGCTGCTCGACCCCTCGGTGTCGGTCGACACCGTGGTGCAGCGCTTCCCCGAGCTGGCCGCCGAGTTCCGGACCCTGACGACACCTGCGGAGCGCGCGGCCGGTCAGGCCGACGAGCCCGGTGAGCCCGGTGAGGAGGTGCGCCGGGCGGCCCTGGTGTCGAAACTGCTGCTCAACGTCTTCGCCACCGGGACGGGAGAGGTCACCGCCACCCGGCTTGCGGCCTGGCAGCAGGACGCGGGCTGGTTCAAGCAAGCCCTGAGCGGTACGCGCGGCCCCGGGACCGGCTCCGAGACCGGCTCCGGGGACGGCTCCGGCGCTGACGGCTCCGAGGCAGGCGGCGAGAGCGGGTCCGGGGGCGGCCAGGCGGCGGGCGGTAAGAGCGGTGGCGGCGGCCTTGAGGGGGGCGGCGAGGGTGACCGCGAGCTGGCCGGGGTGCTGGCCGGTCTGGAGGCCGACCTGGTCAGCCGCATGCGGTTGCGTGAGGTGCTGGCCGACCCGGCGCTGGCCAGGCGGCTCACGCCGAGCATGTCGCTCGTCGAGCAGTTGCTGCGTGACAAGTCCAACCTCTCGGGGGTGGCGCTGGCCAACGCCAAGGCGCTGATCCGCAGGTTCGTCGACGAGGTCGCCGAGGTGCTCCGCACGCAGGTCGAGAAGGCCGACGCGGGTGTCATCGACCGGTCGGTGCCGCCCAAGCGGGTCTTCCGCAACCTCGATGTCGAGCGCACGATCTGGAAGAACCTTGTCAACTGGAACCCCGAGGACCAGCGACTCTACGTCGACCGGCTGTATTACCGGCGCACCGCCAGACGCACCACACCGGCCCGGATGATCGTGGTCGTCGACCAGTCGGGGTCGATGGTCGACTCGATGGTCAATTGCACCATCCTGGCGTCGATCTTCGCCGGGCTGCCCAAGGTGGACGTGCACCTGATCGCCTACGACACCCGTGCGATCGACCTCACCCCGTGGGTGCACGACCCGTTCGAGGTGCTGCTGCGGACGAAGCTCGGCGGCGGCAACGACGGTCCCGTCGCGATGGCCATGGCCCAGCCGAAGATCACCGATCCGCGCAACACCGTGATGGTGTGGATCTCCGACTTCTACGAGTTCGACCGGTCCCAGCCGTTGTTCGACGGCATCCAGGCGGTGCACCGTTCGGGCGTGCGGTTCATCCCCGTGGGCTCGGTGAACAGCGGCGGCCAGCAGAGCGTCGACCCGTGGTTCCGGCGGAAACTCAAGGACCTGGGCACTCCGGTGATCTCCGGCCACATCCACAAGCTCGTCCAAGAACTGAAGAACTTCCTCGCTTAGGAGACCCCCGATGACCAACGAGATGTTGCGCGCCCCCGCCGAGGTGAAGTACGCCGAGGAGCTCGACTGGCTGGAGTCGGTCGACGACGGCCCCAAGCCGTTCTCCTGGCGGCTCAGCCCCCGGATGGTCCGGCTGTTCGTGCTCGGCTCCGAGCGCTCCGACGGGCTGGAGCGGGAGATCCCGCAGAAGTGGTTCGGTGACCGGAGCTTCGTCGAGCGCAGCATCGTGACGCTCGCCTCCGACCGCGGCCTGCTCCTGATCGGCGACCCGGGGACCGGCAAGAGCTGGCTGGCCGAGCTGCTGTCGGCGGCCATCTGCCGCAACTCGACCCTGGGCGTCCAGGGCACGGCGGGCACGACCGAGGACCACATCAAGTACTCGTGGAACGTCTCCATGGTGATCGCCAAGGGCCAGTCCCGTGAGTCGATGATCCCCTCGCCGATCATGACGGCGATGGAGCAGGGCGTGATCGGGCGCTTCGAGGAGCTGACCCGCTCGACCAGCGACGTGCAGGACGCCCTGATCTCGATCCTGTCGGAGAAGTACGTGTCCATCCCGGAGCTCGACACCGACAACATCGTGTTCGCCCGGCCCGGGTTCTCCGTCATCGCCACGGCCAACAGCCGCGACCGGGGCGTGAACGACCTGTCCTCGGCGCTGAAGCGCCGGTTCAACTTCGTCAGGATCCCGGTCGTGACGAGCAAGGCCAGCGAGGCGGAGATCGTCCGTTTCCGTACCGAGGAGCTGCTGCGCCGCCACCGGATCGAGCTGGAGCTGCCGCCCACGCTGCTGGACATCCTGCTGCGGAGCTTCGCCGACCTGCGCGCCGCGGCGGCCTCGGCCGGCAGCGAGGACGAGAAGCTGGAGTCGGCCTTGTCCACCGCCGAGCAGATCGGCGTGCTGGAGGACGCCATCCTGCACAGCAACTTCTTCGGCGATCGCGTTCTGCGCGCCCAGACGCTGGCCGGTGCCCTGGTGGGTTCGCTGGCCAGGCGCGCCCCCGAGGACCTGGCCATCCTGAACAAGTACTGGCACGGGGTCGTCGAGCCGCGCAGCCAGCGGGAGGGCGGGGAGTGGACCGGCTTCCTCGAAGGCGGCCGCCAGGCCATCTCCACCCTGTCATGAGCACTGCCGTGAACACTGTCATGAGCACCGGCACGAGCACCGCTATGAGCACTGGCATGAGCACCGCTATGAGCACTGGCATGAGCACTTTCACCGCCCTGCGCGAGCAGCTCCTCGCCGCCGCCGCCGCGTTCGCCGACGGCCCGGACACACTGCCCGAGATCCTGACGGGCCTGGTCGACGACGTGGACCGGGCACTGAGCGAGGAGCTTGAGATCTTCCCGGTGTGCCACCACTCACCGGCCTCCGCGCTGGCCATGACGCGGCGGCTGCGCGAGAAGCGGCCTAAGGTGATCTACCTGGAGCTGTGCGAGGATCTGCGTCCGCTGCTGGAGGAGCTGCGCAACTGCCGGTTGCCGGTGGCGCTGCAGGCGTTCGCCACCGAGCTGGAGGGTTTCCCTCCCGACGTCGGCCCGCTCAGCGTCGTGGCGCCGATCACCGAGGCGTCGGCGGAGTACCAGGCCATCGCCTACGCCCTGGAGACCCCGGACGTCGAGCTGGTGCTGGTCGACCACTCCTCGGACCACGTCTTCCAGTGGCTGCCCCGGAAACCGGCCGAGCCGGTCGCCCCTGCCCGTACCGGCGAGGACGACGGCGACGGCGGCCTGCACGGCGACGCCGTGGGCATCGAGGTGGGCGACCTGCGTCCGCGCTTCGCCGAGCTGGAGGAGCACCTGCTGCGCCACGGCAAGGTCCGGCACTGGTCGGAGTGGTGGGACCAGTACGTCGAGCAGCCGCTGACCGGCGCGGACCACGACACCTACCGGCAGGCCATGACACTGGTCGGCAGCCTGTTCCGGCGGCTGAGCCCCGGGGGCGACCGGCTCGCCCGTGACGAGGACCGCGAGCGCCACATGTGGACCCGGATCCACGAGCACCTCGCCTCCTCCGGCACCGACCCCGCGCACTGCCTGTACGTGTGCGGCGCCTTCCACGCGGTCAGCACGGTGCCCGAGTTCGGGCTCGCGTCCACCGCGCGGGACTACACCGTCACCCCCCGTACCGCCACCCGCTGGCTGTACGGGCTCATCCCCTCCAGCCACTCGGCCATCGAGACCCAGTTCGGCCTGGCCCAGGGGTCGGTGTCGATCGCCGCGGCCACCTGGGCCAAGGCCGCGACGCGCGGCGGCGTCACCCCGTACCGGCTGGGCGGGCAGCGGGGCACCCGCTCACGGGCCGCGCGGGCCGCCGACCCGGCCCCTCCGGAGCCGGTGACCGACCGGCTGTCGGGTTTCCTGGCCACCCCGCCCGCGCTGGACGGCCTGGACGAGGCCGAGCTGCGCGGATGGTGCGTCGACATCGTGCGGCTGGCCCGCCGCAACGGATACGCGGCCAGTACGGCCGACGCCATCGCCGTGTTCGAGACCTCGATCCTGCTCGCGGGGTTGCGCGACCGGGCCAGGCCGACGCCGTACGACTTCCAGGACGCCGCCGTCACGTGCATCGAGAAGGACGCGGTGCCGGGCCGCCGCGACATCCGCCGCCTGTGCGAGATCCTGCTGGGTGGCGACCGGATCGGCCAGGTCGGCTACCACTCGCTCCCGCCGCTGGCGCGTGACGTGTACGACCGGCTGGAGCCGCTCGGGCTGGACCTGACCAAGCGCACCCAGCAGCGGGCGCTGCTCGACCTCACCGTCGATCCCGAGCTGGTGCCGTGCTCGGATCTGCTGTGGAAACTGCGCTACCTGCTGCCCGAGGGCGCGGTCCGGCCCATCATGGGGACGCGCCGCCTGGGCGAGCGACCGATCCAGGAGAGCTGGGACATCGCGATCGGCCGCCACCAGCGGTCGATCATCGAGCTGGGCTACGAGGGCGTCACCGTCGAGCAGGTGCTGGAACAGCGGCTACGCCGCAGGGTGCGGGAGCCTCGGGCCACCGCGGGGGACGCCCTCGCGGCCGTGGAGGACGCCATCCTCTACCTGGACGGCCGGCGCCTCGCCGACGAGCTGGGCAACCGGGCGGTGGAGCTGCTGGCCGCCGAACGCACCGTGGACGACGCCCCCGAGGTGCTGCGGCGGATCCGCCGGCTGCTCGCCCACTACCGGGCCACCCAGCCGAGCCTTCCGGCCTGGTGCGAGGCGTTCGTCACGGCCGGGTACGCGCACTACTGCACGCTGCTGCCGACCGCCTTCGTGGACGACGACACCGGGGTACGCCAGGTCGGCGCCACGCTCGGCTTCCTGTTCGGCATGGAGAGCCTCGCGCTGTCGCTGGGCTGCGACCGGGCCCAGCTGGAGCTGGCGGTGCGCCAGTCCCACCCGGAGGCTCCCGCCAAGGTGGCGCTGCTGTGGGCGGCGAAAACCCAGCTGGGCCTGCTCCCTCGGGCCGAGTTGCGCGCCCGGTGTGACGAGCTGCTGGCCAACCCGCTCGTCATCCCGTCCTTCCCGCTCTATCTGAGCGGGTTCGTCCAGGCCCTGGAGCCGATTCCGGCTCTCGCGCCGTTCGTGGTCGAGGTGCTGTCCAAGGCGTTCGCCCGGCTGCCCGACCCGGTCCTGCTGCCGTGGCTGCCGACGCTGATCACGACGCTGCGGCGGCACGCGCTGGAGCTGGTGCCCGTACTCGTCCGCGAGGCGGGCCGGACCTTCCCCGCGGGGCTGGCCGAACTCGACGCGTGGGTTCCGCCGTGGGCGGGACCGGCGTCCGTGCCCGCGCCCACGAAGGCGGTCCGGCGCGCGCCGGGCGGGCCGGTGGCCGATCTGCTGGCCGGGCACCCGCAGGCGTGCGACGCCGTGGCCGCGCTGCTCGGCCACCCGGCGGTGTGGCCGACGCCCGCCGGTGGCACGGCGGTGGGCGAGCTGCTCGCCCGGCATCCGGCGACGACCGGCGCGGTCGCGGCACTGCTCACCGGCTGAGGGGGCCCGGTAACCGGCGAGCATGGACGAGCACGGTCCCCGCCGGGGTACCGCCGGCCCGGTCGGCGGTACCCCGGGGGAGGCCGGTGCGAGAGGGTTACCTGATCGGGGCTCCGGTGTCGTGCCAGACGTTGCTCGCCGCCCAGGTGACCCCGGAGTGGAGGTTGCCGGCCGGGCCGTAGCGGAAGTCGCGCTGGAACCTGTTGTTGCTGAACGCGCACTGGGCGCCGGTCGTGCCGCCGCCGCCGCCGTTGACGGTGTAGTTGCCGCCGTTCATCAGGTTGCCGTCGACCACGCAGTTACGGACGGGAGAGTTCTCCTCGCCGAACTGGAAGGCCGCGTTCATCGGGTCCTTCAGCGTGGGGTTGTACGCCTGGATGTTGTTGCCCCTGATGGTGATGTCGGTGCCGCCGGTGCTCTGGATGGCGTCGATGTGGCACCCCGGGCAGCGCAGCAGGTGGTGCAGGTAGGACTGCTCGATCGTCGTGTCGTCGCCGACGCGCGGGCCCTCGAACACGTCGTGGATGTCGACCCGGCGGAGCGTGTAGTGGCCGCAGCAGACCGCCGCGCTCTTGCCGCCGCTGATCTCGGTGTCCTCGACGAGGACGTTGCCGCTGGTGACCCGGATCGGGTAGAGCGCGGTGGCGGCGGCGGAGACGCGGGACCGCTTGATCGTCACATTGGCGGCCTTGACGGTGACCGTGCCGGTGATGTCCATGGCGTCGATGACCGTACCTGCCCTGGTGACGGTGAGGCTCCCCGAGGGGGTGAGCGTGACCCCGTCGGGCACGCCGGTGGTCCTCTCGTCCGGGAACCCGGTGGCGGAGGGCGGCGAGGTGGTGGGGGCCGTGGTGAGAGCCACGGCGGTGGAGCTCTGGGAGGCGAGGGTGAGGCCCAGGAACAGCAGGCCGGTCAGGCCGGTGACGAGGAACCGGCGAGCCCGGGACGACGCCCTTGTCGAATGATCCATCTGAAGTCCTCTCTGACCGGATCGCCTTCCGCCTCGGGGCGGGACGTCCGGTGCCGGATCGCCGGACACGCCGGAACCCGCCGGGTACGGCCCGCACGTCGTGGCGGGGACGCGCTCCGAGGTCGTGGCGGATTCACGGCCTGTCGCGGCAGGCGTGATCGTGTGATGCCCGCCAACGCGGCGGGTGGCTCGGGCGGGGCCGGTGGCCGCGCCGGTGATGACGCCGAGCGGGGGACGCGCCCCCGGTGTGCGTCAACCGCGAGTGATACTGCCAGTCACGAGCCGCCACTGTCATTGACCGTGAGCGCCCGATCCCTTGCCGTCCCACGCCTCACCCACGCCCCGGACCCGGCGTCACCCTTTCGCGCGGTCCCCGCCCCAGGGAGGCCGGGTCTCGGATCACTCGCTTCCCGTCCCGGATCCGACCGCGTGGAACCTCACCCTCGCACCCCCGAGAGGGCTGACCGCGTCTCGGATCACTCACTTCACGTCCCGGACCCGACCGCCTGGAACCTCACCCTCGCGTCCCCGGGGAGGCCGACCGGGCCTCGGATCACTCGCTCGGCAACGCCCACGGGTTCCCGGCGCGGAACGCGAGAGGGGTGCCCCGCGGATCGCGGGGCACCCCTGGTGGTCCGGTCAGGAAGGGTGCCGGGATGGAGGCCCGGCACCCCCGGTCACGCCTGGACGGGCGTACCGCCGTTCTCCACGATCAGCGCGTTGGCGTCGCGGATGAGCGTCGCCCTCACCGCCGCGTCGGAGACGGTCTTCGGGTCGTTGGCCGCCTCGATGAAGCGGTCGAGCTTCTTGACGATCTTCTTCTTGTCGCGCTCGCGCTCCTTGTCCTCGGAGACCATGACCTTGGAGATCTTGTCCTGGAGCTTCGCGGCGCCGGTGGGCGACAGCTGGCTGACGGCCTGGAAGCGCTCGATCAGGGCGGAGATCTCGTCGGTCGAGGTGACGGTGGTGAATTTCACCGACTGCTCGTACGTGCCGCCGGACTGGGTCGCGACGGTGACGGTGAGCGTGTGCTCGCCCAGGGCCAGCTTGTGGAGCTGCTGGACGGTCCCGGACGTGAACGGCCGGCCGTCCAGCGTGCCGGTCACGGTCTTGACGCCGGTGCCGGCGACCTCCCAGGCGATGGTCACGTCCTGGCTGTTGCCGTACTCGGTGCCGTCGGTGACCCCGGAGACGAGGATGGTGGCCCCGCTGTCCGGGAGAGCGCCGTAGACCTTCATCTCGTAGATCGAGTAGCCCCACTGGCCGGACTTCGCGGTGCCCTGCATCCGGATGTAGCGGGTGTCGGCGTTCAGGTCGATGAGGTCGGTGCCGCCGTTGCCGTTGGTCTCGGTGAACCGGTCGGTCCACGTCTCACCGTTGGGCGAGGTCTGCAGCTTGTACCCCTTGGCGTAGGAGTCCTCCCAGTCGATGGCGACCTGGTGGACGGTGTAGGTGTCACCCAGGTCCACCTGGAGCCAGTTGTCGGCCGACTCGCTCGCGCCCCAGCGGGTGGTGCCGTCACCGTCGAAGGCGGCGATCGCCGTCTGCTGGGCGTTGGACGCCGACGACGCGGTGGCCGTCTTGCCGAGGGCGATGTTCGGCGCCTCCTGGCCGTAGACCTCCATCTCGTAGAGCGAGTAACCCCACTGGCCGGACTTCTCCACGCCCTGCATCCGCACGTGGCGGCCCAGCGCGTTCACCGGGATCCTCTCGGTGCCACCGGAGGAGTTGGCCTGGGTGTGGATGTCCTTCCAGGCCTTGCCGTCGATCGACACCTGGAGCTTGTAGCGCTTGGCGTAGGAGTCCTCCCAGCGCAGGTCGACCTCGGTCAGGGCGTAGATGCCGCCCAGGTCCACCTGGAGCCAGTTGTCGGCGCTCTCACCGGCGGCCCAGCGGGAGGCCGGGTCGCCGTCGAACGCCTTCGCTGCCGACTGGTCGGCGCTGGACTGCGAGAGGGCGGTCGCGGGCTTGTTCAGGGCCAGGTTGACCCGCGAGGTGTCCTTCAGGGTGAGGTCGAGCGTGACCGTCTGGTCCTTCTTCAGGGGAAGGACACGGGCGATCTCGCCGAGCGGCGAGTTCTGGATCTGGACACCGGCGCCGGTGATCTGCTCGATGCCGGCGCGCTGGATCAGGGTGAGGTTCTGGTCGACGTCGGAGGTGAGCGTCACCTTCACCTTGTGGGTGTCCATGTCCCAGTCGAGGTCGTCGATGCTGAACCGGCTCTTGCCCAGCATGCCGGAGATGGAGCCCTTCTTCAGGCCCTTGGGCAGCGCGGGAAGCAGTTCCAGCGTGCCGGGGTCGGTCGTGGCCAGCATCTCCATCATGATCGTCGGTACGGAGTTGACGACGTCGGTGGCGAACACGCCCTTGTTGTTGTAGTGCGACGTCGACAGGCTGCTGTAGTAGTAGTCGTCCCTGGCGAACCGCATCAGCTTCGCGTTGACGGATTCGGCGTTGTTCAGGTTGGCGGCGATCAGCGCGCCGTGCAGCAGGCCGTGACCGGCGTTCTCGTAGCTGCCGCCGTCCTTCTTCTGCAGGAACACCTTGGCCGCGTCGTACTGCGCCTTGTTCTTCTCCGGCGTCACCTCGCGGTACGGCCAGACGGGCATCAGGCCGCTGGAGTGCCGGTGCTGGTAGGCGTTCTTGTCCGCCAGGTCGGGCCAGGCCCACTCGGCGAGCGCGCCGTCGTTGTTGATCAGGTACGGCGGCAGGTTGTCGAGCTTCTCCTGCCAGAGCGCGATCTTGTCCTGGTCCTTGCCGAGCGTCTTGCTCGTCTCGATCAGGGTCGAGAGCGCGAACCGGGCACCGGCGATGTCGTACACCGAGTTGACCGAGAGCGGCACGCCGCCGGCCGGCCGGTTCTCCGGCGAGATGGACCCGGCGAAGATGTACTTGCCGTTGGCGTCCTTCTCGACGAGGAAGTCCTGGTAGAAGTCACCCATGTCCCTGATCAGCGGATAGTACTGCTCCTCCAGGAACTTCCTGTCGCCGGTGATCTGGTACTGCTCCCAGAACGGGTAGAGCAGCCACGACTCGCCGCCCGTGACGTACTGGTACGGGTAGTCGAAGTTGATGTTGGAGATGAGGCCCTCGCCGTTGGGCGTGTTGCCGCCCGTCAGCATGCCCCGGGTGCCGAGCAGCTTCTGGGCGTTGGTCCGGAAGTCCTTCTGCCACGCCTTGTTGATCGACCAGTAGCCGGCCATCACCTCCGGCAGGTTGCCGATGTTGCCACCGGAGATCTGCAGGTTGAGGTTGGCGTCCAGGTGGTAGTAGCCGTCCCAGCCGACGTTGCTGTCACCGGTCCAGTTGCCGAGCAGGTCGGGCGGGGCCGTCGCGCTGCTCGAACCGATCAGGTGGTAGCGGCCGGAGTTGAACATGCGCTCGAACAGCGCCAGGTTCGGCGTGGTCGCGGTCTTCTGCTGGGCGAGCAGTTCCTCGTTGGACTTCGAGCGGTCCTCGGGGCTCGCCCCGAAGTCGACGGAGACCCGGTTGAACATCTCGCTGTGCTTGGTGACGTGGCGGTTCAGGAGCGTCGGGTAGTCGCCGGAGAGCGCCGCGAGCTTCGCCTGGAGGAGCTTCTTGTTCCAGTCCTGCTCGGCGGGCACGCCACCCTCGTAGGTGCCGTCGTAGCGCTGGGTCAGCGACAGCAGCGTCACGTAGGTCGCGCCGGTGACCTGCACGTCGGTACCGGCCATCGTCTTGACGCCGTCCGTCACGATCCGCGTGACGCCCTCGTACCCGGCGTTGTAGCTGCCGTTCGGGTACTTCACCCGCAGGTTGAGGTAGTCGACGGTGGAGGCGTTGACGGCTGTGATGCCCTTGTTGAGCAGGTTCATCCCGGGGTCGATGGACAGGCCGAGCCTGACGTCGAGCTTCTGCCCGGCCGGGGCCGGCAGGTGCTGGACGGTGACGCCGTCGGTCTGCGAGACGAAGGCGTCGCGCTTCCAGTCGCCCTTGTCGTCGGTCCAGTTCACCGAGACGACGCCCGAGGAGTAGTCGGTGGACCGGACGTAGTTGGTGACCTCGCCGGCGGCAGGCGTCTGGAGGGTCATCTTGAAGCCGGGGTGCTTGCTGCCCTCGCCGCCGCCCTGGTAGCCCTGCACGTCGGCCGCGAGCTGGTTGGCCTCCCGGTACTTGCCGGCGATCAGCAGGTCCCGGATCTTCTTGATGTTCTCCGCGCTGACGGTGTTGAACGTCCGGTGGGGACGGTTCTCCGACCGCGCCATGAAGAAGTCCCGGTCGTTGAAGACGACCGTCTCGTCACGCGGGTCGCCGAAGACGATGATGCCCTGCTTGCCGTCGCCCGCGAGCAGGCCCTCCTCCCAGTCCGCGTAGGTGCGCGGGTAGGAGGTGGACAGCGCCCTCGTCGCCGGGTTGCCGGGCGTCGTGAAGGTCTTCGTCAGGCCCTGGCTCTCGTTGCCCGCCGCGTCGAGCGCCGTCACCTTCACGCTGTAGGTCCGGCCGGCGGCCAGTCCCGTCACGGCGTAGGTGCGCGCGTCCGCCGCCAGTGTGCCCTTCAGCTGCTGGCCGAGGTAGACCTTGTAGCCGGTGACCGCCTGGTTGTCGGCCGCGGCGGGCCAGGTGACCTTCGCTCCGGTGGCCGCGATCTCGCTCACCTGGAGCTGCGCCGACGCCGGCCAGTTCGGGGCGGTGTCGGCCGGCTTCACCGCGCCGTACACCTCGAACTCCCAGAGCGACAGGCCCCACTGGGTCGCCGCCTTGGTGCCCTGCACGCGGACGTAGCGTCCCTCCGCCGCCGGGTCGAGCGCGATCTCGTCGACGTGGTCGCCGGTGGGCGCGGAGTCGTCGTGGGAGTGGGCGTCCTTCCAGGCGCTGCCGTCCTCCGACGTCTGGATCTTGTACGCCGAGGCGTAGGCGGCCTCCCACTTGAGCACGACCTTGTCGAGGACGTACGACTTGCCGAGGTCGACCTGGATCCAGTGGTTGTCGCCGCCGTTGGAGCCCCAGCGGGTGGCGGTGTTGCCGTCGAACGCGCGGAAGGCGGAGCGGTCGTTCTGCGGCTGGCTGTTGGTCTCGCCGCTGCCGTCGTTGGACTGCGACGACGCCGTGTACGCCGACGGCGCCAGGTTCAGCGCGAGGTTGACCGGGACCTCCGGCACGACGGGGGTGCCGTAGATCTCGAACTCGTACAGGGAGTATCCGTACTGCGTCTGCGGCAGGACGCCCTGCATGCGGACGTAGCGGGCCTTCTTCCTGATCTGTACGGTCTCGACGCCGCCGGCGCCGGTCGTGGTGGAGAAGGCGTCCTCCCACCGCTCGCCGTCGCCCGAGATCTGGATCTTGTACGCCTTCGCGTAGGCCGCCTCCCAGGACAGGACGGCCCTGGACACGTCGTACTCGTCGCCGAGGTCGACGTGGATCCAGGCGTTGGGGTCGTTGCTGTGGTCGCTCGACCAGCGCGAGGAGCCGTTGCCGTCGATCGCGTTCTTGGCGAGCAGGTTGGCGTCCTCGTAGGAGGCGACGGCCTTGGCGTCGGGGCCCCGCGACAGGTTGACCGGGACGTCGGTCGGCGGCGCCGGTGGCTCCGGCACGGTCTGGCCCGCCGGGGGCCACAGCGTGAAGGAGTTGGCGCCGTCCTTCGCGGCGGCGAACGGTCCGGCCATCATGTTCCCGGCGTTGACCGGCTCACCGAAGAAGTCGGTGGTCACGTCGGCGGCGATGCTCTCGTTCGCGAGCGGGATGATCCCGACCCTCGCCTTGGTGGCGGGCGTCAGGCCGCTGATGCCGGAGGCGTCGAGGTCGAAGCCGAGCTTCATCTCCCGGTTGGTCGCGGTGACCTGGACGTCGGACAGGACGCCGGTGGAGTTGCCCTCCTTGACGTGCGTCTTGCCGGTCGCGTCGTTCGGCAGCGTCGAGCCCTGGACCAGGTTGTTGTACCAGAAGAACTTCTGGACCGGGTTGGGCGCGCTCGTCTCGTTCATCGTGCCGGGCGCGAAGTAGTAGTTGTCCCGGCCGCCGCCGTCCACCGCGATGCGACCGTTGTCGATGAACATGTTGTTGGCGTACACGACGCCGGTGGCGTCCAGCATCCGGATGTCGCTGTTGCCGATGAAGACGTTGTTGTCCACGAGGATCGGGCCGTGGACGGCCTCGGCGTAGTAGCCCCACGGGCTGTTCAGCACGATGTTGCCGGTGACGCGGACGTTCTGGTTGCCCCAGTCCGTCCAGATGCCAGCGGAGTTGCCGCCCTTGGAGTTCTTGAGGTAGTTGCCCTTGATGAGCCCCTCGTTCATGTAGTGAACCTTGATCGGGGCCGTCTCCGCGCCGCTGAACTCGCCACGGTAGTTCGTGTCCTCGATGAGGTTGTACAGAAGCTCGGAGTTCCAGGAGAAGACACCGGCGATGCCGGACTGGCCGGCCTTCGCGATGTAGTTGTTGCGGACGATGTGCGAGCCGTACTTGGCGGTGTCGCGGAAGTGCGTCCGGGTCTGGCCGGGCCGGTTACCGGCCCATTCGTCACAGCCGAGGCCGATGTCGATCGCGATCGTGCGCGCGTTGACGACGGTGTTCTGCTCGATGATCCACTTCAGGCCGCCGTTGACGCTGATGGCGCCCGCCTGCCGCCGGGAGGGACTGCTCGGGAAGTCGGAGTAGGTGCCGGCCGCGTGCTTGACGGTGAAGCCGCGCACGGTGATGTAGCCCAGGCCCCACGCGTCGGGCGCGAACACCTGGCGGCGCACGTTGATCTCCGCCAGCTTGGCGTTCGGGTCGGCGCCGTCGAAGTTGGCGTAGATGATGGTGTTGCCACCGGACACCTGGGTGAACCAGGTGCCCGCCGCCGACTGCACGGCGGCCAGCGACGCCTTCTCGTAGTAGGCCTGCTCGTTCAGGTAGACGTCACCGGCGGTGTAGCCGGGGAAGAAGCCGCCCTCGCCGCCCTGCGGCTGCCCGGTGGCGTACGGGTTGTAGTCGCCGAAGAAGGTGGCCGGCAGCGTGACCTTCCAGACGTCGCCGCTGTGCTGGGCCCAGGTGTCGATCTCCTCCGAGCCCTTGACGACCACCTCGCCGTCGCCGGCGTTGGTGTAGGTGATGCGGGAGTCCTCGTCGGTGCCGCCGCGCGCGGGCTTGACCGTCTCGCGGTACAGCCCGGCGTGGACGACCACCGTGTCACCGGGCTGCGCCTCCTGCGCCGCGTGGTTGATCGTCAGGTACGGTTCGGCCGCCGTACCGGCATTCGTGTCCTTGCCGTCCTTGGCCACGTGGATCTGGCGGCCGGCCTGGGTCGTCACCTGCGCCGCCGCGATCGACGGCACCGCCGCCGCTGTGACCACGGCGGCGCTCAGTATCGCGCCGAGCGCGACTCTCAGGGTCCTTCGGAGTTTCATGAGGTTCCTTTGTTGCGAATCGACTTCCCTATGGGGCCGGTGACCTCGCCGAAGGACCGGACCGACAGATCGAACAGGGCACTGGGGAGAGCGGCGGCGCGGTCCGGGGAGATCGCGCCGCCGTCTCGACGGGTGATTCGGAATACGTGTCTCTCGCCCGGCAGGAGGGTGACGAGGGCGTCGTCCACGACGAGCGAGGGCGGCTCCAGGCCGAGCGGCTCAGCGAGCCGGTCGGCGAACACGCACACGTCGCGCAGCAGGGTCACCGCGGTGACCGCGACGTGCAGTGCGCCGTCGACGACGGTGACGTCGACGGTGTGCTCCGGTCGCGGGGCCGCCAGTTCCCGCTCCGGGCGATAGGTCCAGGTGGTCCGCACCCCGTCGGCGTCGACGACGAGCATCTCGGCCCGAGGGTCGGCGGGCAGGCAGATCGCGGGGTCGACGGCGAGCCGGACGAGGCCGCCGGCCGGGCAGACGGCCCGCGCCCGCGTTCGCGCGTGCTCGTGGCCGTCCAGCCCGACCCGTCGTACGAGGACGTCGGGGCGCCAGTCGGCGTCCGTGTCGTTCACGAGTACGAGCACGAGGCCCTCGTCGCCGGTGGGGTCGTGGGTCGGTCCGGGGCTGACCGGCTGGATCGTGGCCAGCCGGGGGGCGAACGCGTGGCGCAGGGCGTGCCAGAGGGGCTTCTCGATGCCCGCGCTGTCGACGGCCGACCAGCTGATCACCGGCCAGCAGTCGTTGAGCTGCCAGACGACGACCCCGCCGCAGCGCTCGCGCGAGCGCAGCCACTCGGCGCCGGCCGAGACGGCGCGGGCCTGGACCACCTGGGTCGCGAAGTGCCAGTCGGCGTCGTCGCGGGGGGTGGGCACGTGCGGCTGGAGGCCGCGGGTGAGCTTGTGCACCCCGTCGATCGCGCGCAGGTGGTGGCGGGTCTGCGGGGAGTCGGGTCCGGGCGTCTCGCCCACGACGACGCGTCCGAGCGTGGTCCACGCGGGGGGAGCGCACCAGCCCATCTCCGCGACGAACGCCGGGTCGTGGTAGCGGTAGTGGGCGTAGTCGCGCTCGTTCCAGGCGTCCCACAGGTGGCTCAGGCCGTGCGTGTCGGCGAGCGGATCCCGCTCGACGGTGCCCGACCAGGGCGAGTTGGGCACGTAGGGCCGTGTCGGGTCCAGGCGGGCCAGGACGCCGGGCAGCACGTCGAGGTAGTAGCGCGCTCCCCACCCGCGCACCCCGATCTGGTCGGCCCATCCCCAGTGGTGCCAGCCGAGGACCGTCTCGTTGCCGCCGCACCACAGCACCAGGCTCGGGTGGGCCGACATCCGCGCGACGGCCTGTTCCGCCTCGGCGGTCACCAGCTCGACCATCTCGTCGTCCTCGCTGTACGCGGCACACGCGAAGAGGAAATCGTGCCATACCAGGACACCGCGCTCATCACAGGCGTCAAGAAACTCTTCCGTCGCGAAGTGACCTCCGCCCCAGACGCGCAGGAGGTTCGCGTTCCCCGCGACGGCCTGGTCGATCCGGTGCGCCACCCGTTCGGGCGTGGCACGGCTGGCGAGGGTGTCGTCGGGGATCCAGTTGTAGCCGCGCACCCGCACGGTCCGGCCGTTGACGACAAGCGCCCAGCGCGTCCCGAGCGGGTCGGGGGTCTCCTCGACCGCGACGCTGCGCAGGCCCACCCGGACGGCGGTGGAGTCGAGCGTCACACCGTCGTGCTCAAGCTCCACGTGGAGGCGGTACAGCGGCTGCGCGCCGAGGCCGACCGGCCACCACAGGTCGGGGTCGTCGACGCGCAGGACGATCACCGCCTCGTCCCCGGCGACCGTACCGGCGACCGACCCGGCCCGCCGACCGGCCGGATCGGTCAGCTCGACGCGCACCTCGGAACCCTCGGGCGCGTCCACGCGCACGTGCGCCGTCACGTGGGCGACGGCGTGGCCGGGGTCGAGGTCGACGAGCGGCCGGACGTGGTCGATCCTGCCGGTGTAGGTCTCCAGCCGGATGTCACGCCAGATACCGGCGGTGACGTAGTGCGGTCCCCAGTCCCAGCCGAAGTTGGCCGCGGCCTTGCGCACGTGCGCGTAGGGCTCGTCGTACGGGCTCGGCAGGGGGCCGTGCGCGCGCTCGTGCTCGCGGGCGGCCTCCCACGCCGAGGCGAAGCGCACCTCGACGACGTTGTCGCCCGGCAGGAGGACGTCGTCCACCCGCCACCGGTACGCCAGGTGCTGGTCACGCGCGACCCCGACCCGCCGGCCGTTGACGTGGACGTCGGCGATCGTGTCGAGGCCGTCGGCCACGAGGTCGGTGCGGGCCCCGGGCGTCGGCGACCACTGGAAGCGGCGCCGGTAGACCCAGTGGGAGTGGCCGACCCACCGCTGGGCCAGCTCGCCCCACCCGACGTCGGGATCGGTGATGAGACCGGCCGCGAGGAGCGCCGTGTGCACCTCGCCGGGCACCCGCGCCGGGATGGCCGCCGTGCGGACGGCCTCCGGGACATCGCCGAGGACACCGCCGAGGGCAGTGCCGGGGACAGTGCCGGGGACGCCGTCCGGGCCCGCCGACCAGGTCAGCTCCCACTCACCACCGAGGTCGAGCCGGGTGGCGGCGGAGGTCGTTACCTGCGTGGTGATCTGCGTCATCCCTTGACTGCCCCTGCGGTGAGTGCTTCTTGCATACGACGGTTCATGATCGAATAGACGACGTACACCGGCAGGACGGTGAGTACGGTGCCGGCGGCGAGAACGCCGAGGTTGGTCGCGTCGGAGACGAGCGTCGGCAGCGCGACCTGGACCGTCCGCACGTCCGGGCCGGTGCCGGTGATGGTGAGGGAGAACAGGTACTCGTTCCAGAACGTGAGGAGCTGGAGGATCGTCACGCTGACGACGCCGGGCATCGCGATGGGCACGAAGACCTGGGTCAGCAGCCGCCAGTGCCCGGCGCCGTCGAGGGCGGCCGACTCCACCAGTGCCTGCGGCACCGTGCGCATGAACTGCGTGAGGAGGAGCACCGACAGCGGGAGCGCGCTCGCGGGCAGGAACAGCATCTGGAACTCGCGGGTGCCGTAGAGCCCCATCTCGATCGCGAGGACCACCGTGGGGATGAGCGCGGCGAACGGCGGGATGAGGAACCCGGCGGAGAACGTGCCCGTGATCACCCGGGCGAGCCGGTTGTCCGTCCGGGCCAGCGCGTACGCCGCGGGCACCGCCAGACCCAGCGTCAGCGCGACGGCCACGAGCGAGACGAGGACGGAGTTGAACAGGGCGCGCCCCAGGTCGGCGGTCTGCCAGGCGGTGCCGAAGTTCTCCCACAACCAGTTCGCCGGCAGCGAGAACGGCCGGGTGAAGATCTCGATGTTGGACTTCAGGGCGCTGACCACGAGGTAGTACAGCGGGGCCCCGAGGATCAGCGCGTACGACCAGGACAGGACGGTCGCCAGCGGGGTGCGGGTGCGGCGGCGTGGCTCGTTCATCGGGAGTCCTCCTCCGAACCGCGCAGCAACGCGCGGATGAGAAACATCCCGGCGACGCCGAGGATGAGCAGCGCGACGCCGACGACCTGGCTGTAGCCGAGGTCCCGCTGGGAGAACGCCTTGGCGTAGACCAGGTACGACAACGTGGTCGACGAGGTGCCGGGGCCGCCCTTGGTGAGCAGGAGGATGAGGGCGGCCGAGGTGAACAGCGTCCAGAGGAACTGCAACATCGCCAGCGTGCGGACGTAGTCCTTGACCATCGGGAAGGCGATCCGCCACATGATGCGCAGCCGTCCGGCGCCGTCGATCTGGGCCGCCTCGATCACCTCGGCAGGCAGGCTCGCCAGGCGGGCGGAGAACAGCACCGCGGTCCAGCCGATGCCCCGCCAGAGGTCGATCGCGATGAGGCTCGGCAGCGCGGTGCTCGGGTCGGCGAGCCAGGCGGTGGCCCAGGAGTCGAGGCCGAGGCCGCGCAGCAGGCCGTTCACCCCGCCGTTCGGGGAGAGCACCCCGTAGAAGATCATCCCGGTCATGGAGATCGAGATGAGGCCCGGCGAGAAGTAGAGCACCGACAGGATCCGGTAGCCGCGCGGCCTGGTGTTGAGGTGGTAGCCGAGCATGAAGGCGAGCGGGATCATCACCGGGATCGCGACGGCGACCTGGATCACGCTGTTGCGCACCGCGGCGTGGAACGTCGGGTCGGCGAGGACGCGTCCGATGTTCTCCAGGCCGACGTACGTGGGCTCGTACAGCAGCCCCTTCCACCGCAGCGTGGCGATGACGAACATGGCGGCGAGCGGACCGACCGAGAAGACGGCGAACCACACGAGAGACGGGGTGGTCAGCCAGAGGACCCGGGGCGACCGCGCGCGAGGGCCGGTCAATGACATCGTGCGTTTCCTTAGGGCAGGGTGGGGCCGCCCGGCACGGCGGCCCCACTCGGCGATCGGACCTCAGCCCTTGGTGGCGGTGTCGAGGCTCGCGCAGATCTCCTGCGGGGTCGCCTCGCCGTAGGCCCCGGTCAGGACCTGGGTGATCGGGTCGGACGCGGAGCCGATCCAGACGTCGGGCAGGACCGCGTAGTCGACCTCGGCGTCGAGGCCGAGCGAGGACTTCAGCAGCGGGTCGGTCGCGAACGAGGCGAAGTCGCCGGTGACCGGGGGCAGGATGCTGGCGTCCTTGACGAAGTCACCGACGATCGGCTGGTCGTAGAACTTCGTCACGAGCCGGCGGACCTTGTCGATCCTGTCGGGCTCGGCGCCCTGCTTCGTGATCATGAATCCGACGCCGGTGAAGCCCTGGTAGGCCGTGGGCTTCGGGTAGGCCGAGCCGTCCGGGACGGGGAGGCCGCCGAGGGCCGTGCGCGTCTCGATGCCGGTACCCGCGGCCTTCGACTCCGTGTACGCCCACGAGCCCGCGGACATGATCGCGGCCTTGCCGGAGTAGTAGGAGGCGTACATGTCGTCGGCGCTGAGGCCGGCGACGTTGTCGACGAACACCTTGGCGTCGCGCAGGTCGGTGAAGAGCTTGATGCCGTTCATGACCGACGGCGTCGCGCAGTAGCCGCCCTCCTTCATGACCTTCTGCATCGTCGCGGCGTCGGTGAACGACTGCGAGATCTGGTAGAAGAGCTTCTGCCCGCTCCAGTCGTTGCCGCCGACGGCGACGGGCCCGACGCCCGAGGCGCGCAGCTTCTTGGCGGCGGCGATGAGCTCCTCGGTGGTCTTCGGGACCTCCGCGACGCCGGCCTTGGTCAGCAGCTCGGTGTTGTACCAGAGCGGCCAGCTGAACCCGGAGAACGGCAGGCCCTGGATCTGGCCGCCGGCCACGCCGCCGACCCGCCACTCGTCGAGGGCCTGCGGCTTCATCTTGTCGGCGAGGCCCCAGTCCTTGACGTACTGGTCGACGGGGACCGTGACGCCCGCGTCCAGCCAGCCCACCGTCTTGTCGAACAGGTTCACGATCACCAGGTCGGGGGACTTGCCCGCCGCCACGGCGGTCTCCACCTGGTCGTCGATGGCCTCCAGGCCCTCGGTGAGGTTGATCTTGATGCCCGTCTCCGCGGTGAACGCGTCGAAGACGCGCTTCTGGGCCGCGGCGGCCGAGTTGCCCGCCGTCCAGCGGGTGACGACGTCGATGGAACCGCCGTCGTTCGCCGCGGGCGCCGAGGGTTCGTCGGAGCCGCAGGCGGCGAGGGAGAGAAGTAGGGCTCCGGCGGCGAACGCGGCCACCCCGCGTATGGCCCGAGGCGTGGTGCGGTGCATGGGGCTTCCTTTGCTCATGTTCCGGGGGGTGGTCGGGAAGCGTGTGTCCCGGGAGTTACTCATGGGTTGCGTGGAGATTGCGGAGGCTGCTCGCACCACAGCGTGCAGGACGGGAAGTCCTAAAGTCAATAAGAAAGATTAGTAATCTATTAAATGCTCGAACCGCGGACGACGAGCGTCGCCGGCGCGGCCGTGATCACACGCGGCGTCACCCCCGCCAGAACCTCGGCCACGGCGTCGCCGACCAGCTCACCGAGTGCCTGCACGTCATGGCTGACGGCGCTGAGCGGCGGCTCCGCGAGCTGGCACAGAGCCGAATCGTCCCACGCCACCAGGGACAGGTCGGAGGGGACCCCCAGGCCGAGACGGCGCGCCTCGTGCAGCGCGCCGAGCGCCATGACGTCGTTGTCGAAGACCAGCGCCGTCGGCCGGTCGTCGATCCCCGCGAGCGCGGTGACGGCACGCACCCCGGCCGCCTCGGAGTAGTCGCCGTCGAACGTCGTCGTCCGCACCCCGTGCTCCGACGCGACCGCGTGGAACGTGCGGCGGCGGATGATCGTGTGCGCCATCTCCGCCGGACCGGCGACATGGCCGAGATGCGTGTGCCCGCCCGCGACCAGCGCGGCGACGACGTCGCGCATCGCCACCTCGTCCTGCGTCCACACCGCCGGCAACCCCCCGGCGGTGACCGGGTCGCCGATGACCACGGCCGGCATGCCCAGCTCGCCGACGAGCGCGACCCGCTCGTCGCCCGGCAGCAGGTCGATCAGGATCACCCCCTGCACCTGCCCCTGGTCCGCCCACGCGCGCATCCGGTCGCTCGCCTGCTGGACGGTGGCGACCACCTGCAGCAGCACGGGCACACCCAGCGGGACGAGGACCCGCTCCATGCCCGCGATGAACTCGTGGAAGAACGGCTCGGCACCGAGCACCTCGGCGTCGCGTACGAGGGCGAGACCCACCGGCGTACCCGTCCGCGGACGTGTCTCCGTGCCCGTCGATGCCGCGACCATCGGTGCCCCTCCCTCGTGCGCTGCCTGCGTGAACTAACCTCGTGCCCTGTAACGTAGTGCTGCCGTACGTACGGCCGGGGCGAGAGGCGGTTGAGTGTGGCCCGACGAGAGTCCGCGGCCGCAGGGCCCGGGAGCCGTGCGCTCGTCGTCGACCTCATCCGGTCCTCCGGGCCGATCAGCCGGGTGGAGCTCGTCGAGGCGACCAGGCTGACCCAGCCGACGATCTCCAACATCGTCCGGCGCCTGATCGACGACGGCGTCGTGCGCGAGACCGGTGCCACGGTCGCGACCGGGGGCAAGCCACGGACCCTGCTCGTGATCAACTCCCGCTCAGCATACGGCGTCGGGATCCGCGTCGGGGCCGACACCATCACGTGCGTCGTGACGGACACGCGTGGCGGCACGATCGGGCGCGAGCTCGTCTCCGTGACCCCCGCCGAGGGGCCGGAGGACATCGTGGCCCAACTGGCCGCACTTTACAACGACGTCACGCTGGGGCTGGGCCTGGCGCCGCAGAGCGTCGCGGGGCTGGCCGTCGTCGGCCCGGGTCCGGTCGACGTGGCACGGGGCAGGTTCCTCGCGCTCCCGGGGCTGGAGCGGTGGGCCGACCTCGACCTCGGCCAGGCCCTCACCCTCAGGCTGGGCGTCCCGGTGCTCGTCGACAGCGACGCCGCCGCAGCCGCCGTCGGCGAGTTCTGGGGGCGGCAGGTCTCGCGGGAGCGGACCTTCGGATGCCTCTACATGAACTCGGGAATCGGCTCGGGGGTCGTCCTCGACGGCGCGCTCCACCGCGGCGCGAGCTCCAACGCGGGCGAGATCGGGCACGTCTCGGTGCTCCGCGACGGTGAGCGGTGCCGCTGCGGCGGCCGGGGCTGCCTCGAGCTGTACGCCGCGCCCTCCGCGCTCGTCGAGCGTGCCCGAGCCACCCCGGACCTCGCGGACCGGCTGGGGATCCGCCCCGACGACCCGGACGCGCGGGCCTTCGACCTCCTCGCCCGCGCGGCGATCTACGGCGACGGGCAGGCCCGCGCGCTCGTCGACGAGTCGGCTCTGCTCCTCGCCGACGGCGCCCTCACGCTCGCCAACCTCTGGGACCTCGACACCCTCGTGCTCGCGGGGCCGGGCTTCGCCATCGCCGGCTCGCTCTACGTCAGCGAGATCCGCCGCCGCCTCGCGGAGCGGGCCTTCTCCCGGGGGGTGCACACGGTGGAGGTCGACCTGTCGAGCAACCCCCGCGACGCCGCGGCCATCGGCGGGGCGGCCCTCGTGCTGCAGGGATCCGTCGCGCCCGGCCACGGGCCGCAGGTCGCCGCGCCACAGGCGTAGCGCGGCCGGGACCCCGTCGCGGGCCGCACACCCCGGCGGACCTGGTCCATCGGACGCCGGGCGCCACAGGTGTAACGCGGCCGGAATCCCGTCGCGGGTCCGTCCGTGACGCGGGCCACGCCGCCGCCGGTCGGTGTCACGGGACGGCGTGGCCGCGAGGGGCGTGGTGGCGCCCCGCTCAGCGCACCTTCTCGAAGAAGGCGCGCACGTCGTCGGCCAACAGGTCCGGCGCCTCCATCGAGAGGAAATGGCCGCCCCTGCCGAGCTCGGTCCAGTGCACGACGTTGTGGTCACGCTCGGCCCAGCGGCGGATGGTGACGTCATGGGCGGAGACCAGCACCCCGGTCGGCACCGTGCCGCGCCGGGCCGCCGCCCAGCCGCCCGCGCCTTCGCCCTCGTCCTCGACACCCTCGTCCACGGAGCCGGTGGTCCAGTCGGCGCCGGTCTCGCCCCAGCTCGCCGCGGAGATCTCCTCGTAGTAGATCTGCGCCGCCGGTCCTGCTGTGCCGGTCAGCCAGTACAGCGAGACGTCGGTCAGGATGCGGTCGCGGTCGACACTGTCCTCGGGCAGTCCCTCCCCGGGGTCGGTGAGCTCCTTGAACTTCTCCACGATCCAGGCGAGCTGGCCGACAGGTGAGTCGTGCAGTCCGTACGTCACCGTCTGCGGCCGCTTGGCGTTGCACTGCAGGTAGCCGTCGTTGAAACTCTGCATCGCCTGCCAGCGCCGCCGCTCGACCTCGGACAGCCCGTCCATCTCGCCCTCCTCCCCCACCGGGAAGGTGATCATCGCGTTGACATGGACGCCGACGACGTGGCCGGGGGCCTGCGTGCCCATGTGCGGGGCGACCCACGAGCCGGTGTCGTAGCCCTGCACGCCGTAGCGCTCGTACCCGAGACGGGACATCAGCCGTACGAGCACGCCGGCCATCTTCGCCGCGTTCATGCCCGGTCCGGCCAGCGGGGTGGAGAACCCGAACCCCGGCAGCGAAGGGATCACCAGGTGGAAGGCCGTGGCGGGGTCGCCGCCGTGCGCGCGGGGGTCCGACAGCGGGCCGATGACGTCGAGGAAGTCCACGACCCCGCCCGGCCAGCCGTGTAGCAGCACCAGCGGCAGGGCGTCCGGTTCGGGGGAGCGCACGTGCAGGAAGTGCACGTTCTGCCCGTCGACGGTGGTGACGTACTGCGGGTGCTCGTTGAGCGCCGCCTCGTGCGCCCGCCAGTCGTAGCGGGTGCGCCAGTACTCGGCGAGTTCCCTCAGGTAGTCCAGCGGCACCCCTCGGCTCCAGCCGACGCCCGGCAGTTCGTCCGGCCAGCGGGTGTTCGCCAGCCGGGCTCGCAGGTCGTCCAGCTCCGCCTGCGGGATGTCAATACGGAAGGGGCGAATGTCCTCGTTCGGGTTCGTCATGCCCCTGACGGTAGAGACCTCTTAGGATGGATTCGGTCCTAAGAATCCGGCAATCTTGAGAACGTGCCTCCTGAGAACGTGCCGAACGCCTCCATGCGGCTGCTGAGACTGCTGTCGCTCCTGCAGACCCGTCACGACTGGTCGGGAGCCGAGCTCGCCGACCGGCTGGGCGTCACCACGCGCACGGTCCGCAGGGACGTGGGGCGGCTGCGCGAGTTCGGCTATCCCGTGCACGCCGTCCAGGGCACCGCCGGCTACCGGCTGGGGGCCGGTGCCTCGCTACCGCCGCTGCTGCTCGACGACGACGAGGCGGTCGCCGTGGTGGTCGGGCTGCGCACGGCCGCGGGCGGCTCGGTCGCGGGCCTTGAGGAGACCTCGCTGCGGGCGCTGACGAAACTTGAGCAGGTGCTGCCGTCCCGGCTGCGCCACCGGGTCAACACCCTGCACACGGCCACCGTCCGGGTCGGCGGAACCGGCCCCACGGTGAGCCCGGACACGCTGATGGTGATCGCCGAGGCGTGCCGCCGTCACGAGCGGCTGCGCTTCGACTACACCAGCCCCCGCGGTGGCGGTACGGTCCGGACCGTCGAGCCGCACAGCCTGGTCAGCTTCGGCCGGCACTGGTATCTCGTGGCCTGGGACACCGGCCGCGACGACTGGCGCACCTTCCGGGTGGACCGGCTCACCCCCCGCGTCCCCACCGGCCCGCGCTTCGCCCCTCGGCGACCTCCCGGCGGTGACGTCGCCGCCTACCTGTCGCACCGGCTGTCGTCGCGGACCTGGCCGTGCCGGGCGACCGTCACCCTGCACGCGTCCGCCGAGGCCGTGGCCGACCGGGTCTGGCCGGGCATGGGCGTCGTCGAGGCCGTCGACGACCACAGCTGCCTGCTGCACGTCGGCGCCGAGACCCCGTCCGCCCTCGTCTGGATGATCACGTCGGTGGACGTCGGCTTCACCCTCGCCGACGGCCCGCCCGAGCTCTTCGACGCCCTGCGCCTCCAGGCCGCCCGCTGCCTGCACGCCGTACGGGCGACCTGACCGGGCGGACCGCCGTCTACCGTGACCTCACCTCGGGAGATCCCGCTCGATCGGGCGGGGCCGGGCGGAACGTGGTGCCGCCGGGCCCGGCGGGCGGTCACCGGTGGGGGTGGCCGATCGCCGGATCCACCGGCCGTGGGTCGACGTCGGGAAACGAGCCGTCGCCGAACAGGATCCGCGCCGCCAGGGCACGGCCGGCACGGCCGCGCAGCGCGGTCACCACCGCCTCTGCCGCGGCGGGGGACCGGATCCCGGCGAACGCGCGGCGCAGCAGCAGCCGACCCCGGAACCGGGCCCGCAACGCGCCCCCGTCGTACCGGCTCAACACGCGTTGGTCGCCGGTACGCAGGTACCCGGCGGTGACCGCCGCGGCCAGTTCCGACATGCGGAGGCACGGGTCCAGCCCACCGGCCGTCAGCGGCGACACCGCGCCCGCCGCGTCCCCGACGAGCAGCCCGGCGGGGCACGCCAGCCGTCGCAGCACACCGCCGACCGGGATCGGACCGCCTCGGCGCTCGACCGGCCCGGCAGGCGTCGTACCGCCGGGCGCGTCCGCGGCGAAGGCGTCCAGCAGGTGGCGGATGCCGGTGCGCGTCGCGTCCGGATATCCCGCGACGCCGACATGCGCGTTCCGGCCGTCGTCGATGACCCATCCCAGGTACCCCGGAGCGATCCGGGGGTCCAGCACGCAGTGGAACGCCGGAGTGGTCGTGCCCGACGCGACAGGGTGGACGATCTCGGCACCGACGAGGAAGCGCCGGTTGACATCAAGGCCGAGATCGCGGGCCACCCGGGAGCGGGCGCCGTCCGCGCCGACGATGAACCGGGCCGTCACCGGTTCCGCGTCCGCGAACCGCACGAGACCCATCGACGCGTCGACGTACCGTACGCCCAGGAGGACCCGCGCCCCGGCCGATTCCGCCGCGCGGCGCGCGTGCTCGTAGACGGCCGCCATGTCGGCCACGCGGTACTCGTCCCGGTCGCTGGTGAGCCGGATCGGCGCCCGCCGCGACGGCGGATACAGCAGCACATCCCGGACAGCCGGCCCGAGCAGGTGATCCGGCACGTCGAAGTCATCGAGGGTGCGGCGCACGAAGATCCCTGTCGTGCGGATGCCCGCCGACAGCGACCTGCGACGGTCGACCACCATCACGTTCAGTCCCCGCCACGCGAGCAGGCGGGCCGTATGCAGTCCGGCCAGACCCGCGCCCACGACCAGTACGTCCACTGTCTGCATACTTTGCAACGGTAGGTGCGATGCCCCATCCGTACGATGATCTGCACGCTACCTGCCGCATACCTCCACACCGCCGCCACACCGCCACGCTCGGGACCGTGGATCGCCGACATCTCACGCGGAGGGTTCGGGTCACCGTGCCGATCGTGAAGCGGGCGCCGTCCGGCCGAACAGCTCGCACGCGACAGCCGGGCGGCCCGAGGGGATCGCCCCCTCGGGCCACCCGGCCGACGGCCTCAGCCCCCGATCGCGGGGACGTCCTCGGGAGCGCTCTTCACCGCCGCCTCCGGCCTCGGAGCCGCGAGAAGCTCCGCCAGGTGGTCCGCGATCGCGGAGATGGTGGGCTGCTGCCACAGCAGGGTCGCGGGGAGACGACGGCCGAAGCGCTTCTCCAGGCGCCGCCGGACCATGACGGTCATCACCGAGTCCAGCCCCTGCTCGACGAGGGGACGCCGGGTCGCCAGGTCCTCGGGGGCCAGCCTCATCACGGTCGCGATCTCCGCGCGGATCTCGGGCAGAACACGCTCGCGCAGGTCCTCGGGCGCCAGGCCGGAGAACGACTCCGCGGGCCCCTGGAGATCCTCCTCGGCCGGGGCGGGCGCGTCGATCACCGGATAGCGGAGTCCCGTGAGGTGTCCCACCACCTGGCCGTCCACGTCGGCCAGGAGCGCCCGGACGGTGTCGTCGGCGGCCGGGTCCACGGCCGCGTCGATGATCACCGTCGAGGGTGGCGTGCCGGTCAGCACCACCTCGTCGATGTGCACGACCATGCGCAGCACCGGGTCGCCGGGGAACACGCAGGGCGCCACGGACATCGCCGCGTCCAGCGCCGGTGCCCAGTCGCCCGGTTCCTCGGTGCGGACCGTGGCCCGCAGCACGCCGTCCCCGCTCAGCAGGGTCTCGATCGTCCAGTCGAAGCCCGTCGAGGGCACGCCGACGGCGGCCAGCCGCCCGTGCACGAACCCGGGATCGATCGGGGCCAGAGCGTCGCCGTCCGGCAGCACGTCGGGTTTCACCTGGCCCGGAGCGGCCACGTTCGCGGTGACGTGCACCAGCCAGGCGGGTTCGGGCTCGTCGGGTCCGGCCGGTGTGCGGGCCGCGAGCCGTACCGCCGGAGGCTCGTGCACGACCTGGACCTGCCTGCGTTCCGCGGTCATCAGCGGATGCGTCATCTCCACGTCGGTGAGCGTGACGTCCTCGTCCTCCGCCGCGTGCAGGAACGTGTTGACCAGCACGGCGGCGGGCACGATCTCGACCCCGTTGAGGGTGTGACTGCCCGGGTATGGGCGGTTGGCGTCCTCCACGCTGGTCCGCCACACCCGGGTCCGGCTGCCCGCGAGACCGCTCCCGGCTCCGAGCAGGGTGTGGGAGTGCACGTCGTGCCCCCGGTTGTCACCCTCGGCGTACGACTCGCGCCAGTGACGGCGGTGCTGCCAGGCGTACGGCGGAAGGTCGGCCAGGCCGCCGGACGGCTGCAACCGGCTCCAGTCCACCTCGACGCCGTGGCAGTGCGCCGTGCCCAGCGCGACGAGGAAGGTGAGCGGCTCCGGCTGGTTGCGGCGCAGCGACGTGCCGACGAACACGTCCTCGAACCCGTGCTCCGAGAGCGTCTCGGTCACCGAGTGCGCGACCACGGGGTGCGGGGAGATCTCCAGGAACACCCGGTGGCCGTCCTGCGCCGCGGCCGTCGTCGCCGAGGTCAGCCGCACGGGGTCCCGGAGGTTCGCCGCCCAGTACGCGCCGTCCAGGACGGGCGTCGACCGGGGGTCGGCCAGCGCGGTCGTGTACATGGGGATGCGCGGCGCCCCGAACGAGAGGTCGGCGACGGCGGCGGCCAGTTCGACGGCGAGAGGGTCCATGTGCGGGCTGTGGAAGGCGACGTCCGACGCCACCCGCCGCACCACGATGCCCTCGACCGGCCACTCGTTCACCACCGCCTCGACCGCGGCGACGTCGCCGGACAGCACGGTGGAGCCGGGTGCCGACGAGATCGCGGCCACCAGGTCGGTACGGCCGGCCAGCCTCTCCTCCGCCTCCTCGAAGGACAGGTCGACCATCACCATGGCCCCCCTGCCCTCGGCCTGGCGCAGCAGGCGGGAGCGGCGGCAGATCAGGCGGGCGCCGTCGGCGACGCTCATCGCACCGGCCGTCACCGCCGCCGCGAGCTCGCCGACGGAGTGACCGATGACGGCCTTCGGGGTGACCCCGTACGCGTTCCAGAGCCTGGCGAGGCCCAGCTGCATCACGAAGATCATGGTTTGCACGCGGTCGATGGTGTCGAGGTCGCCGTCGGCCAGGACCTGCCGGGGAGAGAAGCCGATCTCCTCGGCGAAGATCGGCTCCACCTCGTCGACCAGGGACGCGAACTCCGGCACGGCGAGCAGCTCCCGCCCCATCCCGCGCCACTGGCAGCCCTGCCCGGAGAAGACCCAGACCGGCCCGGGGCCGGGCTCGGGCAGCACGTCACCGGTGAGGACGGCCTCGCCCGGCACGTCCTCGGCGAGCCTGCGCAGACCGGCCGCCAGCTCGCCTGAGTCCGCGCCGACCACGACGGCGCGACGGGCCAGGTGGGTGCGCCGGAGCGCCAGCGTGTGCCCCGCCGACGCCAGGTCGCCGCCCTTGCCGAGGTGGTCGGCGAGCTTGCCCGCGTACTGCCGCAGGGCCCGCTCCGACGCGGCCGACAGCGGGAACAGCCGCTCCCCCGCCGCCTCGTCCCGGGGCGTCTCCGGAACCTCCTGTGCCGGAGGAGCCTGCTCCAGCACGATGTGCGCGACCGTGCCGCCGTACCCGAAGCTGGAGACGCCCGCCCGGCGGGGGTGGTCGCGCTCCGGCCAGGCCGATCGCTCGGTCACCACGCGAAGGCCCGAGGTCTCCCACGGGATGGCCGGGTTCAGGCTGGTCAGCACGCTCGGGGGGATCTCGCCGCGGTGGAGGGCGAGCACCGCCTTGATGACGCCGGTGATACCCGCGGCGCCTTCGAGGTGACCGATGTTGGACTTGACCGAGCCGACGAGGCACGGGTCGCCGGAGGGCCGCCCCGCGCCGTACACGGCGGAGAGCGCCCCCGCCTCCAGCGGGTCGCCGAGCCGGGTCCCGGTGCCGTGCGCCTCGATGTAGTCGACGGTGGACGGCGCGACGCCCGCCTGACGGCAGGCCCGGGTCATCACGTGCTCCTGGGCCTGTCCGCACGGCGCCATGATGCCGTTGGTGTGCCCGTCCTGGTTCACGGCGCTGCCGATGACGAGCGCGAGGATCCGGTCGCCGTCGCGCTCCGCGTCCGACAGCCGCTTGAGCACGACCACGCCGCAGCCCTCGCCGCGTCCGTAGCCGTCGGCCGACGCGTCGAACGACTTGGACCGCCCGTCGGGGGCGAGGGCCCCGGCCGTGCCGAGCGTGAGGGTCTGGCCCGGGGTGACCAGCAGGTTGACGCCACCGGCGAGGGCGACGTCGTTCTCGCCGAGCCGCAGGCTCTGCGCGGCCAGGTGCAGCGCGACCAGCGACGCCGAGCAGGCGGTGTCGATCGCCATGCTGGGTCCGCGCAGGTCCAGGGAGTAGGAGATGCGGTTGGCGACGGCGCAGGTGGCGGCGCCGATCCCGGTCCACGCCTCGATCTGGGGCAGGTCCTCCAGGAGGCGGCCTCCGTAGTCGGCGGTGCAGACCCCCATGAACACCCCGGCGTCGGTGCCGGCCAGCTCGTGCGGCGGCAGACCGGCGTTCTCCAGGGCCTCCCACGCGATCTCCATCAGGATCCGCTGCTGCGGGTCCATCAGCTCGGCCTCGCGGGGCGACAGGCCGAAGAACTCCGCGTCGAAGCCCTCGATGTCGCTCAGGAAGCTGCCGTGACGTACGGCGTCGCGCAGCGCGGCGGCGTACTCGGGGCTCCGGTTCTCATACCGGCGCCAGCGTTCGGCGGGCAGCGGCCCGGTCGTGTTCCGGCCCTCGGACAGCAGGTCCCAGAACTCGTCCGGTGAGCCGGCGTCGCCGGGAAGGCGGCATCCGATCCCGACCACCGCCACTGGCTCCACCCGGCCTCCGCGCGGACTGTCGACCATCTGCGTTCGTTTCCCTTCGGTTCAGACCCATTGAGGATTGTCGATGATCTTGATCACGGCGCTGGAGACGGTCACTCCCGGTCCGGTGCCGAGCATCAGCATGTGGTCGCCGGGGCCCAGTCGCCCGGTCGTGAGCAGGTGGTCGAGGGAAAGGACCTGGTCGCCGGCCCCGCAGTGGCCGATGGTGCGGCCGTAGTCCCAGGTCGAGCGGGACATGGGCAGGTCGAGCATGGCCATGCACCGCTGTTCGACGATCTCTTCGGAGTAGTTCATGAACGCCACCCGGGTGAGATCACCGGCCTCGATCCCGCTCTCGGCCAGCGTGCGCTCGACGACCTCCATCAACGCCCGCTGGATCTTGAACAGCGCGGCGGTGGCCTCGCCCCTGGACATGACCTGCTGCCGGAACTGCTCGTTCCTGGCCGCGAAGCTCATCCGGCGCCCAACCGTGACGCCCGGGGGGAACAGGGGTTCGCTGCCCCGGTGCAGTTCCTCGGCCTCGGTCACCGTCGTCGTGCAGACCGACATCAGGCGCGCGAAGCCCGTCCCCTTGGTGAGCACGAGCGCGCCGGCGGCGTCCCCGCCGATGTAGCCGGGGCCCATCCGCCACCGGTCCATCAACGGGGTGCCGTAGTTGTCGGCGGCGACCAGCAGGGCGGCCTGCCGTCCGGGAGCGGCGTCCAGGTGGCCTGCCGCGAGTTCCAGGGCGATGAACATCCCGTTGCAGCCCTGCCGGATCTCGGTGGCCAGGACGTCCCCGCCGACGAGATGACGCTGCAGGTAGGAGTGCGGGGGCCAGCCGTCCGGTCCCTGGTGCCACGTCGAGGCGTACAGGAGAAGATCGAGGTCGCCGGGCGCCCGCCCGCTGCGCTTGAGCGCGCTGCGCGCCGCGTGCAGGGCCATCTCCGGGGCCGGTACGTCACCGGCCACCACCGCCCCGGCCAGGTTGTGCAGCTCGGCCTCCTCGGCCGGGTACCAGCCCTTGGCGACGGCCTTCTCGACGCTGACGACGGTCCGGGGGAGGAAGGTTCCCACCCCGCCGATGTACGTGTCCGTCAACCGCATGACTCTGTCCTCGCCCGGCTAGACGGATTCGAGTTCTTCGACCATCGCCACGATGGTCACGACGTCCCGGAAGTTCTCGGGGTCGAGTTTCGCGGCGGGGATCGGGACGCCGACGTCCTTGCGGAGGAAGTTCAGCAGCCGCGCCGTCCGCAGGGAGTCCAGGAGGCCCGACACCAGGAGCGGGGTGGTCTCGTCGACCTTGATGTCGTCGCCGTCCTGGACGAGGTTCTCCTGGATGAAGTCGACCAGCCTTCGGGCGAGCCCGGTCGTGTGTGTGAGCTCGGTCATGCGCGTGCCCCTTGCGTGACGGGAGAGGTGGAGAGGATCTTGAACACCGCGGCGGCGACGGACGTCCCGGAGCCGAACCCGACCATGAGCAGGTGGTCTCCGGCCACGAGCCCGCCGGTCGCGATCAGGTGCTCGAAGGCGATGAACTGGTCCACCGCGCCGCAGTGGCCCACCCGCCTCCCGTAGTCCCAGGTCGTCTGGTCCTCGTCGATGCCCAGCCAGGACATCTGCCCGTCCAGGTCCTCCCGGCGGCCGTGCGGCAACGCCACCCGCGTGATGTCGGCGAGTCCGATCCCGGCCTCGTCCAGGGTCTGTTCGACCTGCTGCATCATCGTCTTCTGGATCGTCAGGTGGATCCCGGTTCCCTGTGCTTCGAGCAGCCTCTGGCGGAATTCCTCATGCCGGTCTCCGAAACTCAGCCCCCTGCCGACGGTGGCGTCCGGGGGGAAGAGGGGGTAGGCGCCGTCGTTGACCGCGTCGGCCTCCGGGATCACCGTCGCGTTCACCGACAGGAGCTCGGCCATGCCGTACCCCTTGCCGAGGACGAGCGCGGCCGCGGCGTCGCCGATCAGCGCCCCGGGGGTCATCCGCCAGCGGTCCACCAGCGGGGTGCCGTGGTTGTCCGAGGAGACGACCATGGCCGTCTCCCGGTTCGCGTCGGCCTGCAGATAGCTCGCCGCCAGATCGAGCGAGCTGATCATCCCTACGCAGCCGCTCCGGATCTCGAACGCCGGCACGTTCCCGCCGAGGAGGTGCATCTGCAGGTAGTGCTGGGGCTGCCAGCCGTTCGGGCCCTGGTGCCAGACCGACGGGTAGAGCAGAAGGTCGAGGTCGCGCGGGGAGGACTCGCCCCAGCGGTCGTACGCGTCCAGGACCGCGAGCCGCGCCATCTCGGGCGCGGGCATGTCGCCTGCCACCGCCGCGCCGATCTGCTGGAATTTCTCGGCCTCCTCGGCGGGGTACCAGCCCTCGCGAACCGCCTGCTCGACGCTCACACTGTCAGGCACACAGACGCCGAGACTCCTGACGAACATATTGGATGTACGCACACGCTTCCTAACTCATCAACTCATCGAGGGTCCCGGACAACGGCCTTCGGGAAGCGGAAGGCGGCTTATCCGATTTATTTCGGGCGCCTTTATAGCAAACAACACCGGCCGGTCAATAAAAACGACGAAAAATAGGCCGGAGAGCCGTCGGGGCAAGACTAGGGGCGGATCATCGGATAAAGCAATATGAACGCGGACGGCTTGACCTGCGACATTCCGTGATCGAAATTCAACGGAACGTGCTGAGCTCTGGAAATGCGCCTTTCCGCTTCACGCCGCGATTTCTCCGAATGTGATGGCCCGGGATCGGGAATGACGGGAGAGATGGGAGAGACGGGAGAACGGTGCCGGGCCGTCGCCGTTCGGCTCGGGCCCGGCACGTCGTCTCAGGCGGACACTCTCGGGCAGACGATGTTGTTGAGCTTGAACTGGGCCGGAATGGCGTTCGTCCCGGTGGCGGTCGCCGCGAAGCCGAAGTTCCGGCTGGAGCCGGGGGCGATGTGGGAGTTGCTGCCGGCGTCGCGGGCGGTCACCTGGGTGCCGACCTGGGTCACCGTGGCGTTCCAGGCGGTCGTGATGTTCTGGTTGCCCGACCAGGCCCACGTCAGGGTCCAGCCGTCGATGGGGGTCGTGCCGGTGTTCCTGACGGTCACGCTGCCGTTGAAGGCGCCGTTCCAGACGCCGGTGGTGTAGACGACCTCGCAGGAGGTGCCCATCTTGAGCCCGCCGCGCAGGAAGGTCGCGAAGTTGGCCCAGGTGGGGTTCAGCGTGCCGGTGCCGACGGTCTCGGCGCAGTCGGTGGTGGTGCGGACGGTCTGCGCGCCGTAGTGGGCGGGGTCCATGATCTGGGGCATCATGTGGTCCGCGCCGGGCACCGAGACGAACGTGGCGTCACCGCACTGGGCCTTGATCCTGTTGTAGAGCAGGACGCTCTGCCCGTGCGGCACCAGGAAGTCGGCCTGGCCGTGCAGGAACATCAGCGGCGGGTCGTTGGCGTCGGCGTAGGTCATCGGATTGGCCTGGGCCACCGTGGCCGGACAGGTCTGGATCGGGCAGCCGACCAGGAGGGATTCCGGGGAGGCGGGAGAGTTGTGGTCGAGCCCGCCGGTCGGCAGGTTCTGCGCGTTCATCTGCAGGAAGTCGGTGGGGCCGTAGAAGGCGATTCCCACCTGCACGGCGCTGGAGACGCCGGTCGTGCCGACGGTGCCCTCCATCGCCGCCACGCCGCCGGACAGGGTGGCCATCTCCGTCAGCCAGCCGCCCGAGGAGTCTCCCATGATCGCGAAGCGATTGGGGTCGAGCTGGTACGTGGCGGCGTTCGCCCGCAGCCAGCGGATGGCCGCCTTGATGTCGTGCACCTGGGCGGGAAAGATCGCCTGGGCGCTGGACCGGACGCTGACGCCGGCCACGGCGAAGCCCAGCGGGTTGAAGATGCTCGCGATCGCGTCCGCGCCGGTCTTGCCGTCGTCGCTCGTCCACGCCGAGCCGGTGTGCCAGATCAGCAGCGGCCGGGGCGTGATGCCGGTGGACGGCAGGTGGAGGTCCAGCAGGTGTCCCTTGCTCCCGGCCGGCTGTGCGGGCGCGTAAGCGATATTGGTGATCACCTGCGTGGCGTGGGCCGGCGGTGCGAAGGTCGTTGAGACGCCGACGGCGGCCAGCATGGTCAGCGCCATGCCGACAATCATGGCCGTACGGGTTCGAGCTTGCATGGTGCTACTCCGGTCGGTCGGATGATCACCGCTTCCCCGGTGACCGTCCGTGTCTCCTCCTGTGCCGGGGCAGCCGCGATCAACACGCCGACCGTAGCGCCGGCGAGAACAACGTCCTGTTCGAGATGTCGCGGCTTACATCGATATGGGCGGGGCGACGATATGACACGTAAGCGATGGCGGTCAAAGGTTTCTTGATAATCGCCCCAATCGACCAGGAAAAGAGGCATAAATCGTACTTTATAGATCATGTAGTCCGAGGACAGCACAGATCATCCATGGCATGCACAGGCCGCCAGATACGCACCTGCGAGGTCCTTCAAGGCCGCCACGTCTGGAATTGGACGGCAGCCGGCACTCGCGAGAAGCGGGCGGCCCGGGAAGCGGTAACCGGCTTTACCGATGGTGAACATCCCTGAAACATTCGCGACTCGGTGACAACGCCGCCGGGAGTTTCGGCCCCCTCCTGCGACTGATTCGGACATGACAATTTTCCTGGGGCGCGGTGGGTGATAATGTCCACCGTCATGATCTCCACAGTCACAGGAGGACGAATGCGAAAGGTACGCGCTGTTCTCGTCTCGGCCGTCATGGTCCTCGGAGTGTCGCTCACACTCGGCGCCGCCCCCGCGCACGCCGAGAGACTGGCCGGCGTCTTCAAGGACCAGTCGGAGTGCGAGCGAATCGGGACCCAAGGCATCAGCCAGGGCTGGTGGAATGACTACTCATGCGAGTGGGAGGGCCGGTACCGCTACTACTTCCTCTACGCGTGACCCCGTGAAACACCCGCGCTCCCAGCTCTGAGCGGGTGTTCGAGACTGTTTCGTCAGGTGGGGATGAAATCCCCACCCGATCAGACGGGTCCGGCCGTTCCGGTGATCAGCACGAACAGCGGCAGGCCCAGGTTGTTGACGGCGTGAACGACCACCGCGGGCCAGATCGACCCGCTGCGGCGCATCACCTCGGCGGCGATGACGCCCACCACGAACGCCGTGGTCATGGCGAGGTTGATGCCGTGGAAGACGGCGAAGACCACCGAGCTGGACAGGACTCCGATGACGGGCCCGTAGCGCAGCAGGGCGTTGGTGATGACACCGCGGAAGAGGAACTCCTCGCCGATGGGGGTGAGGACGGCCAGGAAGGCGAAGGTCAGGATCAGGGGCAGCACGCCGCCGCCGGCCGCGTCGTAGTACGAGCCCTGGGGGTCGGCGTCGAACCCGATCAGGTTGATGACGACGTAGTTCACCAGGCCCTTGAGCAGGACCGCGACCACGCCCGCGGCCACGCCGATGCCCATCCAGCGCCAGGTGGTGCGACGCACGCCGAAGGCACCCCAGGAGCGGATGCGGATCAGCGCGGCCGCGGCGAAGCCGGTAAGGCCGACGATGCCCGACCAGGCGGTCAGGATCAGCCCGTACGTCACCGCGTCCAGCCCCAGCGAGCCGAGGAACGGAAGCACGGCCGTGGCGGCCACCATCGCGAGGAGGCCGACCACGATCTCGGGCCAGCCCGGACGCGCCGGAGAGGTGGTGGCGGCCTGGTCCGGCTGTCGCGGGTGGTCGGTGTGGTCAGTCGACATGATGACGAACTCCTTTTTCGTGTGGTCTTGATGGGGTCTTAACGGGGTCTCGATGGGTGTCGCCGGGTCCGGCCGGGTACCCGGCGACAGTGCCGCCGCGGCACTCGCGTGAGAGCCGTCACCGGCGCGGCTCCCAGCGGAAGATCCGGGAGGCCAGCACGAGGGAGACGACGACCCAGCCCAGGGTGGGCACCAGGAGGATCAGGGACTCCCCGACGGGAACGCCGCCGTTCCAGGCGTTGAGGACCAGTTCGGTGGCCGAGCCGCCGGGAAGCAGCCGCTTGAGCAGGGTGAGCTCCTCGGTGCCGGTGATCCCCACCCAGCTGGCCACGGCGATGGCGCCGAGGCTGACGGGCAGCGTGGTCACCTGGGCGTGTTCGGGGGAGTTCGTCACTCCCGCGGTGGCCAGTCCCAGGCCGAGCATCATGACCACCATCGAGACGACGGCCGCCGCCAGGAGGAGGACGTTGTCCGGCTCACCGGCGACCGCGGCCAGCACGGTCATGATCACGGTTACCTGGACCAGCGAGATGACGGTGACCGGAAGGAGCAGCCCCGCGAGAATGTCGGTGTCGCCCGCCGCGGTGGAGCGCAGCCGCTTGAGGAAGAGGTTCTGCCGGCGTGAGGCCAGGGTGGTGACCGCGGTGGCGTAGAGCCCGAACGCCCCGACGGTGAACATGATGATCGCCGCGATGTATCCGAGGCTGCCCAGGGCCGCGAAGCCCTCGTGCTGGTAGATGAAGACCGCGCTGACCGCGGCGGGCATGATGAGACTCGTGACCAGAACCAGCCGGTTCCGGAAGATCTGGACCAGCTCACTGAGAGCGATCGAGAGCATGACGAAGGTCCTTTCCGTGGAGGGGGGCTAGTCGCTGCCGAGGGCGCGGAAGACGTCGTCGAGGCGGGTCGGTCCGGCCTGGAGGTCCCGCAGCTCCACCGTGTGGTCCTGCGCCCAGCGGAGCAGGGTGGACAGGTCCTTCTGCAGGTCGAAGGTCTCGATGAGGAACTTCCCGTCAGCCCCGCGCGTGGCCTGCAGCGGCAGCGCCGGGACGGGCTCCGCGAGGGAGAAGCGGATCGCGGCCGGTAGCATCCGCGTCAGCTCGGAGACGGTTCCCTCCCGGTGGAAGGCGCCCCTGTGCATGAGGCCGATGCGGTCGGCGCGCTGCTGCGCCTCCTCCAGATAGTGCGTGGTGAGCACGACGGTGGAGCCGTCCTCGCGCAGCTTGTCCACGACGTCCCACAGATCGTCCCGGGACTGGATGTCCAGGCCGGTGGTGGGCTCGTCCAGGAAGATCAGTTCAGGTGTTCCGTACACGGCGGTGGCGAAGTCCAGGCGCCGTTTCTCACCGCCGGAGAGCTGGGACACCTTGGTGCCGGCCTTGCGGGTGAGATCCACGACGTCGAGCACGCGTTCGACCGTGTCCGTGCGCCGGGTGAGGCTTCCGATCAGCCGGACCGACTCCCGCACCGTCAGGTCCGGCGAGAATCCGCTCTCCTGCAACATGATGCCCATCCTGGGCCGCACGGCGCCCCGGTCGCGCGGGCTCTTCCCGAAGACCCGCACGGTGCCCGAGGTGGCGGCGCGGTGACCTTCGATGATCTCCAGGGTCGAGGTCTTGCCCGCCCCGTTCGTGCCGAGCAGCGCGTAGAGTTCCCCGCGCTCCACCTGGAAGGAGAGGTCTTTGACGGCGTGGAAGTCGCCGTAGGTGAGGTTCAGACGTTCAACGTCGATGACCGGTGTCGAAGACATGCGTCGATCTCAACAGCCGCCGCGCTCGCCGGGCAGTGCGACCACGTCATGACCTCGCCATGACATTTCTTGGGCGAACGTATGACGTGGCGTCACTGGTGTCACCATGAAACCGGGAAAACAATGGGCATACCGTGCAGTAGATTCCGGAGAGTCACCCATGGACACCAAAGCCCCGCGCGTTCCGCCGACGATCAACATGATCGTCTCCTTCGTGGTCTGCGTGGCGTTCTTCCACCACCTCGGCGTCGACCTCTCACCTGACGGCGGGGGGTCGTGGCCGGAGGACGACCGGTGACCGACGCGGGCGGCGAGCGCTCCGGCGGTCCCGCCGCTCGGCCCGGCGGCTCCGCGGCCGGGCGGGGAGCGGTGAGATCGCCCTGGGTAGGGTCACCCATGATGTCCGGGCACACCGGGACGGCACGGGGACGGCTGCGCAGTCTCAACATCGTCATGTTCCTCCCGCTGCTCGCCACCGTGGGGGCGCTGCTGGTGGCGAAGGACGCCGAGACCTGGTGGCAGGCCGTTGTCCTGGGGCTGGGCGTCGTCGCGGCCCTGGTGACCTTCGTGAAGTGGGCGGCACGCGACATCTCCCGCGTCGCGCTCCCCTGCCTGATCGTCGCCGCGGCCGTATGGGCCCTCGGAGCGCTGGTGACGGGCAACGAAACAGCGTTCTACGGCATCTTGGTCGTGGGCCCCCTCATCGTCTCCCAGCTGCCGCGCCACCGAGGTCTGGCGGCCCTGGGGGTGACCGCCTACGTCGCCGCGGTGGGCGCGGCGAGGCTGCTGGTGACCCAGGAGCATCTCTCCGGCGTGCTGATCTCGTACGTCATCGTCCCCGCGGGCGTCACCGCGGTGCTGACCGGCCTCATGTTCCCCAACCAGAGGTTCTACGGCCTCGTGGCGGAGCTGGAGGAGGCACGAGAACGCGAGGCCGAGCTGGCCGTCATCCGGGAGCGCATGCGTTTCGCCAGCGATCTGCACGACATCCAGGGCCACACGCTGCACGTGGTGAAACTGAAGATCGCACTGGCCCAGAAACTGATCCACAGCGACGCCGAACGGGCGGAGCAGGAACTACGTGAGGTGCATGCCCTGGTCAGCGACACCATCACCCAGACCAAGGAGCTCGCCTACGCGCAGCGGCGGCTCAACCTGTCCGCGGAGCTGGAGAACGCGAAGAACCTCTTCGAGGCCGCGGGCATCCTCGTACGCGTCGACCGTGAGGCCGAGGTCGACGCGCACGCGGGCGAGCTGCTCGGCCAGGTCCTGCGGGAGACGACGACCAACATCCTGCGACACGCGCAGGCCCGGCAGGTGCGCATCACCCTGTCGGAGTCGGGCATCACCATCGTCAACGACGGCGCGCAGGAGGCTCCGCTGCCCGAACTTCGGGGGCTCGCCACGCTCAGGGAACGCGTGGCGGGCAACGGAGGCGAGCTGACGGTGGAACAGAAGGACGGGCGTTTCCTGACGGCCGCGGCATTTCCGCACGGCCGTTCGGACACCGTCCTCCGAAGCGGGAAGGACGACCGATGACCACCGTGGTACTCGCCGACGACGAGGCGCTCCTGCGCAAGGCGCTGGCGGCGCTGCTCCCCCTCGAAGGCGAGATCACCGTGCTCGCCGAGGCGCAGGAGGGTGCGGCGGCCGTCCAGGCCACGCTGCGGCACCGGCCCGACGTGCTCGTCATCGACCTGGAGATGCCCGGCATGGACGGGCTCGACGCCGTCGCGGAGATCCGCCGTGCGCGGCCGGAGCAGGTGATCCTCATGCTGACCCGCCACGCCAGGCCCGGGGTGCTGCGCAAGGCGCTGAAACTCGGGGTCCAGGGCTTCGTCAGCAAGTCCGCGGAACCGGCGCACATCGTCTCGGTCATCGCGACCCTGCACGAGGGCAAACGATGGATCGACCCCGACGTCTCCGCCCTCGCCGTCGTCGACGACTGCCCCCTCACCGACCGGGAGATCGACGTGCTGCGAGCGACCCGCGAAGGGTACTCGGTCGCCGACATCGCCACCCGGCTCCACCTGGCGGAGGGCACGGTACGCAACTACCTCTCGAACGCGATGCAGAAGACCCAGACCCGGACCCGGCACGAAGCGGCGCGGTACGCGCGTGAGCACGACTGGCTGTGAGCCCCGATGGCGGGGGGCCGCCCGGTCCAGGGACGTGGCTCACGGCCGCTTGACCTCGATCGGGGTTGAGGTTGGAGACTGCTCCGCGCCGGTGTCGGACAGCCAACCACGGGAGAGCGGCTGACATGCGAGTTGTGAGGGTCACGCGTTTCGGAGGTCCCGAGGTCCTGGTCCCGGGCGAGGCGCCGGATCCGGTCGCCGGGCCGGGACAGGTGGTGGTCGAGGTGTCCGTCGCGGGCATCACGTTCGTCGAGACACAGATCCGGCGTGGCGTCGACAGGTGGCACGCCAGGCCCGAGCCGCCGTACGTGCCGGGCGGCACCGTGGCCGGCCGGGTGAGTTCGCTCGGGGCGGGCGTGGATCCGGACTGGTCCGGACGGCGCGTCATCGCCGGCACCAGGGAGGGCGGCGGCTTCGCCGAGCGCGCGGTGGCCGCCACGCAGGACCTGATCCCGGTGCCGGAGGGGCTGGGACTGACCGAGGCCGTCGCCCTGCACACCGACGGCGGCACCGCGCTGGGCCTGGTCGAGGGAGCCCGGATTCGGCCCGGGGAGTGGGTGCTGGTCGAGGCGGCGGGCGGCGGTGTCGGCAGCCTGCTGGTACAACTGGCCCAGGCGGCCGGCGCCCGGGTCGTCGGAGCCGCGCGCGGCGCACGGAAGCTGGAGCTCGCTCGCGATCTGGGCGCGGAGGCCGCGGTCGACTACTCCGATCCCGGCTGGACGGACCGGGTACGCGAGGCGACCGGCGGTTCGGGTCCCGACGTGGTGTTCGACGGGGTCGGCGGGGAGATCGGCCGGGCCGCGTTCGAGGTGACGGCGGAGGGCGGCCGGTTCTCCGTCCACGGCGCCTCCAGCGGCCAGGTCACGGCGATCGACCCCGAGCGGGCGCGACGGCGCGCGGTCGAGGTGATCGGGATCGAGCAGCTCTTCGACTTCGGACCACGGATGGGGCGATGGGCGGAGCGGGTGATGTCGGAGACGGTGGCGGGCCGGATCCGGCCGGTCATCGGGCAGACCTTCCCGCTGGAACGCGCCGCGGACGCGCACGCCGCGATCGAGTCACGCGCCGCCCTGGGGAAGACCCTGCTCCTGATCTGACGGCGCCCCACGATGTCCCCGCGTCCCCGCCGGGCAGGCCGCCCGCTCGGATCTCGGATGGGGCGATCGAACGTCGCTTCGACGGCCCGGGGCAGGTGCTCGGGATCGTTGGTCGCTCGTGAAGCGCGGAGGCCGCGGGCGTGGCGGCAGCCGTACGGCACCGGGAACGACGACGGCGCGTACGAAGATCAGCGCGGCGGGCGGCGCGTCGCCGATCGGGCCGTCGGCGGGGATCCGCGCGGCCTCGGGCTCCGCCAGGACGCCCTGCCGGATGAACGGCTCAGGCGGGTATGAGGTGGGACTCGATGTGGTCGAGCATCGCGTCCATGCCCGCCTCCAGCGCCGCTGTGTCGCGGCGGATCTGGGTGAGCAGCAGCCCGCCCTGCAACATGGTCAGCAGGGCGAGCCCCAGCCGTCGCGGGTCGGCGTCCGAGCGCAACTCGCCGCGCTCGCGCATGGCTCGCAGGCCCTCGACGACCGACCGCTCCCACAGGGCGAATCCGGCCGCGACCTCTCGGCGGGCCTCGGCATCGGACTCGGCCAGCTCACTGCCCAGCGACCCGATCGGGCAGCCCCCGGCGTAGTTCAGTGAGCGCTCCAGATTGACCGCGAAGTCCCGCCAGGCCCGCAGTGCCTCCATGCTGTCCAGACGGCTGTAGCGGGGCTCAACGGCCCCGAACGCCTGCACCACCTGTGTCGTCTGGAACGCGATGACCGCCTTGACCAGCGACTTCTTATCCTTGAAGTAGTGGTAGACCTGCGACGGGCTGACCCCCGCAGCTGCCTGCACGTCCTCGATGCTGGTGCCGGCCACGCCACGCTCGAACATCAGGGCCGCCGCGGCAGCCGCGATCCGGTCGCGCGTCGCCTGGCCCTTACGCGTCAGTCGCGGGGCGGCGGTAACGGCCTCATCAGCTTGCATGCGTCCGAGGGTAGGCGTTTTGGAGTAACCCTTACAAACTCCTGGCGGCACCTCTGCGCGCGCCGTCATAACCGTGAGCGTGGGCGCGGCCGTACGGGCCACAACCTCGATCCGGCCGCCGAGTACGGTCCACGCGGCGTCCGTGTCAGCGCCGTCAATCCCGGCCCCACCCGGACCGAGGGCACCGCCGCCATGGGCGAGCGGCTTGACCAGCTCGCCGGACTCGCCCCCGCCGGGCGGCCAGGCACGGCCGAGGAGATCGCCTCGGCGGTGGTCTATCTCGCCGGTGACGCCGCCGCGTTCATGCACGGCGCCGTCCTCGCCGTCGACGGTGGCCGCACCGCCACCTCCTGAGGCGTGACCCGGACCGCCCCCGGGACGCGGGAACACGCAACCGGATGCCCAGGACTGGAGTTGACGCTCCAGAAATGTCATGACACGATAGAGAAATGGAGTGATCACTCCATTTATGGATCTGACGCACGTTCCGCGCCCGCACTTCCCGCCGTTTCCTCTCAGAGAGGGTCCGCCTGTGACCAGCAACCAGACGATCGCCGAGCAGGTCGTGACGTTCAACGAGGGCATGGCCGCCCAGGCGCCCGCCGCGATTCTGGGCCGCTTCGCCGAGGAGCAGGCCGACCTCGACGCGGCCGGCATCCCCGCCGGCGTCACCCGGCCCGGGGCCGTCATGCCTGACGGAGACCTGCTCGACGCGTACGGCGCCGCCACCAGCCTGACCAGGGCCCGCGACGGCAAACCGGCCGTGGTGGTCTTCTACCGGGGCGCCTGGTGCCCCTACTGCAACATCGCCCTGCGCACCTACCAGCACCAGGTCGTCCCCGCCCTGGCCGGCAAGGGCGTCGAGCTGATCGCCGTCAGCCCGCAGAAGCCGGACGGGTCCCTGTCGGTGAAGGAGACCAACGAGCTGACCTTCACCGTGCTGTCCGACCCGGGCAACCAGCTCGCCACCGCCCTGGGCATCGTGACCCGCCCGACCGACGGGGCCCGCGAGTCCCAGACCGCGCTGGGGATCGACGTGGCCGGCGGCAACGGCGACGGCACCACCGACATCCCGATGCCCACCACCGTCCTGGTCGACGCCGACGGCACCATCCGCTGGATCGACGTCCACCCCAACTACACCACCCGCACCGAGCCGCAGCAGATCCTCGACGCCGTCACCTCACTGCGCGGCTGACCCGCACGCCCGCGGGGACCGGCCCCTGCCCCCTCCGGGGGGACCGGTTCTCGCCCGGCACGCGGCGGCGGCCCTGCCGCGGGGAGGCCACAGGGCCTCCTCGTGAACACCACCCACCGCCGCGTCATCGTCGTCGGAGGCGGACCCACCGGATACACCGCCGCCCTGTACGCGGCTCGCGCCGACAGGCGGCCCTCGACACCGAGCGCTACCTCAGCGCCCTCACCTGAACCGCCCACCGCCGATCGTGAGGCACATCGACGGCATGGTCACCGGGGCCCGGCGCGCCCGCCCACGCCGACGCACTGGGCCGCGAGTGGCGAACATCTCCCGCCGGTCGGCCACCGCAAGCGACGCTTTGGGAAGGGGAGGGTTACGGCGACCGCCGTACGAACCGGTCACCGCCGGGCTGTCGTCGTCAGGGTGACAGCGGTCAGCGCGGCGAGCAGGGCCCAGGCGGGCGCGAAACCGCCGGTCAGGTCCGTGAGCAGGCCGAGCACGGGTGGCGCCAGGATGACCGCCACCTGGTT
>NZ_BAABAQ010000025.1:0-45106 GCF_039537505.1 Streptosporangium oxazolinicum
ACCGGCTCGGACGGTGTGCCGCCGCCGGTTGCGAGATGATCTTCGCGGACACCTCACGCACCGCACGGCAGCGTTACTGCTCCCAGCCGTGCGCCAACCGTGACGCGGTACGCCGCCACCGCGCCCGTCAGTCCACACCCCCCACCTGACCGGCCGGCAGGCGACGATCGCCGGCGGCCTACCCCAGCACGCGGCCGGTCGGCGAACTCGGGACGTGTTACACGAACGCCGCCGCGCCGGCCACATTGGCGGGGAGTGTTCAGCCCCACTCCCTCAGGCTCTCCTTCCGCCCGGCGGCGACCGGGCCGAGCGCCGGCAGCGGCCCGACGATCACACCGAGGTTGTCCATCATCCGCTCGAATCTGTAAGCCCGCCCGAGCGGTACGCGACGCTGAACCGAACGCCCTTTCAGCCGTGATGACGGGCGGTGGCCGTCATCCGGAAACGCATCCGGCAGACGACGGCGTCACTGCGCCGGCGTAGGGCCTGGGCAAGGACCGCGCCGCGCTGGTTTTGCAGGATGCGCTGCCAGGCGTGTTCGGGTTCGATCTCGGCGATGAGGACGAACACGTGCCTGTCGGGCACACCGGTGATGTACTCGATCAAGGGGACGTCCAGGCGCCGATGCGCGTCGAAGATCTGTACCAACTCGACGTCGGGGTGCCAGCGCTCCCAGTCCTCGACGAATCTTCGGGCCTCTGGCTCGTCTTCGGGGTGGGTGATGTTGACCGCGACCACCCGATCGCCCAAGGAGAGCGCGGCGGCGAGCGCCTCGCAGGTCAGGCGGTTGATCGCGTGCACCGGCACCACGACGAGCGAGCGGCGTGGCCGCGGCGGGATGGGGGTCTTGCCGAGTTCCAGGCGCTCGCCGATACGGGTGTAGGAGCGGTTGACCCACTGCATGGCCGCCACCACCAGCGGCATCATGACAACGATCAGCCAGCCGCCCTCGGTGAACTTAGAGATCGTGACCACGATGGCGGCGACAAAGGTCAACAGGGCGCCGAAGCCGTTGAGGGCCGCCCGCCACCGCCAGCCCGCGGGCCGGTCCTGAAGCCAGTGCCTGACCATGCCGGCCTGGGAGAGGGTGAAGCCGACGAACACCCCGATCGCGAACAGCGGCACCAGCAGGTTCATCTCGCCTCGGGCCAAAATCAGCAGCAGGGCCGAGGCGATGGTCAAGAAGGCGATGCCGTAGCGGTGCACATGCCGGTCGGCGCGCAGCGCGAACAGGTGCGGCACGTTGTTGTCCTTGGCCAGCAGATGGGCCAGCACCGGCAGGCCGCCGAAGGAGGTGTTGGCGGCCAGCGCGAGCAGCACGACCGTGGAGAACTGCACCAGGTAGAACAACGGGCCGTCACCCAGCGACGCCTGGGTGACCTGCGAGAGCACGGTCACTCCCTCAACGGGAACGATCTTGAATTTCTCGATCAGAAGGGCGATGCCGATCAGCATCACGGCCAGCAGGGCGCCGAGCGCCACCTCCGCGCGCTGGGCCCGTCTGACCCTCGGCTTCTTGAAGGAGGGCACCGCGTTGGCGATCGCTTCGACGCCGGTGAGCGAGGCACAGCCGTTGGCGAAGGCTTTGAGCAGCAGAAGTACCCCTACCGTCTGCACCGCATGAGGGGCGTGCTCTACGTAGACGGCGGGCTCGCTACGGACCAGGCCGACCACGATCACCACCACGATGGCGCCGACGTAGAGGGAGGCCGGTGCGATGAAGGCGCGGGCGCTGTTGGTGATGCCCTTGAGGTTGATCGCGGTGATCACGCCGAGCACGGCCAGGCACAGTTCTACGGTGTACGGCAGGAGCTCGGGAAAGGCCGAGGTCAGCGCGGCGACCCCGGCGGCGACCGAGACCGCCACGTTCAGGATGTAGTCCACGATGAGCGAGGCGCCCGCGACCAGGCCGGCCCGGCGGCCCAGGTAGGTCTTGGCCACCCCGTAGGCGCCTCCCCCCGAGGGGAAGGCGGCGATGACCTGCCGGTAGGACAGGGTCAGCACACCCAGCAGGGCCGCGATGGACAGCGTGGCCGGGAGGGTGAACCCCAGCCCCGCGCCGCCGGCCAGCGCCAGCACCACGACGATGGCCTCAGGACCGTAGGCCACCGAGGCCATCGCGTCCAGTGAGAGGGCCGCCAGGCCGCCGGTGACCGTCAGCCGGTGCCGGTCACCGGCATCGGGTGGATCTGGGTGCTCCTGGGGACGAGCGGGGGTCGACAGCGCGGACATCGCGTCACTCCTGTACGAGGGTTACGCTTCATAGTCACCTCCGGCGCGGAGCGCAATTACCGGTCTATATGGTCTTTTGACGCATTGGCCACGAATAACAACGCGTATCCCACGGTGATGCGGCAAAAACGGTGACCGTGCCATCAGCCAAGACCGGGAACGTCTCTGCCCGGCAGCGGCTCGGCGTGAGGAGATCGGGCGGGAACGACCGGCACCCGACGTCCTACGAGGTACGTGAGGTATGTGAGGTACCGGTATCGGGGGTTCGGCGCAGCACTGATGGTAAAAGCATCAAAAAATCCCTTGAAAGCGTAGGGAACGCGTCAATGCCGTGGTGATGAGTCCGGATACCGGCCCACCATGGAATTGGAAAGGAGCGGCGACGTGGGGCGTCGCTGGGCCGGAATCCATCGCGTGCTGGAGGGTGTCGTGAACGAGATAGCAGGACTGTGGCTGCTGGGTGTCGGTTTCGTCTTGTTCATATTCGCGAGGCGCGTCAGGAGCGGGCCGGTGCGCGGCTGGGGCGGCCTGGCGGCCAGGATCGGCCTGGAGGACGCGCGATCATGGGAGATCACGCACGACGAGGTCGAGCCGTGGATCACGGCCGCGGGGGTCTCGGTGGGACTGGCCGGGCTGGCGTCCCTGTCGATCGAGGAAAGCTCCGTACTGGCCGCGGTGACGACCCTGGGCCTGGGACTGAGCGGCGCGTTGCTGGTGACCGCCGCCGTAACCGGGTACGCGGTCACGGCGGCCAGATCCCGGAGGGACTGATCGCTGCCGCGTCCCTGTCTCCTCTTCGTCTGTCCTCTTCGGATGACGTCGGCCTCAGCCGACGTGGACCTGGGGGCGGCGGGCGGTGTCGGCCTCCGCCCGGCGCAGCACCTTCGGGGTTGCCTCGGCGACCCAGTGGAAGCGGACGCGCGGAGTCCTGCCTGTCTGGGCGCGCGGAGAGCGGCAGCGCGGCGACGGCGGCGGTGGTGGTGGTGAAGATCAGTGTGATGATCCGAACGGGATCGCGGCCCGGACGCGGCCGGTGTTCCAGGCGGACAGGGTGACCGCGACGGCGGCCGAGAGATCAGTGCGAGCACGCCGGTGGCGTAGGCGCCTGGGACTCCACGTCGGCGCCGAACGCTCACGATGATCTCCGTTGGCGATCGCGCCGCGAAAGCGGGCACGACCCGGCTTCTCAGGTCAGGGTTTGAAGCGGTAGCCCATGCCGGACTCGGTGATCAGGTGAGAAGGATGGGCGGAATCGCGCTCCAGTTTGCGGCGCAGCTGGGCCATGTACTGGCGCAGGTAGTGGGTCTCCTTGACGTACTTGGCACCCCACACCTCGGTCAGCAGCTGTCGCTGGCTGATTAGCTTGCCAGGGTTGCGTAGCAGAATTTCCAGGATGCGCCACTCGGTGGGAGTCAGCCGCAGGCCGCTGGAGACGGTCTTGCTGTTTAGGTCGACGATGTGGTCGCCGATGGCGATCTGGGCGAACTCGGACTCCTGGATGGTCGTGCGGCGGGAGACCGCGCGGATGCGGGCGAACAGCTCGTCGATACCGAAGGGCTTGATGACGTAGTCGTCGGCTCCGGCGTCCAGGGCGTCGACCTTGTCCTGGTTCCCGGCCCGGCCGGAGAGCACGATGATCGGGACGCTGGTCCAGCCCCGCAGGCCGTGGATGACATCGACACCGGGGGCTCACCCAGAAACGTGGACACCGGCTGTCATGCGGCGAGCAGCACTCTAGCGGTGCTCTGCTGTTCGTAGTCGATGGGGCTGAGGTAGCCGAGGGTGGAGTGTCTTCTGCGGGTGTTGTAGCGGGTGATCCACTTAAAGACTGCCAGGCGGGCTTCACGCGCCGAAGACCAGCCCCTGGCGCCCCGCAGCGTCTCGCGTTTCAACGTGGCGTTGAAGGCTTCCGCGGCGGCGTTGTCGGCGCTGGACCCGACGGCACCCATCGATTGGCGCACCCCCAGCTCGGCGCAGACCTTGGCGAACTCGGCCGAGGTGTACTGCGCCCCGTGATCGGCATGGAAGATCGCACCGCCCAGACTGCCCCGGGCCGCAGCGGCGGCCCGCAGCGCGTCGCTCACCAGCTCGGTGCGCATGTGATCGGCGATCGACCAGCCCACCAGCCGGCGTGAGCCCAGGTCCAGCACGGTGGCCAAGTAAAGGAACCGGCCCTCACCGACGGGCAGATAGGTGATGTCGCCCACGTAGCGGATGTTCGGCCGCTCGGCGGTGAAGTCCCGCTGGATCAGGTCGGGCACCTGCTGATGCGACAGCTCGGGCACCGTGGTGCGCACCTTCTTGCGCAGGTGCAGCCCGACGATGCCGCAGCGGCGCATCACCCGCGCCACCCGCTTGTGGTTGACCTGACGGCCCCGGGCCCGCAGTTCGGCGGTGACGCGCGGACTGCCGTAGGTGCCGTCGAACTCGTCGTGGATCCGCCTGATCTCCGCGGCGAGTGCGGCATCGGCCGCAGCCCGCTCCGCCTGGGCCGGCGCCGCCTTGCACCACCGATAGAACCCCGAGCGCGACACCTTCAGCACCCGGCACAGCCGCTTGACGCCGAAGGCGCCTCGATGATCGTCAACGAACGCGAAGCGGCTCACCAGTTCGTCTCTCCCGCGAAATATTTTGCCGCCCGGCGCAGGATGTCGCGCTCCAGCTCCAGCTCCCTAACCCGGGCCTTGAGCTGCTTGTTCTCCTCTTCCAGCACGTCGTCGGACGATAGCGGGCCCCGTACCGGCTTCCTGGCCGGGCCCCGCTCCTTGGCGCCCACGCTGCCCTCCGCCTGCGCCTGACGCACCCAGTTACGCAGCGTCTCCCGGCTGATCCCCAGGTCCTCAGCCACCGAGGCCAGCGTCCGTCCCGGATCGGACAGGTACAACGCGACGGCATCGGCCTTGAACTCCGGCGGATACGACTTCATCGCCACGTGGAACTCCTTGTCTCCGGATCTTCATCATCCGGTACTCAAGGTGTCCACGCTTCAGGGTGAGGGGCCCTCGGCCGCGCGTGCGGTATCCACCCAAACGCCCCGAACATCTGGACAGGGGCATGATCAGCCCTAATTCTTTGCCTCGATGTCGCCGTTCCATCACATGGATGAAGTGTTCACGTCGGTCCGCAGGAGTTGGTTGACAAGTCGTCATGGTTGTTTTGAACAGGAGTTAGCCCAGGTGTCTCCTTCTCGTCGTACCCTCCTCACCGGCGGTGCCGTCGGCGTAGGTCTTGCCGTCGCCGGTAGCCTCCCGTCCCTGGCCCAGTCCCACCCGGACCGGCCCCGCCCGCCGGCCGGGAGCGACCACCCGCCCTTCCCGCCGCTCGTGGACGACCCTGACGGCATCCTGGCCCTGCCCAGGGGCTTCAAATACTCCGTGGTCACCAAGACCGGCGTCACCCGGCTCGACGGCGGCCAGGGAACGACCCCGTCCGACCACGACGGCATGGCCGTCTACGACGCCGGCCGCGACCGTTACACCCTGATCCAGAACCACGAGATCGACCCGGGCGCCGAGTTCGGCGTACCGCACGTCAAGGGCACCGTCTACGACCCCGGCGCCGTCGACGCCGGTGGCTGCACCGTGATCAGGACTGACCGCGCGGGCCGCAACCACGGCGAGTTCGTCGCCCTCTCCGGCACCATCGCCAACTGCGCGGGCGGGCCCACCCCGTGGGGGACGTGGCTGACCTGCGAGGAGGCCGAGGAGCGGGCCGGGGATTCCTGGAAGGAGAACGGCAAGTCCGGCGTCTTCCAGAAGGACCACGGTTACGTCTTCGAGGTCTCGGCCGACGGCAAGGCGGACCCGAGGCCGATCAAGTGCCTGGGCCGCTACGCCCACGAGGCCCTGGCGATCGACAAGGACCGTACCAAGATCTACCTCTCCGAGGACGCCGACGGGCCCAACGGCCTCTTCTACCGCTGGACCGCGCCCCGCGCCGTCAAGCTCGGCCCCGGGGTGCTCACCCGCCTCGCTCCGGACGCCGGCGTCCTCGCCGCGATGCAGATCATCATGGATGACGGCTCGGTGCTGCCGGACGTCGCCTACCTGACCTCCGCCCAGCTGGGCCGCCCCTTCCCCGTACGGTGGATCGAGGTGCCCGAGCGCGACGCGCGGACCAAGACCGTGCGCGAGCAGTTCGCCGACGGCCAGGTCACCCGCGGACGCAAGTTCGAGGGCGTGTGGGGCACCGACGAGGGCGTGTACGTGGTCAACTCCTACGCGTGGGACGAGGGTGACCTCCCGGCGGACGCGGCCCCGCACGACGGCATGGTCTGGTTCTACAACTACCGGGCCCAGACCATCCAGCTGGTGACGTACTTCCCGCACCAGACCGCGTCGGAGGAAGGCACGCCGACCAAGTACAGCGACCTCACCTTCGACGGCCCGGACAACGTCACCGTCACCCCGTGGGGAAGCCTCGTGCTCGCTGAGGACGGCTCGGGCGCCTCCCACGTGCTCAGCTCGATCCCGGGCGGCCCGACGTACGCGATCGCTCGCAACCAGCTCAACGACTCGGAGTTCTGCGGCCCGACCTTCACCGCCGACGGCAAGGTGCTCTTCGTCAACATGCAGGATCCCGGCCTCACCCTGGCCATCACGGGCCCCTGGGAGAAGTATCTGGGCTGACGAGCCCGATCGACCGGCAAAGGGTGCGGAGCAGCTCGGTCCTGGCACGTTCGGTCCCGCCAGAACAGGGTCCTGAACTGCCAGGACGGCTTCGCGCTGGTCGACCGCCTCGAGTCCTGGATCGAGCTCGACCTCGAGGGTGCCGTTGAACGTCTCGGCCGCCGCGTTGCCGGGCGCGCGGCCCGCCCGGCCCGTCGACCGGACCGCGCGCAGACGGTTCGCCGGCCCCTCACCGGGCACCTCATGAACGGCGGACCAGTGCGCGAACGCTGACCGCGAGCCCGACCAGGCACCAGGCCAGCAGCACCACCAGGTCAGGCCAGTTCATCCCCTGGCCGCCCGACACCAGCCCGGCACGCAGCAGGTCGCCCGCGGGCCGGAACGGGAGCACGTCGTGCACCGCCCTGAACCAGTCAGGCAGCTGACTGGCTGGGAAGGTGATCGGCGAGAACACTGGAGCCCCGCCCGCAGCCGACACCGTCACGCCGTGTCGAGGCCGGTCAGCAGCACGGCTGCGGCCGCCGACCGCGCGGCCGCCTTGCTGGCCCCGCTGCCCTGGCCGCGCACGGGCGTGTTCGTGGCGAGCAGGTGGGTGGCGGCGGACGCGGTGAAGGCAGGGGCGTGCGACGGGCCGGTCGATTCCACCGTCCAGGTGACCGCCTCGATGCGGCCCTGCTGGGTCAGCTCGTTCAGCACGCTCACCGGATGACGCTCCCCCGAACCCACCCCGCCCGACGACTTTGACGACTCCGCTACCACCGGTGCGGCCGGGCTGATCTGGATGCCCGCCTCCTTCAGCCACGCCTTCAGCGTGAAGGTCTTCACCATCAGGCTCTCGGCGGCTTGGCGGATCGTCAGCCCGCCGGACAGCAAGGTCTGGGCGATGTCGGTGACGCGGGTGCGTTCGCGGCGGCGGTCTTCTTCGGTGGGCAGGTCCATCCGGGCGGCGTGCTCGGCCGCCCCGGCCTCCAGCATCTCGCCTGCGCGCACCAGGCAGGCGACGCTGCAGTATAAACCGAGGCGGATGTGGCGGCCCTTCTTACCGCCCGGCGCGCTCCAGCAGATACCAGCCCGTCGGCACCCATACCCCGCGTTCGGCCCGCTGACATACCCGGCAGAAGAATGACCGCTCACTTTCCTGGTGGTCACTGCGCGTGGCGGCCAGGCCGCCGCGACGCCGCGACGCCGGAACCTGCTGCAGCTGCTCGTCGGTGTTCACGAGTCTTCCCCCTGCCAGAGCGGTTACGCGCCGAGAAACTGCCGCGAGCGCCCCGGGGAGACCAGCCTCGGCGGTTTTCGATGGATCCGCGCGCTCTGCGGCCACCTGCTCTTCGGTTCGTATCGGGCTTCTCCGTGCTCGGACTATGCGAAGAAATTGTGTCTCGTTTCCGCAGTGCTGTAGACCTCTCTGAGTTATGCTGTAGATATCTACAACAGAATCGCTGAGAGGAGAGCCTATGTCGCTGTACAGCTACCATCCGGTGGCGAACGGCCTGCGAACGGACCACCCCATTCCTGAGCTGCCCTTCGTCGACGACCGGCACCTCCCGCTGGAGGACCCTGCGGCGATCGAAGACATCGGCCGCAACAAGGGCGAGGGCATGTGGGGCCGCGAAGACAAGTGCAAGGACGGCGGGTGGGTGGCCTTCACCACCGACGCGGTGCGTCACGACCTGGCCTGGGTGGTGCGCTGGCATCCCGAGCACGGCCGCGCCGTGCTTCTCTACCGCGACGAGGACGCCGCCTCCGTCCACTCAGTCTTGATGTACGACGGGTCGACGGCGATGGTGTTTCGGGCTGGCGGCTACTGGTGGGACGGCGTCACCTGGTACCGGCCTGGTCAGCTGTGGAATGCCGCCGCCGAGCAGTTCTACCGGCGGCCGGTGCCCGCCGCGATGACCGTCACGGCCAAGGACCTGCTGCCGGGCGGCGACCCCGCTCGCAGTCGGCTGCTGTCCATCACCGACGTCGACGTCGAGGCTGCCCCGTCGGGCCGCTGGCGCGACGACCTGGCCCTGTGGGCCTCTCACCGCGAGGGTGACCTGGCCGACAGCGTCGTGACGCTCACCGCCCCGGAACTGACCGGAGACCAGCTCGTCGGCCTGGCCGAGATGGCGCAGATCGCCGGGATCGCCGCTTCGACGTTGCGGGCCTACATCTCACGCGGTGAAGGCGACGTGCCGCTGCCGCAGGCGACCGTCCATGGCCGCAGCGCCTGGGCCCGACCGGTGGCCGAGGAATGGGCCGAACAACGCCGCCGATCCCGCGACGGCGTCGACGAGGCGGTCTCGGCCGCCCGGCAGGGCAACTCGCTGCCGGTCGGGGTGGCCGAGACCTGGACACGCTTCAGCCGCAACTTCTTCTCCCTGCTGTGGGAGCACCCGACCTGGCGCAAGCGCTGGGCGCTGCGCTGGCGCACCGAGGCCTCCGTCCAGGAAATCGCCGAGGCCCTCAGCTGGGAGGTAGCCGGCGACATCTCCAAGCTGGTTCCCGTCTACGACCTGGCCACCACCATCAGGCAGGCCATGCTCCATGAATTCGCCATTGGTATGGAACTCCACGACGACGGCGAATCCGGCCAGCGCGACTACGACTACTTCGGGATCACCCCCGCGGTCGCCAAGACGCTCGACTGGCTCATCCGCCACAACCCGGCCACCGCCGGCCGCACCATCGAGCAGATCATCGGTGAGGCCAGCCGACAGCTCAACATTCCTCGCCATGTCAGCGAACGATCGATCACCACCGCCCTCCAGCTCGACGGCACCCTGGACGAAGAGACCCGGAAGAATTTCCTCGAACGAGTCCTGGCGCCACAGGCCAGCACCTCCTGATCGAATCCTTCAACAGGGCAAAACGTTTTACCGCGAAAGCGGCGCCAGACACCGGCGCCGCCTTCGCGCTCCCCAAGCGCCTTGCCCGCCGGTCAAGCTCCCGGGGATGGCTGACCGGGTGCGTGGTTTCGAGGCCGGGCGTCCTAACTCCAGTCGCTCTTCGCCCGCTCCAGCACGTCCTCCAACGAGTCAGTCTCAGCCAGGACATCGATGGCGCTCTGGCAGGCGCGAGCGACCCACGCGGCGCCGACGCCGGTCCCCTTACGGGCGCGAGGGTTGGGGGTGATGACCGCTTGCGACAGCAGATGCAAAGTGGTCTCGCTGGGGTTGCCGAACGTGATGAGGACCATCTCGGCCAGGGCGCGAGGGGCGCCTTCGGGCCACATCTTGGCGGTGTCGCTGACCCATCCACCGATCGACATGACGGCGGGGAGGTCTCCACAGTCGTCGGCCACGCTGTTCCACAAAGGCTCGCGTGGGTCGGATTTGAAGAACGGCCGCCGCGCGTCGACCACGATCGACAACGTGCTGGCGGCCGTCGATGACTTCCACACCCGCATCGCCCTGGCCGTCACCCCCGCGCGGCGTGAGCGCGCCGTCCGGCGCACCGCGCCCAAGGCTTTGGACGAGCGCCGGGTGCGCCGCTACCTGCGCGAGGTGGAGAACGGGGTGCGCACCGCAAGACCGGTAGGGCGGAGAGCCCGGGCCGGGGTGGCTGCGACGAACGGCCCATTGAATACTTTTCAGTTTGAGCCTACGCTCCCGGTATGGTCGAACCTCTCGTGCGAGTTCCGGCAGGTCCTCGGGATCCTCGGGATCCTCGCGAGTCCGAGGGCTCCACCGCTCGTGGCCAGGGCGCGGTCGAACCGATCGTGGCCGGCCGATCGGGATGCCGACGCAGGCCGCATCACCGTTAGCCCGAGGAGGGAACGCCGCCGATGTTGATCAGGCGAATCCGGTCGACCTGCCTCTCTCGTGCAGCTCTGGTGTGGGCCGCCGCGCTGGGAGTACTGGCCACGGCCTGCACCGGCGGCGGCCCGCCGGGCGGCGCGGGGAACACGTCCCCTGTGCCCGGTGGTCGCCTGGTCTACGCGGTGGAGGCCGACGCCAACGGCTTCGATCCGGTCCGCAACCCATACACGTCGCAGACCTTCGCGATGGGTGGCACGATCATCGAATCGCTGGCCGCCCTTGACGCTCAAGGGCGGTGGCGCCCGTTCCTGGCCGAGGAGATCGTCCCCCACCGAGAGTTCGAGGGCTGGACGATCAGATTGCGCCGCGGCATCTCCTTCACCAACGGCGAAGCCCTGACCGCCAAGGTGGTCGGGGCCAACTTGGAGGCGCAAAGACGATCCCCTCTCAGCGCCGTGGTGATGCGCCCGCTCGCCTCCGTCAAGGTGACGGACGAGCGCACCGTCGAGGTCCTGATGAGCGAGCCATGGGCGACGTTCCCGTACTACCTCGCGGGCCAGCTCGGTCTGATGGTCCCTGTGGCGTCGCTGCGTGACCCCGGCGCCGCCGCTCGCCACCCGGTCGGCACCGGGCCGTTCAGGCTCCGGACATACACGCCCGGCAGCCGTTTCGTGGTGACCAGGAACCCACGCTACTGGCGGTCGGGGCTGCCCTTCCTGGACGAGATCGAGTTCCGCGTCGTCCCCGATCCTCGGACCAAGAGCCAGGCCCTGAAGGCGGGCGGCGTGGACGTCGTCGAGACCGGTGACGAGGACTTCGCCACATTCCAGAAGCTCGCCAAAGATCGGGGGCACCAGATCTTCAGGCCCGCCGGCATGTCCGTCCAGGTGTACCACTGGCGGCTCAACACGGCTGTTCCGCCCCTGGACGACGTGCGGGTACGGCGCGCGATGGCGCACGCCACCGACCGGCGCGCTCACATCTCCGCGCTCCGCTCTGGCCTGACGACCGAGGCCGAGGGCCCGTGGAGCCAGGACACCCCCTGGTACGCTCCGACCGACTACCCGGAACACGACCCGGCCAGGGCCAAGGCCCTGATTGACGAGTACAAGCGGGAGAAGCGCGGAGGGTCGGTGACCATCCTGACCTCGACCGACCGGGGCGCCGTGCGAAACGCCGAACTGGCCCGGGACACGTGGCGCAGGGCCGGCCTTGACGTCCGGATCGAGGAGGCCGATCAGGCGACCCTGCACCGGCGGATCGCGACGGGGCGGTTCCACGTGGGTGTCGGGCTCTCCTACAGCGCCAGCGATCCCGACGGCGAGACCTACACCAGCATGCATTCCAAGTTCGCCTCGCCGGTCGGCACCATCGCCACCAATGTCAGCCGGATCAGGGACCTCCGGCTCGACGACGCGCTGGACAGGGGGCGCTCCACCGACGACCTGGTCGTGCGCAGGCAGGCGTACACGACCGTGCAGCGGCGGGTCAACGAACTGGTGCCCTTCATCTGGATCGACCACCTCAGCACGGTCGGGGTGATCGCCTCCCCCAAGGTGCGCGGCATCACCGACCACACCCTTCCGGACGGGGCGAAGGGCCTGCCCCTCAACGGCCGGGTCCACCCCTTCGCCCAGATCTGGATCCAGCCCTGAGAAGCGCCGCTCCGGCGGCGCATGTCGATCATGTGTTCATGCCAACCCTGTTGAGGAACATTCAACGGTAATGTGGTCGCGTGGCCGGTAACCAGCAGCGCCTCTCCATCGACGAACGCCGCGAACGGTTGCTCGCCGTCGGCGCCCACATGTTCTCCAGGCGCCCGTACCACGAGATCGGTGTCGAGGAGCTCGCCGAGGCGGCGGGCACTAGCAACGGGCTGCTCTACCACTACTTCAAGGGCAAGCGGCAGTTCTACGTGGCGGTGGTCGAGTCCGCTTACAAGCGCCTTATCGAAGCGGTCAGCGCGTCCGGAGACCACCCGAGCGGCAACCGCATCATGCTCGGGCTGACCAACTTCCTGACCTACGTCGAGGAGCACTCCAACGAGTGGACCTGGCTGATCCGGGTCGCCGGCAGCGAGGGCGACCTGGCCCAGGTGGGCGGCGAGGCCGAGCGCGTCTTCGTGGAGCAGATCATCGGCTACGTCGGCCGCCGCCCCGAATCCCCGATGCTGCGCAATGCCGTGACCGGATGGGTCGGCTTCAACGAGAACGCCGCCCGGGCCTGGCTGGCCAGGGCCCGTCTGCCCGCCCGGGACGCGATGGCACGGATGATGGCCTACGCGCTCCTCGGCGCGCTGCGCGGGGTCGCGATCGACGAGCCGCAGGCGTTGCGCCCCGAGCTGGCGGCGGCGCTGCGCGAGCGCCTGTCCTCCCCCGAGGAGCTGATGGACCTCGTCCCCTCGGTGCGGATCAGCCGCCCGGACGACACCGGCGCCGACTGCACCGCAGCCCCCGCCCCCGGTTGACGGGGATCGCCGAGTCGGCGCGGGCGGCCCGCTCGCCGGTCAGGCGCCGCTCCACGACATCCTCCACACGGTCCCGCTGCCGGCGGTGGCCTTCAGGGGGCCGCCTCGACCGGGCTCGAAGTGCCCGAAGTCCAGCGCGTACAGGACGTCGTCGGGTCCGCGTTTCACGTCGATCGGTCGATGCAGCAGCGGGGAGCCCACGGTCCGCATCGTCCAGTCGGCCGGGTCGATGATCCCGAACGACCGTCCGGCGCGCGGCCCGGACGGCGCGGTCATCGGGATCTCGTCCCCGAAGAGCGCCACTACAATGTGCCCGTCCACGGCCAGCTCCATCTTGACCGCCGCGACATGCGGGTCGAACCTCATCAGCGGCGGCTCGGGCGGCGGCAGTTCGTGATGGTTGGCCAGGATGAACTCCGGCGCCTTCCCGTGCTCGGGCGCGAAACGAGGATCGTTGACCGGAATGCCGCCGACGAAGTCGGGCCACCCGTACCAGCGGCCCTCCCGCACCTCGAACAGCAGGTCGGGCGCGTCGCCCACCGGGCGGCTGCCCCGGTCGTCCACCCCCTGGTCGGTCGCGATGAGGCGGCCGTCCGGCAGGAACAGCAACCCGAAGGCGTTGCGCAGGCCCCAGGCGACCAGTTCCAGGCCGCCGCCGTCGGGGTCGCAGCGCATCACGGCCGAGGTGCAGGGCAACGCGGCGGGGAGGCGGGTACCGGCCGGGCGCACGGTGCCGAACTGGGAGAACGTGCCGGTGACAGCCCTGCCTCCGGCGGTGAACGGGTCGTCGGTCTCGACCTCGACGCCGGCCAGCTCGATCTCCAGCCCGGGCAGGTCGTGCTCGTGCGGGAGCCGGGCCAGCCAGCCCAGGTCGTAGGCGTCCAGGCCGACGACGCCGGTGTTGGTCATCGCGCCCTGGCTGAAGTACATCTTCCCGTCCGGGCCGAAGACCGCCATGTTGGTGTGGTAGTTCCCCGGTCCCGGCAGGCCGGTCAGCACGGTCTCCAGCCCGTGGCCGTCGGGGTCGAGACGTGCGATCCGGGCGGGATACCCGGCCTCGGACACGTACAACGCGCCGTCGTGAAAGGTCAGCCCGTTGACCGGCGGGCGCAGCCCATCCGCGAGCAGCGTGCGGCCGTCGTCCTCGACCCGCCAGATCCGCCCGCCGGCCGGGGCCCCCGCGAACGGCAGTCCCGACTCGGCGATGTAGAGTCGGCCGCGGTTGTCGAAGGCCAGGCTCGTCGGGAAGTGCAGGCCCGTGGCAACGGGCTCCAGCGACAGGTCGCCAGCGTCCTGCCGCTGCGCTTCGGAAATGCTCACCGCGTACCTTTCTGTACGGCCGATCGCCGACGGTGGGATCGGGGCGTTCTCTTCGAAGGATGGGGCTCGCCGCGCCCGTCCCCGGCGGATCGGGCACGGCGAGCCGTCTGGGGGCACCCTCACGAGCGGGCGCCCTTGACGGCGAGCACGCCTCATGGTCGTGTCGTGTGCTTTACAGACCGAGCGCGATCACTCCGCCGCGCGCCCGCAGATCCCAGGTCCATCCGTAGCCGACATAGATGAGCCCGCCGGAGATGGAGGGACCGCTGGCGGAGCCGCGTTCGATCGGGGTGGGCGCGGACGACAGGCCGATGTACCGGTTGAGCACCGCGACGCCGTCGGAGATCCGATGCACCCTGAGCGTGCCCTCCCAGGTGGTGAAGTACATCAGCCCGTTGGCCACGGCTACGCCGCCGAAGCCGCCCTCGCTGATCTCCCTGAACCACCTGAGCGTCCCGGTGGCGGCGTCGAGCGCCCACACCGCGCCCTGGTTGGGCGTGGCGGACGAGCGGCCGTCGCCCGGGTTGATGGAGGTGTTGGCGACGCCGTAGATGGTCCCACTGGCGTAGGCGGTGGTGTGCTCGACCCCGCCGAGCGGCGTGCCGTTCGATACCCGGCGTTCCCAGATCAGGGCTCCGGTCAGGCGGTCGAACACCTTGTACATGCCGCCCTTGTCGCCGACGCCGACGACCGCGCGGCCGTTGATGGCGAACAGGTTGGGGGCGGCACCGATGTCGTAGTCGCGACCGCCCGGGTTGGAGGTGTAAGCGGTGTAGGAGTCACCGGCGGTGAACTGCCGCGACCAGACGATCCGCCCGGTGTCGATGTTGATCGCCACCAGCGCGTCCGACATTGGCCCGGCGGGGGTGTAGTAGGACTGGCCGGTGCCGATGTAGGCAAGCCTGGCGGTGAGGTCCACGGCCGCCGAGGACCACACCGACACGCCTGTGCAGGGCGCGTCGCAGACCGACGCGCGCCACTTCTGCCGGCCGGTCGCCGGGTCCAGGCCGACGACGCTTCCCCGGTAGACCGGCGTGGCCTCGATAAACACCTGGTAGGAGCCGGTTCCGACGATGACCGTGTTCCCGGCCAGCACCGGCGATGACCAGATCCTGTCGTTGGGCGTGGACTCGATGTCCACCCCCCAGCGCCGCTGCCCGGTGGCGCGGTTGACCGCGTACACGAAGCCGGCGTCACCGGCGACGTACACGCTGTCCCCGGACACGTACGGGGAGCCGGGAAGCATGGTGTCGCGCAGCCGCGTCCGCCAGATCTGGGCACCGGTCGTGGCGTTGCGCGCGTGCAGGTAGCCGTCGAAATCGGAGTAGTAGGCGATCCCGCCGACGATCGCGGGGGTCCCGGTGACCGCGGCCCCCGCGGCGTTCCACCGGGTCCGCACGCTGCCGATGTTCGCCGCGGAGAGGGTCGTCTCCTGGGCGGTGCGGGTGTTCGCCAGGTCGTGCCCGAACGTCGTCCAGTCGGCCGGGGCCTGGGCCATCGCGTTCTCGGCGGCGGCCAGTCTCAGCGTTCCGGTGATGGTGTCGGCCTGGCGTGTGCTCATTGCGTCGAGCGAGGCGGGGAGGGCGGTCGCCGCCGCGAGAATCGCGGCGGCGGCCATTATGCTCCACACCTTCCTTCTTTTCTGCGCCATTGATTGTCCTCGGCCTTAAGGAGGGTTTCTCACGCCGATGTCAGTGGTCGGTATAGGGGCCGACTACGCATGTCATTCCAGCGGGCGGCTGGGTCAGTCGGAAATTGGCTGGCGGTGTCCCCTTGGGGTGGGAGGCCAGCGTTCTGGCGATCCACTGCGTCATCGCCGTGGGCCAGATATGACCTTGGTTGTGCGTGCAGGAGACATTGACCACCCCGTTGGGCCGTTGGGAGGAGTAGTACTGCGAGGCGATCTTCGTGGTGGGCGCGTAGTTGGCCAGCGGCGGCTCCGGTGGTGACGGCCAGACGTCCCCCCGGCCTCCCCAGATCACGATGACGATCGAGGAGTCCATGGTCCGCAGGGGGCGCGGGCAGCACTGGCCTTCCAGGCCGCGGCCAGTGATGTACCACTCGCCGGACGCCGGGACGCCACCGGCCCAGAAATCGCTGTTGTAGGTGAGGTTGCGGTTGGTGAAGGTCCCGCCGGCCGAGATGCCGCCGATGTAGACCTGGGCCTGGTTGACGGACCAGGCGGTGGCGACGCACCTGACGACCCGTTCGACGAAGCGCACGTCGGGGCCCTCGTCCACGCGCGGGTCGGGGTGGCCGTCGAACCACGGCGGCCAGTTCCGCCCGTCCTGAAGCTGCAGCCGAACGGGTGCCACCACGATCCAGCCCTGGGCGGTCAGTTGGTCCAGCCCCGACTGCCGCATGAAGTCGGTCTCGGACTGCACCGTGCCGGTCAGGGACACGAACACCGGGCGGGGAGTGGAGAGGTTGGCCGGAAGCCGCACGTGGAACTGGCGCGCCCGGCCGTCGGAGGAGAAGCCGGAGTTCAGCCCGGCGCGGGGCACGAAGCCCGTCGGACACGACGGCGTCCACGCGGCCGCCCGCGCTGACTTCGCGTTCGCCGCCGGCTGTGCGGCGGCGGGCTGGTATGCCGCGTTCTGCGCTTTCGCCACGTTCGGCTGGGAGCTGAGCTGCGCCTGCTGGGAGCTGCCCGCGCTGGTGCCGCACGCGGCCAGGGGAACCATCAGGAAGATCACCCCCCGCATGGCGATCCTGCCGAGACGGGTGCGGAGACGTCCGGCCAGCGCGTGCCGTCCGTCCTCGCCGCTGTCCACGGGAGCGGCCCCCTGATCGACCGCTCGTTTTGTTCTACGCGAGACCTTGCCTAGTCCAGCCACGACGGTCCTCCATTCTGGTGGTCGTGGCCTCCGGACGCGTATTCGCCCGAAGCGGTGACGGCCGGGGAAGAACACGGTGTGCTCTCCGCCACCTTCACGAGGACTATAAGTCCTTGTTGAACTTCTTTCAATAAAAAATGTACAGAATGTTACGGCCTAGCTTGACTGGAAATATCGGCCACTGAAAATGGAACGAGACCGGTGCGGCACACACCGATGATGGAGCGACTTGACAAATCGCAATCACGCCGGTAAATGGTGATGTTCGGGCTCAGTGCGCGGTCCAGCCTCCGTCCACGGCGATGGTGTGGCCGGTCACGTACGAGGAGGCGTCCGAAGCCAGGAACAGCAGGGCCCCGTCCAGTTCGTGTTCCTCACCGAACCGGCTCATGGGGGTGTTGCGCCGGATGTAGTCGGCTCCCCTGCGGTCCTCCCGCGTGAGCACCCCGTGGGTCAGCTCGGATGGAAACCAGCCCGGCGCGAGCGCGTTGACCCGTACGCCACCCTGTGACCACTGGCAGGCGAGATCGCGGGTCAGGTTCACCACACCGCCCTTGCTCGCGCTGTAGCTGGCCTGGCTCATCGGCGCCGCGGCCACCAGTCCGTAGATCGAGGCGACGTTGACGATGGAGCCGCGGCCCGCCTTCAGCATGTGACCGGCCGCCAGCCGGCTGAGCGCGAACACGGAGGTGAGGTTGACATCGATCACTCGCTGCCAGCCCGCCAGGGTCTCCCCGGCGGCCGGGCCGCCGGAGGAGATACCGGCGTTGTTGACCAGGATGTCGATGGCACCGAAGCGCCTCAGCGCCTCGTCGACCAGCCGCCCCCGCTCCCACTCGTCGGCCACGTCGCAGCGGACCGCGAGGACCCGGTCGCCGCCCAGGTCCTTGGCCAGCTCGTCGATCCGGTCCTGGCGGCGCGCGGCGGCCACCACGTTGGCCCCCGCGGCGTGCAGCACCCGGCAGAACCGGTGGCCGAGCCCGGAGGAGGCCCCCGTCACCACCGCCGTGCGGCCGGTGACGCTGAACAATTCGTTCACACTGATCGTCATCGTCCTGCGAGCCGCTCCCCTTCAGGCAATGGTGGGCGTCAGCGTACGTGTGCCCCCGAGCCCGGACATTGGCCGCCAGGGCCAAGCCGATCCGCCCCGCCTTGTCGTCGGCGCACCTTGAGCGGCCGGGTTCCGGCTCCTCCCAGCCGTTGACCTGACGGTCCATAAAGGGGGACCATCCGCTCGTGACTGCTCTGAGACTCGCGAGGGTCGGCCTCCCGGGGCGCGGCTCGACCAGAGCCCGGCCCGGCCCCGGCGGCGATCGGCATCCCGAACCGGCCGGACCCCCGCGGGTGACACGGATCGTTTGTGACGACGTCGAGAGGAGGGAGCGCGGATTTCCCCGCCGGCCAGAGCGGGCGGTCTCATCCGCGCGAACCTGATGGCAGGTCGAAGTCCCGCGAACACGGCCGCTACGGATACCGAGACGGGCGACGTGCGCGCCGAACGGGTCCGCATCCTGTCCACCCTGCGCGACCAGGTGGACCGGCTGTCGGAGCGGGCCGCCACGGCGATGTCCACCGAGATTCCCGCCTACGCCGACCGGGACACCGCCTTCCACCGCGAGGTCGTCGCGCAGTGCGAGGTCAGCTACCGGACGTTGATCGACGCGTTGCTGCAGGAGCGGACGGTCCTGCCGGAGGAGGTCGCGTTCATCAAGCGGGCGGCGATCCGCCGTGCCCGTACCGAGTTCGCGCTGGCCGACTACATCAACGCCTTCCGCGTCGGCCACCACGTGTTCTGGGAGGCGGTGGTGGAATGCGCCGGGTCCTCCTCGGCGGCACACGAGGCCGCCCTCACGCTGACCACGCCGCTGATCCGCTACAACGACATCGTCAGCACCCTGGCCGCCAACACCTACCTGGACTTCCAGCGGTACGCGATCTCCGAGTCCACCCGGGAGAACCGCGACCTGCTGGAGGCCCTGCTGGCCGGCGAGCCACCCAGGCGCGGCCCGCTGCTGGCGGCCGCGCACGTGTACGGGCTCGGCCCGCACACACCGGCGCTGGCCGTCGTGGCCACCCCGCTGGACGGCGCGCTCGGCCCCGAGACGCTCTACGCGGCGGGCGGGTTCATCGCCCGCGCGGCCGAGACCGGCACCCGCGCTCTCACCGTCACCCGCGGGACGGAGATCATCTCCATTCCCACGCCGCCGCCCGGCGCCGGACCGGCCCGGCTGTGCGAACGGCTGGAGGATGCCTGCGGGCGGTTGCTGAAGGAGCTGGAGGTCACCCTGGCCGTCGGTGTGAGCACCATCGCCACCGACTTCGGCGAGATCCCGAGGGCCTACCAGGAGGCCCGGGCCGCGCTGGACCTCGTGCCCGGGGACGGCGGTGTCGCGGCGCTGCCCCTGCTGTCACCGTTCCGGTACATGGCCCTGCGCGCCGACGACGTCACCCGACGGCTCGTCGATCCGCGCGTCGAGGCGCTGCTGGCCGAGGACCGGATCCGGGGCGGAGTGCTCACCGAGACCATCCAGGCGTTCGCCGAGGCCGACCTCAACTCGCGCGCGGCGGCCAAGGCGCTGCAGATCCACCACAAGACGGCGCAGTACCGGCTGCGCCGGGTCGAGGAGCTGACGGGCCTGAACCCGCGGCGCATCCACAACCTGATCGACCTGCTCATCGCCATCGAACTCCGGAAGACCCCGGCGGCCAGGTGAGCCGCCCGGTGTCGAGGTGCGCCAGAGACAACATCACGCACGCTTGTTGGGTCCAGGCACCCAATGACGTGATCTCCAGCCGTTCCTACGCTGACGCCTCAAGAAGGAGCGGCGCGGGTCGCGCGGATCGGGAGGCCGGATGCTCACCGTGGAAGGGCTGTCCATTCGCTTCGGAGGCATCACGGCCCTCGACGGCGTGGGCTTCCGAGTCGACGAGGGCGGCCTGGTCGGCCTCATCGGGCCGAACGGGGCGGGCAAGACCACTCTTTTCAACTGCCTGACCCGCCGGTACACCCCCGATGCGGGCCGGGTGACGTACCGGGGCGATGACCTTTTGAAGGCACCGCCGCACGCGATCGCCGCGCGGGGCATCGCGCGCACCTTCCAAAACCTCGGGCTGTTCCGGGAGCTGTCCGTGCTCGACAACGTGCTCATCGGCGCGCACCACCACGGCAGGGCCGGTTTTGTGACCGCGGGACTGCGGCTGTCGCGGGTGCGTCGCGAAGAGCGGCGGCTGCGCGCCGCGGCGGAGGAGTTGCTGGCCCGCCTCGACCTCGCCGACCTCGCCGGCCATCCGGCCGCCGGGCTGCCGTTCGGGACGCTCAAGCGGGTCGAGCTGGCCCGGGCGCTGGCCGCCCGGCCCCGGCTGCTGCTCCTGGACGAGCCGGTGAACGGCCTCAGCCACGCGGAGGTCGAGGCGTTCGCCGCGACCTTGCGCGAGGTCCGCCGCGACTTCGCCCTCACCATGGTCGTGGTCGAGCACCACATGGGGTTCGTGATGGGCGTCTGCGACCGGGTGGTCTGCCTGAACTTCGGCCGCAAGATCGCCGAGGGAGCACCCGAGGAAGTGCAGCACGACCCGGCCGTGGTCGAGGCATACCTGGGCACGGCCGCATGAGCGCCGACAGCGGAGACGGCGCCGCTCTTCACGTCGCGGACCTGCGTGCGGGATACGGCGACGCGCGTGTCCTGCACGGGCTGGACCTCACCGTGGGCAGGGGCGAGATCTGCGCGGTGCTCGGCCCCAACGGCGCCGGCAAGACGACGATGCTCCGCGCGCTGTCGGGCATGGTCCGCGGCCGGGGAACGGCCCGTCTCGGCGACATCGACCTGCTCGGACGCTCGCCAGACGCTCTCGCACGGCTCGGCGTCGCGCACGTGCCTGAAGGGCGCGGCACCTTCACCCAGCTCACCGTGGCCGAGAACCTGCGGCTCGGGGCGTACTCACGGCGTGACCGGGACGGAATCGCCACGGACCTGGAACGGGTTCACCACTACTTCCCCGTCCTGAAGGAGAGGCTCCGGCAGCCCGCCGGCAGCCTCAGCGGCGGTGAGCAGCAGATGCTGGCGATCGGCCGGGCACTGATGCTGCGTCCCCGGCTGCTGCTGCTGGACGAGCCGTCACTCGGCCTGTCGCCCAAGCTCACCCGCGAGCTGTTCGGCATCATCACCTCCATCAACGAACGGGAGCGCACCAGCGTGGTCGTCGTCGAGCAGAACGCGCACCTGGCACTGGACGTCGCGCAGCGGGCGTACGTGTTGGAGACCGGCCGGATCGTGCTGTCGGGCCCCGCCGAGCAGATCCGGGCCGACGCGCAGGTCGCCGGCGCCTACCTCGGCTACCGGGTGTGAACGTGACCGGACTCCTGCAACAGATCATCGACGGCCTCAGCTCCGGAGCCGTGTACGCGGGCATGGCGCTCGCGCTGGTGCTGATCTACCGCTTCACCGGCATCGTGAACTTCGCCCAGGGCGAGATGGCCATGTTCTCCACCTACATCGCCTGGCAACTGGTGCAGTGGGGGATGCCGTTCTGGGTCGCGCTGCCGGTCACGCTGGCGGTCTCGTTCACGGGTGGGATGCTGATCGAACGGTTGGTCGTGCGCCCGTTCGAGGGCGGGCCGGAGCTGACCGTGGTGATCGTCACGGTGGGAATGTTCATCTTCGTCAACGCCGCCGCCGGGCTGATATGGACTTTCCTGGTGAAGGACTTCCCCGCCCCGTTCCCCGGCGGCGCGCTGCGGCTGGGCGACGTCGGCGTCGCCTACTCCGCGGTCGGTGTCCTGGCCGTGACAGGCGCGGTGATGGGGCTGCTCTACCTGCTGTTCCTGCACACCAAGCTCGGGCTGGCGATGCGGGCGGTGGCGAGCGACCCGGGGTCGGCGCGGCTGGTGGGGATCAGGGTCGGGACGGTGCTGGCGCTCGGCTGGGGCCTGGCCGCGGCCGTGGGAGCGCTGTCGGGAATCCTCATCGCGCCGCACCTCTTCCTTGAGCCCAACATGATGGGCGGCGTCCTCATCTACGCCTTCGCCGCCGCGACGCTTGGCGGGTTCGACAGCCCGGGCGGCGCGGTCCTGGGAGGGCTGCTGGTGGGCCTCGCCGAAACCCTCGCGGGCGCCTACATCGACGTCATCGGCTCTGATCTCAAGGTCGGGGTCCCTTTGGCCATCATTTTCGGCGTCCTGCTGCTGCGCCCACAGGGACTCTTCGGCAGGGCGGCGGTGGAGCGCGTATGACCAAGGCGCACGCGACATCAGGCACCGGTGGGCCGGCGACCACGGCGACCGAGGAACCCGGACCGGCCCCGTCCGCCCGGCCGGGGTGGCGTCACGTCTCCGTACGGCACTGGCGGGGCGCGGCCGCGGCCGCCCTGGTGGTCATGGCAGCGCTGGCCCCCTGGCAGCTCGAGCCCTTCCGGGTTTTTCAGCTGACGATGGTGCTGGTCTACCTGGTGGCGCTCATCGGGCTGAACGTCCTGGTCGGGCACAGCGGTCAGATCTCCCTCGGGCACGGGGCCTTCTTCGCGGTCGGCGCATACAGCACGGCGATCCTGCTGGACCGCTACGACGTCCCCTACGTGCTGACCCTACCGTCGGCCATGGCCGTGGCCTTCCTGCTCGGACTGGCGCTGGGCGCCTCGGCGCTGCGGTTGCGCGGGCTCTACCTCGCGCTCGTCACCCTCGCCCTGGCGATTTTCTGCGTCCCGCTGCTCAAGCGGTTCGGATCCATCACCGGCGGGTCGCAGGGTCTGACCCTGGAGAAGCCGACGCCACCGGCGTGGACCGGCCTGGCCGAGGACCAGTGGCTGTACTACCTGGCACTCGGCGTCACCGCCGCGATGTTCCTGACCTACGCCGGGCTGCTGCGCTCGCGGGTCGGCCGGGCACTGCACGCGATCCGCGACAACGAGACCGCGGCCGAAGTGATGGGCGTGCGGCGGTCGTTCTACAAGACCGTCGCCTTCGCCTGGAGCGCGATGTACGCGGGCGCGGGCGGCTGCCTCTACACCTGGACGATCGGCTTCGTGTCGCCCGACTCGTTCGCCGTGAGCCTGTCGATCACCATGCTGGCCGGTCTGGTGGTGGGCGGGCTGGGCTCCCGCTGGGGACCGGCTCTCGGCGCCTTGTTCGTGATGTACGTGCCGAGCCTGTCGCAAGACGTCAACGAGGCCGCGCCGGGCGTCATCTTCGGCCTGCTGATCATCGCGGTCATGTTCGCCGCTCCCACCGGCCTGGCTGGGCTGCCTGCCCGCCTGGCGCGTTCCGTTCGTACCCGGAAGGAGTAAACGCCATGCGAATCTCGGCACGACGCGCTGTCGCGGTCGCGGGGGCGCTCGTCCTCGCCGTGTCCGCCTGCGGCCGCGGCGATGACGGCGGCGGGGTGGCCCTCACCGGGGCCTGCAAGGGCCAGCAGACCACCGGCATCACCGACACCTCCATCAAGGTGGGCGGCGCGTACCCGCTGTCCGGCCCCACCTCGGCCTACGCCGAGATCCCCCGCGGGGTCCGCGCCCACTTCGACTACCTCAACGCCGAGAAGGGCGGCATCAACGGACGCAAGATCGAATACGTCGTCCGCGACACTGGGGGCCAGCCGCCCAAGGCGGTGGAGGAGGTGCGCCGCCTGGTGGAGGAGGACCGGGTGTTCGCGCTGTTCCAAACACTCGGCACCGCCGAGAACACGGCGGTGTGGGACTACGTCAACCAGCGCAAGGTCCCGCACATCTTCCTGTCCAGCGGCGCGTCCAAGTGGGGCACCGACACCCGCCACCCGTGGTCGATGGGCTGGCAGCCCAACTACGTCGCCGAGGCCCGCATCTACGCCGCCCACCTGAAGAAGGAACGCCCGAACGCCAAAGTCGCCGTGCTCTACCAGAACGACGACCTCGGTAAGGACCTGCTGGGCGGTTTCAAGCGGGCTCTCGCCGACGGCGCGGGTCCGAAGATCGTGGCCGAGCAGAGCTACCAGACCAGCGATCCCAGCGTCGAGCCCCAGATGCGTAATCTCGCCGCCTCCGACGCCGACGTCGTCCTCAGCGTGACCACCCCGAAGTTCTCCACCCAGGCCCTCGCGGCCGACGCCAAGAACACCTCCTGGAATCCGACGTTCCTGCTCGCGAACGTGGGGGCCTCGGTGACCGCACTGCGCCCCGTCGGGCTGGAGAACGTCCAGGGGGTGATCTCCTCCGGGTACTACAAGGACCCGCCCGACCCGCAGTGGGCCGACGACCCCGGGATGAAGCTCTTCAAGGAGAAGATGCTGCGGTACGGCGGCACCGAGAACCCCAACGATCCGTTCAACGCGTTCGGCTGGGCGGCCGCGGAGAGCTGGGCCAAAGCCATGCAGGCGGCGAAATGCCCGACCCGTGAGGGGCTGCGGGCCGCCGCCGAGAACCTGGGCGACGTCCAGATCGGGATGCTGCTGCCCGGCATCACCCTGGGCACCGGTCCCGGCGACCGGTTCCCGATCGAGTCGATGCAGCTGATGCGCTTCGAGGGCGAGCGGTGGCAGACGTTCGGCGACATCATCGACACCCGTGAGGAGTTCGGCGCCATCACCGGCTGAGGCCGCGGAGCCATGGCGTCCCCCGCCACGGCTCCGCCACGCACACACGGCCCCGCCCGCGACGTCGCCGGGGAAGGCCGGTTGTCCGCGGTCGCCTCCAGATCCCTGTGGAGACGGCTTCACAGATAGGCCTATTCGACGATAATGTTAACGGTGAATTACGTTCGCACGTGGTGTCACAGGCGGGAGGCGGCATGGGCCGATCGGTGGGCGTTCTCGGTGCTGGCGTGATGGGCTCGGGCATCGCCCAGGCGCTGGCGGCGGCCGGCAATGAGGTCGTCTGCCACGACGCGTCGGCCGACGCGCTGAACCGTGCCGAGGAGACCGTGCTGACGGGACGCTTCGGTCTGAACAGCGCGGTCGCTCGCGGCAAGTTGTCCCAGGCGCAGGCCGAGGCGGCGGCCGGCCGGCTGACCTTCACCGATGAGGTGCGGCGCCTCTACGACACCGACCTCGTCGTGGAGGCGGTACCAGAACGGCTCGACCTCAAGATCTCGGTCTTCCGCGACCTCGACCGGAACTGCCCGCGGCGCACCGTGCTCGCGTCCAACTCCAGCGGCTTCCCCGTCGCCGCGCTCGCCGCCGCCACCGACCGTCCGGACCGGGTGATCGGCTGGCACTGGGCGTCACCGGCCCCGGTGATGCGCCTGGCCGAGATCGTGCGCGGGCCGCTCACCTCCGACGCGACGGTCGCGTTGGTGACCGACCTGGCTTCCAGCGCGGGGAAGAACCCCGTCGTGATCAATGACGCGCCCACCTCCTGGGGCTATGTCGCCAACCGGGTCTACTTCGCGGCGGTCAGGGAGGCGGCACGGGTCGTTCAGGAGAAGGTCGCCACCGCCGAGCAGGTCGACCGGTTGATGGTCGACTGCTTCCGCTGGCCCGTCGGTCCGCTCGCGATGAGAGACGGCGCCGCGACCGGGTGGGACTGACCCGGCTACGGCCGCCGGCACAGGCGCAGGTATCCCTCGGAGAAGACGACCAGGAGATCGATCGCCTCCTCCAGGTCGGGGTAGCGCCCCTCCAGATGCCCGAGCGTCAGCGACTCGGTGAGCGCGACGACACCATCGGCGATCATGTTCAGCCGCCGCCGCTCGCCCTCGGTGCCGTTCGGCAGGCCGATCCGGGTCAGATCCTCCACCAGCGCGGCGCGGTTGTCCTCGAACACCTCGCGCGCCCACTCTCCCAGCGGGGAGGTGCGGTCGTGCCGGCTGCGCAACAGCAGGCGGAACAGCCGGGGGTGGGCGAGCGAATGTTTCATGGGCACCCGGAAGGTGTCGCGGAAGCGCTCCATGTCGTGCGGCGCGGACCGTGATTCCCGCCTCGCGGCCCTGGTGGACCGCAGCCGCTCCAGCGACAGCTCGTCGATCAGGTTGTGCAGCAGGTCGTCCATGTCGGTGAAGTGCACGTAGAAGCTGGACTGCGCGATGCCCGCGCGGCGGGTGACGTTGATGGTCGTCAGCGCGGTCTCGCCCTCTTCGTCCAGGATGCGCAGCCCGGCCTCCAGAAGGCGGCGCCGGGTGATCGCCTTGATCTCCTTTCGCGAGAGCGCTCGGCGCTGCCCGTCCCGAGCCTTCTCAATCATGTGGCCCCCGGCTTCCGCGTCGTTTCCCGCCTCGATCGAGGCCGCTGCTCTGGTCAAGGCTCACCTTCGCGCCCAGGGTACCGTTCAGGTTATCAATGATCTTGAGCTTCGGTCATGTGCTCGACAGCCCAGAAAGGGAACTCTACGATAGATCTATCGGTGAAATCTCGGGGTTCCTCAGTGGAGGTGTCCATGACAGATCGGGTCGTTCGAGCCCCGGTCCGGGTGTGGAGCGAGGGCGACGCGCTGACCGTGGCCGTCGCGCGGCTCCGGCAAGAGGAGATCACCGCGATCGGTCCGCGTGGCCGCGGCCCGGGAGGCGGAGCGATGGACACAACGCCGCCGCGCGAACACCCGCAAGCGGACCGATGAGCACGAACGCGCTGTGGACGCCCGCGCCCGAGCAGGTTGAGGCATCCCAACTCTCCACGTTCGCTCGGCGGTTGTCCGGTAGGTACGGAGTGAAGGTGTCCGACTACGAGTCGCTGTGGCACTGGTCGGTCGAGCACCTGGAGGAGTTCTGGGCCGAGGTCTGGCAGTTCTTCGACATCGCCCCGGGCAGTTCGTACTCCGCGGTCCTGGCCGAGCCGACCATGCCCGGCGCGGTCTGGTTCCCGGGCGCACGGCTCAACTACGTCGACCAGATCTTGCGGCAGGCCGCGGGACGCGAGCACGAACCGGCGCTGGTGTCGCTCGGCGAGGACGGCACCCGCACGCAGCTGACCTGGGGTGAACTGGTCGCCCAGATCGGCGCGGTGTCTGCCGCGATGACACGGATGGGGGTGCGCGCGGGCGATCGAGTGGTCGGATACCTGCCGAACGTGCCCGCAGCCGTCGTCGCGTTCCTCGCCACCGCCGCCATCGGAGCGGTGTGGTCGGCGTGCGGGCCGGAACTCAGGCCGGGCGGCGCAGCCGCCCGCTTCGCCCAGCTCGAGCCCGTCCTGCTGATCGCGGCCGACGGCTACGTATTCGGCGGCCGTCTGCACGACCGGCGCGAGGTGGTCTCCGAACTCGCCGCGGCGTTGCCCACCCTGCGTCATGTCGTGACTGTGCCCGTGACCGGCCTGCCGTCTTCGGGCACGCGGTGGACGGACCTCCTCACCGGGAACGAAACGGTGCGGCCCACCCCGGTTCCGTTCGACCATCCCCTATGGATCGTCTACTCCTCGGGCACCACCGGGCTGCCCAAGGGCCTGGTGCACGGGCACGGCGGCGTCCTGATCACCGCGCTGGCGCAGTCGGGTCTGCAGGGCGACGTCCGTCCCGGCGACCGCGGAATGTCCTACACCTCCACCTCGTGGATCATGTGGAACGGGACCGTCAACGGCCTGCTGTCCGGCGCCACCGCCGTGCTCTACGACGGCAACCCGATGTACCCGTCGGTCGACCGGCTGTGGCAGATGGCCGCCGAGCAACGGCTCAGCGGTCTGGGGGTGAGCCCTGGGTATCTGCTGGCCTGCGAGAAGGCCGAGGTGCACCCGGCGACCGAGCACGACCTGTCGGCGTTGCGCGGCATCGGGGTGACCGGCTCGCCGGTTCCCGCTCGCAGCTACCGCTGGATCGTCGAGGAGTTCGGCCCCTCGCTGCCGCTACGGGCGTTCAGCGGCGGCACCGAGTTCTCAGCCGCGCTGGTCGGCGGGGCGCCCTGGCTGCCGGTGTACGAGCGTGAGATGTCCTGCCGTTCGCTGGGCTGCCACGTCGAGGCATGGGACGAGGCCGGCCACGCCGTCACCGACGAGATCGGCGAAATGGTCATCCGGTCGCCCATGCCCTCGATGCCGTTGCGCATCTGGGGGGACGACGACGGCCACCGCTACCGCGAAACCTACTTCGCCCACTACCCGGGAGTGTGGCGGCACGGCGACTGGCTGACGATCACCAGTCGCGGCACCGCGATCATTCACGGCCGCTCCGACTCCACGCTCAACCGCAACGGTGTCCGGATGGGAAGCGGAGACATCTACCAGGCGGTCGAGGCGCTACCCGAAGTGGCAGAGGCGCTGGTCCTTGGTGTCGAGCGTCCCGACGGCGGTTACTGGATGCCGTTGTTCGTGCAGTTAACCGATGGCGCGACGCTGGACGAAGAACTCATCGGGCGGATCCGCTCGGCGGTGCGCGAGCACGCCTCTCCCCTGCACGTCCCCGACGACGTGCTGTGTGCCCCCGCGATCCCGCATACCGTCACCGGCAAGAAACTCGAGGTGCCGATCAAACGGATCATCCAGGGCGTCCCAGCTGAGCAGGCCTGCACCATCAGCGCCGTTGACGACCCCGAGGCATTGCGCTGGTTCGCCGACCTCGCCGCACGACGCCGCGCCGGCTGAGTCCCCCACAGACCTGTGACATCACCGCGTCCCCACCCCCGACCGCGCCAACCGGCCGTGGGCGGCGTCCGACACCGCCCGCGCCGCGGTCCAGGTCGCCGAGGTGCGCGCCGCGGCGCTGGCCGAACGGGCCTGGCGCGGCGAGGAACCGTGCCCTCGCTTACTGACCTCGGAGACCAGTTCGGTGCGCATGTGGGTGGCGATCGACCAGCCCACGACCCGGCGGCTGAAACAGTCCAGGACAGTCGCCAGGTAGAGGAACTCGCCATCGCCGACCGGCAGATACGTGATGTCGCCTATGTGCTTGAGGCCGGGTGCGTCGGCGGTGAAGTCCCAGTCCAACAGGTCAGGCACCGGCGTCGCCGAAGGTTCGGGCACGGTGGTGCGGACGCGTTGGCGCAGGCGGGTGCCGGAGCTCCCGAATCCGGGCCTTGAGCTGCTTGTTCTCCTCTTCCAGCACGTCATCGGGCGATAGCGGGCCATGCGCCGGCTTCCTCACCGGGCCCCGCGCCCCGGCGCCCTCCGCCTGCGCCTGACGCACCCGGTTGCGCAATGTCTCCCGGCTGATCCTCATATCCTCAGCGACCGAAGCCGGCGCCCGTCCCGGATCGGACAGATACAACGCGACGACGTCCGCCTTGAACTCCAGCGGATACGACTTCATCGCCACGTGGAACTCCTTGTCTCCGGATCTCCATCATCCGGTACTCAAGATGTCCACACATCGGAGGCAGGGCCCGGCCTCGATCGACCGGCCATGGGCTCCATCCTTACCAACCGCGGGAGTCCCCATCAACGCCGGACGGGTTCACCTCACTCGGGGTGCGGGGTGGGGGACGGATCGGTGGGGTGTCTCTCCGGCTCGGGATCCGCGCTCAAAACCGTGCCGTCGCCGGAGTCCTGGCTGTAGAGGTTCGTCAGGCGCGCGGTGTCCTCGACGTGGAGCATGTGGTCGTGGGCGGCTGGGCCGAGGGCGGTCAGGATGCCGGCGACCAGAGCCTCGACGGTGGCGAAGGTGGGAACCAGGCTGTCATAGGGGGAGGGTGCCCCGACTTCGCACGGCAGGACGACGTCGGCGAGGGAGGCGATCGGCGACAGCCAGGGGTCGGTGAACAGGATGACGCGCGCACCCTGGTCGCGGGCGTGCCGGGCCACGGTGAGGGTGTCGGGCTCATAGCGCCGGTAGTCGAAGACGACCACCACGTCCTTGCGGCCGAGGCGGGCGAGCGTGGCGGCACGCTCGACGGACAGCTCGGACAGGGGGTGCACGTCGTCGCGCATCTGGACCAGGTGCAGGGCCAGATAGCGGCCGATCAGCCGGGTGAACCGGCCGCCGAGCACGAGGACGCGGCGGCCAGGGTCGGCCAGCAGGTCGATGGCCGCCTGAAAGTCGTCGGGCGGCACGGTGGCGAAGGTCTGGGCGACCGACTGCTGAAGGATGAGCCCGGCCTGACGCAGCAACGTCGCCGCGCCGGTGGGCGGGCGAGAGCCGTACTCGGTCCTCTCGTAGAGCGCGATCGGCGAGGCGTCGCGTTCGTTGAGCTCGGCGCGCAGGGTGTCGTGGAACTCCGGGAAGCCGCCGAAGCCGAGCCGGCCGACGAAGCGCAACACGGTGGGGGCGCTGACACCCGCCCGGTCGGCGAGCCTGGCCACGGTCTCGAGGCCCGCCGAGGGGTAGGCGGCGAGCAGCGCGCGGGCGACCTTGCGCTCGGCCGGGCTGCACTCGCCCAGTCGTTCTCGGATCACATCGCTGACACGCGCCATGCTCGTCGTCCTCCCTGATGTCCGGTGCCGTCGCCTTGTTGATCGATGGTGATGCTCAGCCGGTACGGATGTCCATCCGCAGTCCGGTGAAGGAGCCTCCGGCGTAGGCGCGGAAGTCCTTGTCCTTGGTGAGGGTGACGGCGAAGCGCGGGCCGGTCTCCAGGGTGAATCCCGTGGCGGAGCGGGAGCGCCACGCGGTCGCCAGGTCCTGGGCGGCCTCGAAGAGCTCGTAGCCGTCGCCCGAGCCGTCGGCCGAGTCGAAGATGTCCTGGCTGGCCGGCCGGGCCGTGCGGTTCTCGCCCCGGGCGGGCAGCTTGCCGGGGGCGATCTGGACGCCGTACGGGGTCCACCGGTCGCCGCGCGTGAGGTGGCTCCAGCGCACGTCGCGGATCGACCACGGCCGCGTGGTCCGCGATCGCGCCAGATCCAGCACGGAGACACCGTGCTCGCCGATCACCCGAAGCCTCTCCCGGCCCATGCCGACGCCGGTGACCAGCAGCGCGGTGTTCTCGTCGAGGCCGAACACCCGCCGGTTACCGGTGTCGGAGGCCAGCCGGACGGCCCGGCCCTGCCTGCCGTAGACGGAGAAGTGGGTGTCGAGCAGGCCGTGGCGGAAGAAGCCGAAGCCGCCGCCCGGCAGGTATCCCAGGACGGTGGCGTCGTCGAAGTAGCCCGCGCGGGCACCGTCGCGCAGGCCCTGGTAGGACTCACCGCCGGTGACCATGTCCTCTCCGGCCTGGATCTGCGCGCCGGCGCTCGTGCCCGCCACGAGCGCGCCCCGGGCGAGGCGTTCGCGGATGGCCGCCAGGACGGGTGAGTCCCTGCCGTCGCGGAGCAGCAGCCGGACGTAACGGTACTGGTCGCCGCCCCCGAAGAAGAAGCCGGTCATGGAGCGCACCTTCGCGGCGAGTTCGGGTGAGTCGGCCGCGGTGGGGTGGTCCAGGTCGATCGGAAGCCATTCGGCGGATCCGGCGCCGTGTCTCTTCAGCAGGTCGCTGTAGAAGACGCCGTTGGAGGCGCTGTTGTTGCCGTCGGGCTCCTGGCTCGGCGGGAGCGACGCGGCCGTGATGACGCCGAACCGGGCCTGGTCACCGCCGGCCCGGCTGACGATCTCGCCGTAGATCTCGTCGTTGTCGTCGTCCAGGGAGCCGCCGACCAGCACCAGGGTGCCGCCGGAGGCCGCGCTCCCGGCGGGCGCGGCGGCGGGTGCGGTGACGGACGCGATGGCTGGTGCGGCGGCGGACACGGTGGCGGCCGTGACGGCCGCGAGCAGCGCCAGAGTGGCCCGGCGCGTGGGGAGGGGGATCATTGTCTCTCCGAGAGTCGTTCGATGAGAGTGGTGAGCAGGGTGACGCGCGGTACGATCGAGGTGAGATCAAGCCATTCGGTCTCGGAGTGGTCGTCGCCGCCAACCGGCCCGAGTCCGTCGAGTGTGGGGGTGCCGACGCCGGCGGTGAGGTTGGCGTCGCTGACGCCGCCGGTGGGCGCGCCCTCGATCTGGAGACACAGTTCCGAGGCGATCGCCTGGGCGAGGGCGAGCATGCCCAGCGTCTCGGGGGTGGCCTCCATCGGCGGGGTGATCGGCCCCCGGCGTACCGTCGCCCGGGTGCCCGGCACACGACTGTCGGCGGCGAGCCGGTCGGCGGCGTGCAGGACGGTGTCCAGATCCCGTACGGCCGGCGCCCGGACCTCGATCTCGATCCTCGCCTCCGGGCAGACGACGTTCGGCCGGGATCCGGCGCGGATCACCCCGGCGTTGACGGTCACGCCGGGCACCAGGCCGTTGAGCTCCTGCAGGCCGATGATCAGATGGGCGGCGGCGAGGGCGGCGTTGGCGCCGCGCTCGGGCTCGATGCCCGCGTGCGCCGCCCGGCCCTCGACGACGACCGTCAGGTCCGCCACGCCCTTGCGCGCGCTGACCAGGTCACCGTTCTCCCGGGCGCATTCCAGGCACAGCGCGTAGTCCGCCTGCCCGCCGAGCGCCTCGATGACCGGCCGGCTGCCCGGCGCGCCGATCTCCTCGTCGGGCGAGGCGCACAGGACCAGCTCGCCGTAGGGTTCGCGCCCCTGCGCGACGAGCGTCTGCACGGCGTACAGCCCGGCCAGCAGCCCGGCCTTGTCGTCGCACACCCCCGGCCCGTAGGCGCGTGAGCCCGATGTCCTGAACGGGCGGGCGGCGGCCGTACCGGATGCGAAGACCGTGTCCATGTGCGCCAGCAGCAGGATGCGGCGGCTGCCCGTGCCGCGCCTGCGGCCGATGACGATGTCGCCGAGTTCGGGCAGCGTCTGCCGCCGCTCGACGTCGAAGCCGAGTACGCCCAGGCGTTCGGCCACGAAGTCTCCGATCTTGTTGACTCCCGCCGCGTCGTAGGATCCCGAGTCGATACCGACCAGGGTCTTGAGGTCGTGAAGATAATCGTCGAGGTTCATAGCACCTTGGAAAGAAACGCGCGAGTGCGGGGATGGCGGGGGTGGTCCAGGATGTCGCGGGGGGCTCCCGACTCGACCACGACACCGTCATCCATGAAGACCGCGGTGTCGGCGACCTCACGGGCGAAGCCGATCTCGTGAGTGACCACGATCATGGTCATGCCGTCGCGGGCCAGGCCGCGCATGACGTCGAGCACGTCCCCGACCAGCTCGGGGTCCAGGGCGGAGGTGGGTTCGTCGAAGAGCATCAGCTTGGGCCGCATGGCCAGCGCTCGGGCGATCGCGACGCGTTGCTGCTGGCCTCCGGACAGGTGCGCGGGATAGGCCCTCGCCTTGTCCTGCAAGCCGACCCTGGCCAGCAGGTCCATGCCCTGCCGTACGGTGTGCGCCCGGTCCTGCCCGCGGACCCTGATCGGGGCCTCCACGATGTTCTCCAGTGCCGTCATGTGAGGGAAGAGGTTGAAGCGCTGGAAGACCATGCCGATGTCCCGGCGCTGCCGGGCGATCTCCCTCTCCTTCAGCTCACGCAACCGGCCGCGGCCCGCCTGGGCGTAACCGACCAGCTCGCCGTCCACGCTGAGCCGGCCGCCGTCGATCTTCTCCAGATGGTTGACGCAGCGCAGGAAGGTGCTCTTGCCCGAGCCGCTCGGCCCGAGCAGGCACATCACCTGGCCCTTGTCCACACGCAGGTCGACACCCTTGAGCACGTCGAGTTTGCCGAAGTGCTTGCGCACCCGTTCGGCCAGGACCATGGTCATCGCGTTCCCCCGACCAGGCGACGCAGCGCGCCGGAGCCGCGACCGGCTCCCCGCCCGTAACGGCGTTCCATGTATGCCTGCGGGATCGACAGCAGGCTGGTGAGTACGAGATACCAGATGCTGGCCACGATGAGCAGGGGAATGGTCTGGTAGTTCTGGCTGTAGATGCGCTGGATCTGCGTCATCATCTCGGCGGCGGCGATCACCGACACCAGGGCGGTGGTCTTGAGCATGTTGATCGTCTCGTTGCCCATCGGCGGCACGATCACGCGCATGGCCTGCGGCAGGATGATCCGGCGCATGGTCTGCAGGGGCGACATGCCCAGAGAGTGGGCCGCCTCGGTCTGCCCGTGGTCGACCGACTGTATGCCCGACCGGATGATCTCCGCCGCGTAGGCGACCTCGTTGAGGCCGAGCGCGAGCAGCGCGGCGACCATGGGGGTGATGACCTGGTTGGTGGGGGCCGACCACAGGACAAGGTCGGTGAAAGGGATGCCGAGCTCAAGCTCGGCGTAGAAGATGCCGAAGAATCCCCAGAAGAGGATTTGCACGAGCAGCGGGGTGCCGCGGAACAGCCAGATGAACGTCCACGAGGCGACCGAGAGCACGGGGTTGCTCGACAGGCGCATGATCGCCACGATGGTGCCGCCCACCATGCCGATGGCCATCGCGGCCGCGGTCAGCCAGACGGTGGTCACCAGCCCGTCGAGGATCACCCGCTTGAACAGGTACTCCCCGATCGTGGGCCAGCCGATGTTGGGGTTGCGGATCAGCGAGTTGACCAGCCCCGCGAGCAGGAACAGCACCGCCGCCGCGGCGAGCCACCGGCCGTAGTGCCGCACGGGGATCGCCCTGATAGGAGGGGGTTCGCCGGCGTCGGCGAGGGGGGCGGCCGCCGGGTCGGTGGGTTTGGCGGTGTGTGCCATGGGCTAGTCCACCGCCGCGTTGACGGTGGCCGTGGTGAGGCCGATGGACTCGGCGTCGTACTTGGCCAGGATCTTGCGGTAGGTGCCGTCGTCCATCAGGGACTGCAGAGCCTTCTGTATGGCCGTGACGAGCTCGGGGTTTTGCCTGGTCACGCCGATACCGTTGGGGGAGGCGTTGTATCCGCCGGGCGCCTCGGGGTCGTCGACGGACTCGAAGGCGTTGCCGCCGTCGGCCGTCTGGGCGGTGTAGATCGCGGCGGGTTTGGTGTTCAGAACGGCGATCACGGTGCCGGCCTTGACGGCGAGCTGGGCGTCGGTGTCCTTGGGGTATTCCTTCTTGTCGATCGCGGGCTTGCCCGCGCCCCGGCACTCGGCCTGCCAGCTGTCGATCAGCTTGGACTGGTTGGTCGCCGCCTGAACGCCCACCCGCTTGCCGCACAGGTCGGCCGGACCGGTGACGCTTTCGGGGTTGCCTTTCTTGACCAGGATGCCGGTCCCGGAGACGGAGTAGTCGACGAAGGTGAGCACCGCCTGGCGCTCCTTGTTGTCGGTGAGCGCCGACATGACCGCGTCGAACCTGCCGGCCTGGATGGCCGGGATGATGCCGTCGAACTTCTGCTGGGTGAACTCGAACCTCACGCCCAGCCGGGCCCCGAGCGCCTGTCCGAGGTCGTAGTCGATGCCGGTGAGGTCGGCGCTGCCCTCGGTGACGAACATCTCGAACGGCGGGTAGGGCGCGTCGGTGGCCACGCGCACTTTGCCGGCGCTGCGCACCGTTTCGGGCAGCAGGGCGGACAGGGCGGGGTCGGCGGTGACAGAGGTCCCGGCGACCGTCGTGGCCGGGGCGGGGGCGTCCGGGGCGGCGGCGGGCTTGACGGTGTCGGCCGTCGTGTCCGCCTGACCGCAGGCGGTGACGCCGAGCAGCGCGAGGCCGGTCAGGAAAAGAGGGGTTGCACGCACGTCGCACCTCGGGAGAGGACTTGGGAGGCTGTGATGAAGCAAACATTACAGATACTCCATATTTCCGCAAGGATGTTACGAATGTAACTTTCGCGTATCGCCATCGATGCCGTTGACACATGCAGGACGTACTAGAAGTTACTTATTCACTTCGCGATCGCCTCGATGTAATGTGCGTTTCATTCCCCCCACTCCGGAGGCTCCCATGCATTCCTCCACCCCCTCCTCCACTCCCTCGGTCACGCGTCGGACACACCGGCCGCTGTCCCTGCTGCTGACCGCGGCGCTGTCACTGCCGCTCGTCCTGGCCGGCGCCCAGCAGGCACAGGCATCCGTCACCCGCGTCCGCCAGGGCAGCGCGTCCGATGTCAGTAGGTCCTCCTGGTCCGGGCCGGCGTTCACGATGAACGGGTCCGGCGGCGTCGTCACCGCCACCATGACCTCGGCCATCAACGCCATCCGCGGCGGAACCGGCTCCCTCGACGTCGTCGTACTCGCCGGCTCCTCGGGCGGAACCCCCGAGTGCGACGCCATCATCGCCCTGGCGGGCGTCAACTCCTGCACCACCGACACCCTGACCGCCGCCGGCGACGGGAACAACGCGCAGGTCAACACCGACATCCGCAACGCCGAGTTCGTCTACTTCGCCGGTGGCGACCAGTGCCGGTACGCGAGTTGGAAGGGCACCTCACTGGAGGCGTCGGTGGAGTCCGTCGTGGCCAAGGGCGGTGGAAGCGGCGGCGGCAGCGCCGGCCACCACATCAACAGCGACATCGTCTACAACGCCTGCGGCGGCAGCGCCACCTCCGCCTCGGCGCTGTCCAATCCCTACGAAAGCGCCATGACCTTCACCTATGGGTTGTTCCAGTGGAAGGACTACCGCGACACGATCAACGACTCCCACTTCGTGGCCCGCGACCGGATGGGACGCACGATGGCCTTCGTCGCACGAGCCCTCAAGGACGGCAGGACCAGCGGAGGCAAGGCCTGGGGGGTGGGCGTGGAGGAGGGCGGCTCCCTCTACCTCGACAAGAACGGGCGGGCCACCCTGTCAGGCGCCGCCGCCTACGTCGTGCTCGGAGACCACCAGCCCGAACGGGCCGTCGCCGGGCAGCCGCTGACCTTCTCCGACTACAAGATCTGGAAGCTCGCCTCCGGGCAGTCCTTCGACTTCAAAAACCGCCCCACCTGCGGCTACTACCTCAGAAGCGTGACCAACGGGGTCGCCGACGGCAACCTCTACGCCGGAACCCCCGTCACCTCCTGTTCCACTCCCCCGCCCACCGGGGAGACCACCTTCGCCGAGGCCGAGGCCAACGACTCCCGGACCACGGCCAACGACATCTCGGGGCTGGCCTATCCGGCGACGGTCACCGGGGACATGAAAAGCACCTCGGACCGGGACTACTTCAAGGTCTCGCTGAACAGCGGGCAGACAATCACCGTCACCTGTTCCATCCCCTCCGACTACGACGCGGACCTGTATGTCCTGAACTCCGCGGGCAGCACGCTCGTCCGCTCCGTCAACAACGGGGCCGGGACCGACGAGTCCCTCACCTACACCGCGACGAGCTCGGGGTCGCACTACGTCGAGCTGGAGGCGTACAGCGGCTCCGGCAGCGCGGACTACTCCTGCGCGATGTCGAAACAGTGACCCCGCGGGACCAGCCCGCGTGGTAACGGCCTGCGCGAGGCTTCCTCCAGCGTTCACCCGCTGTCGGGGACCCTCGCCAGGTCACTGAGACGGCGGGGCTCGTCCAGGTGCCCGCCGGCCCTCGAAGGTGATCGCGATCCATGTGCTTCTGGCGGCCTTGCCCGACGTCTTGGTCACCTTCACATACCCTGCCGTCCGCAGGACCTTGAGATGCTTGCTCAGCACCGAGTCCGGGGGTGAGGAACCAACGGACGGCCATTGGCGCTGAGAAGGATCTTGCTTGCGGTGAGCTGAGGCTGCTCTTGGTTGCGAAGCTTCCTTAGCTCGTTGCCTGGTCCCGGCGTCGGCGTGCGGCGCGGATCTCGGCGTCGGTGACCTTGTCGTCGAGCAGCGCGTACAGCTGGGTGGTTTCGGTGGAGGCGTGGCCGAGGCGGCGGACGCCCTCGATGGAGACGCCGGCGTTGATGAGTTCGGTGGCGTGGGCGTGGCGCAGCCGGTGGATGTCGATCTCGACGCGTGTGGCGGTGCAGTGGATCTGCCAGCGGTGGTGGGCGGCGTCGTAGGACAGGGGCCCGCCCCGGCCGCCGGGCAGATCGCCCCCGGCAGGAGCCGGGGACGGGGTGGCTGACGATGCACAAGCCTGGCTTCGGCTTCGGCCTGCGACGGTGAGGCCCGGAATGCATCCTGACCGGCTCGCCACGCCACGGAAGGGCCCGGTAGTGATCATCAAGACGCTGGAAGAGCTGCGTCAAGCCGACGAGCGCACCTTGCGCTTCACCCCCATGGGTCTGGGCTCTGGCGTACGCATGAACCCGGAAGGCGCCGCTGAGTTCCAGCAGCAGGTCGTCGCCCGCTTCGACCTCGCGCCGCAGGCGGCCGAGGGCACCCGCAAGAGCTTCGAGGACCTGCGCACCGTCTTCGCCACGAGGTCACCCAGTACCCTGCCGATCTGCTGTGGGGACCGGGCTCGCTCACCGACGCCGCCGCATGGAGCGCCGAGGACCGCCCCGAGCCTGACACATGCGATTACCTCGACCGCATCTTCGTCGTCCGTCACGACGGCGTCGGCCTGTATTGGCCGATGCGGCCGTCGGCGGCTTCGCTCTCAGCAGGAAGACACCACCGATCTGGCCGGAGAGACCGCCGATCGCCTGCGTGAAGAGTTCCGCGATGACGACGCTTCCATCGCGTTCCTGCGAAAGACTCCTGGACGCCGTTCTCGCATTGGGCCCGTCAGCTCGGCCTGGTCTTCATCCTCAACGACCACACTTGGGCGCCGGAGCAGAGCGACCTCGCCCCAGATGAGGAGCAGCTTCCCCGAGCCGCTGAACCACTTCTGAGGGTTCCTCCCCGGTCTCAGGTCCCGTCGGCGGAGGCCACACCGGGCCGGGTGAGGCGCTCGGGATCGACGACACGGTCGTAGAGGGCCTCGCCGACACCCGACCTCAGGGCGGCGTCCTTGAGGGTGAGGTCCTCGCGCAGCGCGCGGTGGGCGATGCGCGCGGCCTCGTCGTAGCCGATGGCCGGGCTGAGCGCGGTGACCATCATCAGCGACCGGTCCACGTTGTCCCGCAGCCTGGCGGTGTCGAGCCGGACGCCCTCGACGAGATAGGCGCGGAAGTGGTCCATCGCGTCGGCCAGCAGGCGCAGCGAGCGCAGGACGTTGTCGATGATGACCGGCCGGAAGGCGTTGAGCTCGAAGTTGCCCTCCGCGCCCGCCATCGCCACCGTCGTGTCGTTGCCCATCACCTGCACGCAGACCATCAGCACCGCCTCGGCCTGGGTCGGGTTGACCTTGCCCGGCATGATCGAGGAACCCGGCTCGTTGGCGGGCAGGACCAGCTCGTGCAGGCCCGTACGGGGCCCCGAGCCGAGCCAGCGCATGTCGTTGGCGAACTTGAACAGGGGCACCGCCAGGGTGCGCAGTGCCGCCGAGAAACGCACCAGCGCGTCACAGGAGGCCTGCGCGGCGAACGCGTTGGGCGCGCCGGTGAAGGCGAGCCCGGTGAGGGCGGCGATCCGGGCGGCGACCGCGTCCCCGAACCCCGGCGGCGCGTTCAGCCCGGTGCCCACCGCGGTGCCGCCGATCGCCAGCCGGTGCAGCCCCTCCAGGGCATGTCGGAGATCGGCGTCGGCGTCCTGGAGCTGGGCGGCGTAGCCCGACCACTCCTGGCCGACCGTCAGCGGCGTGGCGTCCTCCAGATGGGTACGGCCGATCTTGACCACGTGCTCCCACTCGCGGCTGTGGGCTTCGGCGGCGTCCCTCAGCCGTGCCAGCGCGGGCAGCAGGCGGCCGGTGGCGGCCCGCAGCGCGGCGATGTGCATCGCGGTGACGAAGGTGTCGTTGGACGACTGTCCCATGTTGACGTGGTCGTTGGGGTGGATCGGTTCCTTGGTGCCGAGCCGGCCGCCGAGTAGCTGGATCGCCCGGTTGGAGATCACCTCGTTGACGTTCATGTTCGACTGCGTGCCCGAGCCGGTCTGCCAGACATACAGCGGGAACTCCGTGTCCAGCTCACCGGCGATGATCTCATCGCAGACCCGGCAGATCAGGTCGGCCTTCCAGCGAGGCAGGCGCCCGGCCTCGCCGTTGACCAGGGCCGCGGCCTTTTTGACGACACCGTAGGCGTGGTAGACGGCTTTGGGCATCCGGTCTTCGCCGATGTCGAAGTGGATCAGTGACCGCTGGGTCTGCGCACCCCAGTAGTGATCGGCCGGAACCTGGATCTCCCCCATGGAGTCACTTTCGGTACGGGTGCCCGAGACCGGCAGCCCGATCGGCACGTCGCCGATCTTCGGCGCGGCCTGGCTCGCGCGGCGCGGATGGCGGGCGGCCACCGTCACACTCCCCTGACCGGCCGGTAGCGCGGCTGCCACATCGCGTCCTGGACCTGCTGGACGGGGTCGGGCAGGTCCACCCGGGCCAGGTCCTCGGCGGCGGCCCGGCGGGCGACCGCGACGGCGACCGTGGCCGAGACCTCCCGCAGATCGGCGACCGGCGGCAGCAGCGAGGCGCCCGGAGCCGAGACGTCGGCCATCGCGCCGACCGCCTCGGCCGCGGCCTGGAGCATGCCGCCGCTGACCCGCCGGGCCCGCGAGACGATCACCCCCAGGCCCAGCCCCGGATACAGCAGAGCGTTGTTGGCCTGGCCGATGGTGTAGGTGAGGCCGCCGTGGGTGACGGGGGCGACCGGGATGCCGGTGGCGACCAGGGCGCGGCCCGCGCTCCAGCGGATCAGGTCCTCGGGCATCGCCTCGATCCGGCTCGTCGGGTTGGAGATCGGGAAGATGACGGGACGCTCGACGGCGGCGGCCATGGCGCGCACGATCTGCTCGGTGAAGGCGCCGTGCGCGGTGGAGGTGCCCAGCAGCATGGTCGGGCGGACCCGGCCGACGACCTCACCCAGCCCGATCCCGTCCTCGCGGGCCTCCCTGGGCCAGCCGGCGACCTCCGCGGCCGGGCGGGCGTAGGGAAGCTGGAAGTCGCGCAGGCCCGACATGTCGTCGGTCAGCAGGCCCTGCCGGTCGACCGCCCAGATCCGCCGGACGGCCTCCTGAGGCGTCAGGCCGTCGCGCACCATCGCGTCGCGCAGCTGGTCGGCGATCCCGATGCCCGCCGTACCGGCGCCGAAGACGACGATCCTCTGCTCACGCATGGGCGTGCCCGAGACGCGGACGGCGCCCAGCATGGCCGCCAGCACGATCGCGCCGGTGCCCTGCATGTCGTCGTTGAAGGTGGCCACGCGGCCGGTGTAGCGCTCCAGGATGCGCCGGGCGTTGGAGGGGCCGAAGTCCTCCCAGTGCAGCATCGCGCCGGGAAAGCCGGCGGTGGCCGCCGAGACGTAGGCGTCGATGAAGTCGTCGTAGCGCCGCCCCCGCACCCGCGAGTGCCGGTTGCCGACGTAGAGGGGATCGTTGAGCAGCCTCTCGTTGTCGGTGCCCACATCCAGCGCCACGGCGACGACCCGGGCGGGGTCGACTCCCGCGGCGGCGGTGTAGACGGCCAGCTTGCCGACGGCGATGCCCGCGCCGCCGCCCACCCCCCAGTCGCCGATGCCGAGGATCTCCTCGGCGTCGGAGGCGACGATCAGGTCGACGTCGTCGGGCCCCAGGCCCAGGTTGGCGAAGGCCCGCCGGATACCCGCCGGGTCGTCGATCGACAGGTAGACCCCCTGCGGCCGCCGGTACTCGTGGCTGTAGCCCTCGATCGCCCGCGCGATCGTCGGGTCGTAGACGATCGGCAGCATCTCGGGCAGGTGATCGCCCAGCAGCCGGTAGAACAACACCTCGTTGCGCTCCTGCAGCGCCGTCAGGTAGATGTTCTTGCGCAGGTCGTCCGGTTGCGCCAGATACTGCGCGTACGCGCGGCGCGCCTGCCGATCCAGCGTCTCGACGGCCGCCGGCAGCAGTCCGTACAGGCCCAGTTCCTCGCGTTCGTCCGGAGTGAAGGCCGTGCCCTTGTTCAGCAGCGGGTTGTCCAGGACCTCCAGGCCGCGCCCCGTGGTGGCGTAGCTCCCGTCGGGATTCTCCGCGAAGCCGTGGCGCGTGCCTTTAGGCTGTGCTCTCCTGCCCGGTGACATCGCTTCCCCCGTCCTTGAGCGTGCGGGCCCGTACCCGTTATGCCCTCCCCGGGGTACGGCGACGAACGCCACAAAAAGAACAAAGATTTCTTTTGCCGCTTATCACCCTTTCAGTGGAGCCCTTCCAGAGGAGGGTGAGCTGGGCCTGGCGGGGCAACGCCAGCGGCAGGGGCTACTCGCACCGCGCCCGAGTTCAACAGGGCCCGCCAGGATCCGGCCCGAGACGAGCTGCTCCTGGGCCGCCCTGCGGGGGCGGTGTTCTTCACCTCCACCGGGGTCGGCAACCGCCGGTTCATCGCTTCGGGCCCGTTTCACAGCTGGATGGCCTGGAGTCATCCGCACATCGACGGCGCCGCCAGCATGATGTTCCCGCTGGAGATCAACGGCTTCCAGGCCAGCACCACCGCATCGCCCCACCCACCCGTGCGCGGCCCGAGGCACGCTGTCGTTGACCCGCAGGCAGGAAAGGGGCAGCCGCGACCGGTCGCCTTATCGATGCGCGATGACGTGACGGTCCTGCTTGAATGGTGGAAGGTGAGTCACAAGAAGGTCTCCGGCTCGATGCCGTCGACGACGGCCCTCATGACAGGGGTCGCATCGCCTGCGGGCGTCAGGGACACCGGTCGCACCGGCGTGAGCGTCGTCATCGGGCTGCCCGCATGAGCAGGACGCGCCCGCCGGCAGGCATCCCGCGCATCCAGGCATGGGTCAGCCGGAGGCCGCCTGCCTCGACGATGCCGTTCATGACGATCAGCTCGCTTTCGCCCACGGAGCCGGATCGTCAGTGTCTCCTACCGCGAGCTCCTGCGAGACCGTACGTACGCACGAGGTCCAGGGTGGTGGTCACCGTACCGGCTGCGCTTCATCGTTCACGCCTCCTACCTGAGGGGTATTCGCTGATCACCGAACCGGACCCCGAGCAGCGCCGGCTCGGCTCAGGCAGCCAGAGCAGGCACGCCCGCCAGGTGAATGGGATGAAAGCGCGTTCGGCCAGGCCGGAGCGGGGGTCGCGAGCCAGGGCAAGTTCGATGTCGGCGTCGGTGTAGGGGCGACCGAAGCAGTCGTCGGTCAGGGGCCCGCGCCGGCCGGACGCCCCGGTCCACCACTCGCCCGGCGCGACGCGGAGCCGCAGGTCGTCCAGGACCTCTGCGCTTGGGTCGGCCGCACGCGGCGCGAACGCGTCACACGGTGGCGACACAGTCCATTTCGATGTCGAAGGTTCCAGGCCAGGCGGGAACGGTGACGAAGATCCGGGCGGGTGGATCGTTGGGGAAGTAGCGCGTGTAGATCGCGTTGACCGCGGCGAATTTCTCGACCGATGTGCAGTACACGTTGCACTTGAGCACCTTGCCCAGAGACGACCCGGCCGTCTCCAGGCAGAGTTTCATCTGCTCCAGGACGAGTTCGGTCTGGCGTTCGATGGAGGCATCCTGGACGACCTTTCCGGTGCCGGGGTCGAAGGGAGGAAATCCCGACACGTAGACGGTGTCACCGCTTCGAGTGACGGCCGAGGTCGGCGCCTTCCACCGTTCCAGGTAGGTCGACAAGGGTTCGACTCGGATAATCTCTTTCTCCATCACCGCTCTTCCCTTCCCCCGATACGGACTCTTCGATGACGCGCTCACCCGGGAAATCCGGGGAGGACGCGTGGTTGTCGCGGTGTGCGGCGGTTCATCCAGATGGCGGCTCAGCACGCCGGTCTCGGGCGGGGCGGGGCGACCATGTCGCCGCTGACGACGAGCGCGAATCGGTCATCGTCTCGCGGCTCAGGGCGCGGGCCTTGGGGTCGGAGGGCTCGCCGGCGGGTCGTAGTGATCGCCACAGCAGCGCGGCCGCATAGGAGCGATACGGCGCCCATCCGGCCGCCATGTCGCGTACCTTGCCTACGGCGGGCAGCTCGCGGAGTCGCCAAGCCTCGCGGACGGCGCGGCGGATGCCGCTGTCTCCGGCCGGCAGGACGTCGGGCCGGTGGAGCTGGTGGATGAGGAACATCTGCGCCGACCACAGGCCGATGCCGCGCACCGCGGTGAGCGCGGCGATCACCTCGCCGTCGTCGAGCGGGGCCATGTTCTCAATGTCGATCAGCCCGCTCGCCTGCCGCTGGGCAAGGTCCAGGACGTAGGCCGCCTTGGCCCGGGAAAGGCCGCGTTCACGCAACCGCTCGGCGCCCAGCCGGATAACGCCGTCCGGGGTGGGAATGCCGCCGGTGGCCGCGGCGATCCGATCGAAGACGACGAACGCCACGGTGGCGGAGATCCGCTGTCCGATGATGTGCAGTGCCATCGCGGCGAAGTGACTCGCCCCGGTGCGTCCGCCGTCGTGCCATTCGAAGGGATCGGGCCGGCCGTACTCGTCGAGCAGGCGCGCGAAGACCGGCTCACGCCCGGCGAGGTGGCGGTACTGATGCTCGAACGCGCTGATGACTCCTCCTGTCGTGTCGCTGGAGAACGTCGTGGTCATTCGGCGACGTCGCGGGATTGCACGACGTGGTCGTCCAGCGGCGGGAAGATCTGATCGATGACGATGCGCTTGGAGCCGGACATGGGTGTGCCTTCTTTCCTTCGTCCGGAGCCTGCGCAGACAGGCGGCCCCTGACGCCCGGTCCAATCCGGTGGTTGGGTGAGCCTGAGATCCCTCCGGTCGAAGCGGTGCGCGAATGCGGCGTTCGGATGTAACGCGCCGCGGTTTGCGGCAGCTCGTTTCTGCGTGGCCACGCCGGCGTCGTGAGGCTTCGAGCCCGCTCTAAGCCTCACGAGCAGTCCCGGCCCGGGCCCACGTGTCGAAGCGGTCGCGCCGCGACACCGCATGTGTCTGTATATCGGTGGCCGCGTCGGGGCCGTCGTACGGCTTATGAGCGCCACCGCTGAATCAGTTGCCCGGCCAGGGCCGGCAGGTCGGGCGCGACGAGGTTGGGCTGCGGCAGGGAGGCCACCGGCAGGGGCGCGTTGCCCGGCCGGGTGACGAGACCCGCGGTGTAGCCGGCGCTTTGTGCTCCCACCGTGTCCCAGACGTGGGCGGCGACCATGAAGCAGGTGGACGGCGGCACGCCCAGTTCCTGGGCCACCAGGTGATACACCTGCGAGGCGGGCTTGTAGGCGCGAACGGTCTCGACGGTGAACCGCCGCTCGAAGAAGTGCGCGAGGCCGGCGTGCTCCAGCGGACTCTCGCCCTGCGGGTTGGACGGGGAGTTCGTCAGCGTCACCAGGCGGAAACCCGCGTCCCTCATCCGGGTCAGCCCCTCCTCCACGTCGGGGTGCGCGGGCATCGTCAGCATCGCCTGCCTGATCTCCTCGACGTCGGAGCCGGAGACCTTCACCCCGTGGATGTCCCCGACCA
>NZ_BAABAQ010000026.1:0-43306 GCF_039537505.1 Streptosporangium oxazolinicum
AGACCATGGGCCACGCGGGTGCGATCGTGTCCGGCTCGGCCGGCACCGCCCAGGCCAAGAAGGACGCCCTGGAGAAGGTCGGCGTCCGCGTCGGCAAGACCCCGAGCGAGACCGCCCGCCTGATGCGCGAGGTCGTCGAGTCGCTTTAGGGCCCGAGCCCGAGCCCGGGGCCACGGCCCCGGGCGAGGGAACGCGGTATGGCGCCGCGCGATCCGGTGGTGGGCTCGCCACCGGATCCGCGTTGTCCAGGTGGTGGGCTCGTCACCGGATGGCGCACCGGTCCCGCCGCGTCAAGTCGCGTCAGGCCAGGGCGAACCGGGTCGAGCCGGACCCCGCCAGATCCACCGCGTCGAGGACGATCGAGGGCGTCCGGCCTCCCGCCGGACGCCCTCCGCCATGTGAACCCCATGGCCTCGGTGGTCCCGGTGTGGTCCCGCTGTCGTCGTGGAGGTTTCGCCGGTTCCCCGCTGATGAGCGCCGTACGTCCCTCCCCGGAAGAGGGGCCGCACGCGGTTTCCGTACCGGCGCCGTCCGGATACCACAGGCGGCTCCCGTCACGCGGTGCGCGACACGCGGGCGCGGGAGTCCCTTCCGCACCGAAGATCCTGAGACCATCGACTACTGTGACGGCCCTTTTCGATCAGCTACGGACGGCTCCCCGCAACGTCCTCAGCCGTATCCCCCTGCCCGGCCTCACGGGTGACGACGATGACGTCCGCCGGCCGCTTCCCGTCTCCGGGATGCTCGCCGCCGCGTGGACCCTCGGCGTGGGGCTGGCGGTGCTCACCACGCTCACCCTGGTCGGCTGGATCGCCGCTCCCCGTGGCGCGCTCGGCGCGGGCCTGCCCGCGGTGTTCCGCACCGCGTCGCAGCTCTGGCTGGCCGCGCACCACGCGGGCTTCGCGATCCCCGGCGGCTCGGTGGGCCTGCTCCCGCTCGGGCTGACGGTCCTGCCCGCCTTCCTGCTGTACCGCGCCGGGATGTGGATGGCCCGCGACGCGGACCTGCGGCTCCGGCTGCCCGCCAGGCTGCCCAAGAACACCCCGAAGGAGGTGTCCAACGCCCGCCGCAAGGCGCAGCTGGTCCTGATCGCGCAGGCGGGCATCTCGCTCGCGGCGCCGTACGCGCTGCTGGCCGGGCTGATCGCACTGATCACCAGGAACGAGATCACCCAGCCCTTCCTCGGCGACGTGCTGATCAGCCATCTGGCACTGGCCTTCATCGCGGGCTCGGTGGCCGTCGCCAGGACGATCGGGCCCTGGCGGTCGATGCTGCGCCTGCTGCCCGAGCGGCTGCGCTCGGTCGTGGCCGGGACGTCCGCCGCGTTGGCGATCATGCTCATGGCGGGTGCCGTCATGGTGCTCGGGGCCGTCGTGGTCAACTTCGGGCAGGTCCAGGAGCTGTCGGGGATCCTGGCGCCGGGGTTCGTCGGCGGCCTGCTGCTCCTGCTGGTGCAGGGGCTCTACCTGCTCAACGCCGTCATCTGGGGCCTCGCCTACATCGCGGGTCCGGGTTTCGCGGTCGGCACCGGCACACTGGTCGCGCCGACGGGCGTGCAACTGGGCACGGTGCCGAGTCTGCCGATCCTGGGCGCGCTGCCCGAGGCGGGCCCGACCCCGGCCTGGGTGATGATCGTGATCGCGGTGCCGTTCGTGGCCGGGGCCGTGGCGGGCATCCTGGTCGTCCGGATCTCGCCCTCCCCCTCGTACGAGGGGGCGCCGCTGTGGGGGTTCGTCTGCGGGCTCGCGACCGGGGCGGTGGCGGGCCTGCTCGCGGCGCTCTCCGGTGGCTCGCTCGGCGGCGCGCGGCTGGCCGCGCTGGGCCCGTCGGGGTGGGAGGTGATGCTCTCGGTGACCCTGGAGGTGGGTGTCGCGGCGGGGATCGCCGCGGGGCTGGCCAACTGGTGGCTGATCTTCCGTGGGCACAACACCGCCGTCACCAAGGCGGCGGCCAAGGTCGGCACGGCCACCGCGCCGGTGCGCAAGGCGGGCGTCAAGATCGCCAAGGCCGCGGCCTCCGCGGCGGGCAAGGTCGGCTTCGCCGAGTCGGAGGAGCTCCAGAAGCTCCCCGGTTACTGGCTGGACGCCACGGAGTGCGAGACCCAGCCGATCCCGGTCATCAGGGACGACTGGGAGGACGAGCACGCCTCGGCCGCGGCGGAGAGCGCGCAGAAGGCCCGCCGCCCCGACCCGCCGCGCCCGCCCCGGCGCGACATCGTCGACGAGACCGACGACAAGGGCGGCCATGTCATCTACGTCGACCCCTACGCCTGGGACCGCGACTGAGCACCCGATGCGCATCGGCCCCGAGCGCCTGAAACCGTGACCGCCGGGGCCGCGACCGCCTGAGAGCGTGACCTCCGGGAGCGCTGGGACCCTGGGCCCCGGGGCCGTGACCCCTGGGCCCCTGACCTCCGGGACCGTGATCGCCCGGGACGCCGACCGCCGCGACAGAGAAACGCGACCGGGAAGCCGGTGACCGGAAATCCGGTCAGGGCTGGAAACCCTTTGCGCGGGGCCGGGCGTATGGACGGGTATGAGACCTAAGACGGCCGCGTGAGCGGTCACGAGGGGTTCACCGAGTTCGTCGCGGCGCGCGGAGCGAGCCTGTTCAGGATCGCCCATCTCACCTGTGGCTCCCGCGACGAGGCCGAGGACGTCCTGCAGAGCGCGCTGGAGAAGGCCTACCGCAGCTGGGGCCGTCTGCACGCGGGCAGCGACCCGGAACCCTACGTGCGCCGCATCATCGTCAACACCGCGATCAGCCGCGCCCGCCGTCGCGCGATCCTGCGGATCTTCCTGACCCACTCGCCCCCGGACATCCCGGCGCCCGACTCCCTGAGCGGCGTCGAGCTTCGCCAGATCCTGATCGCCGGTCTTCGGAGTCTGCCGCCACACCAGCGTGCCGTACTGGTCCTGCGCTTCTTCGAGGACCTGACCGAGGCCCAGACCGCGGAGGTCCTCCGCTGCTCGATCGGAGCGGTCAAGAGCCAGGCGTCCAAGGGATTGACCCGTTTGCGCGCCCTGATCGGCGCCGACCTGCACGAGGAGGCGTTGCCCCATGCCGAACACTGAGATCGAGAACGAACTCCGGCTGGCCATGATCGAGGAGACCTCCGCGCTCGGCGTCCCCCCCGGACTCGCCCACAGGGTCGTACGGGACGCGGACCGGGGGAGGAGGGGGCGTACGACGGCCGTGGCCCTGGTCGCCGCGGCCGTGCTGGCGGCGGCCGTACCCGGCTACCTGAGCGTGGCGGACCGGAGCGGGGTGGCCGCTCCCACCCAGGCGGCGGGCGTGGACGGCGTCAAGGTCGGTTACCTCCCCATGGGACTCGGCACCCCGGTGCTGGCGAGAGCCGACGCCGGAGGTCTTCGCGGCACCGGCGCGACCTGGGGTTCGGGGGACGACCTCGTCCGCGTCACCGTCTACCGTGACCCGGCCTTCCACACCGGGGGAGCCGAGCGCGTGCTCGGCGGGATCAAGGACATCCCCGAGACGCTGCCGGGGATCCTCACGGTGACGGTGCGCGGACGCGGGGCGTTCACCCGGCCCGAGGGGGACGACCTGGTCTGGGAGGAGCGGCCCGGTCTGGTCCTGCGCGTCACGGTGGGCGCCCGATACCGGGACGACCTGCGGAGGATCGCCGGTGGTCTCATTCCCAAGGATCCGACCGGCGGGGTCTTCCAGGGCCTGCGCGTCACCTACGTTCCCCCCGGCCTGCACCTGACGGCCCCCTTCTCCATGGTCGACCGGAACGGGTGGGCCGAACTCGGATGGGCCGGGGACGACGGCGCCTCGATCCGGCTCCTAGCGGTGCGCGGGGTGGACGCCGCGGACGCGGAGAAACTGCTCACCTGGGCCAAGACCCGTCAGAACCTGTCCACCGCCACCCCGGAGAAGGTTCGCGGCAAACCCGGGTACCGGGCGGAGGGGAACGGCGACGAGACCTCGTCCCCGCGGATGCGTCTGTGGCTGGAAAAGCCCGGCCTCGGATACGTCGTGATCGTGAACCAGGGCCTCGCGACCACACTGAACAGGATCGTGAAGGGCCTCGTCCCCGCCGAGCCGCCGTCCACCTCGGGTAACGCGGTCGACCGCGTCACCGTCGCCTATCTGCCTCGCGACCTGCGGCGGGTCGCCGGGGAGACGACGCGGCTCGGCGGGGGCTGGAGCGCGACGACCGGACGGTGGTCCGGCGGCTCGCGCGACGTCGAGGTCAGCGTGATCCGCGGCGGGGTCCTGCACAGCAGCCAGTGGGTGGACGAGTTTCTGCGCGGGGAGAAGCGGGAGCGCTCCCGGGTGGGAAGGTCGCTCCCGATCGTGACACGGACCACCGATCGGGACGGGCGCCGGGGAATCTTCTTCGAGACCGCGGAGGTCGCCGTCCACATCAAGGCCGATCCCGCTCTCGCCGGCGAACTGGACAGGATCGCCCTGGGGATCCGCGTCCCGCCGCTGACCTACCGGCCCTAGCCGGCCAAGGAGGGGGCGGAGCCCGCCCGCGCTCCCTAGGGAGCGCGGGCGGCTCTCCCACCGGTGCTCGCCCCGGGGCTCCGCTCAGAAGCCGGACGGAAACCGACCGGGTGACGGGCGGGGGGCCTGCTCAGGGGCCGGTCCGGGCGGGAAGGGCGACCAGGACGGGAGACGGGAAGGGCCAGGACGAGAGGGGAAGGTCAGGGCGGGAAGGGGAACTGCACCTGGCCGGGCTGGAGGAAGGTCATCTTCTTCTCCATGGCCCGTTCGAGCTGCTCCACGCACTCGTTCTGCGACGCCACGGTGCCCGCGCCCCTGCCGCACTCGGTGTAGGCGGCCAGCTCGTCACCGAAGTAGAACTGCAGCGCCGTCACCGCGAGCGAGATCAGCAACGCCCCGGCCGACAGCACGACGCCCACCACGGCGGTGCCGGCCGGCTTGGGGATGGAGCGCAACGTCCTGATCGCGCGGATCGAGGTGACGAGGGCGAAGATCGCCATGACGATCCCCGCGAGGGGGAGCACCAACGTCATCACCACCGCGGCGACCGCGAGCCACAGCGCCCTCCGACCGGCGCCCTCGGTGGGCCGCGCCTGGACCGGTAGTGTCACCTGACCTCCTTGCGTTGTTCGTGTGGACAGGCCGATACCCTTGCAGCGGCGTGAGTCCCCGTCCGAATGGAGTGCGTCGGTGTCATCCCAGGCCGTTCGGCTTGTGGTTCTCGTGTCCGGTTCTGGGACCAACCTACAGGCCCTGCTGGACGCTGTGGCAGACGAGACCTACGGTGCCCGGATCGTGGCCGTGGGTGCCGATCGCGGCGGTGTCGAGGGGCTGGCCCGCGCGGAGCGCGCGGGGGTGCCGACCTTCGTGGAGAGGCTGGCCGATCATCCCACCCGCGAGGAGTGGGACGGCAGGCTCGCCGCCCGCATCGCCGAGCACCGGCCGGACCTCGTGGTCTGCGCGGGGTTCATGAAGATCCTCGGCGCGCCGACGCTGGAGGCGTTCCCGGTCCTCAACACCCACCCCGCGCTGCTGCCCTCCTTCCCCGGCGCGCACGGCGTCCGTGACGCGCTCTCGTACGGCGTGCGCGTCACCGGCTGCACCGTGATGCTCGCCGACGCGGGTGTCGACACCGGGCCGATCATCGCCCAGGAGGCCGTGGCCGTGCTGGACGGCGACGACGAGGCGACCCTGCACGAGCGCATCAAGACCGTCGAGCGTCACCTGCTCGTCGACACCGTCGGCCGGATGGCCCGCGAGGGCTGGACCGTCACCGGCAGGACTGTTCGATTCGGACGACCCGGCGGATGAGCCGGGCGCCCCGGAGAAAAGCCCCGGAGAAAACCGGGACCAACCAGGAGGAGCACGAAGTGACCCGCATCGCCATCCGGCGCGCGTTGATCGCGGTGTATGACAAGAGCGGGCTGGAGGAGCTGGCCCGCGGGCTCGACGCCGCGGGTGTGGAGATCGTCTCCACCGGGGGCACCGCCGCGAGGATCGCCGCCTTCGGCGTCCCCGTCACTCCTGTCGAGTCGCTGACCGGCTTCCCCGAGTGCCTCGACGGCAGGGTCAAGACGCTGCACCCGCGCGTGCACGCCGGGCTGCTGGCCGACAGCGGCAACCCGTCCCACGTCAAGCAGCTCGAAGAGCTGGAGATCGAGCCGTTCGAGCTGGTGGTGGTCAACCTCTACCCGTTCCAGGAGACCGTGGCCTCCGGCGCCTCCGACGCCGAGTGCGTGGAGCAGATCGACATCGGCGGCCCCGCCATGATCCGGGCCGGGGCCAAGAACCACGGCACCGCCGCGGTCGTGGTCGACCCCGCCTCGTACGGCGACGTGCTCGCCGCTGTCGCCGCGGGCGGCTTCACCCTCGTCGAGCGCCGCCGCCTGGCCGCCGCCGCGTACGCCCACACCGCCTCGTACGACACCGCGGTGGCCTCCTGGTTCGCGAGCGTCTACGCCGCCGAGGACGGCGCGTGGCCGCGCTACATGGGCGCGGCCTGGGAGCTGCGGTCGCCGCTGCGCTACGGCGAGAACCCGCACCAGGGCGCCGCCCTGTACTCGGGGCAGAAGGACGGCCTGGCCAACGCCGAGCAGCTGCACGGCAAGGAGATGTCCTACAACAACTACCTCGACGCCGACGCCGCCTGGCGGGCCGCCTGGGACTTCGACGCGCCCGCCGTGGCGATCATCAAGCACCAGAACCCGTGCGGCATCGCGGTCGGCGCCGATGTCGCCGAGGCGCACCGCAAGGCCCACGCCTGCGACCCCGTCTCGGCGTACGGCGGTGTGATCGCGGTCAACGCCGAGGTGACCGGGGAGCTGGCCCGGCAGATCGCCGAGGTGTTCACCGAGGTCGTGGTGGCGCCCTCCTTCACGCGGGAGGCGCTGGAGGCGCTCACCGCGAAGAAGAACATCCGGCTGCTGTCCTGCCCGGTGGGGCCGTCCAACCCGGCGGAGTTCCGCCGGATCGACGGCGGCCTGCTGGTGCAGGCCGCCGACCGGGTCGACGCCCCGGGCGACGACCCGTCCACCTGGGAGCTGAAGGCCGGGCCCGCCGCCTCCGCCGAGGTCCTCGCCGACCTCGCCTTCGCCTGGAAGGCGTGCCGCTCGGTGAAGTCCAACGCGATCCTGCTCGCCTCGGACGGCGCGAGCGTGGGTGTCGGCATGGGCCAGGTCAACCGGGTCGACTCGGCGCGGCTCGCGGTCTCCAGGGCGGGGGAGCGCGCGGCGGGGTCCGCCGCCGCCTCCGACGCGTTCTTCCCCTTCGCCGACGGCCCGCAGATCCTCATCGACGCGGGAGTGCGGGCGATCGTGGAGCCGGGCGGTTCGATCAGGGACGAGGAGGTCGTCGCGGCGGCCGAGGCGGCCGGGGTGACCCTCTACTTCACCGGCACCCGCCACTTCTTCCACTGATCCGTTCCCGGTGCGTGGCCGCCGTACGGATGTGGCGGCCGCGCACGGGAGATAAAAAAGTGGCGGATTGGACAGGACTACCTGGATGAAAAAGGCTTGACCTGCGGTTAGTCTGAAGCATCCCTTTCATCCCAGCCGTGGAGATCCCTTATGCCGTTGCTCGACCACGCCCTGTACGCCTTTGTGATCATGCACGGTTTCTGGGTCAGCCCCTGGATGATGATCATTATCGCGCTCGGCGCGGCCTACCTCAGCGGGCGGGCCATGGAGTGGATTCCCTTCACCCGCAGGATCATCGAGCGCAGGGAGGCGAGGGAGGCGGAGCGCGGCTGATCCCGGCGCCGCCGTGAGAGTGCCGTGAGAGGGTTGTCCGCATGAGCGCGCGGATTCTCGACGGCAAGGCCACGGCGGCGAAGATCAAGGCAGACCTCACAGCGCGGGTGACCGCGCTGAGGGAGCGGGGCGTCGTCCCCGGGCTCGGCACCGTCCTGGTGGGCGGTGACCCCGGCAGCCAGATCTACGTGGCGGGCAAGCACCGCGACTGCGCGGAGGTGGGCATCTCCTCCCTCCGCAGGGACCTGCCGGAGGACGCCACCCAGGCCGACGTCGAGGCGGTCGTCGACGAGCTCGACGCCTCCGCCGAGTGCACCGGCTACATCGTCCAGCTCCCGCTGCCCCGTCACCTCGACACGCAGGCGCTGATCGAGCGGATGGACCCGGCGAAGGACGCCGACGGCCTCCACCCTGTCAACCTGGGCCGCCTGGTCCACATGGTCGACGCGCCGCTGCCCTGCACGCCGTACGGCATCGTCGTGCTCCTCCAGGCGTACGGGGTGCCGATCAAGGGGGCGGAGGTCGTCGTGGTCGGCCGGGGCATCACCGTGGGCCGCTCGCTCGGCCTGCTGCTGACCCGCCGCTCCGAGAACGCCACCGTCACCCTCTGCCACACCGGCACCCAGGACCTCGCGGCCCACACCCGGCGCGCCGACATCGTCGTCGCCGCGGCGGGGGTACCGCACCTGATCACCGCGGACATGGTGAAGCCGGGCGCGGCCGTGCTCGACGTCGGCGTCTCCAGGGTCGACGGGAAGATCGCCGGTGATGTCGCCCCCGGCGTCGAGGACGTCGCGGGCTTCCTCACCCCCAACCCCGGCGGCGTGGGCCCGATGACCCGGGCGATGCTGCTCACCAACGTGGTCGAGGCCGCGGAGCGGCGCGTCCGCGAGCGGGGCTGAGCCACGCCCGCCGGGCCGTCCCCTCGGGGACGCCGGACGAGCTCGGGCGACCCCTGACCGCTCAGGCGACGTTTGACCGCCCAAGCGACGCGGGCGTCCCGAGCGGCGCGGGTGGTGTCGGGCTGCTCGGGCGAGGCCGAACGTCGCGGGAGGACCGGTTGCCCGGCCCGCCCGGCCCGTTCGGCTCGCCCTGTGGACGAGCCCTTTCGCGAGCCCCGCTACGAGGCCCTGCGGTTCGCGGTGGTGGACGACGCCGTCTGAGCCTCCGGGGCGCCCGCCGCGCGCTGCGGTGGCACCACGGGGGTGGGCCTGACCAGCCCCAGGGCGACGACCTCGTTCGCCAGCCTGGTGCGCCGGTTGGTCCCCTCGGGGATCCGGAACTTCTGGTAGAGACGCAGGAGGTGCTGCTTGACAGCCGCCTCCGTCACCACCAGATCATCGGCGATCTCCCTCGCCGTGGCCGGTGCGACGAACGCCTCGTCCGACAGCGCCGGACGGCACAGCGACGTCAGGACATCAACCTCCCGCCTGGTCAGCTCGGGCGCCGCGGCGCGGCGGAGCTCGACCTCCGGGGCGAAGTCCTCGCGTGGAACCCCGCCGATCCTGCCTCGTGCCGCGCCGAAGGACACCACGTCACCGTCGTCAAGCACCCTCCGGGCGATCGGCCGGCCGTTGACCCGCGTGCCGTTGCGGGACAGGCCCAGGTCAACGACGTACAGATAGGGCCCGCGCCGGACGAATTCCGCGTGCAGCCGGGAAACACTCGGATCGGTGAGCCGGATGTCCACTCCCCGGCCACGTCCGATCGTCGTGATCTCGGGGCGCAACGGGACCACCTCGCCTGTGTCCTCGATGCGTATGAACGGCCCCTCCACGGCAGTTCCTCCCCAGGTAGCCCGCCGTAACTATTCCTACAGCTCCGGCTTACCCAAACGAGGTGATGGGGAATCGCCTTTGCCAGAAGGAGAATCCTGCGTGAAATTGGTCTGTACCTCTCGGGAGGGTTTCCGCTGCTCACAGGTAGACTTCGGGCACAGATAAGCGGAGGAAATACTCATGGCGGACAAGCCCACCAAAGGTCTCGCCGATGTCGTAGCCGCGTCCACAGCGCTCAGCGACATCGACGGTCAGGCCGGTCGCCTCTTCTATCGTGGCTACGACATCCACGATCTGGCAGGCCGCACCACCTTCGAAGAGACCGCCCATCTGCTCCAGTACGGCAGCCTCCCCACCCGGGAGCAACTGTCGGCGTACGGTGAGGAACTGGTCCGAGGGCGCGCGCTCGGCACGCTCGCCGAGGCCAACATCGCGGAGATCGCGGAGAAGCAGGCCCCGATGGAGGCGCTGCGCACGCTGGTCTCGCTCGCCGGGGGCGACGATCCGGACAAGGACACCAACGCCCCCGAGGCGAACCTGCGCAAGGCCGCCAGGCTGACCGCGCAGCAGCCGATCCTCGTCGCCCGCTACCACGCGGCCAGGACCGGGACCACCGTCCCCGATCCTGATCCCGAGCTGAGCGTGGCGGCGAACTTCCTCCTCCAGATCACCGGCCGCGTCCCCGGTGAGCGCGAGGTCGAGATCTTCGACGCCTGCCTGGTCCTGCACGCCGACCACACGATGAACGCCTCCACGTTCGCCGCCCGCGTCTGCGCCGCGACCCTGTCCGACATGCACTCGGCCGTCGTGGCGGCCATCGGCACCCTCAAGGGCCCCCTGCACGGCGGCGCCAACGAGCAGGTCATGCGCACCCTGGAGTCGCTCGACGCGGGTTCCGTCGCCCAGGCCGTACGGGACAGGCTCTCCGCCGGAGAGAAGATCATGGGCTTCGGGCACCGCGTCTACAAGACCGAGGACCCGCGCGCCACGCACCTGCGCAAGATGTCGCGGGAACTCGGCGAGGCGTCCGGAGACGACACCTACTACCGGATGTCCAAGGAGATGGAGGAGGTCGTCTTCGAGACGAAGGGCCTCTACCCGAACGTCGACTTCTACGCGGCGACCGTCTACCACTATCTCGGCATCCCGACGGACCTGTTCACTCCCGTCTTCTCCGTCAGCCGCATGTCAGGATGGACCGCACACGTCATCGAGCAGCACGCCGACAACCGGCTGATCCGCCCGGACAGCGAGTACATCGGCGAGCGCGACCAGAAGTGGAAGCCGATCGCCGAGCGATGATCCGGAATCAGATAACCCGGAATCATGTGCCCCAGAATCAGATGAATCGGGATCATGTGCGCCGAGATCATATGAACCGGGATCATATAAACCGGGATCGGACAGGTCGGAATCGATGAGTCGGAGGCGAGAGCGAGTGGTGGGCCGGTGAACGCGCGAGCGGTGAACGCGAACAGGGAGCGCTGGGGCGCGTACCCTCTGGTGGCGATCGGCGCGGTCGGCGCCATGGTCTTCGCGGTGCTGCTTGACATGCCCGAGTGGGGTGGTTTCGCCCTCGGCGCCGTCATGACGCTGGGGGCGCTGGCCCGGCTGGCCGGAGGCGGGCGGCTCGCCGTGCGCAGAAAGGCGACCGACGCCCTCACTCTCGCGGGCCTCGGAATCGCGCTCATGGTGGGCGGGCTGATCCTCGAATTCCCGGCGCTTATGCCGATGCGGTAGGTCTGGGGGAACGGGTGCGTCGCGAGGCGATCGACCCGGTCCGATAGCCTCAACGGCCAGTGAGCCTCAAAAAGGACTGTTTGGCCAATTTAGTTCAGAAGGGGAACCACACGCATGCCCAAGATCAAGGTAGAGGGCCCCGTCGTCGAGCTCGACGGCGACGAGATGACCCGGATCATCTGGCAGTTCATCAAGGACCAGCTGATCCTTCCCTACCTCGACGTCGATCTTAAGTACTACGACCTCGGGATCGAGCACCGCGACGCCACCGACGACCAGGTGACGATCGACGCCGCGAACGCGATCAAGCAGTACGGAGTCGGCGTCAAGTGCGCCACGATCACCCCCGACGAGGCTCGGGTGGAGGAGTTCGGCCTCAAGAAGATGTGGAAGTCCCCGAACGGGACCATCCGCAACATCCTCGGCGGTGTCATCTTCCGTGAGCCGATCATCATGTCCAACGTGCCGAGGCTCGTCCCCGGCTGGACCAAGCCGATCATCATCGGCCGTCACGCGTTCGGCGACCAGTACCGCGCCAGTGACCTGAAGGTCCCCGGCGAGGGCAGCCTCACCCTCACCTACACCCCCAAGGACGGCTCGGAGCCGATCGAGCTCGACGTCTACGACTTCCCGGGCCCCGGCATCGCGCTGGCGATGTACAACCTGGACGACTCGATCCGCGACTTCGCCCGCGCCTCCATGCGGTACGGCCTGTCGCGCGGCTACCCGGTCTACCTCTCCACGAAGAACACGATCCTGAAGGCCTACGACGGCCGCTTCAAGGACATCTTCGCCGAGGTCTTCGAGACCGAGTTCAAGGCCGACTTCGACGCCGCCGGGATCACCTACGAGCACCGCCTCATCGACGACATGGTCGCCGCGGCGCTCAAGTGGGAGGGCGGATACGTCTGGGCCGCCAAGAACTACGACGGCGACGTCCAGTCCGACACCGTCGCGCAGGGCTTCGGCTCGCTCGGCCTGATGACCTCGGTCCTGCTCACCCCCGACGGCCGTACCGTCGAGGCCGAGGCCGCCCACGGCACGGTGACCCGCCACTACCGCCAGCACCAGAAGGGCAACCCCACCTCCACGAACCCGATCGCCTCGATCTTCGCGTGGACCCGGGGCCTGCAGCACCGCGGCAAGCTCGACAACACCCCCGCGCTGATCGACTTCGCGGAGAAGCTGGAGCAGGTCTGCGTCGAGACCGTCGAGGGCGGTCAGATGACCAAGGACCTCGCCCTGCTGGTCGGCGGCGACGCCGAGTGGCTGACCACCCAGGACTTCCTGGCGGCCCTGGACGAGAACCTGAAGAAGAAGGTGGGCTGACCGGCGCCCGGCCGTCACCCGACCGGCATCCGGTAAGCACCGCCGCCCACAGGAAAAGGGCCGCCCCACGGCGGCCCTTTTCCCGTTCCCCGCCTTCACACGGGGCTTCTTCCCCCGTGGCTCCCGCCCCCCTTAGCCGCGCCTTCCCCGTTCCCCGTCCTCCCGTGCGGGGTTTCCCGTCCTCCCGCGCGCTCCGTTCAGCCGCGCCTTCCCCGTCCCCCGTCCCCCGTCCTCCCGCGCGCTCCGTTCAGCCACGTCTTCCCCGCTCCCCGCCCTCCCGTCTTCCGCGCGTTCCGCGCCGGAGGCGGGCCTTCCCGGAGGGACCTGCCGGTGCCCCCCGTACGGCGCCGGGCGGCCGGTCACGGTGTCACCGCGGCCCCCAGCACGAACGGGACGTCGGCCGGGAGGCCGGGCACGCGGTGCGCCCGCCCGCTGACGGCGTTCACCCGGAAGAAGCCGAGGAGGTCGCCCTTGGCCTTGGCGCTCATCCTCACGACCACCTCGCGGTTGTTCAGCCAGCCCACGACCTCGGCCTCGGCGGGCCGCCTCACCTCGGGGAGCGGGAGCCGCCTGAAGACCCGTCGCGACGCGGCGTCGACGATGTGGAGGCTGTGGAGGTCCTCACCCTTCCCGGCGGCGATCGCGGCGGAGTGTCTCCCGCTGGGGGAGTCGGACCAGGTCCCGTACCGCCCCCGGAGCCAGGGGGCGATCTTCTCCGCCGGGGGCATCTGTCCTGCGGGCACAGATGCCAGGGCGCCGGTCGTGAAGTCGGTGCGCAGCCGCCGCTCGCCGAGGACGACGGTGAAGTGGCGGCCGTCGAGGGAGACGCTCACCAGCGTGCCGTTCTCGGTGTCGGCGGGGACGAGGACCGGTGACAGGTAGCGCTTCACACCACTGCCGAGGTCATGGGCCACGTAGCGTCGCTCCGCCGCGCTGAGGTAGGCGATGCGACGCCCGTCGCGGCTGATGGCCGGGGTGAGCAGCGCGGGCTCCCTCTCGTCGTCCCCGTGTGTGAGGCGCTGGACGGCGTCGGGGACGCTCAGAGTCGCCTCGCAGGGTTTCCGGCCCTCGCAGGCGGTGAGGCCGGGAGCGGGGCTCTCGGGGCCGCCTGAGGCCAGTGTCAGCGTCCATCCCGCGCAGGTGGCGTCTCCGGCGCGCGCGGGAGGTGTCCCGACGGGGGCGTCGGGACACGGCCCGGGGACCGCGTAGCGGATCACCGAGGAGGTCGGCGCGGCCTGCCACGGCACCGGGACGGCGCCCGGTTCCCGGCCGGTCGGCTCGGGGCCGCCCGATTCCCGGTCGGCGGGCTCGGGACCGGAGACCGCTCGTACGGGCTCCTGCGCCTGTGCCGCGTGGGGCTGGTTGCGCTCGCCCAGCGCCGAGTTCCACACCTCGCCCTGCTGGAACACGGTGAAGGCGGCGACCAGGCCGACCGGGACGAGCGCCGCCGCCACGGCGAGGAGGGCTCCCCGGGCGCGACGCCGCCTGAGCGTACGCATGGACCGGACGGTGAGGTCGGGGACGGAGGCCTCGCCCGCGGCGTTGGCCATCCTGGTGATCAGACGGCTCTCGCTGCCCTTGGTGAGGGTGTCGACCGCCGTGGTGATCTCCGCGTCCACAGTCTTCTCCGGCACCCCGAGAAGGGAGGCCATCTCCGCGCGGGACCTGCCGTCGTGCAGGCAGGCGACCACGAGGAGCCGCTGCCGGGGCGGGATCCGTACCAGGGCCGTCGGCCCGGCGGCGCTCGGCCGCTGGAGGAAGCGGCGGTAGAGCGCGATCTGGGCGTGCGTGGTGGGGTTCTCCCACAGCGGCGGCGGCCAGGAGAGGGCGACGGTGTGGAAGGAACGCAGGGTGAGGCGGATGGCCTGCTCGTGGCTGCCGGTGAGGAGAAGGGCGGTGCCGACGAGGGAACGCTGATCGCGCTGCACGAACTCGCGATAACCGATATATCGGCGCATGGAAGTTTTTGCTCCGGCTTGCCTGAGGGACGTACAACGGTAGCGATCTAAGCGGCTGGAGCGCCAGATTGGGGTGAATGTCGGAGATTGGGTGGGTGAGAACGCCTGCCATTTTTCACCGTGACACGGGCGGAGGGCGGGGCGTTCCCGGAAGAAATGTGAGGTCACGTCGGGATAACGGGGGGAGAGGTCGGGTCATGGCGCCGTAAAGTTTGCCACGTCGAAGATTACGAGACCGTGGGGACGATGATGCCGGAGATCGCGCCACTGGAAGCGGGAGAGCCGCGCCAGCTCGGGCCGTTCCGCGTTGTCGGGCGGGTCGGCGAGGGCGGTCAGGGCATCGTCTACCTGGGGGTCAACGCCGCGGGGGAGCGGGCGGCGATCAAGTTGCTGCACGTGAAGTTCTCCGGCGACGCCATCGCCAGATCCCGGTTCGCCAGGGAGGCGAGGGCGGCCCAGCGGGTCGCCTCGTTCTGCACCGCCGGCGTGATGGACGCCGACCTCGAAGGTGATACCCCCTACATCGCGAGCGAGTACATCGAGGGCAGGTCGCTGCGCGAGGTCGTGGAGACCGACGGCCCTCTCAGGGGCTCCCCGCTGCAGCGGCTCGCGGTCGGCACGGCCACCGCGCTCACCGCGATCCACCACGCCTCGATCGTGCACCGCGACTTCAAGCCGGACAACGTGCTCATCGCCGCCGACGGCCCGAGGGTCGTCGACTTCGGCATCGCCCGCATCCTCGACTCCACCGGCACGATCACCAGCCGGGCCATCGGCACCCCCGCCTACATGGCGCCCGAGCAGATCTCCGGCGCCGACGTCGGGCCGCACACCGACGTCTTCGCGTGGGGGGCGACCATCGCGTTCGCCGCGACCGGCGAGACGATCTTCGCCGGAGGCTCGATCGCCGTGGTGCTCAACCGCATCCTCAACCACGAGGTCGACCTCGGCGTGCTGCCGGAGCCGCTGCGCGGCGTGGTCGGTTCGGCGCTGGCCAAGTCACCCGCCATGCGGCCCTCGGCCGACCAGCTCCTGCTCCGGTTGCTCGGCCACCCCGAGACGGTGAACGCCTCGCCCGCGATCCTCACCCAGGGCGCCGAGGTCGCCGTCCCCACGTCGTCCCCCGGCGAACCCCGGCCGGGTTCCCGGGACCGCGATCAGGGTCGGGAGCATGAGCGGGGGTACGCCCGCGACGGCGATCAGGGCCGTGACGACGACGCCACCAGTCCCATGCGCACTCCGAACCCCAGGACGGGCGTCTCGGGCGACCCGTCCCTCCCGTCCACGGGGTTCCAGACCCGGCCTCCCGTCTACGGCGACCAGGGCGGCCAGAACGTTCAGAGCGGTCACGGGGTTCACCCGGATCCGGGAGGCCGGACCGGGCCCGGCCAGGGCGAGCACCGCCCACCCGCCGCCCACGGCGGGCCCTCCCACGCCCCCACGGAGCACCTGTCCTTCCCGGACCACCGCTCCCCTGAGCACCGCCCTCCGGATCGGCACCCTTCGGACCACCGTTCCCAGGACCGCCGCTCTCCCGGCTACCGGGACTACCCCTCGTCTCCCGGATACGGCGACGGCAGGGGGTACGCGGAGCACGCCGGGGAGGTGCCGCCGCCCAGCTGGCAGGCGTCCACGACCCGCGTCGGGACTCCGGAGACGCCGCGGCGCCCGCGCGGGAGGCGCTGGATCGCCGCCGCCGTGGTCGTGCTGCTGCTGGCCGCCGGGGCGGCCGCCGCCGTCCGCTGGTGGCCGAGGGCGACTTCGGAGGGCGGATCCGAGGAACCGGTCCCCACGGCGTTCACCTCCGTGGCGGACAAGGCCGCCAGGACGGGCAAGCTCGTCATCGGCCTGCGCGACTCCCTGCCCGGTATCGCGCTGAACAACGGGGGTAGGTGGAGTGGCTTCGAGGTCGACTTCGCCCTTGAGATCGCCAAGGCGCTGGGGGTGCCGGAGAGCGGTGTCACCTTCCGGGCCACCGCCCGCCCCGAGCGGCCGAAACTGCTGGCGGACGGGGACGTCGACCTGGTCCTGGCGACGTACTCGATCAACGACACCGACGACGTCACCTTCGCCGGACCGTACTATCTCGCCCACGTCGACGCCCTCGTCAAGTACGGCTCGCCGATCGTGACCGTGAGGGGCCTGGAGGGCAGCCGGATGTGCCAGCCGGCCTCCAGCGCGGCCGTGACCGTCCTCCAGGGCGCGGTGGAGCGGCTCACGCTGGTTCCCGCCCAGACCTACTCCGAGTGCGTCAACAAGCTGCAGGCCGGTGAGGTCGACGCGATCCCCGGCGACGACCTGCTGCTGGCCGGTTTCGGCAACCGGGAGAGCATCCGCTACAAGCTGCTCGGCCTGAAGCTCACCGACGAGCGCTACGCGGTGGCTCTCAAGAGGGGTGACGTACGCACCTGCGAGGCCGTCAAGGGGGCGATCGCCGACCTCTACCGGAGCGGCGCCGTCCGCAGGCTGCTCGACAAGCACTTCTCCAGGGTCGAGTTCCCCACGCGGGAGAACGACCTCCCCGCCATGGCCGCCTGCGCCTAGCCACCCCGGCCCGCACCTCCCTCGCAGGCGGATCGGGGCACTCGCCGGACGGTCGTCCGCCGTGGACGGGTAGCATCCGAGCGTCACAATTCATCCTTCGAGTGGGGGAAGGTCATGGCCCAGACTCCCGTAAAGGTCACCGTCACCGGCGCCGCCGGTCAGATCGGCTACGCGCTGCTTTTCCGCATCGCCTCGGGCCAGTTGCTGGGCGCCGACGTCCCGGTCACGCTGAGCCTCCTGGAGATCCCGCAGGCCGTGAAGGCCGCCGAGGGCACCGCGATGGAGCTCGACGACTGCGCGTTCCCGCTGCTGAGCGGCATCGAGGTCACCGACGACCCGAACGTGGCGTTCAACGGCGCCAACGTCGCGCTGCTGGTCGGCGCCCGTCCCCGCAGCAAGGGCATGGAGCGCGGTGACCTCCTCCAGGCCAACGGCGGCATCTTCGGCCCGCAGGGCAAGGCGATCAACGACAACGCGGCCGACGACATCCGCGTGCTGGTGGTCGGCAACCCGGCCAACACCAACGCGCTCATCGCCCAGCAGCACGCCCCGGACGTCCCGGCCGAGCGCTTCACCGCGATGACCCGTCTCGACCACAACCGCGCGCTGTCCCAGCTCGCCGCGAAGCTCCAGGTCCCGGTCACCGAGATCAAGAAGATGACCATCTGGGGCAACCACTCCGCCACCCAGTACCCCGACCTCTTCCACGCGGAGGTCGGTGGCAAGATCGCCGCCGAGCTGGTCGACGAGACCTGGCTGCGCGACACCTTCATCCCCACCGTCGCCAAGCGCGGCGCCGCGATCATCGAGGCCCGGGGCGCGTCCTCGGCCGCCTCGGCCGCCAACGCGGCGATCGACCACGTCTTCGACTGGGTCAACGGCACCGCCTGGACCTCGGCCGCGATTCCCTCCGACGGCTCGTACGGCGTGCCCGAGGGGCTCATCTCGTCCTTCCCCGTCGCCTCGCGTGACGGCAAGTGGGAGATCATCCAGGGTCTGGAAATCGACGCCTTCTCCCGCGAGCGCATCGACGCCACGGTGCGCGAGCTGGAGGAGGAGCGTTCCGCGGTGCGCGAGCTCGGTCTGATCTGATCGGTCCGATCTGCGCCGTCACGCGAAAGCCGATCTGAGCCGTCACGCGAAAGGGTCCCGGCACGCCGGGGCCCTTTCGCGTTCCCGGCCCTTTCGCGTTCCCGGCCCTTTCGTGGTCCCCGGCTCTTCTCCCGGGTTTCCCGGGCGGGCGGTGAAGGGAAAAGGCGGCGTGTCGATCGTCGCGGAGCGGCGTGACCCGGCGTTCAATGATCACTTGTGGTCGGGGGATCGGTGTTCGGGGAGTACGCCGCGGTGCGGATCGTCGCCGGGGTGATCTGTCTCGTGCTCGCCGCGGCACCGCGTGGGGCGCTCGCCTCGCCCGAGGACGACGCCTGGGGCGGCGCCGATCTGTCGGTCCGGCTGACGGTCTCCCCGAAACGCGCGCAGCCGGGGCAGCCGCTGACCTACCGGGCCGAGGTGCGCAACGACGGTCCCGGAGACGCGGTGCTTCCGCTGCTCACCGTACGGCTGCCCGAGGAGGTGGTGGTGATCGGCGTCGACGTCGCCGAGTGTCTCCCCGGCACCGTGGCCGGAGCGGCGGCCGGAGTGGTGGTCTGTCCCTCGACGAAGGACGTCCTGGCCGGGCAGACCGGTGGGGTGACGATCACCGGGCTGGTGAGGTCCGGAGCGCGGGGCCCGCTGGAGGCGACCGCGACGCTCTCCTCCGAGGTCGTGGACGACGACGAGACGGACAACTCCTCCCGGACGCTGACCGAGGTGGGCGAGGGCGCGGACCTGGCGGTGAGGCTGTCGCGCGCGACGCGTGCGGGCCGTCTGGTCACCGTGGCCGCGGTGGTGCGCAACCGCGGGCCGCGTCGCGTCCACGACGCCGGGGTCCTCTTCGACACCGGCGGGGCGCGCCTCATGTCGGCGAGGGGCGCCCGGTGCGACTCCCACCCCGCCTACGTCGGGTGCAGGCTTCGTACGGTCGGCGCGGGCAGGCGGGTGAGCTTCCTGCTCGCCTTCGTGGCCCGCGCGCACGCGCCGCGGGCCGAGGCGACCGTCTACTCCCTCCGGCTGGGCGACCGCCGCCCGGCCAACAACACGGCCCGCTTCAGCCTGAGGTAGCCGTGGCCGCCCGGCCCCGGTCGTACGTTTCCAGAAACGGTGGGGCGGGGCGGTCTCAGGCGCGCAGCGCGGCCCAGGCGTCGGCGACGACATCGCGGATCGACGGGTGCTCGGGCTTCCAGCCGAGCTCACGCTGGATCCTGTCGGACGAGGCCACCAGCACGGCCGGGTCACCGGCGCGGCGCTCGCGTACGACCGCGGGGATCTCGTGACCGGTGACCTCGCGGCAGACCGACAGCACCTCCTGGACCGAGAAGCCCGTCCCGCTGCCCAGGTTGTAGATCCTGTGCTCGCCCGGCGAGCAGGCGTCCAGTGCCAGCAGGTGGGCCCTGGCGAGGTCGGACACGTGGATGTAGTCGCGCACGCATGTGCCGTCGGGAGTGGGGTAGTCCGTGCCGAACACGCTGACCGACTCGCGCCCGCCGAGCGCGACGGCGAGGATGTTAGGGATCAGGTGGGTCTCCACGGTGTGACGCTCGCGGTAGACCCTGCCGTCTCCGGCGGTGTAGGCGCCGCCCACGTTGAAGTAGCGCAGGCTCACCGCGGCCAGTCCGTACAGCCCGGCGAACGTGCTCAGCGCGGTGTCGACCGCGAGCTTGGACGCGCCGTAGGGGTTGGTCGGCCGCGTCGGGTCGGTCTCCCTGATCGGGGAGCGCTCCGGCTCGCCGTACGTCGCGGCGGTGGAGGAGAAGACGATCCGCCCCACCCCCGTGCCCCGCATGGCGTCGAGCAGGGCCAGGGTGCCGCCGAGGTTGTGCGCCCAGTAGAGGCCCGGCCGTTCCACGGACTCGCCGACCAGGGATTTCGCCGCGAAGTGGAGCACGCCGTCCATGCCCTCCAGCAGGGGGGCGGCCTCGGTGATCGACCCCTCGACGAAGCGGGCACCCGATGGCACCGCGTCGGCGTGGCCGGTGGAGAGGTCGTCCAGCACGGTCACCTCGTGACCGGCCTCGACGAGTTGCGCCGCCACGACCCCGCCGATGTATCCGGCACCCCCGGTGACGAGCAGCTTCACGGAGCCTCCTGTTTGATGATGTTTGTACTTGTTGACTTTTGTAAGTCTATCGCCAGCATATGCTGGCACATCAAATATCGGCCACCGCCGGAACGGGCGACCGCCATGACGGAGACGATCTCGTGAACAGCGTCCTGGCGAACATCGCCTTGGTCATGCTCTTCGTATTGATCGGGGGATTCTTCGCCGCCGCGGAGATGGCCATGGTCTCCCTCAGGGAGAGCCAGGTCAGGCGGCTCGACACCCAGGGCCGCAGGGGTGCGAGGGCGGCCAAGCTCGCCCGCGACCCCAACCGCTTCCTGTCCGCGGTGCAGATCGGCGTCACCGTGGCGACCATGCTCTCGGCCGCCTTCGGCGCCGACACCCTCGCCCAGGACCTCATCCCCGTGGTGACCGGCTGGGGGGTACCGGAGGCCGTGACGGCCCCGCTCTCCCTGGTGCTGGTGACGCTGGCGATCTCGTACGCCTCGCTGGTCTTCGGCGAGCTGGCCCCCAAGCGGATCGCCCGGCAGCGCGCCGAGGGGATCTCCCTGCTGGTCGCGCCGTTCCTCGACCGGATGGCCGCGCTGTCACGGCCGATCATCTGGGCGCTGTCGAAGTCCACCGACGGGGTCGTCAAGCTGCTCGGCGGCGACCCCGACGCCGACCGCGAGGAGATCTCCACCGAGGAGCTGCGCGACATGGTGGTGGGCCACCACGAGCTCACCGCCGACGAGCGCCACCTGATCGGGGAGGTCTTCGCGGCGGGCAAGCGGCAGCTCCGCGAGGTGATGCTGCCGCGCACCGAGGTGGAGTTCATGTCCGCCGACACGCGGCTGGCCGAGGCGGCGATCCTGGCGGCGGCCATGCCGCACTCCCGCTTCCCCGTCTACCGCGACTCCTACGATGACGTCGTGGGCTTCGTCCACATCCGCGACCTGCTCGACCCGGTGCTGACCGGGTCCATCGAGCCGATCAGCGAGCTGGTGCCCATCCGCCCGGTCAAGCTGGTCCCCACCAGCAAGCGGCTGATGGCCACGCTGTCGGAGATGCGCAGGGAGGGACACCACCTGGCGATCGTGGTCGACGAGTACGGCGGCACGGCGGGCATCGTCACCCTTGAGGATCTCGTCGAGGAGCTCATCGGCGACATCCGCGACGAGCACGACGTGGCGGACGAGCACGTCGCGCTGCCCGCGGGGGAGGTCGAGCTCGACGGGCTGGCCAACCTCGACGAGGTGGCGAGCGAGAGCGGGATCCGCCTGGCCGACGGCCCGTACGAGACCCTCGGGGGGTTCGTCATGTGGGCGCTCGGTCACCTTCCCGCGCTGGGGGAGCGGGTGGAGATCCCCGGGTTCGAGATGACGGTCACCGACATGGACGGCCGCAGGGTCTCCCGGGTCAGGATCAAGCGGAGCGTGCCGCGCCCGGAGACGCCGCCGCCCCCTCCCGACAGCTGAGGGGCGTCGCCGGAGGTGGTGGTCCGGGACCGCGCCCCCCGTGGCGCCGTACCCCCGCCCCCGCGACGCCGCGCCCCCGGACCTCGGCGCCCCCGCGACCTTGCGGCGCCGCGCGATCGGGACGCCGTGATCGAGATGTCGTCGCCGGGTGCCGCGATTGGCGCGCCAACCCTGGCGCGCTGAAGTTGGCGCGCTAACCACTCCTGGCAGCTGACAGAATTGGCTGTTATGGCCAGTCCTCGTGTCCTGTCGGGAATCCAGCCCACCGCAGACTCCTTCCACCTGGGAAACTACCTCGGTGCCATCAGGCAGTACGTCGCCCTGCAGGAGGGTTACGACGCGTTCTACTGCGTCGTCGACCTGCACGCGATCACCGTGGACTACCAGCCCGAGGTGCTGCGCAGGCGCTCCAGGGTCGCCGCGGCCCAGCTCTTCGCCGCCGGTCTCGACCCCGAGCGTTCCACGGTCTTCGTGCAGAGCCATGTCCGTGAGCACACCGAGCTGGCCTGGGTGCTGATCTGCCTCACCGGCATGGGCGAGGCCGGGCGGATGACCCAGTTCAAGGACAAGGCGGCCAAGGGCGGTGAGAGCTCGGCCAGCGTCGGGCTGTTCACCTACCCGATCCTGCAGGCGGCCGACATCCTGCTCTACCAGGCGAACCGGGTGCCGGTCGGCGCCGACCAGAAGCAGCACCTGGAGCTGACCCGCGACCTCGCGCAGCGCTTCAACCACCGCTTCGGCGAGACCTTCACGCTGCCCGATCCGCACATCGTCAAGGGGGTCGAGAAGATCACCGACCTCCAGGAGCCCACGGCGAAGATGTCGAAGTCGTCCTCCTCGCCCACCGGGATCCTGGACCTGCTGGAGCAGCCGGGGCCGCTCCGCAAGAAGATCATGCGCGCGGTCACCGACACCGGCTCCGAGGTCCTCGCCGACGACGAGAACAAGCCCGGCGTCACCAACCTGCTGCGCATCCAGTCCGCGCTGAGCGGCGTCCCGATCCCCGAGCTGGAGACCCGCTACGCCGGGCAGGGGTACGGCACGTTCAAGAAGGACGTGGCCGAGCTCGTGGTCGACACCTTCACCCCGATCCGCGAGCGCACCGAGAAGCTGCTCGCCAACGAGACCGAGCTCGACCGGATGCTCGCCGTCGGGGCCACGCGGGCCCGCGCGGTGGCCGCGGAGACCATGGCCAGGGTGCGCGACCGGGTGGGGTTCCTGCCCACTTCGTGACCTCCCGTCGCCCGGTCCCGGCGGGGTTCCCGCCCGGACCGCGACGCCTCTCGTCCGGCCGGAGGATTCTCCGTGGTACGGGCTCCGGCCGGCCTCCCGTCCGTTCCGTGGTCTCCCGTGTACGCACGGCTGCTTTTCCGCCGCCGTCCACGATCGGGACGGCGGTGATTGGGTAGGGGGCGCACGTGAAAAACGTGCTGGAACGGATCCAAGCGGCCCAGGAACGACTCGGAAGGACGCTCGGCGCGGCCCGGATCAGGTGGCACTGGCTCGATCACCTGGTCAGGACCTTCCAGCGTTACCAGATCCAGGCCGGTGACCGGCTCGCCGGAGCGGTCAGCTACTTCGCCTTCCTGTCGTTCTTCCCGATCATCGCGCTGGCCTTCGCGGTCTTCGGCTACTTCCTCTCCACCAGGCCCGGCGCCACCGAGGCCCTTGAGACGGCGATCAACCAGTACCTGCCCGGCCTCGCCGCCAGGCTGCCGATCAAGCAGATCGCCGAATCCCGGACCAGCGCCGGGGTCATCGGCCTGCTCGGGCTCCTCTACGCCGGGCTCGGCGCGATCGACGCCCTGCGCGGCGCGCTGCGCGAGATCTCCATGACGACCGAGGCGCCACTCAACTTCTTCCTGGCCAAGCTGAGAGACCTGGCCGCGCTCGTGACCGTCGGCACGACGATGGTGACGTCGGTGCTGGTCGCCGGTTTCGCCACCCAGGCCACCGGGGTGGTGGCCGGATGGTTCGGCCTGTCGGGGTCGCTGGTGGCCACCGCCACGATCTGGCTGGCCGGGCTGGCGGTCAGCGTGCTCACCGACGTCGTCGTCTTCCTGGTCATCCTGCGCGGGCTGGGCCGGTCCAGGCAGCCGTTGCGGGTGCTGCTGCGCGGCGCCCTGCTCGGCGCGGCCGGTTTCGCGCTGCTCAAGCAGCTCGCCGCGCTGATCCTCTCGGGCACCCTGAACAACCCCGTCTACGGGGTGTTCGCCGTGGTGGTCGGCCTGCTGGTCTGGATCAACCTCTCGGCCCGGGTGATCATGTACGCCGCCGCCTGGACCGCGACCGCCTCCCTCGGCCCCCCGCCCGACCCCACCCCGGTCCCGGCGCCCGCCATCCGCGCCTGAACGCGTCTCGACGTCCCTGCGCTTGAACGTCCGCTATCCGCGTCCGAACGCCCGGCATCCCGGGAATTCCGGCTCTTTGTATACCCTGCTTTCCGATATATACTGCGAGGCATGACTCCAAGGGCGATGACAGAGCCCGCGTTCCTCATCCTCACCGCGCTGGTCGACGCGCCGTGTCACGGCTACGGCATCGTGCGGGAGGTCGAGCAGCTGTCCGGCGGGCGGGTCCGGCTCAAGGTCGGCACGCTCTACGGCGTGCTCGACCGGCTGGCGGGCGACGGGCTGGTGGCGATCGACCGCGAGGAGGTCCAGCAGGGACGGCTGCGCCGCTACTACCGGCTCACCGACTCCGGCTCGCGGACGCTGGAGGCCGAGGCCGTCCGGCTCGCGGAGAACGCCAGGACCGCCGTCGACCGCCTCCGCGCCCGGCACGCCCGCCCGTCCGCCGCCGGAGGCCCCGCGTGAGACCGGTGCGGGGACGCCCTCCGGGGGCGAGCGCGAGGACAGCGCGGGGGTGCGCCTTGAGGGTGAGCGCAAGGGCGGTGCGGGGATGCCCCCTGGGAGCGAGCGAGAGGCCGGTGCGGTGATGTCCCCCGAGGGTGAGCGTGAGGACAGTGCGGGAGTGCCCCCCGGAGGCGAGCGTGAGGCCGGTGCGGGGGTGTTCCCCGAGGTCGGGCGAGAGGCCGGTGCGCCGGTGAGCCTGCTGGAGAAGCGCTACCGATATTGGCTGCGCCTGCTGCCCGCCTCCTACCGCGCCGAGCGCGAGGAGGAGATGGTCTCCGTGTTCCTGGAGGGCTCGCCGGGCGTGTCCGACGACGACGGGCCCCGGCCTCGCTGGTCGGAGGTCGCCAGCGTCGCCGTGCTGGCGGTCCGGGTCCGTCTCGGGGGAGCGGGCCACCCGGTGCCGAGGTTCCTCGCGTGGGGAGAGACGGTCCGCCTCGTGGCCCTGCTGGGGCTGGGCCTCCAGGCGTTCCTCGGAGCCCTCGCCGCCACGGGCACCCTGCGCGCGTACGGGATGATCGGCACGACCGAGCCCATGATCGCCCAGATTGCCGGGCCCGCCGGGTCGCCCGAGCGGCTCGCGGCCATCCTGGGAGGTCTCGCGGGCGCCCTCTGGTTCGCCCCGCTCGCGGCGCTCCTCGCCGGGCGCCCGCGCGTCGCCAGGGCGCTGGCTCTCCTCGCGCTCGTACTGGAGGTACCGGGCCTGATCCAGGTGTTCCTGACCGCCCTCTCCCGCCTGATCGCCTTCTCCGGCCTGACCACGTTCTCCGGCCTGCCGGTCTTCTCCGGCCTGCCCGACTTCTCCGGCCTGACGGTCTTCCCCTGGAGCGTGCCGGTCGGCCTGCTGCCGCCCCTGGTGACGGTGCTGGCCCTGTGGGCCGGTTTCCACCGGGACGCGCGGCCCGAGCGCCGGTCGCTGTGGCTCCTGCTGCCTCCCCTTGTCAGCGGTGCCGCTCTCGTCGGGATGTACGAGGCGGTCGCGTCCCCCACGATCGCCGCCTGGGTATGGCCCTGGCTGGACCTGCCCGGCCTGGTGAGCGTGCTCATCCTGGGCGCGGGCGTCGCGTACGCCTGCGTACACGCGTACGCGCCCGCCCGGCGCACCCCGTCGTGGCCGCTGGCCCTGGCGATCCTGGCGTTACCGGTGCTGTGCGTCCGTCTGGCCGGGCTGGGCTATGACGTCGGCATCGGCTTCGTCGACGAGACGAGCCGGGTCATCACGCTCGCCATGTTCGGCCAGGCGGCCCTGCTCCTGGCCTTCGTCGTCGGGAGCGCCGTCCTGGGAGTCAGGACCCTTCCGGGCCGCTCCGGCCCGGGAGCGTGAGGGACCGGTCGGGGGGTGACGAGTCGCCGGGATCGGGCGAGCCGTCACGGCAGAACCGCCCCTGCGTGCCGGATATCTGATCATGTAGGCATACGCATTATGTATTGCCGAAATCTTTGGCCGGGAATTCTGTTCTGGTGATACGCGCACTTCTTTGGTATGCTCTACCGCGCAAATATGAATAGCTTAATTTATTTCTTTTAGGTTGAATGTCCAGTATCCTGTAGACCTGCTCGCTCAGTCGAGGGTGACGTCGATGGAAAGACAGCTGGACCCGCCCGTTTTTCCCGGCGTGCGCAACCTCCTGGAACTCATTCGAACCCTCCGGGCCAGGCCCCGTTTCGTCGATCGTGACGTCAAACGCGAGATTCGAGGCGAAGAGCCTCTTCCGATGGTCTGCCTCAAGCGCGGTCCCGGCGAGCATGAGTTCCTGGCTCGTCTCTCCGACCTTTTCTCCCGGGCTGAGGAGGAACAGGCGCCCCATATCCGGATCGACGCGAGTGCTCTGGCCGATCATGCCGATGACCACTGGGATGCCGGTGACGTCCACCTGGTCCCGGAGGGCGATCCCTCGGCCGTTCCGCTCCTCCCGATCGCGGCGCCGTTGTTGCCCCTGCTGGAGGAGATGTGCCGCCGGCTGTCTCAGGACAGGTTCGGATCCGGGCGGCTCGCCCGCTTCGACCATTATCGTCTGGCCTCCTTTCTGACCAGGGTCTCCCTTGCCCCACCTCGTGGGCGAGACCACGGAACGCGCATCGTGAAGGTACTGCGGGCCTGGATGGGAGATATCGGCGGACGAGACGTCGACGTCATCGCGGAGCTGGGGGGGCTGGTGCCCGATCCCGCCACGAAATCCGTTTTCCGCTTCCTGGCGATGGCGGGCCGTTCCCTGTTCTCCCGTTCCGGGAAGAACTGGATTCCCGGGCTGGGCGGCAGGCCCCGCTGGTTCATGCGCAAACAGGGCTTCATGGTTCCGAAGCACTCGATGAGTTTCCTCGGATTCGCCGAACGGCTGACCCTCACCCAGCGCGGCTCGGAAAACGAGAAGGAGGTCAAGGCGCTCCTCGTCCACGCATTTCTGGAGGATCTGCGTGTCGCCTACCGCCGAAGGGGTTTGATCCTGCCCCGGAGGCAGGGGTGGCGGCGAACCGCGTACGTGACCGTTCTGCTGGACAACGTGACCGTCGCGAACGGCGGGTGGGAACTCCTGGAACTCATCAACACCGTCCGCAACAAGACCGGCGAGCTCGATCCTCTGCTGGTGATCGCGGTGAGCGAGGAGCAGTCGGCGCCGATGGGAGAGGCCGAACCGGCCGAGCCGGGCAGGGCGCTCACCGCACTGGAGAACTGGCGGAGAAACCTTCCCAGCAGGCGCCAGCGGCTGGCCTCCGACGCGAGATACCTGCTGCTCCGGCTCCCCGAACCGACACCGGCCGACCGGTTGAACGATCTGAACGCCGACGACGCCGGAGCATGGGGGCGAGATCATGAATTCGCGTCTCGCGCGTCACCGTTCCTGGCCCGCCCATGGGTGGCCGAGTCGCTGGTCTCGCTGGCCGTCGTCCCGGCACTGGTCGTCGGTGCCGTGAACGTCAGGGATCACCTCCAGGCCGGATGCTCGCCCGCGAGCCTGCTCTCCGGCTGGTTCTCCGACGACGTGCTCGTCGAGGCGTACCGGATCGGTGAGGGAAACTCGCAGTGCGTCGGTTACAGCGCCGACGCCCTGCAGGTGTTCACGTCCGGTGGCGACGAGAAGGCGGGTGAGGCGGGCACGCGCCTGCGGACGCTCCAACTCAAGATTTTCGAGCAGAACGACAGAGCCGGCAGGCTTCACGAGCTCAAACCCGGGCGCCCGCTCGTCGGCCTCGTCTACTTCGCGGGGCTCACGCACCAGGAGGCCGACCCCGACACCGACGACGCCGTCGCCGAGGAACTGGAGGGTCTACTTCTCCGGCAGCGGGAGCAGAACACGCCGAACCGGCAGGGCCCCCTGCTTCGGATCGTCATCGCCAACGGCGCGGAGAAGATGGTCGCGGCGGATGAGGTCGCGCGGCGGGGCCTCACGCCTCTCCTGCGATCCGACCCCACCATCATGGGCGTCGTCGGTTTTGACAGGACCGTCCGGCAGACGAGAGACGCGATCGGATCCCTGGGGGCCCAGGGCGTCATCGCGCTGGGCACCACACTCACCGGCGAGCGCCTCGCCCAGAGCTCCCCGCTGTATTTCCAGCTGGTCCCCTCCAACGCCCAGCAGGCGATTCTGATCGTCGGCTACGCCAAGTATCTGCGGAACACGAAGGTGACCCTCTATTACCCGCGCTTCGACAAGGACGACGTCTACATCGAAACGCTGCTGAAGGAGTTGCGGACGCACCTGAAAACGGCGGGCCTGGAGGTGAGGGAGGCCACGGGGGCGATGGCGTCCCTGTGCGGGGATCCAGAGGATTCGGCGAATCTGAAGGACCGCAGCGACGAGATGCTCTTCTACGCCGGACGCGAGGACGGTTTCGGGGACTTTCTCACCAATGCGGTCAGGGGGTGTCACACACCCGCCAGGTTGCCGACGATAGTGGCGGACGACGCGACGTCCAGGTTCATGGCGCAGAATCGCAGCCGCAGCCAGGCGGGACTCCCCGCAGTCCCCGTCTCCTACGTGGGAATGGGCAACCTGGTCGTGCTCGCCGGTAAGGACTGCCTTGAGGGACGAGCCGGTGGCAGGTTCCCGGCCGGTACCCCCATCGACACCTTCTGCACGGGCATGTCCGCCCTGCGCGGGGAGATGAAGGGCGAGCGGAAGGCACCCTGGGTCGGGGAACGGGTCGGGGTCGCCTACGACGCCGCCGGCATGGTCATCGAGGCGACCAGGTCGCTGAGCCTCAACGCCCCGGTGCATCGGGCGGGAGTGGGGCAGTGGTTCAGGGAGAACACGTTCGGCGGCGTCACGGGACTGGTCGACTTCACGGGGTCCCGGATAGGTGACAGGCGGAACATCGCCGTCCTGAGGATTCCCAACATCCGTGATCTCGACGCCCAGCCGGTCTGCGTCTTTCTCCAGGGGGATCTGTACGAGGTGGGGGATCTGAACGAGGTGAACCGGCGCCGTTCGGAAAACGGCTGCCCTCTGGCCGGATCGTGATCCGGGCGCGGGGCGGCCGGAGCGGCCACCCCGCGCCCGGATCACCGCACCCGGCGGGAGCGCCTGCGCAGACCGTACGCCAGCCAGGTCAGGCCGCCGAGCAGGACGGCGCCGAGGGCGGCGTAGACGCCGATCGGGACGCCCTCGCCGGCGGGTCCGCCGGCCGCGGCCGGGTCCGGCGCGGAGACCGGGGCCTGAGCCGTGGGTGTCGCCGGGGCGACGGAGGCGGTGGGCAGCGGGGCGGCCTCGGGGACCGGGTCGACCAGCCTTCCGACCGGAACGACCTTGCCGCGGTTGGCGAAGCCCCAGTCGAGCAGGTCGGCGACCTCCTCCCAGAAGTAGCCGTCGTGCCGCATGATCGACACGATGACGGTGTGGCCGTCGCGCTTGGCCGCGCCGACGAAGCTGCCCAGGGCCTTGGAGGTCCAGCCGTTCTTGACGCCGATCATGCCCTTGTAGCGCCAGAGCAGCTTGTTGTGGTTGCCGATCTCGTAGTAGCCCTTGGGCGCCGGGAACTTATCGGTCTTTGTGCTGATATAACGCCGAAAATCGGCGTTGGCCAGGCCGGCGCGGGCGATCAGCGCCAGGTCGTAGGCCGAACTGCTCTGGCCCGGCTTGTCCAGCCCGCTCGGGGTCTTGGCCACCGTGTCGAACGCCTGTAGTCGCTTGGCCTCGGCGTTCATGTCCGCCAGGGTGGTGGCCAGCCCGCCGTTGGCCTCGGCCAGCGCCATCGCGGAGTCGTTGCCCGATACCAGCATCAGCGCCTTGAACAGGTCCTCGACGGTGTAGAGGGGCTTGGGGACCAGACCGACCGCGCTGCCCTCCTCGTTCACCGCGCGCCTGCTCGGCTTGATCTTCCGCTCCTTGTCCAGCTTCGGGATCAGGGTGAGGGCGGTCAGCGCCTTCAGCGTGCTCGCGGGAAGGTAGCGCCCGTGGGCGTCCTTGGCGGCCAGCACGTCACCGGTCTCGGCGTCGGCGATCACGTACGCCCTCGCGGCCGTCTTGGGAGGGGCCTTCACTCCCGCGGGGACGATGAGGCCCCGCCCCCCGAGCCGGGCGCCGCCGACCGGCTCCCTCTCGCGGTGGGTGCGTGGGCCCGCCTGTGAACCGGCGCCCGCGTACGTCGAACCGGCATCCGCGCGCAGGTCCAGCGGACCGGTGGCGGGCACGTCCGTGACCTGGGCCTGTGCGGGCACGCCGAGGAGCGCGGTCGCCGCGAGCAGCACCCCGACGGGCGCGACATGTTTGATCCCCATGATGATCTCAGGGTAGCTTCGTACCGGTTCGCATGGAGTTACAGGTGCCCTGACCAGCTGTAAGCCACTCGGCGGAATACTGACATCATGCAAATAACGCGAAAGATGGCCGCTTTTCTTATCGGTCTTGCCGTTTTCATGATCTTTGAATGGATCACCCTTGGCTTCAACCTCACGGACGGTCATCCGACGGCCTTCTACGTGGTTCACGGAATCCTGATCGCCGTCAACATCGTGCTGGCGGTCGTGCTCGGGGTGATCGGCCTACGCGGTCTGGCGCAGCGTGACCAGCGTCCTCCGGTGTAACTCGGCGGCCTCGTCCGCGGAGTCGCCGATGCTGGTGAACCCGAGCTTGCCGTACTTCGTGATCCCGCCCAGCATGTGCAGCACGTTCCCGGTACGGCGTTCGCGGTCGAAGCCGAGACCCTCGTCGTGGACCAGCTTGACCACCTCCCCGGGCGTACGGCCCCGCAGCGTGGGCGCGGCGCAGTTGTCCGTCGCCACGTAGTGCTTCGGCCGGCCCGCGTGCACGAGCGTGTGGCTCTCCGGGTCGTACGACGCGCCGGTGGTCAGGAGGGCGGCGCCGAACGGGTGGGTGGTGCCGCCGATGCGCAGGTTGATCTCGCACATCAGGGTCCGGTAGCCGCCGTCGGTCTTGACGGCGAAGAAGTCGATGCCGAACAGCCCCACCACCCCTCGGCCCGCGAGGATCCTGGCGATCCGCTCGGCGTGCGCGCCCAGCTCGGCCCGGTACTCCTGCCGGGCGGGGAAGCTGCAGCCCTGGTAGACGTCGCCGTTGGGGCCGCCGAGGACCTGTTCGTGGGTGGCGACCACGTCGTACGTGCCGCCGGGGGTGATCCGCGCCAGCGCGCTGGGGGAGTGCAGGGGCCGGTCCTCGATGAACTCCTCGATCACCGCTCCCCGCTCGGCGACCTTCTCGGCGAACGTCGTCCAGCTCTCGTCCGCCGCGGAGAAGCTCGTGGGGCAGGAGGGGAGCGGCCGGTCGTCCTTGGTCACGATGGCGTTGCCGAGACCCGAGTAGCTGTTGTTGAGCTTGACCATCAGCCTGCTCGTGGGGCTCATCGCGCGGGCGGCGTGCTCCACCTCGGTCAGCGAGCGCAGGTCGCCGAAGCCCCTGACCAGCGGTACCCCGGCCTCGTCGCCGATCACGCGTCCCCCGCTCTTGGACCCCAGGTGGGCCAGGGAGGTGGCCGGGCCGTACACCGGCAGGGAGAGGATCCCGGCGAGGCGCTCCTCGTACTCGCTCACCACGAACGGCACCATCCAGGCGGACCTGCCGTTCCTGGTGTTCCCGCCGGAGGGATCGTCGCCGAGGGCGGCGCGGACGCGCGCGATCACGTCCGGGCGGCGCAGCAGCGCCTCGGTGAGCGGATGCGTGTCGGGATCATCCAAACTGATCATTTGCAGGCGCGTGCGGGCCTCGTCGGGGTCGTCGAGGAAGCCCAGGTAGTAGTCCACGACCGCGCCGTCCACCGGCGTCGAGGTCAGGTAGACGACCTCGACCTTCGGCTTCCTCAGGGTGAGGAGGAGAAACAGCAGCCGCTCCTCGTAGCAGAGGGCTCCGGTGATCCTGCGCAGCTCATCCTGGGGAAGCGACAGCGAGGGAAGGACCACCAGGGTGCCCTCGTCCGGTTCGAATATGCTCAAACGCGACTGCCTCTCCCCGAATGGGATGTTAGTGATCATGTGAGGAGTGAAACACGCATTCCTCCTGTTTACATCACTCCGCCGGGTTCGATGACCGGCACCGGAGGTCACGTAAATTGCCAGGTCGGCGACGTTTGGAAATGGCTCGGGGGTGACCACCGCCTGGACCTGCCCTCCCCCGATGCGACCATCGTCTCATAGTCAATTTGGGCTATCTTTCCTAGTCCTCCCGGGTCAGAAGGTGTACGAGTGGGGCATGGGGTGACAAAACATTTGGCCTAGATGTCGGCGAGCTGCTCGGGGGGAGGGATAAAGTCGTTGTCATCGCCAACGCGACGGCTTCCCCGGACCACCGGCCTGCCGTTTCAGCGTCGGTGACCACCAGTTCCGTGCTGACGCGGCCCGTGAGAACCCCCTCCGGCCCGTCGGTGCGGCGATCGCTTTTTTTCGAGACTGCCTATGGGTTTCGAGATCCTGGGCAGTTGGCACGGTGCGTCGAGGATCCAGGCCCGCCGGCGCGGATGGGACGGTGAGCAATGCGGGGGCGTAATTTGCGGGGAGAACTCGACACGTTCCTCGCCGGTCGCGAGCAGGAGCTGATCGGCTTTCGTCGAGACCTGCACATGCATCCCGAGCTCGCGTTCGCCGAATACCGCACGACGCAGCGCGTCGCCGAGCGCCTCACCGCCGCCGGGCTGGTCCCCTCGGTGCTGCCGCGCGGCACCGGCCTGCTCTGCGACGTCGGCAGCGGCGACGGCCCGACCGTGGCGCTGCGGGCCGACATCGACGCGCTGCCCGTGCCGGACGAGAAGGACGTCGCCTACAGCTCGACGGTCCCCGGCGTGTGCCACGCCTGCGGCCACGACGTGCACACCACGATCCTGCTCGGCACCGGGCTCTTCCTCGCCCAGCAGGCCGAGGCCGGCCTGCTGCCCGGCAGGGTCCGGCTGATCTTTCAGCCCGCCGAGGAGCTTCCCGGCGGCGCGCTGGAGGTCATGGCCTCGGGCGGCATCAGCGGCGTCGACCGCATCTTCGGCCTGCACTGCGACCCCCGGCTGGACGTCGGCAAGGTCGGCCTCAAGAGCGGTCCCATCACCTCGGCCTGCGACAGGGTCACGATCCGGGTGAGCGGTCCCGGCGGGCACACCGCCCGGCCGCACCTCACCGCGGACCTCGTCTTCGCGCTCGCCAAGATCCTCACCGAGCTGCCCGCCGCGCTCTCGCGCCGGATCGACCCCCGCTCCTCGCTCAGCCTGGTCTGGGGCCGGGTCGAGGCGGGCTCGGTGGCCAACGCCATCCCGGACGACGGCGTCGCCGAGGGCACCGTGCGCTGCCTGGACGAGGCGGCCTGGCACGCGGCCCCCGACATGATCAAGTCGCTGCTGGAGTCGGTCGCCGGCGCGTACGGCGTCGAGGCCGAGATGGACTACGTGCGCGGCGTGCCGCCGGTGGTCAACGACAAGGTCAGCGTGCAGATGCTCGCCGAGGCCGCGGAGGGCGTGCTCGGCGAGGGCGCCCCCGTGCCGACGGAGCAGAGCCTGGGCGGCGAGGACTTCGGCTGGTACCTGGAGTCCATCCCCGGCGCGTTCGCCAGGCTCGGCACCCGCGAGCCGGGGTCGGCGCACCTCGCCGACATCCACCAGGGCACCTTCGACGTGGACGAGAACGCGATCGGCACCGGGGTGCGTTTCCTGGCGGCGACCGCGCTGACGGCCCTGTGGGAGGGACAGCGTCCCGTCGCGGGCGAGGCCCTCATGGCCCTGAACGCCGACAACTAGCGGGCTCCTGACATCTAGTCAGCTGAAAAGTCCGGACTTATCCTGAGAAACCAGTCGACGATCACCGAAGAAGATCGTCGACTGCCGGACGGGCGTGCCGATGCCGGGCCGTGGCGGACGTCCGGATCTACCGACAGGTAACCCTGTCCGGTTTTTGGGTCACAAGGTGGCCTGAGCTGGATAACGGACCTGTTGCGGACTCATGCGTTGGTTTGGTCAACCCTGATGGACCAACTATCTTCCGTGCAGGGTTGCCGTGCGTCTCTTCGCGCGTGCACTGGAACGCGAAGGGAGTCCGTCTTGCTTCAGAACCGATTCGGCAAGCTGGCCGCGACCGCACTGGCCGGCAGCATGCTCATGGGAGCTGCCGCGTGTGGTGGAAGCGAGGAACCGACCACGTCGGCCGCACCGAGCGGGGCCGCCAGCAGCGAGGCGCCGGCGGCGGCGGGACCGAAGGTCGGTCTCGCGTACGACATCGGCGGGCGTGGTGACCAGTCGTTCAACGACTCCGCGGCGGCGGGCCTCGACAAGGCCAAGGCCGAGCTGGGCCTGGCCGAGGTCAGCGAGCTGGAGGCCGGTAACGGCGAGACCGAGGCGGCCAAGGAGGAGCGGCTCCGCCTGCTCGCCGACGGCGGCTTCAACCCGATCATCGCCGTGGGCTTCGCGTACTCCAACCCGGTGAAGAAGGTCGCGACCGAGTTCCCCGACGTCAAGTTCGCGATCGTCGACGACGCCGCGGCGGCCGCCCCCAACATCTCCAACCTCCTCTTCGCCGAGCACGAGGGTTCCTTCCTGGTCGGCGCCGCGGCGGCGCTGAAGAGCAAGAAGAACCACGTGGGCTTCGTCGGCGGCGTGCAGGTGCCGCTGATCAACAAGTTCGAGGCCGGGTTCGCCGCGGGCGCCAAGGCGGTCAAGTCGGACGTGAAGATCGAGGTCAAGTACCTCACCCAGCCGCCGGACTTCACCGGCTTCAGCGACCCGGCCAAGGGCAAGACCGCGGCCGAGGGCATGTTCGACGCGGGTGCCGACGTGGTCTACCAGGCCGCGGGCGGCTCCGGCGGCGGCGTGTTCGAGGCGGCCAAGGCCGCCAAGGGCCTGGCCATCGGCGTCGACTCCGACCAGGCGAAGACCGCCGCCCCCGACCTGCAGAGCGTCATCGTGACCTCCATGCTCAAGAAGGTCGACGTCGCCGTCTTCGACTTCCTGAAGAGCTTCACCACCAACTCCGTGAAGTCGGGCAGCACGATCTACGACCTCAAGGCCAACGGTGTCGACTACTCCACCACCGGTGGCCAGATCGACGACATCAAGGCCCAGCTCGACGAGTACAAGCAGAAGATCATTTCCGGCGAGATCACCGTTCCGGACAAGACCTCCTGACCTGGTACTAATGAGGGGCCCGGTGGACATTTCCCCCGGGCCCTTTTCCTCTCTGACCACCACGTTCCGTATCGGGGCATCCGTACGGAGGAGGCCGTCATCAGCACCTCGGCACCGGCCGTCGAACTCTCGGGCATCACGAAACGATTCCCCGGCGTCGTCGCCAACCGCGACATCTCCCTTTCCGTGCGGCAGGGGCACGTGCACGCCGTCGTCGGCGAGAACGGCGCGGGCAAGTCCACCCTCATGAAGATCCTGTACGGCATGCAGCGCCCGGACGAGGGGAAGATCCGCGTCAACGGCGCGGACGTGGGCTTCCGCTCCCCCGGGGACGCGATCGCCGTGGGCATCGGCATGGTCCACCAGCACTTCATGCTGGCCGACAACCTGACCGTCCTGGAGAACGTGATCCTCGGCAGCGAGCCCCGCAAGGGCGGGATCGCCCTCGACTTCGGCACCGCGCGGCGAAGGATCCGGGAGATCTCCGACTCGTACGGCCTCGGCATCGACCCTGACGCCACCGTCGAGGACCTGGGCGTCGGGGCCCGCCAGCGGGTGGAGATCCTGAAGGTCCTCTACCGGGGCGCCCGCATCCTCATCCTGGACGAGCCGACCGCCGTGCTCGTCCCGCAGGAGGTCGAGGAGCTCTTCGCCAACCTGCGCGAGCTGGTCCGCGAGGGACTGACGATCATCTTCATCTCGCACAAGCTGGACGAGGTGCTCTCGGTCGCCGACGCCATCACCGTCATCCGGCGCGGCACGACCGTGGCCAGCGTGGACCCCAAGGACGTGACCGCGAGGCAGCTGGCCGAGCTCATGGTCGGCAGCGAGCTGCCCAGCCCGGAGACCCGCGAGTCCACCGTCACCGACGCGGTGGCGCTGTCGGTGCGCGGCCTGACCGTCCTGTCGGCGGACGGCCGCCGCGTCGTGGACGACGTCGGCTTCGAGATCCGCAGGGGCGAGGTGCTCGGCATCGCCGGTGTCGAGGGCAACGGCCAGGCCGAGCTGGTCGAGGCCGTCATGGGCATGCGCGCGGCCGAGGGCGAGATCCGCCTCGGCGAACACGACATCTCCTCCTGGACGACACTGCGCCGCCGAGAGGCCGGAATCGGCTACATCCCCGAGGACCGCCACCGGCACGGCCTGCTGCTGGAGGCCCCGCTCTGGGAGAACCGGATCCTCGGCCACCAGACCCGGCGGCCCAACGTCAGGGGCCCCTGGATCGACCGCGCGGGAGCGCGCGAGGACACCCGGCGCATCGTCGAGGCGTACGACGTCCGGACCCCGGGCATCGACGTGGACGCCGCGGCCCTGTCCGGCGGCAACCAGCAGAAACTGATCGTCGGCCGGGAGATGAGCGGGGAGCCCGTCTTCCTGATCGCGTCCCACCCGACGCGCGGCGTCGACGTGGGCGCCCAGGCCGCGATCTGGGACCACCTGCGCGCGGCGCGCGCCGCGGGCCTGGCGGTCCTGCTGATCTCGGCCGACCTCGACGAGCTCATCGGCCTGTCGGACACCCTGAAGGTGATCCTGCGCGGCCGGATCGTCGCCGAGGTGGATCCCAAGGACGTGACACCCGAGCGGCTCGGTTCGGCCATGACGGGTGCTGGAGAGGCGGCATGAACACCCACGCAGCGCACACGCCCCCCGGGACGCGCGGTATGAACACCCACGTGGCGCACACGCCCCCCGGGACGCGCGGTATGAACATCCATGCGGCGCACACGCCCCCCGGGACGCGCGGATGAGCCAGGAAAAGTCCACCTTCACCGACCGGCTGCTCGGACGGGTCTCCCCGGCGGGGCTGCTCTCGCTCGCCGCCCCGCTCGTCGCCATCGTGTTCGCCGCGCTGATCACCATGGTCATCCTGTCGATCACCGGCGCCCCGCCGATCGACACGCTGGTCGTCATGGGCGAGTACGGCATCCGGCCGCGCTCGATCGTGCTCACCCTGAACTACGCGACGACCTACTACCTGTCCGCGCTCGCGGTGGCGATCGGGTTCAGGATGAACCTCTTCAACATCGGCGTCGACGGCCAGTACCGCCTGGCGGCGCTCACCGCCGCGGCCGTCGGCGGCGCGGTCGTCCTGCCCGCCCCGCTGCACGTCGCACTGATCATCTTCGTCGCCATGCTGGTCGGCGCCGGCTGGGCCGCGATCGCCGGGCTGCTCAAGGTGCGGCGCGGGGTGAGCGAGGTCATCTCCACGATCATGCTGAACGCCATCGCCACCGCGCTCGGCTCCTGGCTGCTCAACAAGGAGCGCCTCGCGGTCGAGATCGCGGGCAGCAACAACATCGGCACCAAGCCGATCGGCCCCTCCGGCCAGGTGCCCGGTCTGGAGATCATCCCCGGCACCCAGACGAAGGTGTTCGGCCTGATCCTTCTCGCGGTCGTGATGGGCGTCCTCTACCACGTGGTGATCAACCGGACCCGCTTCGGCTTCGACCTGCGCGCCACCGGCCGCTCGGAGTCGGCCGCGGTGGCGAGCGGCGTCAACGTCAAGCGGATGATCCTCATCTCGATGGTCCTGTCCGGCGCGGTGGCGGGCCTGGTCGGCATGCCGCAACTGCTGGGGGCCTCCTACAGCTACGCCCTGGACTTCCCCCCGGGACTCGGCTTCATCGGCATCGCGATCGCGCTGCTCGGCCGCAACCACCCGGTCGGCATCGCGTTCGGCGCCCTGCTGTGGGCCTTCCTCGAAGCCTCGGCGGGCATCCTGCAGGTCATGAAGATCTCTCCGGACATCGTCACCATCATGAAGGGCACGATCGTGCTCTCGGTGATCATCGCCTACGAGCTGGTCCACCGCTACCAGATCTCCGCCGAGCAGCGCCGGGTGAGCCGTCAGCTGGCGGGCACCACCCCGGCCAGGGAAGGAACACCGGCATGAGCCAGGGCGCCCTCATCACGCCGGAGGCTCCCTTCCTGGAGCCGAAGACCCCCGCCCGCAGGTTCAGGGTCACCTGGCGGGTCCTGCTGCTCGGCCTTGGCGCGCTCGTCCTGCTGCTCTCGTTCACGCGGACCGTCACCGGCGCCGTCGACCTCACCTCCGCGGGCGCGATCAACGCCTCCGTCGCGCTCGCCATCCCCATCGGCCTGGCCGCCCTCGGCGGCCTGTGGGCCGAGCGGGCCGGGGTGGTCAACATCGGCCTCGAAGGCATGATGATCCTGGGCACCTGGTGCGGCGCCTGGGGCGCGCTCCAGTTCGACAACCCGTGGGCGGGCGTCGTGGCGGGCCTGGTCGGCGGGGCCCTGGGCGGCCTGCTGCACGCGATCGCCACCGTGACGTTCGGCGTCGACCACATCATCTCCGGTGTCGCGATCAACATCCTGGGTGCGGGCGTCACCGAGTTCCTGTCCAAGGTCACCTTCGCCGAGATGCCGGGCGGCGGCGACTCCCAGTCGCCCCCCGTGCCCAAGCCCGGCGTGGTGAGCGTGCCGTGGATCGGGGACCCGCTCAGGACGCTGGAGGCCAAACAGTGGTTCCTGCTGTCGGACGTGGCGGGCATCCTGCGCGGCCTGACCACGAACGTCTCGCTGCTCACGATCCTGGCGATCCTGCTCGTCCCGCTCTCGTACTACCTGCTGTGGCGTACGGCGTTCGGCCTGCGGCTGCGCTCCTGCGGGGAGAGCCCGGTGGCCGCGGAGTCGCTGGGCGTCAACGTCTACACCTACAAGTACGTCGCGGTGCTCGTCTCCGGCGCCCTGGCGGGCCTGGGCGGCGCGTTTCTGGCGCAGGTGGCCGCGAGCGCCTACCGCGAGGGGCAGACCGGCGGACGCGGCTTCATCGGTCTCGCCGCCATGATCTTCGGTAACTGGCGGCCGGGCGGGCTGGCCGGGGGCGCAGTGCTGTTCGGCTACACCGACGCGCTCCAGCTGCGCAGGGGCGGCGAGTCGGTGCACGCGCTGCTGCTCGTGGTGACGATCCTGCTCGTCGTGGTCGCCGTCTACCAGCTCGTACGGCAGAACCGGACGCGGGCCGCACTGATCACCGGGGTCGCGGCGGTCGCCGTGTTCGTGGTGTTCGCGCTGACCGACTCCATCCCCTCGGAGTTCACCTCCGTCACCCCGCACATCACCACGCTGCTGGTGCTGTCGCTGGCGGCGCAGCGGCTCCGCGCGCCCGCCGCCATCGGCGCGCCGTACCGCAGGGGACAGGGTAAGTGACCATCACGCGCACCTCACGAGCGGATCTGATTCGATGGGCACCGAGATGAGCACCCAACCAGGCACCGGACCGAGCACCGGACCGAGCATCGACTGGGCGGCGCTGAAGGCCGAGGCCGTACGAGCGATGGGGCACGCCTACGCCCCCTACTCCAAGTTCCCGGTCGGTGCCGCCGCGCTGGTGGACGACGGGCGGATCGTGTCCGGCTGCAACGTCGAGAACGCCTCCTACGGTCTTGGGCTGTGCGCCGAGTGCGGGCTGGTGTCCGCGCTCCGGGCCACCGGCGGCGGCCGTCTCGTCGCGTTCACCTGCGTGGACGGGCACGAGGAGCTCCTCATGCCGTGCGGCAGGTGTCGTCAGCTCCTGTACGAGTTCGGCGGCCCGGAGCTGTTGCTGGAGACCATTGACGGCCCGAAGACGATGGCGGAGATCCTTCCCTACGCCTTCGGGCCCGACGACCTGAGCCGGGGGGCCTGAGCATGGACGCGATCGACGTCATCGTCACCAAGAGGGACGGCAGGGAGCTGTCGGCGGAGCAGATCGACTGGGTGATCGACGCCTACACCAGGGGTGTCGTCGCCGACGAGCAGATGTCCGCGCTCGCGATGGCGATCCTGCTCAACGGCATGAACCGGCGGGAGATCGCCGAATGGACCCAGGCCATGATCCGCTCCGGGTCCCGGATGGACTGGTCGTCGCTGCCGGGGCCCACCACCGACAAGCACTCCACCGGCGGCGTCGGTGACAAGATCACGCTGCCGCTGGCGCCGCTGGTCGCCGCGTGCGGGGGGTACGTGCCCCAGCTGTCCGGCAGGGGACTCGGTCACACCGGCGGCACCCTGGACAAGCTGGAGTCCATCCCGGGCTGGCAGGCGTCCCTGTCCAACGACGGGATGCTCGACGTACTCGGCAAGGCCGGGGCGGTCGTCTGCGCGGCGAACGACGGCCTCGCCCCCGCCGACAAGAAGCTGTACGCGCTCCGCGACGTCACCGGCACCGTCGAGGCGATCCCGCTGATCGCCTCCTCGATCATGTCGAAGAAGATCGCGGAGGGCACCGGCGCGCTCGTCCTGGACGTCAAGGTCGGCTCCGGGGCCTTCATGAAGAACGTGGAGCAGGCCCGTGAGCTGGCCACGACCATGGTCGAGCTCGGCACCGACGCCGGGGTCAATACGGTCGCGTTGCTGACCGCGATGGACCGGCCGCTGGGCCGGGCCGTGGGCAACGCCCTGGAGGTCACCGAGTCGGTCGAGGTGCTCGCCGGAGGCGGTCCCGCAGACGTGGTCGAGCTGACCGTGCGGCTGGCGCGGGAGATGCTCCAGGCGGCGGGCCTGTCCGGGGGCACATCTGGCGGCAAGGACCCCGAGCGGGCCCTCGCGGACGGCTCGGCGATGGACGCCTGGCGCCGGATGATCACCGCACAGGGCGGCGACCCGGACGCCCTGCTGCCCAGGGCCGCCGAGACGATGGAGATCACCGTTCCCTCGTCGGGCGTGTTGTCCAGGCTCGACGCGTACGGCGTGGGCCTGGCGGCCTGGCGGCTCGGCGCGGGCCGGGAGCGCAAGGAGGACCCGGTGTCGTTCGGCGCGGGCATCGTGCTGCACGCCAAGCCGGGAGACCTGGTCCGCGAGGGGCAGCCGCTGATGACGCTGCACGCCGACGAGACCTCGCGCTTCGAGCGGGCGCTCGCCGCCCTGGAGGGCGCCTACAGCGTCGGTGAGACCGCCGACCCCGACCTGCTGCCCCTGGTGATCGACCGCGTCACCGCCTGACACCGGCGGCCTGGCCGTCCTCCCTGTCTTTCTCGCGGCCCTTCTCGCTCCCGCCGAGGCAGTCCCAGCTCTTCCCGCTCCCGCCGGGGGCCTCCCCGTCTCCCTCGCGGGCCGGTGAGCCGAAGATCTCGCCGATCACGGCTCGGTGGGTGGGCAGGGCGGTCGCGTGGCGCTCGCGGCCGTCGTCGGTGACGCCGACGAAGATGCCGCGCCGGTCGTCCTCGCAGATGTGGCGGGTCACCAGGCCCGCCTTCTCCAGGCGGGCGATCAGCCGGGAGCAGGCGCTCTGGCTCAGGTGGACCGCGTCGGCGATCTCCTGAACCCGGTATTTGCCCTGGCCGCCCTCGACCATCCGCTCCAGGACCTCGAACTCGCTCATGCCGAGCCGGTGCCGATCGGAGAGCTCACGCTCCAGCGCGCAGGCGGTCGTGGCGTGCTTGGCGAGCACCTCACGCCACGCGCGGACCGCGTACTCCTCGTTCATGCGGCGGATCGTACCATGCGTGAACATTAAATGCACAGGAATTAAATGCCTTTGCATTAGATGCGCCTGCATGTATTGTCGGACGACATGACCCCTTCACCGACTTCAACGGCTTCACCCGCTTCACCGGCTGCATCTGTTTCCCCAGGCGACGAGCGCTGGGGTGCGGGACTGTGGGCCGCGCTCGCCGTGCTCTGCGCCGTGATCTTCCTTGACGCCCTCGACGTCTCGATGGTGGGAGTCGCCCTGCCGTCCATCCAGGCGGACCTGGGGCTGTCCACGTCCTCCCTGCAGTGGGTGGTCAGCGGATACGTGCTCGGTTACGGCGGGCTGCTCCTCCTCGGCGGCAGGACCGCCGACCTGCTCGGGCGTCGCAGGGTCTTCCTGGTCGCCCTCGCGGTCTTCGCCGTGGCCTCGCTCCTCGGCGGCCTCGTCAACGACGGCACGCTGCTGATCGCGGCCCGCTTCGTCAAGGGCGTCAGCGCCGCCTTCACCGCGCCCGCCGCGCTCTCCATCATCACCACCACCTTCGCCGAGGGGCCCGCCCGCAACAGGGCTCTCAGCGTCTTCACCGCCTCCGGCGCCAGCGGCTTCTCCCTGGGGCTGGTCATCTCGGGATTCCTGACCGAGCTCGGCTGGCGCTGGACGTTCCTCATGCCGGTCCCCGTCGCGATCATCGCGCTGGTCGCGGCCCTGAAGTTCCTTCCCAAGCAGCGGGAGGAGCGCGCCGAGAGCGGCCACGACATCCTCGGCGCCGTCACCATCACCGGCTCCATGCTGCTGCTCGTCTACGCCGTGGTGGAGGCGCCCGACGCGGGCTGGGGCTCGCCGCGCACGATCGCCTCGCTGCTGGGAGCCGCCCTGCTGCTGGCCGTCTTCGTCTACACCGAGCAGCGCGTCAAGCACCCGCTGGTACGCCTCGGCATCCTGCGCTCCGGCCCGATCGTCCGCGCCAACCTGGGGCTCGTGATCCTCTTCGGCTCCTACGTCGGCTTCCAGTTCGTCGCGATGCAGTACTTCCAGAACTTCCTGCACTGGTCGGCCCTGGAGACCGCGCTGGCCTTCCTGCCCGCCGGACTCCTGGTCGCGATCACCTCCACCAGGATGGGCAAGCTGGCCGACCGGTTCGGCACCGCCCGGCTGATCGTGATCGGCTCGGCCGCCCTGGCCGCCGGGTACGCGTTCTTCCTCCGGGTGAACGGCGACCCCAGCCTGGCCACCCTGATCATCCCGGGCATGGTCCTGCTGGGCATCGCGTTCGCGCTGTCCTTCCCCTCGCTGAACATCCAGGCCACCAACGGGGTGGCCGACGACGAGCAGGGGCTGGCCTCCGGCCTGCTCAACACCTCGGGGCAGGTCGGCGGGGCGGTTGTCCTGGCCGTCGTGACGGCCGTCCTCACCTCCGGCACGGGCGCCGACCCGATCGGCACCTTCCGCGCCGCCATCACGGTCTCGGGGATCCTCGCCCTGGTCGGCCTGGTGATCGCCCTGACGGGCCTCCGCGCCCGCCGCCGCGCGCCCGTCGCGGTCGAGGGGGAGAAGGTGCTGGAGACCGTCTAGCCGTCCCCTCCACCGGGACCGCTCGCGTTTCCGTCCCGTACGGGAACGGGGACGGGGACGCGAGCTCCCGGGACGGCCGAGGGGGCCGCCGCCGGACACCGGGGCCCGGCGGCGGCCCCCTCGGCGTCCCGGAGCTTCTTCCCCCGGAGCTTCTTCCCCCGGAGCTTCTTCCCCCGGAGCTTCTTCCCCCGGAGCTTCTTCCCCCGGAGCTTCTTCCCCCGGAGCTTCTTCCCCCGGAGCT
>NZ_BAABAQ010000027.1:0-2152 GCF_039537505.1 Streptosporangium oxazolinicum
GCCGGGCTGTCGTCGTCAGGGTGACAGCGGTCAGCGCGGCGAGCAGGGCCCAGGCGGGCGCGAAACCGCCGGTCAGGTCCGTGAGCAGGCCGAGCACGGGTGGCGCCAGGATGACCGCCACCTGGTTGACGGCCATGGCCAGGCCGAGGGCGAATCCGGTGTGGTCCGGCGGCGCCGATTCGACGACGTGGGCGACCCAGGGGCCGTACCAGCCGATTCCAAAGAAACCCAGCCAGATGAAGAGCAGGCAGGCCGCGACGGGGGTTCGGCCGATGGGGGTCGTCAACACCATCATCCCGATGATCACGGCGGCCATGCATGTCAGGACACAGGCGTAGCGGCCGGATCCGTGGCGGTCGCTCCAGGCCGCCAGGCAGATACGGCCCAGCGCGCCCGCGCACTGAACCGCGACGTAGACCAGGGCCGCCGAGGCGGAGTCCATGGACGTCACCTCGTGCAGGTACAGCACGGTGAGGACGCCCACGCCGCTGTGCACCGACACCATGCTCGTACCGGACAAGATGATCTTCTTCATGTACGGTTCGCGGAGCGGTTCCAGCCGCACGCGGGACGTGGCCGGCATTGGGCGCCGGTCCGGTGGACGGCGGTAGAGGGCCATGAAGGCGACGGCGCCTGACAGGGCGACGAGCGCGCCGGCCACGAGCGTCGACCGCCAGCCGAAGGCTGTTGCCAGCGAGGGAAGCGCGAGGGCGGCGAGGACGCCCCCGAGCGGGAGCCCCGCCTGGCGGACCCCCATGGCCAGGCCACGCCGCGAGGCGTCGAACCAGGACGCCACCGATGTGCTGCCGCCCGGCTGAATGGTGCTGTACCCCGCACCGGCGATCAGCAGGACGACGAGCAAGGAGACGTACCCCGGGGCCGCGCTGCCCGCGGCCAGCGCGACGGCGACCACGAGAGCGCCGATCCCGACGACCCAGCGTTCGTCGTGGCGGTCCAGCAGTCGTCCCGCCACGAGTAGTCCGGCCAGAGGAAGCAGCTGAGCCGCCGACAGCAGCAGGCCCAGTTGGGTGGTGTTCAGTTCCAGGTCCCGTCGCAGGTGGACACTCATCGCGCCGATGCCCTGCACGAAGAACGCGGCCGCGGCCTGGGTGAAAGTCGCGACCCCCAGGATGACCCAGCGGTATCGCGATGGTTTCACGGCTTCCAGCACAGCAGGGGGTCGGGGTGGCCGGAGAAGCCGAGCCGCCGGTAGAGCGGTTCCGCCTCGCGGGAGGCGGTGAGGTCGACCCGTACGGCGTCGCGGTCACGGAACCAGTCGAGCAGGCCGAGCATGATCGCCCGGCCGTGCCCGCGCCGCCGGTACGACGGGTCGGTGACCATGCCGATGACATGGCCGATCCTCCCGTTGCGGGAGTGGGGGCCGGGAAACCACTGCTCGATCGTGCCGATGCCGCAGGCGGCCAGGCCGGTGCCGCCGTCCACGACCAGGATCCGGCAGTCGGGTTCGGTCAGCTTCCGCTCGAAAACCCGTGCGAGCGCGTCGCGCCAGTCGTCACCGGCGTTCGCGGGGTTGAAGAAGTCACCACCGAGGTCGTCGAAGAGCAGCGCCCGGAGGCGGACGAGTTCTGAAATGTCGTGCTCTGTTGCTGTTCGCGGCATGACGCCCAGGCTGATGTAATGAGCTTATGCACCTCAACCCTTACGGAGCGGACGTGGTGAACTTCGCCGCGGAACTGGCGAACCGCCCACCGGCGAGCGCCGACGAACTCGCCGACCGCTGCCGTACGGCCGGTCTGGTGCTGGAACACCCCGTCGAACCGTCGGATCTCGACCAGACCCTCGCCGTCATCGACGCCTGGACGAACGTCGTCGACGCCACAGACGAGCGCGCGAAGGCCGAGTTACTCAATGGAATGCTGGCCCGGTCGGCCGCCTACCCCCGGCTGACCGACCACGCTCACGGTTGGCACCTGCACTATCGCGACGACCTGCAACCGCTCGGCGCGGTGCTGTTCGCGCTGATCTCCGTGGGCACGGCGACGCACCTCGTCAGCCGGGGCATGGACCGGCTCGGACGGTGTGCCGCCGCCGGTTGCGAGATGATCTTCGCGGACACCTCACGCACCGCACGGCAGCGTTACTGCTCCCAGCCGTGCGCCAACCGTGACGCGGTACGCCGCCACCGCGCCCG
>NZ_BAABAQ010000028.1:0-2082 GCF_039537505.1 Streptosporangium oxazolinicum
GGTGTGTGGGTGGGTAGGGGAGCGTCGTGCGGCCGGGGAAGCAGCGGAGTGATCCAGCTGTGGAGGCTGTGCGAGTGAGAATGCAGGCATGAGTAGCGAATCAGAAGTGAGAAACTTCTGCGCCGGATGACCAAGGGTTCCTGGGGCAGGCTAATCCGCCCAGGGTAAGTCGGGACCTAAGGCGAGGCCGACAGGCGTAGTCGATGGACAACGGGTTGATATTCCCGTACCCGCTACGATGCGCCAATACTGAATCCAGTGATACTAAGGGTCCTTAACCCCTCCGAGCCTTCGGGTTTGGGGTGAGGGTGAACGCCTGGCCTGAACTGGTAGTAGGTAAGCGATGGGGTGACGCAGGAAGGTAGCCCAGCCCAGGCGATGGTTGTCCTGGGGTAAGCATGTAGGGAAAGAGGTAGGCAAATCCGCCTCTTATGTATCCTGAGATGTGATGCCGAGCCGATTGTGGCGAAGTGGGTGATCCTATGCTGCCGAGAAAAGCCTCTAGTGAGTGTCGTGGCGGCCCGTACCCTAAACCGACTCAGGTGGTCAGGTAGAGAATACTAAGGCGATCGGGTGAACTGTGGTTAAGGAACTCGGCAAATTGCCCCCGTAACTTCGGGAGAAGGGGGGCCTCCGCTGGTGACGAACCTTTGCGTTCTGAGCTGGTGGGGGTCGCAGAGGCCAGGGGGAAGCGACTGTTTACTAAAAACACAGGTCCGTGCGAAGTCGTAAGACGATGTATACGGACTGACGCCTGCCCGGTGCTGGAACGTTAAGGGGACCGGTTAGCTGCTTTTTGGAGTGGCGACGCTGAGAACTTAAGCGCCAGTAAACGGCGGTGGTAACTATAACCATCCTAAGGTAGCGAAATTCCTTGTCGGGTAAGTTCCGACCTGCACGAATGGCGTAACGACTTCCCCGCTGTCTCAACCGCAGACCCGGCGAAATTGCACTACGAGTAAAGATGCTCGTTACGCGCAGCAGGACGGAAAGACCCCGGGACCTTCACTATAGCTTGACATTGGCGTTTGGAGCGTCTTGTGTAGGATAGGTGGGAGACGGTGAAGCTGTCACGCTAGTGGTGGTGGAGTCATTGGTGAAATACCACTCTGGTCGTTTTGAACGTCTAACTTCGGTCCGTGATCCGGATCAGGGACAGTGTCTGGTGGGTAGTTTAACTGGGGCGGTTGCCTCCTAAAGAGTAACGGAGGCGCCCAAAGGTTCCCTCAGCCTGGTTGGCAATCAGGTGTTGAGTGTAAGTGCACAAGGGAGCTTGACTGTGAGACCGACGGGTCGAGCAGGAGCGAAAGCTGGGACTAGTGATCCGGCGGTGGCATGTGGAAGCGCCGTCGCTCAACGGCTAAAAGGTACCCCGGGGATAACAGGCTGATCTTCCCCAAGAGTCCATATCGACGGGATGGTTTGGCACCTCGATGTCGGCTCGTCGCATCCTGGGGCTGGAGTAGGTCCCAAGGGTTGGGCTGTTCGCCCATTAAAGCGGTACGCGAGCTGGGTTTAGAACGTCGCGAGACAGTTCGGTCCCTATCCGCTGCGCGCGCAGGAGACTTGAAAGGAGCTGTCCCTAGTACGAGAGGACCGGGACGGACGAACCTCTGGTGTGCCAGTTGTTCCGCCAGGAGCACGGCTGGTTGGCTACGTTCGGAAGGGATAACCGCTGAAAGCATCTAAGCGGGAAGCTCGCCTTGAGATGAGGTCTCCCACCACATACGTGGGTAAGGCTCCCGGTAGACGACCGGGTTGATAGGCTGGAAGTGGAAGCGCAGTAATGTGTGGAGCTGACCAGTACTAATAGGCCGAGGACTTGACCACAAAGCACCGTGTTTGGTCTGTGCAGCGCTCTGTCCCTTCGCCGGGTCCGGAGCAGCGCCAGGCCAGGGATCGTGCTCGCGTCCACTACGCAATTCTGAGACAGCAAACAGTGTTTGTGTGTTTCATAGGGTTACGGCGGTTATGGCGAAGGGGAAACACCCGGTTACATTCCGAACCCGGAAGTTAAGCTCTTCAGCGCCGATGGTACTGCACCGGGGACGGTGTGGGAGAGTAGGTCACCGCCGGACAATC
>NZ_BAABAQ010000029.1:0-2011 GCF_039537505.1 Streptosporangium oxazolinicum
TTGGGGGTGAATCCGAGGGTGGCGGTGGAGACCACGTTGCCGTGGGTGCGCCGGCCGGTGGCCGCGTCGATCGCGGCGTAGGTCAGTCGCCCGTCGGGCTGCACCCCGTACACCGAAACCTTGCCCGCGGGCGGCGGCGCTTCGTCGACGATCCTCTTGTACCGCACGGGGATGTAGTCGTTGACGATGCTCGACCACGACTCGTCCCCGCGCTGGCCGTGGGAGTTGGCCGCGGGCCCCTTCGCCCAGTCGTTCTCCCACCCGCCCGAGTCGGGATTCCCGGTCCCGTTGAGCGAGTAGGTCCACGCGCCCTGGGTCGGGTCATTCGCGTCCTTCCAGCGCGCGAAGAGCTCCATGTGCCCGTCGCGGAGGATCGCGTCCCCGGGAAGGAGGTTGCGCGCGCTGGGCAGGCGGGTGAGGTCGGAGTAGTTCAGGAAGTCAGAGGTGCTGTTCCCGCCCTTGCCGGCGTTCGCGGTGATGTGCCACGCCATGGACACCAGCCCCGAACAGTCGGGCCCGTACCGGTTGTCGCCTTCCACGTCGGTGACCAGCGTGTTGGAGCGCCGCGTGAGGTTGTACTTCACATTGCGGTCGACCCAGTTCTGCGCGCGGGCCAGCACCTCGGCGCGGGTGATCGTGCCGTTGGGCACGCTCTCCGCCTGCGCCGTCTGTACTGCCGGTAATGCCTGTGCTGCCTGTGCCTGCGTCGACCTGCCCGCGACGTCGACCGCGGTGAGACCGAACGTCGCCGCGCCGACCACGCAAACGGCGGCCAATGAGCGGCGGAGCGCGAATACGACCATGGGATTTCCTCCAGTTTCTGTTTCTGCTGATCGCCTGCCGCCATCAAGGTGCCACCGGCCGCTGTAATCCCGCTGCAACGCGCCTTCAAGCCGCGATCGGGGAAACCCGGCGCGACGCTCCGAGGCCGGTTCGCATGACCGGCTTCCGCTCCGGCATCTGGCCCGGTGGCACGGCGGAACGAATCGTTCACCGGCGAGGCAGGAGGGTCGCCGGACCCCGCGAAACGGCATCCCGGCGGCGTATCCGCCGGTCAGGGCCCGACGTACCGCCGCCCGCCCCGACCTGAGTGCCGTACGGCCGCGACGCGGCCCGGCCGGGCCCCCTGGCATGGCGTGCCCGGCCATGAACGGGGGGTTGGAGCGGATTTGAAGTTGGTTTGCAGCAGCCCTGTGAAGACTGCCGTTCATAGCCGCCGAGGCGAATACGACCGCCCGGCGCAGAACGAACCAGAACCCTTTTCACGCAGGACCGGCGGGATATCGCCGGTCTTCTGAAGGAGACCCATGTTCACATTCACTGCCGCACGGCTGGGCATCGCCGCCGTCGTTCTCGCCACCACCGGCGTGGTCACCACGGCGAGCCCGGCGATGGCCGCCCCCGCCCTGCAGTTACCGTTCCCGTGCGGCCAGCAGTGGCGGCTGGACACCTGGGCGCACGCCCCCGCGCTCGACATGGTGCGGGAGCCCGACCAGCACGGCACCGACGGTGCCACGCTCGTGGCCCCCGCCGCCGGGACGGTGAACCAGTCCTTCTCCCACAGCAACGCCGGCAACACGATCCAGATCGATCACGGCGGCGGCTACTACACCACCTACATCCACCTGCAGTCGCGTGCCGTCTCGGTCGGGACACGGGTGCAGGCGGGGACGGTGATAGGCAGGGTGGGCGCGACCGGGCCGACGTCGAACGGGCACCCGCACCTGCACTTCGAGCTGGGCTACGACTCGAACGGCGACGGGGAGGCGTCGTGGGGGTACGCCGGCTCCGAGCGCGTCAGGCCGACCTTCGACGGTGTCACCTACGGCGGTGCGAACGGCCAGACCTGGCGTAACGTCACCAGCCGCAACTGCCCCAACCCCACGGGCAAGGTTTCGGTGTACGGGGTGCAGCCCGACGGGCGACTGACCTACGCCGCGATCGACGCGGCCACCGGCCGGCGCACCCACGGCAACGTGGTCTCCACCGCCACCCTCGGATTCACCCCCAA
>NZ_BAABAQ010000030.1:0-1646 GCF_039537505.1 Streptosporangium oxazolinicum
GCCACGTAGAGCGGGCAGGGGTCGGCCTCCGGCGGCGTGCACTTGACGAGGAAGTCGGTATTCCCCGCGATGATCATCCGATCGGCGATCGGGTTCTCCACGGTGCCGAGCGAGGCCCGCTCCACCCCGTGGTTGATCAGCGTCCAGGCGTCCTTGGCGTAGTACGTCTCGTCGAAAACGACCGCGTGCGGCCGCCCAAGATTGACGAAACGCAGGACCCCTCCGAACGCCGCGACCAGCAAAGGTCCCAGCCAACCCCAGGCCACGCTTCCCTGCATGGGCGGCAAGAGGCGATCCCGTATCAATCCCATTCGGGCAATTATGGTGATAAATCAGCCGCGATGGACAGCGTCATAAAGATCGCGTTTGGGAATTCCCGCCGCCTTCGCCACCTCCACGATCGCCTGCTTTCTCGGCACCCCCGTCTCCTCCCTGCGGGCCACCTCCTCGACCAGGTCCCCGATCACCGGCGGCAGACTCCGCCCGGCGTACCCCGCGACGACGATCGTGATCTCCCCCTTGACGCCCCCGGCCGCCCACTCGGCCAGCTCCCCGAGACCGCCCCGCCGCACCTCCTCGTACGTCTTGGTGAGCTCCCGGCAGACCGCCGCCGCCCGGTCGGCGCCGAACGCCTCCGCCATCGCCACCAGCGCGGCGTGCAACCGGTGCGGCGCCTCGAAGAAGACCATCGTGCGCTCCTCCTCCGCGAGGGCCGAGAGCCTGCGGGAGCGCTCACCGGACTTGCGCGGCGGGAAGCCCTCGAAGCAGAACCGGTCGCTGGGCAGCCCCGAGACGGCCAGCGCCGTGGTCACCGCGGACGGCCCCGGCAGCGAGGTGACCGTGATCCCCGCCTCGACCGCCAGGTGGGTGAGGCGGTAGCCGGGGTCGGACACACCGGGCATCCCCGCATCGGTGATCACCAGCACGGTCTTGCCGTCCTGGAGGGCCTGGAGGAGCTCCGCGGCCCGCCCGGCCTCGTTGGCGTCGTAGTAGGAGACGACCCGGCCGCCGATCTCCGCGCCCAGCTCCCCCGCCAGGCGGCGCAGCCTCCGGGTGTCCTCCGCCGCGACCACGTCGGCACTCTCCAACGCCAGTCTCAGCCGGGGCGAGGCGTCGCCCACCTGCCCGATCGGAGCCCCTGCCAGCACAAGCCTGCCGTTGTCCGTCACCGCTCCATCCTCCCGCATTCCGGATGGCCCCCCGGCCTGGGGAGAAGTGCCAGAATTGGGCATCCGGCAGATTTTTCCCGGGCTGAGGGTGGTGAGAGGACCGTACGATGTCCGGGTGGCCGTGACCGACTTCACCAATCAGGCGCCAGAGCAGCCGGAGCCCCAGCCGCCAGGCGGGCGGCAGGGTTCGGCGCGCGACCGGCTGGTGCCGCCGATGCCCGGTGGCGCCCTGTGGGGCTGGCTGGGTCCGCTGCTGGTCACGGTGTTCGGCGCGATCCTGCGCTTCACGAACCTCGGCCACCCGCGCGCGGTCATGTTCGACGAGACGTACTACGCCAAGGACGCCTGGGCACTGCTCAACTTCGGTGCCGAGCACAACGTCGTCAAGGACGCCGACAAGATCCTGATGGGGGGCGGCACCGAGATCTGGCAGCGGTGCGCGCCCGCCGAGCTCGACAAGTGCGCCTCCTACGTGGT
>NZ_BAABAQ010000031.1:0-1571 GCF_039537505.1 Streptosporangium oxazolinicum
CCTCGCCGTTGCCCCAGATGCGGGCGGGCAGGATGCCCTGGTGGCGGGCGTCGATGGGGTTGTCGCAGACGGCCTGGCCGACCAGGTGGTTGGAGATGGTGTAGACCGACAGGTTGTGCTTGGCGAGTAGTTCCTGCTTGCGGGGGATGTAGTCGTCGTCGGTGAGGGCTTTGTCGACCTCGAAGTGGTCGCCCCAGCAGGCGAGTTCCAGCCCGTCGTATCCCCAGCCCGAGGCCAGGCGGCAGACCTCCTCGAACGGCAGGTCGGCCCACTGGCCGGTGAACAAGGTGATCGGCCTGGTCATATGTCCTCCATGTCACAGATTGTGGGCCGCGTGGTGCGCGAGTTCAGCTCGCACGCGCACCACGCGGGTGACGGGACCCGCTCATGGGGTGTACGCCCCACGAGGGGCGGGCTCCGTCATACCTCCTCGATCGCCGTCAACCGGCTCTGGTCGGCGGCGCTGCGTTCGACCGCGGCCAGCACCCGCTGAACGTTCAACCCGTCGTCGAACGACGGAGACGGAGCGACACCAGCGGTGATCGCCTCCACGAAGTCCTTCACCTCGTGGGTGAAGGTGTGCTCATAGCCCAGGCCATGCCCCGGCGGCCACCACGCCCCCGCGTACGGATGCCCGCCCTCGGTGACCAGCACCCGGCGGAACCCCGCCTCCTCAGCAGGCAACGCGTGATCATGGAACCACAACTCGTTCATCGCCTCGAAATCGAACGCCACACTCGCCTTGGAACCGTTCACCTCGATCCGCAACGCGTTCTTGCGCCCCGTCGCGAACCGGGTCGCCTCGAACGACGCCAGCCCACCCCCGCTGAGACGGCCGATGAACACCGCCGCGTCATCGACATCGACCTCACCCAGCTGCGCCCCCGACCCGTTACCGGTATCGGCCGACAATCCGGCCGAGACCCCGGCGATGGGACGGTGCGTGATGAACGTCTCGGTCAACCCCGAGACCTCGGTCAACCGTTGGCCGGTGATGAACTGCGCGGTGTCGATGATGTGCGCGCCGATATCCCCCAACGCCCCCGAGCCGGCCAGCTCCTTTTGCAGCCGCCACACCAGCGGGAAGTCCGGATCGACGATCCAGTCCTGCAGATACTGCGCCCGCACATGCCGAACCGCACCCAGACGGCCCTCGGCCACCCACCGGGCGGCTTGCGCGATGGCCGGCACCCGACGGTAGTTGAACGCCACCATCGCATACACCCCCCGCGCCGCCGCCGTCCGGGCCGCCTCAGCCATCGCCTCGGCCTCAGCGACCGTGTTGGCCAGCGGCTTCTCACACACCACGTGCTTGCCCGCCTCCAGCGCGGCGATCGCGATCTCGGCGTGCGAGTCGCCCGGCGTGCAGATGTCCACGATCTGCACGTCATCACGGGCGATCAGCTTGCGCCAGTCGGTCTCCACCGCGGCCCAGCCCATCTGCTCGGCCGCCGCCGCCGTCGTCTCGGCTGAGCGGCCACACAACGCGGCCATCACCGGCCGGGCCGGCAGATCGAAGAACGCCCCCACACTGCGCCAGGCCTGGGAATGCACCCGGCCCATGAAGGCAT
>NZ_BAABAQ010000032.1:0-1519 GCF_039537505.1 Streptosporangium oxazolinicum
AGTCCGGTTGGGCCACGGGCTTCGGGTGTTGCCGACTTTCGTGACGTGACGGGCGGTGTGTACAAGGCCCGGGAACGTATTCACCGCAGCGTTGCTGATCTGCGATTACTAGCGACTCCGACTTCATGGGGTCGAGTTGCAGACCCCAATCCGAACTGAGACCGGCTTTTAGGGATTCGCTCCACCTTGCGGTATCGCAACCCTCTGTACCGGCCATTGTAGCATGTTTGCAGCCCAAGACATAAGGGGCATGATGACTTGACGTCATCCCCACCTTCCTCCGAGTTGACCCCGGCAGTCTCCAATGAGTCCCCACCACCCCCGAAGGAGCGTGCTGGCAACATTGAACAAGGGTTGCGCTCGTTGCGGGACTTAACCCAACATCTCACGACACGAGCTGACGACAGCCATGCACCACCTGTCACCCAGTCCGAAGAGGGCTCCATCTCTGGAGCTTTCCGGGCGATGTCAAGCCTTGGTAAGGTTCTTCGCGTTGCGTCGAATTAAGCAACATGCTCCGCCGCTTGTGCGGGCCCCCGTCAATTCCTTTGAGTTTTAGCCTTGCGGCCGTACTCCCCAGGCGGGGCGCTTAATGCGTTAGCTACGGCGCGGAAACCGTGGAAGGTCCCCACACCTAGCGCCCAACGTTTACAGCGTGGACTACCAGGGTATCTAATCCTGTTCGCTCCCCACGCTTTCGCTCCTCAGCGTCAGGTAAGGCCCAGAGAACCGCCTTCGCCACCGGTGTTCCTCCTGATATCTGCGCATTTCACCGCTACACCAGGAATTCCGTTCTCCCCTACCTACCTCTAGCCAGCCCGTATCGAATGCAGACCTGGAGTTAAGCCCCAAGCTTTCACACCCGACGTGACAAGCCACCTACGAGCTCTTTACGCCCAATAATTCCGGACAACGCTTGCGCCCTACGTATTACCGCGGCTGCTGGCACGTAGTTAGCCGGCGCTTCTTCTGCAGGTACACGTCACCTTCGTCCCTGCTGAAAGAGGTTTACAACCCGAAGGCCGTCATCCCCCACGCGGCGTCGCTGCGTCAGGCTTTCGCCCATTGCGCAATATTCCCCACTGCTGCCTCCCGTAGGAGTCTGGGCCGTGTCTCAGTCCCAGTGTGGCCGGTCGCCCTCTCAGGCCGGCTACCCGTCGTCGCCTTGGTAGGCCGTTACCCCACCAACAAGCTGATAGGCCGCGAGTCCATCCCCGACCGAAAAACTTTCCACACCCACCCGATGCCAGGAGGTGTCATATCCGGTATTAGACCCAGTTTCCCGGGCTTATCCCAGAGTCAGGGGCAGGTTACTCACGTGTTACTCACCCGTTCGCCGCTCGAGTACCCCGAAGGGCCTTTCCGCTCGACTTGCATGTGTTAAGCACGCCGCCAGCGTTCGTCCTGAGCCAGGATCAAACTCTCCAAACAATGCTTGAACAGTCCTACCCAGCTGAAACCACCCACCACCCAAAGAAGGGGCGGGTGTCATCAACCAAAGGAATCCATCCCCCACCCC
>NZ_BAABAQ010000033.1:0-1451 GCF_039537505.1 Streptosporangium oxazolinicum
CCTCGCCGTTGCCCCAGATGCGGGCGGGCAGGATGCCCTGGTGGCGGGCGTCGATGGGGTTGTCGCAGACGGCCTGGCCGACCAGGTGGTTGGAGATGGTGTAGACCGACAGGTTGTGCTTGGCGAGCAGTTCCTGCTTGCGGGGGATGTAGTCGTCATCGGCGAGGGCTTTGTCGACCTCGAAGTGATCACCCCAGCAGGCGAGTTCCAGCCCGTCGTATCCCCAGCCCGAGGCCAGGCGGCAGACCTCCTCGAACGGCAGGTCGGCCCACTGGCCGGTGAACAAGGTGATCGGCCTGGTCATGTCCCCTCCACAGATGTAAGACGGCTCTGGTCGGCGGCGCTGCGTTCGACCGCGGCCAGCACCCGCTGAACGTTCAACCCGTCGTCGAACGACGGAGACGGAGCGACACCAGCGGTGATCGCCTCGACGAAGTCCTTCACCTCGTGGGTGAAGGTGTGCTCATAGCCCAGGCCATGCCCCGGCGGCCACCACGCCCCCGCGTACGGATGCCCGCCCTCGGTGACCAGCACCCGGCGGAACCCCGCCTCCTCAGCAGGCAACGCGTGATCATGGAACCACAACTCGTTCATCGCCTCGAAATCGAACGCCACACTCGCCTTCGACCCATTCACCTCGATCCGCAACGCGTTCTTGCGCCCCGTCGCGAACCGGGTCGCCTCGAACGACGCCAACGCCCCACCGCTGAGACGGCCGATGAACACCGCCGCGTCATCGACATCGACCTCACCCAGCTGCGCCCCGGACCCGTTGCCGGTATCGGCCGACAGCCCGGCCGAGACCCCGGCGATGGGACGGTGGGTGATGAACGTCTCGGTCAACCCTGAGACCTGCGTGAGGCGCTGGCCGGTGATGAACTGCGCGGTGTCGATGATGTGCGCGCCGATATCCCCCAACGCCCCTGAGCCGGCCAGCTCCTTTTGCAGCCGCCACACCAGCGGGAAGTCCGGATCGACGATCCAGTCCTGCAGATACTGCGCCCGCACATGCCGAACCGCACCCAGACGGCCTTCGGCCACCCACCGGGCGGCTTGTGCGATGGCCGGCACCCGACGGTAGTTGAACGCCACCATCGCATACACCCCCCGCGCCGCTGCCGTCCGGGCCGCCTCAGCCATCGCCTCGGCCTCAGCGACCGTGTTGGCCAGCGGTTTCTCACACACCACGTGCTTGCCCGCCTCCAGCGCGGCGATCGCGATCTCGGCGTGCGAGTCGCCCGGCGTGCAGATGTCCACGATCTGCACGTCATCACGGGCGATCAGCTTGCGCCAATCGGTCTCCACCGCGGCCCAGCCCATCTGTTCGGCCGCCGCCGCCGTCGTCTCGGCTGAGCGGCCACACAACGCGGCCATCACCGGCCGGGCCGGCAGATCGAAGAACGCCCCCACACTGCGCCAGGCCTGGGAATGCACCCGGCCCATGAAGGCAT
>NZ_BAABAQ010000034.1:0-1125 GCF_039537505.1 Streptosporangium oxazolinicum
ACGAGGCGCGGTTCGCCCTCGTCGTAGGAGATCGCCGGGTAGATCCGGTGGTCGTGCAAAACCGTGCGCAGGTGCCGCAGGGCGGTGATGGCGCCGGGCCGCCAGGTGGCCGCGCCGAGCCGGTCGCCCGCCGGTGTGCCGGGTGATGGGATCACGTCTGCCTCCTTCCTTAGACCGGCCCGGCGTGATCGGTCATGCGTTCGTCGGCGGGCGGCGGCGTGGCGGTGAGGTTCCTGTCGCGCAGGGTCGCGTAGTGCTCGGCGAGTTGTTCGGCGGCGGCGGGCAGCGTCAGCTCGGGGCTGAGCACGGGTGCGCCGGAGTCGCTGAGCCTGGGGCCGGTCCACCAGAACCTCTCGCCGTCGGTGTAGGCCAGGAGCCCGTGATAGAGGGACACGACGGCGTTGCCGGAGCGCAGCGCGTGGACGTCGGCTGAGATGCCGTACACCTCGCTGAGCACGATGGTCAGGTCCGTGGCTCGCGTGACGGCCTGGCTCTCGGTGTCGGCCGACGGCGCGGCGGCGCGTGTGTGGGAAGGAGACACGCCGCCGCGCCTGCTCATGAAGTCGCCCCACGGTGGGATCGCGTTCATGCCGCGACCTCCCGCCGGGGCTCGTGCCGTCGTACTGGAGGGGCGTCCGGGGAGCGGCCCCGGCCGGGGGCGACGGCGGGCCCCGGCCGGAGGGTCTGGTGGTCGAGGACGGTGCCCGGAGGCGGGGTGCCGTGTTCGTGGACGCGGGCGACGGTGCGGGCCCGGCGGTGGGCGAGGGGGTCGCGGGCGAGCGCCAGGCGGATCGCGCGGCTCTCACGCGTCTCCACCGGCCGGTACGGGCGGGTGGTGGGGGGTGCCGGGCGGCGGGTGTCGGTGCGTCCGGCGGGCCGGGTGCGCGGTGGCGTCGCCTCGGGTTCGGCCTGGCGGGGTGCGGGCACCAGCGGAATCGGCCGCACCGGGATCTCGGGGTCGGGCTCGAAGGTCGGCAGGGAGCGGCCGAGTCCGAGGCGGCGGCGCGCGTCGAGGCGCGCGGCCATCAGCGCGCCGGTCGGCTGCGCGTACTCGTGGTCGGCGACCTGGCCGGGACAGCCGTGCGCGTAGGGCGCGTGCCCGCAGTCGGCACAGCCCATCGGCAG
>NZ_BAABAQ010000035.1:0-1060 GCF_039537505.1 Streptosporangium oxazolinicum
TCGGCCGCCGCCGCCGTCGTCTCGGCTGAGCGGCCACACAACGCGGCCATCACCGGCCGGGCCGGCAGATCGAAGAACGCCCCCACACTGCGCCAGGCCTGGGAATGCACCCGGCCCATGAAGGCATACCCGACCATGCCGACCCCGAGCGGCGGCCTGGCGGACTGACTCATCAAGACTCGAATCCCAGCGGCAGGTAGGTGGCCACGTTCTCCTTGGTGATCGTCTCCGACGCCAGCGTGATCGACTGAGGCACCTGGTTCTCCACCAGGTCACTCATCCCCTTGCCCTGAGCGATCAGACGCGCCAGCTTGATCGCCGAGGACGCCATCGTCGGACTGTAGGTCACCGTCGCCTCCAACACCCCTGAGCCGGCCTGGATGTCACGCATCGCGTTCGCCGACCCGGCCCCGCCGACCATGAAGAACTCGCTGCGCCCGGCCTCCTTGATCGCGGCCAGCACCCCGATCCCCTGGTCGTCGTCGTGGTTCCAGATCGCGTCGATCTTCTTGTGCGCCTGCATCAGGTTCGCGGCCACCTTGGTGCCCGACTCCACGGTGAACTGCGCGTCCTGCTTGGCCGTCACACTGAAGCCATACGTCTTCAGCGCGTCCTCGAACCCCTTGCTGCGGTCCTGGGTCAGCGGCAGCGTCGCGATGCCCTGGATCTCCAGGATCACCGGGTTCGCCACCCCCTTGTCCTTGAGCTTCTTGCCGATGTAGTGACCGGCCGCCACCCCCATACCGTAGTTGTCGCCACCGATCCAGGTCCGGTACGACAGCTTGTCGGGGAAGACCCGGTCCAGGTTGATCACCGGGATCCCGGCGTCGGAGGCCTGGCGGGCGATCTGGTTGAGCTGCTGACCGTCGTTGGGCAGGATCACCAGCGCGGCGACCTTGGCCGCGATCAGCGACTCCACCGCGGAGATCTGCGCGTTGATGTCATTGGTCGGCTCGACCGGCTTGAACTCCACATCGGAGTACTCCTTGGCCGCGGCCTCGGCGTTCTTCGCGATCGCGGCGATCCACCCGTGATCGGCCGCCGGCGCCGAGAACCCGAT
>NZ_BAABAQ010000036.1:0-977 GCF_039537505.1 Streptosporangium oxazolinicum
CTCAGGTTGGAGGTGTCCTGCGCGTAGTTGCCGTTCTGCGCGTCACCGGTGGCGGCGTACAGCTTGCCGTCCGGACCCCACCGCAGACGGCCACCATTGTGATACTTGTTACGCAGGATCCCACTGACCAGGACCTGGGCGGTAGCGGTGTTGAGCCTGTCGTTCTCCAGCTTGATCCGCACGATCCGGTTGTCACTCGGCGAGGTGTGCATGATGTACACCCAGCGGTCACTGTTGAAGGCGGGCGAGATCTCCAGGCCCATCAGGCCGCCCTCACCATCGGTGCCCGACACGTTCGGCACGGTGCCCACACTCGTCTTCACCCCGGTGGCCGGGTTGAGACGGACGATGTCGTCGGCATCACGGCGACCGTAGAGGATCGTGCCGTCGGGAAGCGTGACCAGACCCCACGGGATGTCGGTGTCGGTCGCCACCTGCGTCACCGTGCACACCGGGTTGCCGCACGCCGCACCGGTGCTCACCGTCACGGTGTTGCTGCGCGCCGAGGCGTTACCCTGCCCGTCGCGGGCCACCACGTAGTACTGATAGCCCGTGGTGCTCGCCAGCCCGCTGTCGACGAACGTGGTGACCGGCGGGGTGCCGTTGACCGTGCCGACCCTGGCGCCACCTCGGTAGACGTCATAGGCCCGCACCCCGACGTTGTCGCTCGACGCACTCCACCTCAGCGTCACCGTGGTGCCGGAGGCGGAGCCGGTGAGCTGCGCCGGGGCACTCGGCGCCTGGGTGTCGGCCTGACACTGCGGCGGAGTGATCGTCACCGTGGTACTCGCCTGCGAGACATTACCCGCGGCGTCACGCGCGTTGACATACAGGCCCCACGTCGCCCCGGCGACCACGGTGAGGCTGGTGGACAGCGTGGTGCCGCTCACCGTCTTCATCTGCTGGCCGTCGTGGTAGACGTCATAGAAGGCCACCCCCACGTTGTCCGTCGAGGCGTTCCACGAAAACGTCACCGA
>NZ_BAABAQ010000037.1:0-931 GCF_039537505.1 Streptosporangium oxazolinicum
TACCGCTACCGCGACCTCAACCCCCACGACGGCAACGGCGACGACATCACCGGCCACGGCACCGTCGACACCAACGGCTGGTCCCAAACCCTCCTGTCCGCCCAGCCCAACACCGTCAGCTAACCCCCCACCTCCTCCCGGCCGGTAGTGGCCGCTCTTCGTGAAGGAACCTCCCCATGTTCAGTTCTCTCCTGTCCCGTGCCGCCATCACGGTCACGACCGTCGTCGCCGTTTTCGGCCTGTCGGGAACCGCGTACCCCGCGACGGCGGAACCCGTTCCCCCCACGCCCCCCGCGGCCTCGGACGTCGACGCCGCCTACCAGCTCGCCGCCTGTGACTCCAACGGCACCACGGCGACCGACGCGGCGCTGGCCACGCAGCTCAACAGCACCCTGGGCGCCAAGATGCGCGGCTACATGTCCGCCTATCGCGTGTCCTGCGCGCGCATGGTGATCAAGGCGGTGCGGGACCGCGGCCTGGACGCCCGCGCGGCCGTGATCGCCATCGCCACGGTCATCGTGGAAACCAGCATCCAGAACATCAGCGAGGAGGTCGACCACGACAGCCTCGGGTTGTTCCAGCAGCGGGCATCCTGGGGGAGCGCGTCCCAGCGGCTCAACCCGACGTGGGCGACCAACGCCTTTCTCGACAAGATGCTCCGGGTCTACCCGAACGACAGCTGGAAGACGAAGCCGGTCGGCGAGGTGGCGCAGGGCGTGCAGGTGTCGGCCTTCCCGGACCGCTACCAGGTCCAGGCCGCTGACGCGCAGATCATCGTGAACACGATACTTCCCCACATCAGCGCGCCCGCGGGCAAGGTTTCGGTGTACGGGGTGCAGCCCGACGGGCGACTGACCTACGCCGCGATCGACGCGGCCACCGGCCGGCGCACCCACGGCAACGTGGTCTCCACCGCCACCCTCGGATTCAC
>NZ_BAABAQ010000038.1:0-908 GCF_039537505.1 Streptosporangium oxazolinicum
ATGTGTGAATGCCACGACTTCGGCGGTGTACTTGAGCCCCGCTACATTGTCGGCGCAGAATCACTTGACCAGTGAGCTATTACGCACTCTTTCAAGGATGGCTGCTTCTAAGCCAACCTCCTGGTTGTCACTGCGACTCCACATCCTTTCCCACTTAGCACACGCTTAGGGGCCTTAGTCGGTGGTCTGGGCTGTTTCCCTCTCGACTACGGAGCTTATCCCCCGCAGTCTCACTGCTACGCTCTCACTTACCGGCATTCGGAGTTTGGCTGACGTCAGTAACCTTGTCGGGCCCATTAGCCATCCAGTGCTCTACCTCCGGCAAGAAACACGCAACGCTGCACCTAAATGCATTTCGGGGAGAACCAGCTATCACGGAGTTTGATTGGCCTTTCACCCCTAAACACAGGTCATCCCCCAGGTTTTCAACCCTGGTGGGTTCGGTCCTCCACGCGGTCTTACCCGCGCTTCAACCTGCCCATGCCTAGATCACTCCGCTTCGGGTCTACAGCATGCGACTCAAACGCCCTCTTCAGACTCGCTTTCGCTACGGCTCCCCCACACGGGTTAACCTCGCCACACACCATAACTCGCAGGCTCATTCTTCAAAAGGCACGCAGTCACATCACAAACAAAAGCAAGCTTTCGTTTACGCTCCTACGGCTTGTAGGCACACGGTTTCAGGTACTATTTCACGACCCCTCACCGGGGCGCTTTTCACCTTTCCCTCACGGTACTTGTTCACTATCGGTCACCAGGGAGTATTTAGGCTTACCAGGTGGTCCTGGCAGATTCACACAGGATTTCTCGGGCCCCGTGCTACTTGGGATCCCCTCAAACAGTCCAACCAATTTCGCCTACCCGACTCTCACGGTCTACGGCGCAACTTCCCAGAAGCTTCGACTATC
>NZ_BAABAQ010000039.1:0-837 GCF_039537505.1 Streptosporangium oxazolinicum
CTCGCCAAGCACAACCTGTCGGTCTACACCATCTCCAACCACCTGGTCGGCCAGGCCGTCTGCGACAACCCCATCGACGCCCGCCACCAGGGCATCCTGCCCGCCCGCATCTGGGGCAACGGCGACCCTGAGCAGGTCCGCCGCAACGCCGCCGAAGAGATCAAGAACACCGCCCGCGCCGCCGCCAAACTCGGCGTCGACACCGTGGTCGGCTTCACCGGATCCTCCATCTGGCACACCCTGGCCATGTTCCCCCCCGTCCCACCCCAGATGATCGAAGACGGCTACGCCGACTTCGCCGACCGGTGGAACCCCATCCTGGACGTCTTCGACGAGGTCGGCGTCCGCTTCGCCCACGAGGTCCACCCCAGCGAGATCGCCTACGACTACCACACCACCGTACGCACCCTGCAGGCCATCGGCCACCGCCCCGCGTTCGGCCTGAACTGGGACCCCTCCCACATGGTGTGGCAGGAGATCGACCCGGTCGCCTTCATCCTCGACTTCGCCGACCGCATCTACCACGTCGACTGCAAGGACGCCAAGGTCCGCACCGGCGACGGCCGCCGCGGACGCCTCGCCTCCCACCTGCCCTGGGCCGACCTGCGCCGCGGATGGGACTTCGTCTCCACCGGCCGCGGTGATGTGCCCTGGGAGGACTGCTTCCGCGCCCTCAACGCCATCGGCTACGCAGGACCGATCTCCATCGAGTGGGAGGACGCCGGGATGGACCGCCTGGACGGCGCCCCCGACGCCCTGGCCGTCATCCGCAAGCTCAACGCCATCACCCCGCCCTCCACCGCCTTCGACGCCGCCTTCTCCTCAGACTGAAACCCC
>NZ_BAABAQ010000040.1:0-763 GCF_039537505.1 Streptosporangium oxazolinicum
CTCAGGACGTTTCTGACGGGAAACCGGTAAAACAGGCAACAAACCACCCGAAAACCCGCCAGAAACGCGCAGGCTCTGTTTTTACGGCATGCATGAGTATGCGCGCAAGTGCATAGCGCGGAAATTCACACCATTCAGCCAGGGGAAGTCCTGTTTCCGGCGTTCTTCTCCTCCGAAAACGGTGAACGGGGACGCAATTTATTGCGTGGCCGTGAAGCGTTGCCGGCGCAGCCGGAAAACCGGTTTTCAGCACCTTCAGGAATCGGGTTCGTCGACGGCCGGCAATCACGTTATGGCAAGTCGCCGGACGACTCACCACACGATTCACCGGCGATTCGAATCGTGAATTGAATCAAGAGTCGATTCATCATAACTATATGATAATAAAGCGTGATTCACATATGAATCGTGGGCAATTCGTCAGCGATTCGCCATAGAGTCGTCCACGACTTGGATCTGCACTTTGTAACACATCACCGCACATTTATTTTTCATTAACCCATTGTTGTAAATAAGGAATCTGCAAAATTTTAATTTTGCGTGGGGTGTGGGTATTTTTAGTGGTGAGGAGCGTTCAGAGATCTGACGATTTTTGGGAAGGTTCAGGAACTCCCTGGGATGGCCGGAGAGGAAAACTGAAGCATGACGGGGTCAGGATTTTTTCCAGAATTTCCACCATGCCGCCGGGGATTCAGTTAATTTTGCCTGGTGATTTTCAAGAAGGAGCATGGCCTGTTTCAGGCTGTCAATGTGCGAATCCTTG
>NZ_BAABAQ010000041.1:0-746 GCF_039537505.1 Streptosporangium oxazolinicum
ATGAAGTCGGAGTCGCTAGTAATCGCAGATCAGCAACGCTGCGGTGAATACGTTCCCGGGCCTTGTACACACCGCCCGTCACGTCACGAAAGTCGGCAACACCCGAAGCCCGTGGCCCAACCGGACTCGTCTGGGGGGAGCGGTCGAAGGTGGGGCTGGCGATTGGGACGAAGTCGTAACAAGGTAGCCGTACCGGAAGGTGCGGCTGGATCACCTCCTTTCTAAGGAGCACCGGCCTCCCACGCTCTTCGGACGTGTGGGGGTCTACGCCGTGTTCGTGAGCGAACGTCTCACGCCCGGCACGCTCATTAGTGGAGCACTGGCTACTCGGATCAGCATGATCGCTGACCGGCTAGTACCGCCTGGTGTGTCTCTTCGGAGGCGCGCGGGGAGTGGGAACGACGGTTTCAGGGGTTGAGCGGGTTCGAACACACTGTTGGGTCCTGAGGAAACGGACCATGTCTCGGGGCTGCTGCCGGTTGGTGGTGGTCCTGGGTGTCTGCCCCGGGTTCGGGGTGGGTGTCTGTTTGGCCTCGTGCGGGACCAGCCTCCTGTCAAACCAGCTCATCGCGGTGCGCACTTCGTGTGTGTGGTGTGGGTGGGTGTTGGTGGCGGGTCTGGTGTGGTCGCTGTTTGTTGTTTGAGATTTGCATAGTGGACGCGAGCATCTTTGTGGCCAAGTTTTTTAGGGCACACGGTGGATGCCTTGGCATCAGGAGCCGATGAAGGACGTGGGAGGCTGCGTT
>NZ_BAABAQ010000042.1:0-740 GCF_039537505.1 Streptosporangium oxazolinicum
GACGTTCGTGATCATCGGTGGGGGTATCGACCTGTCGGTGGGCGCGATCATGGCGTTGGCGTCGGTGTGGGCGACCACGCTGGCCACCCAGTCCTACGGCCCGTTCGTGATGATCGTGTGCGCGGTGCTGGTGGGGACCGGTGCGGGCCTGGTCAACGGGTTGCTGATCTCGTACGGGCGGATGGTGCCGTTCATCGCCACGTTGGCGATGCTGGTGGCCGCCCGGGGATTGGCGCAGCGGATGTCGGACCGGCGGACCCAGCTGGTGCAGCAGGGCAACGAGATGATCGTGGAGTTGTCGACCAGCCGGGTGCTGGGCATTCCGGTGCTGGTCTACATCTTCGTGCTGGTGGTGGCGGCCGGGTGGGTGCTGTTGAACCGCACCACGTTCGGGCGGCGCACCTACGCGGTGGGCGGTAACCCCGAGGCGGCGCGGCTGGCCGGTATCGACGTGCGTCGTCACACCGTGATGTTGTACGCGCTGTCGGGGTTGTGCTGCGGTATCGCGGCGGTGTTGATTATGGCCAGGACGACGACGGGTTCCTCCACCCATGGGGATCTGTACGAGCTGGACGCGATCGCCGCGGTCATCATCGGCGGCACGCTGCTGACCGGGGGCCGGGGATCGATCATCGGGTCGATCCTGGGTCTGCTGATCTTCACCGTGATCACGAACCTGTTCATTCTCAACGGGCTCAACACCAGCGACCAGCTGGTGGCCAAGGGCCTGATCATCGTGG
>NZ_BAABAQ010000043.1:0-719 GCF_039537505.1 Streptosporangium oxazolinicum
CGGGCAAGGTTTCGGTGTACGGGGTGCAGCCCGACGGGCGACTGACCTACGCCGCGATCGACGCGGCCACCGGCCGGCGCACCCACGGCAACGTGGTCTCCACCGCCACCCTCGGATTCACCCCCAAAGCCATGGTCACCCTCAACTTCAACACCCTCCTGGTCACCGAGGACGGCCCCGAAGGCAAGCTCTACCGCGTCGACATCATCACCAACAACAACAGCCTGTCCTTCGAACCCCCCATCCACCTCGCCAACGGCTACACCCACGACCTCCTCGCCTTCGACGGCACCTACCTCTTCGGCATCGCCGACGGCGTCCTACGCCGCTACGCCATCAACACCGCCAAACCCACCAGCGCCAACATCTCCGGAAGCGCCCTCATCGGCCGAGGCTTCACCCTCAAATCCCTCACCACCACCGCCACCAACTGGATCCTCGGCACCACCGACACCGGACTACTGCTGTCCTACCGCATCAACGGCATCGAAAGCTACAACCGCTACCAGCTCAAAGACGCCACCTGGGACGGCATGAGCCACCTGATGTCCCCCGGCGCCGGCGTCTACTACGGCCACCTGCCCAACGGAGCCCTCTACCGCTACCGCGACCTCAACCCCCACGACGGCAACGGCGACGACATCACCGGCCACGGCACCGTCGACACCAACGGCTGGTCCCAAACCCTCCTGTCCGCCCAGCCCAACACCGTCAGCTAA
>NZ_BAABAQ010000044.1:0-691 GCF_039537505.1 Streptosporangium oxazolinicum
ATGAAGTCGGAGTCGCTAGTAATCGCAGATCAGCAACGCTGCGGTGAATACGTTCCCGGGCCTTGTACACACCGCCCGTCACGTCACGAAAGTCGGCAACACCCGAAGCCCGTGGCCCAACCGGACTTGTCTGGGGGGAGCGGTCGAAGGTGGGGCTGGCGATTGGGACGAAGTCGTAACAAGGTAGCCGTACCGGAAGGTGCGGCTGGATCACCTCCTTTCTAAGGAGCACCGGCCTTCACAGCGCAAGCTGTGGGGTCTACGCCGTGTTCGTGAGCGAACGTCTCACGCCCGGCATGCTCATTAGTGGAGCACTGGCTACTCAACCGGGCTCGTCGGCCGGGACCGCTAGTACCGCCCTCCGCGTGAGGGAGTGGGAACGAGGTGCCGCGCGGGTGGGACTGGTTGAACACACTGTTGGGTCCTGAGGAAACGGACCATGTCTCGGGGCTGCTGCCGGTTGGTGGCGGTCCTGGGTGTCTGCCCCGGGTTCGGGGTGGATGTCTGTTTGGCCTCGTGCGGGACCAGCCGTCTGTCACATCGGCTCAGGGTTTCCTGGGTGTCTGGTGGCGGGTCTGGTGTGGTCGCTGTTTGTTGTTTGAGATTTGCATAGTGGACGCGAGCATCTTTGTGGCCAAGTTTTTTAGGGCACACGGTGGATGCCTTGGCATCAGGAGCCGATGAAGGACGT
>NZ_BAABAQ010000045.1:0-652 GCF_039537505.1 Streptosporangium oxazolinicum
GTCATCTTTATTATTTTTAATTTTTTCGAAAAATTCTATTATGTATTCATATAACGCTCGAGTGCTTGCGTGTTCAATTATCAGATCTTCAATGGCACCTTGCTTGTCTTTTCCTGGCATTATAAAGAAAGAAATTTTTGTATTGCCATTCATAGCTATCTCGTTATGCGAGCTGGGGGAGGAGATTTGTAGTTCTCGCAATGTGGCAATTATTGATCTTTCTGTGTCAGAAAATGATGTGTCAGCATCTAATATAATAAAAATACTTTCTTTTTCATCGAAAGAATCAATGTTTTTGAATGCTCTAAGTGCTTGTTTTAATTTTGATTTTCCATTTATTTTTTCGACAAAAACATCGGTAATGCCTTGTATTTCAAGTAGGTTGCATAGAAAATGAAAATCATCATCACGATAAGGAGGGCACGGCAAGTGATGTTCTGGAACCAAAAAAAGAAAGAGAAAGCAGCAACCGGCAATGAAAAAAAGCGCTTCGATCACCTGCTTTCGGTGGCCGAGAAATTACCTGTCATGACGCTGCCCGATCTCATTCGCGCTATCGTGCGACCAGTACAGAGTGATTTCTTGCTGGCGGTAGCCGAGGAAGGAACAGATGCCCGACCAAATATGACCCCTGAAAAGTTCTTCTTTGAAG
>NZ_BAABAQ010000046.1:0-651 GCF_039537505.1 Streptosporangium oxazolinicum
TCTCCAGTGAGGTTCCCGAGGTGCTGGGGCTGGCCGATCGGGTGCTGGTTCTGCGGGAGGGCCGGGTCATTCGTGAGGCCGGTGCCGGTGAGCTGGACGAGCACGCCGTCCTCGACATGATCATGGAGGGGAGTGCCCTGTGACCGCCTTCCTCCCCGGATTCCCCGAAAACCCCGGGCACGCCGGGAACCCCGGGAGCGCCGGACGCGCCGGGACTAGCGAAAGGAACCGACAGGTCTTCATGGACGCCATCTCTCTCCGTTCCGGAGCCCCGACCGCCGTGGCGGTGCTCCGGTGAAGCCGCCCGTGGACGAGCACGACCGCGTCGAGGCACCCGCCCGCAAACCCGCCGCGGCGAGCCCGCTCGCCCGCTTCGGGGAGACGCGCCATCTCGGCCTGGTGGTCGCGCTGGTGTTGCTGGCGGTGGTGGGCCTGGTCACGGTGCCCGACACCTTCGCCACGACCTCGAACATGGTGAGCATCCTGTCGCTGGCCGCGACCATCGGGGTGATCACGGTCGGTATGACGTTCGTGATCATCGGTGGGGGTATCGACCTGTCGGTGGGCGCGATCATGGCGTTGGCGTCGGTGTGGGCGACCACGCTGGCCACCCAGTCCTACGGCCCGTTCGTGATGATCGTGTGCGCGGTG
>NZ_BAABAQ010000047.1:0-608 GCF_039537505.1 Streptosporangium oxazolinicum
AAGCAGCGGGAGCGGTTGCTCAAGCGGCGCAACGTGGTGCTGGACCGGATGGCGGAGCTGGGCAAGATCACCCCGGCGGTGGCGGCGAAGGCCAAGGCCGCCAAGCTCGGCTACAGGGGCACGAAGCTGCCGGGCGGGTGTGAGTCGAGCGAGTACCCCTACTTTTGTTTCTACGCCCGCAACGAGGTGTTGCGGAATCCTGATTTCGGCAAGACGGCCAAGGCGCGGGAGGCGTTCTTGAACCGGGGTGGGTTGACGATCAGGACCACGCTGGATCCGGGGATGCAGGCGGCGGCGGACAAGGCGATCAGGAAGTGGGTGTATCCGTCGGACAATCCGGCGGCGGCTGAGGCGTTGGTGCAGCCGGGGACCGGGGCGATCAAGGCGATGGCGGCCAGCCGGACCTACGGCCATAACAAGGCGAAGAAGGAGATGTCCTACAACCTTGTCGCGGACGCCGCGCATGGGGGTGGGGTGGGGTTTCAGGCGGGGTCGACGTTCAAGACGTTCACGTTGCTCACCGCGCTCAAGCAGGGCATGAAGGTCAACGACGGGTTCAGCGCGGGGGCGGGGTTTCGCGCGTCGGGGTATGCGGCGTTCAAGAACTG
>NZ_BAABAQ010000048.1:0-584 GCF_039537505.1 Streptosporangium oxazolinicum
ACTCGCCAGGCTGATGTTGCGCGAGACGCTCTGGTCCAGCAGCAACGCCTGCGCCTTACGCTCCTCGGGCGCCAACCCCATGCCCAGCCGCACCGCACCGGTCGTACCACCACCCCGGCGCACCGGCCTGCCCTCCAACACCACCTCGCCGGAGAAGCGCCGCGCCCCGTACACCGCCTCGATGATCTCCGAACGTCCCGAACCGACCAGACCGGCCAGCCCCACGATCTCCCCCGCCCGCACCGAGAACGACACGTCCGAGACGCGGCCGGGGATGCTCAGCTCACGGACCCGCAGCACCTCCGCCTTGCCGTCGTGGCTGCCGGGGGCGGGCCGCTTGGGGAAGACGTACTCGACGTTGCGGCCGGTCATCAGCGAGACCACCTGCGAGGTCGGCGTCTCCTTGGCCGGCAGGCCCACCGCGACCGTACGGCCGTCCTTGAGCACCGTCACCCGATCCCCGATCTCGCGGATCTCCTCCAGCCGATGCGAGATGTAGACCACCGCCACCCCCTGCGCGGTCAGCTCCCGGATGATCCGGAACAGGTTGCCCACCTCGTCATGGGCCAGCGCCGCCGACGGCT
>NZ_BAABAQ010000049.1:0-578 GCF_039537505.1 Streptosporangium oxazolinicum
AGCCGTCGGCGGCGCTGGCCCATGACGAGGTGGGCAACCTGTTCCGGATCATCCGGGAGCTGACCGCGCAGGGGGTGGCGGTGGTCTACATCTCGCATCGGCTGGAGGAGATCCGCGAGATCGGGGACCGGGTGACGGTGCTCAAGGACGGCCGTACGGTCGCGGTGGGCCTGCCGGCGAAGGAGACGCCGACCTCGCAGGTGGTCTCGCTGATGACCGGCCGCAACGTCGAGTACGTCTTCCCGCCGCGCCGCGCGGAACCCGCCGCCGGGGACGAGGTGCTGCGGGTCGAGCACCTCACCGTGCCCGGGGTCGTCTCGGACGTGTCGTTCTCGGTGCGGGCGGGGGAGATCGTGGGGCTGGCCGGTCTGGTCGGCTCGGGCCGTTCGGAGATCATCGAGGCGGTGTACGGGGCGCGGCGCTTCTCCGGCGAGGTGGTGTTGGAGGGTAAGCCGGTGCGCCGGGGTGGTGGTACGACCGGTGCGGTGCGGCTGGGCATGGGGTTGGCGCCCGAGGAGCGTAAGGCGCAGGCGTTGCTGCTGGACCAGAGCGTCTCGCGCAACATCAGCCTGGCGAGT
>NZ_BAABAQ010000050.1:0-578 GCF_039537505.1 Streptosporangium oxazolinicum
GGGGGCCGGGGATCGATCATCGGGTCGATCCTGGGTCTGCTGATCTTCACCGTGATCACGAACCTGTTCATTCTCAACGGGCTCAACACCAGCGACCAGCTGGTGGCCAAGGGCCTGATCATCGTGGTGGCCGTGCTGCTCCAGCGGCGCAGTCTCGAATCACGAACCTAGACCGCGCCCCACGGGCCGGTCAGGAGATCGAGGGGCGCCTCACACGCCCACCCAACCCCCCACGTTTCACCCCCCAAGAGATTCACCCCCAAGAAGGAGCAAGATCATGACAGAGAACGTCGCGCGCAGGGGTTTCCTGCTCGGCGGTGCGGTTATCGGTGCGGGTGCGCTGGTGACGGCGTGCACGGGGAACGAGGCGCCGGCGCCGTCGGCCGCGGCGGCTTCGGCGCCGGTGCCGGCCGCGACCGGTGGGAACGACGCCCCCGGTGACAAGGTCGTCATCGGGTTCTCGGCGCCGGCGGCCGATCACGGGTGGATCGCCGCGATCGCGAAGAACGCCGAGGCCGCGGCCAAGGAGTACTCCGATGTGGAGTTCAAGCCGGTCGAGCCGACCAATGACATCAACG
>NZ_BAABAQ010000051.1:0-538 GCF_039537505.1 Streptosporangium oxazolinicum
GAGCGGTCGAAGGTGGGGCTGGCGATTGGGACGAAGTCGTAACAAGGTAGCCGTACCGGAAGGTGCGGCTGGATCACCTCCTTTCTAAGGAGCACCGGCCTTCACAGCGCAAGCTGTGGGGTCTACGTCGCGGTCAGGGGCGAGTGTTCCCTGCGCGGCACGCTCATTAGTGGAGCACTGGCTACTCGGATCAGCATGATCGCTGACCGGCTAGTACCGCCCTCCGCGTGAGGGAGTGGGAACGACGGTGTCAGGGGTTGAGCGGGTTCGAACACACTGTTGGGTCCTGAGGAAACGGACCATGTCTCGGGGCTGCTGCCGGTTGGTGGTGGCCCTGGGTGTCTGCCCCGGGTTCGGGGTGGGTGTCTGTTTGGCCTCGTGCGGGACCAGCCGTCTGTCACATCGGCTCAGGGGTTTCCTGGGTGTCTGGTGGCGGGTCTGGTGTGGTCGCTGTTTGTTGTTTGAGATTTGCATAGTGGACGCGAGCATCTTTGTGGCCAAGTTTTTTAGGGCACACGGTGGATGCCTTGGCATCAGG
>NZ_BAABAQ010000052.1:0-537 GCF_039537505.1 Streptosporangium oxazolinicum
GCCGGTGCGCCGGGGTGGTGGTACGACCGGTGCGGTGCGGCTGGGCATGGGGTTGGCGCCCGAGGAGCGTAAGGCGCAGGCGTTGCTGCTGGACCAGAGCGTCTCGCGCAACATCAGCCTGGCGAGTTTGGGCCGGTATTCGCGGCTGGGGTGGATGGACCGGCGCCGGGAGGCGGCTGACGCGCGGGAGATGGTGCGGGCGCTGGATATCCGGCCCGCTGATCCGGAGCGGCCGATCAAGACGTTGTCGGGCGGTAACCAGCAAAAAGCGGTGCTGGCCCGGTGGTTGCTGAACGACCGCAAGTTGTTGCTTTTGGACGAGCCGACCCGCGGGGTGGATGTGGGGGCTCGGGCGGAGTTGTACGCGGTGGTGCGGCGGCTGGCCGACGAGGGGATCGGGGTGTTGCTGGTCTCCAGTGAGGTTCCCGAGGTGCTGGGGCTGGCCGATCGGGTGCTGGTTCTGCGGGAGGGCCGGGTCATTCGTGAGGCCGGTGCCGGTGAGCTGGACGAGCACGCCGTCCTCGACATGATCATGGA
>NZ_BAABAQ010000053.1:0-536 GCF_039537505.1 Streptosporangium oxazolinicum
GAGGTGCACTGCCTGCTCGGCCAGAACGGCGCCGGGAAGTCCACTTTGATCAAGACCTTGGCGGGCGCTCACCAGCCCGACGAGGGGACGATCACGTTGAACGGTGAGGAGGTGCGGCTGTCGAGCCCGATCACGGCGATCAGGCTCGGGATCTCCACGATGTACCAGGAGCTTGACCTGGTGGACGGGTTGAGTGTGGCCGAGAACGTGTTCTTGGGTCATGAGCCGTCCCGGATGGGGTTCGTGGGCCGGGGGGAGGCGGCGAAGGCGACGCGGGAGTTGCTGGCCCGGCTGGGGCATGCGGAGATTCGCCCGTCGACGGAGGTGGGGCGGTTGTCTCCGGCGGCCAAGCAGGTGGTGAGCATGGCGCGGGCGTTGTCGCACGACACCCGGTTGATCATTATGGACGAGCCGTCGGCGGCGCTGGCCCATGACGAGGTGGGCAACCTGTTCCGGATCATCCGGGAGCTGACCGCGCAGGGGGTGGCGGTGGTCTACATCTCGCATCGGCTGGAGGAGATCCGCGAGATCGGGGA
>NZ_BAABAQ010000054.1:0-511 GCF_039537505.1 Streptosporangium oxazolinicum
CACCGCGCACACGATCATCACGAACGGGCCGTAGGACTGGGTGGCCAGCGTGGTCGCCCACACCGACGCCAACGCCATGATCGCGCCCACCGACAGGTCGATACCCCCACCGATGATCACGAACGTCGCACCGACCGTGATCACCCCGATGGTCGCGGCCAGCGACAGGATGCTCACCATGTTCGAGGCGGTGGCGAAGGTGTCGGGCACCGTGACCAGGCCCACCGCCGCCAGCAACACCAGCGCGATCACCAGGCCCAGGTGCGGGACACTGCCCAGCCTGGCCAGCGGCCCCTCCCCCGCGACGGGTTTACGGGCCTGCTTCTCCACTCGCACCTGCTCGTCGACAGACGGCAGCCGAGGCTCGCTCATACCGGACTTCCTTCCATGATCATGTCGAGGACGGCGTGCTCGTCCAGCTCACCGGCACCGGCCTCACGAATGACCCGGCCCTCCCGCAGAACCAGCACCCGATCGGCCAGCCCCAGCACCTCGGGAACCTCACTGGAGA
>NZ_BAABAQ010000055.1:0-505 GCF_039537505.1 Streptosporangium oxazolinicum
CGTTGATGTCATTGGTCGGCTCGACCGGCTTGAACTCCACATCGGAGTACTCCTTGGCCGCGGCCTCGGCGTTCTTCGCGATCGCGGCGATCCACCCGTGATCGGCCGCCGGCGCCGAGAACCCGATAACGACCTTGTCACCGGGGGCGTCGTTCCCACCGGTCGCGGCCGGAGCCGGAGCCGGAGCAGAAGCAGCGGCCGGAGCCGGCGCCTCGTTACCCGTGCACGCCGTCACCAGCGCACCCGCACCGATAACCGCACCGCCGACGAGGAAACCCCTACGAGCTAATGGGTTGGACATGTGATTTCTCCTTGATGTGTTAAGGGATGACGATCAGGTAGGGGAGCGCAGGGAACGTCGCTGGAGCAGCACGGCCGCCACGATGATCAGGCCCTTGGCCACCAGCTGGTCGCTGGTGTTGAGCCCGTTGAGAATGAACAGGTTCGTGATCACGGTGAAGATCAGCAGACCCAGGATCGACCCGATGATCGATCCCCGGCCCCC
>NZ_BAABAQ010000056.1:0-503 GCF_039537505.1 Streptosporangium oxazolinicum
CCACCCGCCGCTGGGCAAGTGGATGATCGGCCTGGGCGAGCAGATCTTCGGGATGAACCCCTACGGCTGGCGGTTCGCCGGTGCCGTGGTCGGGGTGCTGTCGATCCTGATCCTGGCCAGGCTCGCCCGCCGGATGACCCGCTCGACCATGCTGGGCTGCCTCGCCGGGCTGCTGCTCGCGCTGGACGGGCTCCATCTCGTGCTGTCACGGACCGCGCTGCTCGACATCTTCCTGATGTTCTGGGTGCTGGCGGCCTTCGCCTGCCTGGTGGCCGACCGCGACCAGGCGCGCGGACGACTCGTCTCCTGGTACGAGACCTCGCCGCTCAGCGACCATGGCCCCGGCCTGGGGCTGCGGCCGTGGCGGATCGCGGCGGGGGTGTGCCTGGGCGCGGCGTGCGCGGTGAAGTGGTCGGGCGTCTTCTTCCTCGTCGCCTTCGCGGTGATGTCGCTGGTCTGGGACGCGGGCGCCCGCCGGGCGATCGGCCTGCGCAGGCCGTACG